>DATKRC010000075.1:0-12666 GCA_035532375.1 Acidimicrobiales bacterium
ACCGCGCGATCGCGCGCCACACTGGCGTCGTGCGTGCACACCACGGACTACGGCACCCGCTCGGCCACGCTGGTTCGCGTCTCGTTGAACCCCGGGGACCGGCCCGAGATGCTGGTGGCCGACGGGCCGCCGTGCACGGCCCCCTTCGTCGACGTCACTCGTCACTGGTCTGGTGACTAGAGGTCCACCAGGTACGAACGATTTCGCAACCCCCAGTCATGATTCGCCACGAAGATGGACGAGTGTCGGGCCGTGGCCCTCGTTGCACAAGTTCGTGCGCTGGTCGCCGGTCTTCGCACCAGTGTCGGGGATCAGTTCCTCAAATCTTACGGCCGCGACAAGAGTGGCTGAGTAGTGACCTTCGTGGGGTGGCGTGAACGTTACTTCATCGCTTCGTTGCGCCGAGAAAAGACACGATGCGGTCACGTCGATCGCGTCGGGCTGGCGCGTCGACTCCCCGGCACCGTGAATACTCACGAGCAGAACGGACGCAGTGCTTTGGTCTACGTACTAACAAAGTTGGTCCGGGTGATTGCGGCGCAGTACCTTGCCTCGCGAAGTAGAAGGTCGAAGGTGTCGTGATCCCACGGGGCCGTAGCGCCAACGAGTTCTCAGCGATCGCGTCACGTGGCGATGGTCTATCAGACGTAGAAAACGCACCAGGTCGCCGACAAAATTCGGTGAGAGCGCCCGAGGGCCAACGTCAACATTTCGTCCATCGTGGTGGCCGTCACGGTCACGGGAACTTAGTGCCACCCGCGCAGCGCTCGGCGCAGCACGGCGTCGTACCCCTTGAGTCCCTCGCGACTGAGACGCGCTTCGGGTCCCGTCGCAATGCCGACGCGCTCGGGAATCACTCCCCAGATCTCCACCTTCTGTCCCTTCCACCAATCGATCGCCGCCTCGAGGTCGTTGGTACCCAGGCGCGCCGCGCAGATCACGACACCTCGCGGTATCCGCGCCGGGATCAGTTCGATCGTGGCGAGCAGGCGCGAGTACTCCACACCTCCCGCGCGCGTCGGGACGACGACGACGTCGGCCGCGACGACGGTCGCCTGCGTGATGCGCTCGTTACCCGGGGGCGTGTCGATGATTCCGAGGCCGTCCACGCGACCCATGGCGCGCGTAGCCGTGCGCTCCGACGGGGCCTCGACGACCGTCACGCCCGCCAAGGGCCGCGCCTCGAGCCACTCGGCGGACGACGCCTGGGGATCGGCGTCGACGAGGGTCACGGGGTCGTAACCCCGCTCAACGGCCGCCACGGCGAGGTAGATCGACGTCGTCGATTTCCCGACTCCACCCTTCAGACTGGTGACGACAATGTTCATAGAGTCGTCATGTTAGACACAATCGTCACGACGACGCCACGAGGGCGATCACCTTCGGTCGCCGTCACCGTCACGTTTCAAGTTTCAGTGAAGCCTTAAGGTTCCGAGCCGCAGCCACCCCGGCCCCACTCCCGGCGCGTAGAAGCGGTAGTGGTTGCGTCACCGTCGGCAGCGTTGGCGGTCGTACACTAAATCGCCATGGAGTCGAGCCGACCGGACGTGGTGAGTCAATGCTGGCGACGAGGAGAACCTCCGAAAGAGTGGGGCGCCGCTGACGCGAACTGGCCCGTGGGGTACACCAGCTTTCGAATATCTCCCCGACCAAGCGGGGGAGTTCGCGAAACTCTTCCAATTTGGTCGCGAAACTCCGACTGGCGAAGTTCGATGGACAATTGAGGGAACGTCAGAAGCCCGCCGGCCGATAACCAGCGCTCATTGAATCCGCCTCAGACAACAAGATGTCTCGGCCCGCCAGTGACGGCCGAGGTCGGGGCGAGTCGAGTCAAGTCAAGATGTGGATGAATCCACGAGGCTATAGGGATCTCGGGTCCCGGAGGTCGCGCAAGCACCGGCAAGTAGTCGATTATCGACTCGCGCTTCCGACGTAAACGGCACTGGGCCATACGCGCCGTTCGCTCGGGAGTATTACCCCGTTCATCCGTGAAGGTGAGGATCTTGCGAATGTTTGCCGCCATCACCAACAACGCAGCGAGGAAGTGCTGCGCAGCTCTGCCCCGGAGTCTGCGTCGGGTCGGATCGGCCGGGGCCTCATGAGCACCGTCTTTGACGTAACCATTGAAACCTTCGATGGTGTTTCTCGTCGTCGCATACATCTCGTGCCACTTCGGCGTTCCATACTGAATGTCCTGGCGGTATTTGGCTCCAGCCGAAGGTGGAAACGAGACCAACGACTGACGACAGATTCGATCCAAGTGCTTCGGGGGCACCGTTACCCGAGAGCGTAGAACGACTTTCATCCCCTTCATTGACTCACCACGAAGGGGGCAGGCGACGGTGGCCGACGCTCCATCTGCTGGACAGCGAAGCTTCCGATGTCCATCTATATCGGCGGATTCTTTGACGTGCAACATGCAAGGAGTGCGAGCGGTGATGCATTGTCACTCACGACGGCTTCGTCGAGGGACTGGGGGCAGGTCTCGACGATGGCGATACCAAGCTATTGCGAACGCTTACGCCAACCTCCATCAGTAGCTCGTCTGATGGGAGAGTCCAGCCTGGCAGACTTGACCCGATACAGGTCGGCGGCGCAATTACCCGGAATCCTGAGCGAGAGTGAGAAGTTTCTTCGCCACCTGTTGCAGGTTCCGAAGTTCGCTCGGGTCGAGCAGGTGCGTGAAGTGGCGATTGACCGCTCCCTCGAATACAGGTTGAGCTGCAGCAAATACCTTTGAACCATCCTTGGTCAGAGCGGCGTACACCGTGCGCCGGTCTCCGCTGTGCCGTTCGCGAGCAACAAAACCCTGATCCTCTAGGCGGTCGACAGTCTTGGTCACGGCACTCTTCGCGATGGCGAGGAGCCTGGCAATGTCCACCATGCGCAGTCGCTGCTCGGGGGCCATGGCAATCTGGCAGAGCACAAGATTCTCAGCCAGCGTCAGCCCAACGCGATGGTCAAGTTCCCGATTGAGCGCGACCCGTACCCTGTCAACGACTTCGCAGAGCCCCATCCACGCCTGAAGTCCGTCCGGCCTCGTCCCTTTAGCCACGGTTCGAGCATAGCAGATAGTTGACAAGGTTACCATCCTCCTGCTAACGTTCTCTAGGTAACCATCATCTAGGGAATGGATATCAATCATGGAAGAAACGGCAGTTCGACTTCGGAGGACCCGGAACCGTCGGTCCACCTCGTCGTCGTTAGTTCGAAATGGGGAGTTATCGTGAGCGCCTTTTCCGAGGCTGAACTCGTCTACCTCGCCGAAGGGAAGCTCGGGCGGCTCGCAACAGTCGACTCGGTTGGCCTGCCCCACGTCGTCCCCCTGGGTTGGAGCTACAACCGAGAACTCGACACGATCGACGTTGGAGGAAGGGACCTCGCACACACCGCCAAGTTCCGGAACGCACAGAACAATCCAAAGGTCGCCCTCGTCGTGGATGACGTCCTACCACCGTGGCGACCTCGCTGCGTGATGATTCGTGGCGAGGCCGAAGTTCTTGATGATGCGGTCGGGCCGGACGGGCAGTCCATCGGGTCAATCATCCGCATCTCTCCCATCCAGGTCATCAGTTGGGGCCTTCCCGACGACGGCCCCGAACAGAACCGTTAGCAGCGCACCCTCATGATCAACCAACAACAAGGAGTCCCATGTCACCAGCACCATTACTTGAAACTTCAACGACTCGAAGTATCAAACGCCAGCGCCTTGGTGCCATCGCCGCTGCCGTGGCTGCAGCTCTCTCGGTGTGGCTGATCGCACGCTACGGCGCAGGCGTCCATCTGCGAACTCCGGCATTCAGTGCGACGCAAGTACCTTCCAGCCTGAACTTTGGATTCGTGATTATCACGAGCTTGATCGCTGCTGCTCTCGGGTGGGGACTGCTCGCAGTCCTCGAACGTACGGCCAACCGGCCACGCAGGGTCTGGACCATCACGGCGGCGGTCGTCTTGCTCCTATCGCTTTCGATGCCCCTTTCCGGTCATGGGATCAGCAGTACCAATAAATTCTCACTGCTCTGCATGCACTTGACGGTCGGCATAGTTCTCATCGTCTTCTTGGGCAGGACTGCTACAGTAACCCGTCAGTCCTAAACTCAGCGGACGGACCCCGTAGTTCCGTCGTCCCAAAGACCCTCGTTTTCAGGGTCTTCCGGGTATCCCGTGGGTCCGCTGGCTGGGACTCCCGTGGCCCTTACCGTGGCTGCCGCTGGGTACCCGTGCCGATAGTTGATCGGTCGTACATGGGAGAGCCTCAACGACCCCAGCGACATAGGTTGCGATGGTTTCTCATTTGTGACATCGTGTCCTGCTCAGGTGCCCACGTCGGGATGACGGCATCCACTTCCTGAATTCGCTCAATCGAATCTCCCTCCAAGGCAAGGCGAGAGGAGTTTCCACGCTTTCACGGAGGAATCGACGCGGATCAGTGCCACGATGTTGCAGGTCGGGGGACTTACGCGAACAACCCAAGCGAAGCCCCTAGCTTGCCGCCACCCGCGAAGACACCGCCTGCTTCAATGCGTTGCCGAGCGCCACCCACGCCGGCGGTGTCCGTGAAGAGACTAGTCGCTCCATTACCCACGTCGCCCGCCACACTGGAGAGCGCCGCGCCGCGCCCGGTGGTCTCGGGGTGTCGGTCGGCGGAACTCTCGGTGAGCAGTCGCGAAAGAACCCGCTTGTACGAATCTGCTGCTTGATCGATGAACTGCGCGGTCCGCACGCTCATAGTCGCGACGGTGCCGGGCCAAGGTGGGCACGCGACGGTAGCCACTCAAACACTTCCGCACCTGGGTGCCAAGGCGACGAAATTGATTAGCATAGTGAACTGAAAGGGCTACAGCGGTAACTACGCAACCGCCCCGTAGTGTGGTCCCTGCGTACGCTAACTACGTGGAGTTTGGCGGATATGTTCAGGTCAGGGCGGGCCTGCGCCGCCCTTAACATCTTGTGCTCGCATAGTTATCTCGCGAGCCCTTTGAACTGAATTCCCTTCCTTAATTGACATGCGCGCGACGATGCCGCGTTCGTTTCTCGCGTAACTACGACTTCGCGGGACAACGGCTGAGCGTCCTCGACGTTTTGACCGACAGTCATGCCACGCGTTGGCTCACACGAATACTGCATCACGTCGCCACACCGCTGGAGTGATCACACCCATAGACTTGAGTGTCGCCAGACTTAGAAGTACGTCCAAATGGTAGTGAACGGATCGCCGAGTGATTTATAGTAGCGCCCTTAGTCTTCGTAAAACACCGTGGCTCATCCAAGGCGGAATGGGGATCGCCATTTCTGGCTGGCCCCTGGCCCGGGCTGTCGCTAGTGCCGGCCAACTCGGCGTCGTATCCGGCACCGCAATTGACAGTGTCTTCGTGCGCCGTCTGCAAGATCACGGTGTTGACGAGCGACTGCGAGCCGTGCTCAATCGCTTTCCAGTGCACTCCATTGTCGACGAAATCGTCAACAAGTTTGCCAGCACCAAGCGAGCTCTCTCCCATTCGTACCAGAACATCGTCATGCTCACCCACCGCAACACCAGGCACTCGCAAGACCTGCTGGTTCTCGCGGCGTTCGTCGAGGTCGCTCTTGCGAAGGAGGGCCACGACGGCACAGTCGGAATGAATCTTCTCACGAAGGTGCAGATGCCGACCGCGCCAACCCTGATGGGCGCGATGCTCGCAGGAGTTGATTACATCGTCATGGGTGCAGGTGTACCAACGCACATTCCGGGCACGCTGGATCGACTGGCCGAAGGAGAGGCCGTCGACATGCCGCTCGATATTGCGGGCGGCGAACCAGGCGCATCGTCATTGTCGATTCGATTCGATCCCTCGCGCTATCTCCCTTCTTTTAAGTTGCACCGACCGAAGTTCTTGGGCATTGTCTCGTCACACGTCCTGGCCAGCGCTTTGGCCAAACGCAGTAACGGACACGTTGATGGCTTTGTCGTTGAGCGTCCTTCAGCGGGCGGCCACAACGCCCCACCTCGCGGCAAATTCACTGTCGATGAAGATGGCAGTCCCGAATACGGCGAACGAGACCGAATCGACTACAGCGTGCTCAATGATCTCGAGCAGCCCTACTGGATCGGTGGCGGCGTGACCACTCGTGAGCACGTCCGTGAGGCATTGGATTGCGGCGCTGCCGGTGTACAAGTCGGGACGCTTTTCGCGTATTGCAACGAATCGGGAATGGACCCGGAATTGCGCGCAAAGATCATCGAGGAAGTGAAAACCGGTCCGATTGAAGTGAAGACTTCGCTGCGAGCGTCGTCAACCGGCTACCCCTTCAAAGTGGCCATGATCCCGGGGACGATCTCTGATCCCGATACCTACGAATCGCGCGAGCGCAAGTGCGATCTCGGTTACCTTCGCGAAGCGTACGCCAAGACCGACGGCTCGTTGGGCTACCGCTGCGCAGCGGAACCGGTAAAGGACTACGTGCGAAAAGGTGGCAAGGTCGAGGACACCGTCGGAGTGACCTGCTTGTGCAATGGCCTCATGGCGACCGCCGGAAGGGGTCAAGTTCGCTCCGATGGACGCCACGAACCACCCATCGTCACCAGTGGTGACTGCATCAACGAGATCCGAACTCTTTTGGATGGCGGCGACAGTTACAGCGCCCTCGATGTCATCGCCCACTTGCAAGACACCTCGCGTCTTGAATGCTCCATCGCCCTCAGCAGTACCGAAAGCGAAAAGACCGTCCTCTCTCCAGCTTGACGTCCAGTCTTCGCGGTCATCACAAACATTGATCTCAGCATCGCCGAGCGCCGCGACGTCAACCAAAGCGTGGTAATGATGCTCGTCGCTCCTTGCGTTACGCCGTAGCGTGGCTTGCATGCGACTCGCGACTCCCAATCTCGACAATGCAGCGGCGCATTGTCTCGCATCACCCAGAAGCTCGATTCCCTCTGATTTGATGGGTCCACGCTGCAGACGCCTCAAATCGGCCGAACGATGACCGTAGTAAATCAATGCTGGCTCACCGAGTGTTGCGTCGACCCCATGAATCTGCCCGGCTTTCTATCACCGCTGTCTTGCGCACCGGTCCTTTCAGGTTCCTCGAGCAGTGCAGTTTGCTGGTGCGACGCTCGGTGCGGCAGCCGCACAACGGGGGCCGCTTTGGTGGGTGGCGCACTACCAAGCGCATCAGACGATTCGACACATCCGACGCCTGTCGCAACAACTGGCTGATCGCGATCCTCGTCCTCGGTGAGGGCTGGCACAACAATCACCATCGCTACCCCAACTGCGCGCAGGCAGGAATCGGTCGTCACGAACTCGATCCCACTTGGTTGGGGATACGCGCGCTCGCCGCGCTCAAACTGGCTTCAAGGCTCCACAAGGTTCCCAATCAACCTTCCGGCGCGCGGTGAGCCGACGCCGCATTGACGGCATCTCACCCCAGCGGGGTGCGGGGACCCGTCTCTTCACAAAGACGCACGCTGCCCTGCCGATTATCGGACACCGTATCGCAGTCGAGTGATCGACTCAACTACTAAACGTCGTTCTGTAGCGAGACTCAGACTACTCGACCCTCGCTCGGCCACAAAAAGAAGTCCGGTCGCTCGATGCCGGCTCAGAAGTCAGCGTCGGGCATCTTTGCCCGGGCGACTCCCTCGACCCGGCGGATGAAGGCGGGGCTGCGCCGGAAGCGAGCCCCAATCTCCGCATAACTGGCTCCCTCCGCCCGCCATGCGAGGATTCGCCGTTCGAGCGGCCGGAGGGCCTCGAGGGAAACCGGCGAGTGTGCGACAGTGCGGGTGCGCGTGCTCAGCTCCAGGATCTGCTTCACGCTCCGTGGACTGCGACGTAGCCGCCAAGCCACCTCCGCGAGGCCGACCCCGCTGTCCACCAGTCGCCGCACTACTCGTTCGACTGGGCGCAGGGTTTGCTCCTCGGCCACAACTTCACCTCCGACGTTCTCCAGGCTACCCGCTTGCGGTACGCCCCGCGTGAGGCACGCCATGGATATGCAGCCATTGGGCTCTCCATTTGTTGCGTATGCCGTAGAAGTTGCGCAGCACGTCGGCGCCGGGCTCCCAAAAGTAATCGTCCCAACTGGACACGTCAGCCTCGAGCGACGGTGTACGAGTCTTTCTTGGCCTTTTCGAGGCTTCGCCGGCCGCAGTCAGCCTTGGTGAAAGCACCGCGCGCCAGATCGGTTAAATCCTTGACGTCCTCACGGTTGGGAACCCACCCTTCGTGCCAATTCCCCGCGAAGGCCTGGACGATCGAGCGCCGATCACGCGGGGACAGCCCCTCAAAAAGGTCGGGCCACCATAGCTCCAGATCCAGCGTGTCCGACGTACTCGCCTCCACGGTGCGTTGAGTGAACTGTGCCAGCGTCCTGGCACAGTTCGGTTCCGTCGGCGCCGTCGCGAACGTCAAGCGATCGATGAGGCGTCGCGTTCGAGTACGATCCTCTGGCCGTCCTCGAGTTCCTCGTCGACCGCGACGCCTGTCGTGCACCCGGACCCCAGCGCGTTGGCGCCGTCCAAGATACGACTGCTCCTTGAGACAGTTCGGCACAATCGCGCCGGACGCTAGATGCCGCCGTACGGGAGTACCCGTGCGAGGACGTTGTCCACGTCGTCAATCCCTCCGGTCTTTGCGATGATAGTGACGACGGTCATTGAACCAGAGAAAAGCCCTGCGGCCAACACGGCCACTCACTCGCAGGAGTAGAGCGGAGGGTACGGACGTCGAGCTAGCGATAGAGCCCAAACTCCAGGGTCGTTGGCTCCACGAGGTCGCCGCCGGACAGCACGTACGTTGACTTCTCCGCTACGTCCTCGACCACGACGAGTGAGCGAGCTCGTTGAGCGGCCCCGAGGACACGACTGCGTTGGGCCGCTTGTTCGTGGCTGACGAGTGGCTCGTCGATGATGATGTCCGGGTTGTCGATTCCCCAACGCTCAACGTAGGCCGCGCCAGCCGAAACCTCTAACACCCATCGCTCGTAGAGTTCACCCGTATCCGGAGTCTGGCCGAAGTCCTGCACCCAAGCGTCACCACGTTCAATAGCGATTATGGCGAGTTCGCGGGCTCGCTCACTAATGGCGTCGGCACGATCGTTCAGTGCGAACACCACGTCGGGGTCGGTGATCCCGCTGGGTCGGGGGAAGACGCCGGCCACGAGTTCACCCGGAGGTGGAGCTGGGTAGCCCACCTCGCTCACGTAGCGATCGATGCGGTAGTGCAGGACGCTGGCCACGTCCTCGGCGTCGTCGAACGAACGACCCGTGACCAGCATCGGTAGTTCGGTGTGAACGTCGAAGCCCCGACTTTCCGCGTCTCGTAGCTGGGCGAGTAGCGCTGCGTACGCGGGAGACGCCTCGGCCTGAGCCAACTCGGTGTCGCTGAGTCCCGACTGGCTGAGCACCTCATTCCAGCGCGGACCATCGGCCATCGCGACGATGGTGTCGTACTCGGCGACGAGTGCGGCAACGGACTGAGTCTGGGACTGACGGATCATGTCGGTCGCCGACACGTCGGCCCCCTCGTGGCGCAGTACACCGGCGAGCACTTCCATGGCGCTCGCGGTCTCGCTCAGTCCGTCGTGGCCGGTGGACGGATCGGGGTCGTAGTGCGTGTCCACGTAGAGGTGGTTGGACTTAGATCCTCGCGTCAGGGCGACGTAGAGCACTTCGCGGGTGGTGGTGGGGCTCACGTACGCGTGGGCGCTGTCCACGGTGCGCCCCTGGGCGCGATGCGCGGTCGTGGCGTAGGCCAACTCGACGTGCTCGCGAACGTAACTGGAAGGTAAGACCACCGAGCCGTGTCCACTCGTCCGGGTGACGGTCATGGCGCCGTCGGCGTGCGTCGCTGCGACGCTCCAGACGTCGCCGTTCTTGACCCAGCTCGTCGGCGTCGTCAGTCGTCGGTTGTTCTCGCGCGTGACGACGAGGTCGTGGGCGCCAGCCGTCATGGCCCCCGCGACGTCGACTCCTTCGTCGACGACGGCGCCACTGGCGACGCGCTCGCTGCGGGCGCGAGCGTTGAGCTCGTTCACGGTCGCGGTGTCGCTCGCGAGCATCAAGGAGTGCAGGCCTCGGTCGGTGTCCACCTTCCACGCGTCGTAGAGGGCGTCGAGCATGTCGTCACGAGTTCCGTCTTTGATCCGCCCGTGGGCCGCGTACGCGCCAAGGGCCGAGCTCGTCCCGTTACGGACGCCGAGACCAGCCTCTCTCTCCCACGCCGCGGCGAAGCGACGAACGTCCGCCAGCGTGGGTACGTCGCTTCCACGTTCGCGCACCAGGGTGCGAAACATTCCTCCGGCGTCCACACTGGAGAGTTGAGCCCAGTCGCCCACGAGGACGACCTTGGCCCGCGCGTCGAGAGCGGCGCAAGTGAGTTCGTCGAGTGCGAACGTAGAGGCGAGACTGGCCTCGTCCACCACCACCAGTTGACCCGCGCGAAGGGTCCAGTGAGCTAGTGCCTCCTCGCGCTGGCGAATGCCTTCGTGCAAGCGGGGGCTGGGGCGATGTCCGGAGAGTGCGACCAGGCGGACCTTCTCGCGCAACTCCCCGAGTTCTCGAACCCGCTGGCCGTGCTGGCGGTGCTCGTAGAGCCACTTGGCGAGATTGTCCGTCTCGATGCCCATATCGTCACCCAGGACTTCGGCCGCCGCCGCGGAGGGCGCGAGTCCGGTGACCGAACTGGCACCGTGCTCGGCTTCCCACGCGGCGCGAAGCCCGGCCATGGCGGTTGACTTGCCGGTGCCCGCGGGCCCGACGAGAAGATCGAGGGCGCGACCCGAGGTGGTGATCTGCTCGACGGCGAGGGCCTGATCGGTCGAGAGCGTGAATGTTGTTCCGGGGAGAGGTAGCTCGGTGACGCCAACCACGCTGGCGTGCGACACCACGGCGCCGTCAGTGTGCTGGCCCGCGTCCAGCAGTCGCGCTTCGGCGTCGAGCAGCGTCGTCGTGGTGTAGATCCAGTGGCCGGTTCCCTGGAACTTTGAGGTGCCGTCACTGCGCAGCAGGAAGCGCGGGGTGTGGTGCAGGTTGGGCGTCGTGATCGCCAGCGCCTGGGCCACGGCCAAGTCAGTAGCGCGAGTCGCCGCGAGAATGCGCTCCGCGGGCAGAGTGAAGCGGACACCCTGCATCTGGCGAAAGACCTCCGCCTGGACGTTGGCGCGTGAGAACGTGGGCCGCTTGGCACTCACGACGCCGAGCGCCGCGTGAGCAATATCGAGCACTATCTCGTCTTCGAACTCGGCGCTGGTGAAGGCGGGCACGTCTCTGCCACCCAGTTCGTGTACCCAGGCCGTGGGCTCGCCGTCAATGTAGGGCGCGGCTCGAGCGGCCCACTCTTCGGTTAGGTCCCCGAGACCCACACCCTTCTTCGCTCTCCGGGTGGCGAGGGTGGCCGTCTGGCGCAGTTTGAGCACCTCGACGTCGGTAGGTGCGCGACCGTGATCGTCCTCGAACTGGGCGATGAGCAGATCCTTCGCGCCAACGATGGCGGTGGTGCGCTGCGAGAATTCGTCCATGAGGCGCTTGGCGACGCCCGCCACCTCCCACTTCGGAGCGGTGCTGGAACGCCGGGTGTGGGCCTCCCAGTCCCAGCCGAGTTCGCCGGTGAGTAAGTCCGAAAGGACACCCTGGTGCATCTCGGAGAGCATGACCGCTGAGGCGAAGAGTTGCCGGCTGTCGAGGGTCCGCCAGGCGCCGTCACTCGTGGCCTGGACCCGGTTGAGCACGACCACGTGGTCGTGGAGTTGGGGGTCGCCGTCGCGCGAATCGAAGTGGGTGAAGCTCGCGGCCACAACCCCCACGATGTCCTCTTCGACGCAGCCCTGCGTACCTGAGCGAGTGTGAAAGACCTCGCGTTCGGCGTAGGCGAGAACCTCGGCGATCGCCTGCTGGTGGCACCGGTAGATCACTTCGCGAGTCTTCTTGTCGGCCAGGGACCAGGCCACCGACACACTCTTCGAGGGGCTGAACGTGAGGTCGAAACCACCCACCGCCTTTGTGCCTGGGATTCTACCGAGCACCTCACCGGTGACTGGATCGGCGCAGCTCTGGAGCATCCGCTGGAGGTTTTCCGCGGTGACGGACTGGCCGACGGCGACACCAAGGCCGTTGTTGAGACCGACCAGTCCGGCTCCGAGAAAGACTCCCGGAGGGGTGCCGGTCTCTGAGTAGTAGCGAACGAGATTCGACTTGTCGGTGACTTCGGGGCCGTCGCCCACGGCGATGGATTTGAGTAGGTACTTGTAGCCCGAGCCAATGCTGAGACGTCGAATCGTCATCATGGGGTCGACGCAGCCTTTCGGAATCGGCCCCTTTGGGGCCACGATACCACTAGTTCCGGACGGTGAGCACAATTCCGCGGTGCGTCGAGAAGTGCGCGAGGGGTGGGCGTCGAGAAGTACGCGAGAGGATGCGCGGGGAGAGTGGCCGTCGAGAAGTGCGCGAGGGGTGGGCGTCGAGAAGTGCGCGAGGGGTGGGCGTCGAGAAGTGCGCGAGGGGTGGGCGTCGAGAAGTGGTGCTCACACGTCTGGCACTAGTGCTACAAACCTGTCGAGTTGCATCTGATGCGATCTCGTCACTCGCGTTGCTACAGCGACGCGAGCCGCATTCGCCCGGGTTTACGGGGCGATTGAGCCCGACTCCGAGAGGGTCTGGCGAGACATGTATATACGGCGCGCCGGCGT
>DATKRC010000076.1:0-34335 GCA_035532375.1 Acidimicrobiales bacterium
CAAGGCGGAGGTCGCGGGTTCAAATCCCGTCAGGTCCGCTCGACACCCGAAAGGGTGACGAGGAGGTCGAGTAGCTCAGTCGGTAGAGCGCGCGCCTGAAAAGCGTGAGGTCACCGGATCGACGCCGGTCTCGACCACCAGCAAGTCGCCCCACGGACTCCTCATGAACTCTGTGGGGCGACTTTTTGCGTGGTCACGATCTCGGCGGACACCACACGCTGTCGCACGTGATGGCCGCTAGGCGTTTCTTGCCACATCCCGTCGACCACCAAGTTGCGTCGAAGGCGCTGGATCGCCAACTGCTCGTCGCCAATTGACGTCGGTACGAGTCCGAGCGGTTCGATTCGCGCCACGACGTTGGAACCTCGCAGCCGCTGGACGAAATAGGCGCTGACACGATTTCGATGACGGCTCGAAGATATCGAGGAACGATAGAAGTACAGTTCGACCTCGGTCTCGTTCGATCTCACCATGCGCAGAACCTATCGAGGGACTGTCACACGTTGGCGCGTGACAAGATTCACGGAGGAATCGGAGAATACATGGACAACTTGCCCTCAGTTCAGCCGCGTTTTGCGCCACAACCGACAGGCGTCGCGTGGCCCACCAACGAATGGCCCCGGGGCGAGTCGAAGCATCAAGAAGAACTCGACGCCGTTGTCGACGAGATGTTCACCGACGAAGACATGGCGGTTACGAACGCCGTGGTCGTCGTCCAGGGCGGCAAGGTGATCTCCGAGCGCTACGGCGGTGAGCAGTTCTACTTCGACAAGCCGGCCGAACCGATCACGGCGGAAAGTCAACTTCTCTCGTGGTCCATGGCCAAGTCAATGTTCCACATGATCTTTGGCACGTTGGTTGACGAAGGACGCCTCGATCCCGATCAGCTGGCGCCCGTTCACGAGTGGAGCGACGAGGCCGATCCGCGACACCAGATTCGGTTGCGCGATCTACTCGGCATGCGCGACGGTCTGACCTTCGTCGAGGAGTATCAGATCGGACAGACCAGTCACGTCATCGACATGCTCTTCGGCGAAGGTCAGGACAACATGGCCGCTTTCACCGCCGCTCTGCCACTCGCTCACGAGCCGGGGACTTTCTACAACTACTCGAGCGGCACGACGAACATCTTGAGTCGCGTGGTCGCCGACATCGTCGGGTACGGCGACGATTATCGACGGTATTTGGAGTATCGCCTGTTCGAACCGATAGGGATGTCGAGCGCCGTCGCTACCTTGGACACGAGTGGCGTCTTCGTGGCCTCGAGTTATGTGCATGCGCGCGCACCGGATTTTGCGAAGTTCGGTTTGCTGTACTTGCGCGGTGGCGAATGGCAAGGACGACAACTCGTGTCGCGCGAATGGGCCGCCACGGCGCAGATCCCCTTAAGTGTCGAAGCCTCGAGCGGTCATCTCTACTCATGGCAGTGGTGGGTGAGCGCGGATGCTTACGGCACCTATTGGGCGAGCGGTTATGAGGGACAGATGATCTCGGTGGTTCCGGCACTTGACGCCGTGATCGTGCGATTCGGTCACACCGCGGAAGAGAATTACTTGCCGAGATTGGCGTGGCGTGAGCGCGTGCTGGCCCTGCTCGCGAAGTAATTACGCCTCTTCGTTGGCGAAGCCCAGGTCCTGGGAGGTGAAGAGAGACTCGAACGCGATCCCCTCCTCGGCCGCCATCGCACTCACGGTACCGCCGCGGTCGACCACAGCCAGGAGCATGATCACCTCGGCCCCGAAGTCACGAACGACGTGCGCCGCTTCGAGCAGACTCGTACCGCGCGTGACCGTGTCTTCGGTGATCACGACGCGATCGCCGGGCTCGAGGACTCCTGCGATGCGGCCGCCCGCGCCATGGTCCTTCACCTCTTTTCGAACACTGAAAGCGTGAAGGTGCCTACCTCGAGTAGCCGCGACCGCGGCCGTTATGAACGTCGCGCCATCGGCACCCATGGTCAGCCCGCCGAGGGCCGTGGCGTTAGCGGGAATCTTCTCCAAGATCAGCGTGGCGAGGTCCACCATCATTTCTGGCGCGCAGATCGTCTTCTTGGAGTCGATGAACCACGTCGACGGTCGACCAGACTTCAAGATGAACTCGCCACGTCGAACTGAGTGTTCCAGCAAATGTTGGCGCACGCGCTCGAGGGCATCGCTCATGACAGCACCACCTCTCCAGTACCGGACCGGACTTCACCAACGATCATCGCCACTACGCCGTTGACACGCGCCAGCGACACCGCGGCGTCGGCGGCGCTGGAATCGACGGCCAACACCATGCCCAATCCGCAGTTGAACACTCGCACCATCTCATCGGCGTGGACGCGACCCCGCCGTTGGATCTCGAAGAATATCTCCGGCGTCTCGAAACTTTCCATGTCAATGATGGCATCGAGATCGCTGCTCAGAATCCGCGAGACGTTGCCCACAATGCCGCCGCCCGTGATGTGCGCGCAGGCGTGCAGCGCAGCGCCGAGGTCGTTGCGCAGGGCCGTGACCGTAGGTGCGTAGATCACCGAAGGAACCAGCAACTCGTCGCCAAGCGTGTGATCCGCGCCGTCCCACGCAGGCGCGCTGAGATCGCCGATGTCACTTACCAGGACGCGTCGAGCGAGCGCGTAGCCATTGGAGCGAAGGCCGGGCGAGGCGAAGCCCACCAACACGTCACCGTCGCGAACGCGTGCCGCCCCGAGCTCTTGGCCGTGTTCCACCACTCCCACGGCAAAGCCGGCGACGTCGAGGTCATCCGGCGCCATCACGCCTGCGTGCTCCGCGGTCTCGCCGCCGAGAAGCGCCGTGCTCGCCCGACGGCAACCTTCGGCGATTCCGGTCACCAGTTCTTCAAGACGTGCCGGTTCGAGCTTGCCTACCGCGACGTAGTCCAGTAGGAAAAGCGGCTCAGCTCCGACGCAGGCGAGGTCATCGACCAGCATCGCCACCAGATCGATGCCAACGGTGTCGTAGCGCCCCACTTGACGGGCAATGTCCAGCTTCGTTCCGACACCGTCGGCGGAAGCGACCAACACCGGTGAAGTGTATTTCGAGGTGTCGAGAGCGAACAATCCACCGAAGCCCCCGATACCGCCGAGCACTTCGGGTCGCTTCGTACTCGCCACGATGTCCTTGATCCGCTCGACTGCCGCATCACCCGTTTCTATGGACACACCCGAACTGGCGTAGGTGGTTCCGTTGAGGGGCTGTTCGAGCAGTCGGCTCACCAGCGGCTGCCTGCGGTTCCCAACACGACCGGTGTTGGCGCGGGGTACGAGCCGGTGAGACAGGCGTCACAGCACTCACCGTCGAGTTGAATTGCCAGGCGCAAGTTCGCCAACGAGATGAACTCCAGCGAATCCGATCCGATGAACGTGTTCATCTCCTCGATCGAGTGATTAGCGGCCAGCAGGTCGTCGCGCGTCGGCGTGTCGATGCCGTAATAGCAGGGGTTCATGAACGGTGGGGAAGAGATTCGCAGGTGCACCTCTTTCGCTCCCGCGTCGCGCAGCATCTTCACGATCTCGCGCGTCGTCGTGCCGCGCACGATCGAGTCGTCGACGACGATGAGTCGTTGGCCCTCGATGTTCTCGCGCAGTGGGTTGAGCTTGCGACGAACGGTTGCTGCGCGAAGACTCTGATCCGGCGAGATGAAGGTCCGGCCGATATAGCGGTTCTTCACCAGTCCGTAGCCGAAGGGAATCCCGGACGCCTTGGCGAAACCCTCGGCCGCGGGCACGCCCGAGTCGGGCACGCCCATCACGATGTCAGCGTCAACCGGGGATTGGGCGGCGAGCAACTCACCCATCCGACGTCGCGTCGTGTGCACCTGATGTCCCATCAGGTAGGTGTCGGGACGCGCGAAGTAGACGAACTCGAAGATGCAGAGCTTCTGCTTGCCCTCAGCCGGGTCGAGCAGTTGTACCGAGGAGAGTTCCTTGTTCGAGATCGTCACCATCTCTCCCGGCGCGATCTCGCGAACGAACGTGGCGCCCACGACGTCGAGCGCCGGCGACTCCGAGGCGACGATCCAACCTTCGGGCTCCGCTTCAGTGCCGAAGCGACCCAGACAAAGAGGTCGGAAACCGTAGGGATCGCGAACGGCGTGAATCTCGCCGGCTTCGAGTACCACCATGGAATAGGCGCCTTCGGTTCGTGCGAGCACGACCCCGAGCGCCTTGGCGAGTGAGATTCCCGACTCGACCTCGCGCGCGAGCAATTCAGCGACGAGGTCGGAATCCGACAACATGGACGTGAACTGGATCCCCGCCTCGTCGGCCAACGCCGTCGTATTGGTGAGATTACCGTTATGCGCAATGGCGAAGCCCGAGGTTCCGGCCGAGCGATAGACCGGCTGGGCCGCGGTCCAGTTCGCCGAGCCCGACGTGGAGTACCGAGTGTGGCCGATAACGAAGTCGCCGGCCAACGCGCGTAGCGTCGTCTCGGCGAAGACGTGACTCACCAGACCGTTGTCCTTCACGACCGTGATCTGGTGATTGTTGAACGTCGCCATACCGGCGGACTCTTGACCACGGTGTTGGAGTGCGTAGAGCGCGTCGTAACAGAGGTGCGAGACGCTTCTGCCGGGAGCGACGATCCCGACGACGCCGCAGGCTTCTTTCACGCGCCCTCTTCGGTTCGGTGTTTCAGCTCAGAAGGCACTGCAACATTGTTCCACAGTCGACCGGCCCTGTCCGACCTCTGTAGCCTTCTGGGGTGCTCGATCTCCATACCCACTCATCGTTCTCCGACGGATCGGACACACCCACACAGCTGGCTGAAAAGGCGCACGATCTGGGTATATCGGCGATCGCCTTGACTGATCACGACACCACCTTGAGCAACGAGGAGATGTCGGCGGCGTGCGAGCACTTCGGACTCGAATTGGTGACCGGCGTCGAGGTGTCGCTTCGCGACACGGAGTTCCCAAGGGTGCGCGACGGCGTCACCAAGGCACGCAACGTCCACGTCCTGGCGTATTTCCTGCCGCTGAACGAAGATCATCCGCTCCAGAAAAAACTCGCCTCCTTGCGACACGACCGCGACACCCGAAACCATGAACTGGTGACAGTCCTCCAGGAAAAGGGGTTCGAGGACCTGACCCTCGCGTACCTGACCAAGATGACCGGCAACCTGGACTCGATCGGGCGACCGCATTTCGCTCGCGCGATGATCGACCTGCACCCCGAGTTGATCGGCGAACAGAACGACGACACGTGGAATCGCGTATTTACCGACTGGCTCGGCACCGACGGAGCGGCCTACGTCTCCAAGACGAGCATGCCCGTCGAGGAGTTCGTCGACGCCGCCAAGGGATCGGGCACCGTATTCTCGATCGCCCACCCGCTGGTCAACTACGTGGACGAGATCAACCCGACTTCGATCGAAACCACGATGCCGCGCGTGATGGCTTCGCTTCGCGAACGAGGATTCGCCGGGGTCGAAGCGCACTATGGCGGCACGAGCGCCGGAATCCGGGCCCTCATGGTGAAACTCACGAGAGACGCCGGGATGATCCCCACCGGCGGATCGGACTATCACGGCACCTACAAGACCGACGTGCAGCTCGGCTTTGGTCGAACCGGGGACCTGCGGGTGCCCGACGAGGTACTGGACGAGCTCAAAGCGGCTCGCTAGCCCGCGGCGGCGAGCGACGCCTCGAGCGCTCCGCGACGCCGGGTCGCGATCTCGTCGACCGTGAGCGCGATCATCGATCCGATGTGCAGCTCCGTTCCACCCACCATGCCGAGGCGCATCACCTCAACGCCGTCCAAATCAGCCCGGGCGACGAAGGCGGCGAGGTCGTTGGTCGCCATGATGAAACGACCCGGGAACTCAGAGAACAGTTCGCCGTGACTCTCGAGCTCATCGAGAGTGGCGCCCAGACCGGTGACGGCCACCATCTCGGCGACAGCGAGCGCGATGCCACCGCCTCCCACATCGTGAACAGCGGTGACGTCACTAGGCTCACCGGCGCAGATCGGGGCGATCTCACCGACCACGAAGTCGATGGCCGCACTGAGGGTCTCGGCGTCGAAATGCGCTATGTGTCCTCCACGACGACCACGACGGGTCGCCCAGCGCGAACCGCCCAAAGGGAATCGAAGGTGCGAGTTCGCGTGACGAGTCCCCACGAGCACGATGTCGTCGCCCTCGTGCCATCCCCACCCGGGCGGCGCTGCGACGAGTGAATCGATGACACCCAGGAGCCCGACGACCGGCGTCGGATCTATGTCCACGCCGCCACTTTCGTTGTAGAGCGAGACGTTGCCACCGATGACGGGTAGTCCCAGGCCCAGGCAAGCCTCGGTCATGCCGTCGATCGACTCCGAGAGCTGCCACATCACTTCCGGGTGTTCCGGGTTGCCGAAGTTCAGACAGTTGACAACGGCTTTGGCCGTGGCGCCGACGCAGGCGAGGTTGGCCACGCTCTCCGCGACCGTCAGCGCGGTCCCGGCGCGAGGATCCAACGCGCACCACCGGGGATTGGAGTCCGTCGACAAAGCGATGCCGCGCTCGGAATGCGGCAGACCCGGACCGGCGAGTCGCAACAGCGCGGCGTCGCGACCCGGACCGACGACGGTATTCAAGAAGAGCTGCGAATCGTATTGGCGATAGACCCACGCGGGATCGACCAAGAGATCCAACAGATCGTCGTTCGGCGATCCGACCGGTTCGTCGTCGCTGGGATCGTCGGCGTTGACCGCGTCGAGGTCATGGGGTCGGGTCATTGGCCGGTCGTAGAGCGGGGCCTCGTCGGCCAATGAACTGGCCGGTACCGCGGCGAGGATCTCGCCGTCGAAGCCGTCGCGGACCTGCAGCATGGCCACGGAGCGACCATTCGCATCCAGTGTCGGTTCGATGACGTGGCCAATGATCGTGGCTCGGACCTCCCATTTGGCGCACAGGTCTGCCACGGCCTCCCAGTTCTCCGGCGTGATTATGGCGAGCATCCGCTCTTGGCTTTCGGAGGTCATGATCTCGTAAGGCGCCATCCCCGCTTCTCGAAGCGGGATCGCCGAGACGTCCACGTCCATGCCCACCCCACCGCGCGCCGCGGTCTCACTCGTGGCACAGACGATGCCCGCGCCGCCGAGGTCTTGAATGCCGACGACCAATCCGTCGTCGAGTAACGCCAGACACGCTTCGATCAGACGCTTCTCCTCGTAGGGGTCGCCGACTTGCACGCTCGGTCGTTTGGCATCGTCGAGTGACTCGGCCCCGTCGGCTCCGTCAAAGCCCGCCGACGCGAGTACCGAGACCCCGCCAATGCCATCGCGGCCCGTCGAGGATCCGAGCAGGACGGCGAGGTTGCCGACGCCGGAGGCGACGCCGAGGACCAGGCGCTCGGTCGGCAAGGCGCCACAGCACAGCACGTTCACGAGAGGATTCGACGCGTAGCAGTCGTCGAAGGTCAGCTCGCCGCCGATCGTCGGCACGCCGACGGAGTTGCCGTAGCCGGAGATTCCCGAGACGACTCCTTCGACGAGCCAACGTTGACGGGCGTCGCTCAACTCTCCGAAGAACAGCGGATCCATCACCGCCAGGGGCCGGGCACCCATCGTGAAGACGTCGCGCAGAATGCCGCCGACGCCGGTCGCGGCTCCTTGATACGGCTCAATAGCCGACGGGTGGTTATGGCTCTCGATTCGAATTGCGACGGCGATGCCGTCACCCGCATCGATGACGCCCGCGTTCTCGCCCGGACCGACCAGCACGTGTGGCGCCTCGGTCGGTAGACGGCGTAGGTGGATACGCGATGATTTGTAGGAGCAGTGTTCACTCCACATCACGCCATAGAGCGCCAATTCGAGTGAATTCGGATCGCGACCCAGGACCTCACGGATGCTTTCGAGCTCAGAATCGCTAAGCCCTAATGCTCGGTGGAGGGGCTCGGCGCTACTCACTCGACCGACCTAGGAAGCACGCTTCGCGTTTCAACGCGCGAGGACGGGCTGCGGGGCGCGGACGCCGAGGAAACTTTCAAAGAGAACCACTCCGTCGGCGCTGCCGAGAAGCGTCGACATCGCACGTTCCGGGTGCGGCATCAATCCCACGACGTTGCCCGCCTGGTTGGCCACGCCCGCGATGTCGTCGCGTGAGCCGTTGGGATTCTCTTTGTAACGAAGGACGATCTGGTCATGGCGCACCAGTTCGTCGTAGGTCTCGTCGTCGCAGGTGTAGGAACCAGAGAAGTGATTGATCGGCACGACGAGTTCCTGGCCGATGGTCGCTGCACGGGTCAACACCGAGGAGGTCGACGAGACCACCAGCGTCGTGGGCTGACATAGAAAGGTCAAACCGCGATTCTTTTGCAGGGCTCCCGGCAACAACCCGGCTTCGACGAGCACTTGGAAACCGTTGCAAATACCGAGCACTGGACCGCCGGCCGCGGCGAAACGCTCCACTGCCCCCATCACGGGCGAGAATCGCGCGAGGGCTCCGGGTCGAAGATAATCGCCGTGGGCGAAACCCCCCGGAAGGATCACGCCGTCAATACCGTCAAGCTCGGTGCGGGTGTGCCAGACGAACTCGGCCTCGTCGCCAAGGCGAGCGACGGCCGCCGCGGCGTCGTACTCACAGTTGGATCCGGGAAACACGACGACGCCGATTCGCGACATGATCTAGCGCTCCCCGATCCGAGCCGATGCGTCTTCGATCACGGGATTCGAGAGTAGGCGCTTCGCCAAAGCCGTGGCTCTTTCGAGGGCGGCTTCTTCACTCTCGGCCTCGACGTCGAATCGGAAGGACTTGCCCGCGTGGACGTTGGTGACGCCAGTGAAGCCGAGAGCGGGTAGCGCGCGTTCGATGGTCGAACCTTCGGGATCGGCAATGCCCTTACGCAAGGTCACGTCGACGATCACGTGGTAGTTCATGACGAAGCACCGTACCAGTCGTCAAGTGAGTGTCCGGTCACGCGTTCGTACGCGTCGACGTAGCGCGTGGACGTCATCGCGACCACGTCGTCGGGCACCTTTGGTGGCGGTGGGGTGCGGTCCCACGGCTGGGCGGCGAGCCAATCACGAAAGGGCTGTTTGTCGAACGAGGGCGGCGTTTCGCCCGAACGAACTTCTGCGGCGGGCCAAATCCGCGACGAGTCTGGTGTGATCACCTCATCGCAGAGCACCAGCTCACCGTCGACGAAACCGAGTTCGAACTTAGTGTCCGCGAGCACGAGCCCTTTGGTCGCTAGCGCCGCCGCAGCGCGAGTGAAGAGGTCAACACACAACGCTTGCGCGTGTTGCACGCGCTCGGCTCCCACTAGAAGCGATGCTCGTTCAACACTGATGTTGACGTCGTGGCCCGATGCGGCCTTGGTCGACGGCGTGAACATCGGCTCAGCGAACGGGTTGGTCAGCTGCATCCCCGGTGGCACGATCATTTCGTGCACCGTGCCGCGCGCGACGTACTCGTCGTGAGCTTGACCGGCCAGTCGTCCGCGCACGATGCACTCGATCGGCAACATTTCGGCCTTTCGGACAAGCATCGCGCGGCCATGCCACTGCGAGTAACTGAGGAAGCCCGGCACCGACTGGTCGATGACCTCCGGGTCGCAACTCACGAGCGCGGAGGGCACCGTGTCACCGAATTCGTGTATCCAGAAACTGGTGATCCCGGTGAGAACTCGTCCCTTTTCAGGTATCTCTTCAGCCATGACCACGTCGAAGGCGCTCAGTCGATCGGACGCCACCATCAAGAGGTGTCCATCATCGACGTCGTAGAGGTCGCGCACCTTCCCGGTGTAGACCGGAGCCAAGCCGAGATTACTCACGAACGCCACACCAAGGCGTCGAGGAAGCGTCCGCGATGAGTGAGCAGACGATCGACATCGAATGCGTTCGACAGTGCGTCGTCGCTCAGTTTCACGTCATCGTCGTTCTCCACCACCTCGCGGAAGTTGCGTCCCTCGTCGATTGCGCGACGAGACGCGGCTTGCACGACGCGGTAGGCGTCCTCACGAGCCATCCCAGAATCCACGAGGGCCAACAAAACCGATTGGGAAAAGACGAGACCCTGCGAACCATTGGTGAGATTCTCCAACGCCCGTTCCGGATGCAACACGAGACCGTTGGCGAGTCCGGTCGCCTTGCGCAACATGTACACCGTGAGTTGCAGCGCGTCGGGCAAGATGACCCGTTCGACGCTCGAATGCGAGATGTCGCGCTCGTGCCACAGAGCGACGTCCTCGAGACCGGATTGCAGGTAGCCACGCAGTACGCGGCTGAGACCGCACAGTCGCTCAGAAAGTACCGGATTGCGCTTGTGCGGCATCGCCGACGAACCTTTTTGGCCGGCGGTAAATGGCTCTTCGGCCTCCCCGACTTCGCTTCGAGCCAGCAGCCGCACCTCGAGCGCGAACTGTTCCATCGCGGTGCCCAGTGAAGCGCACGCGTAGAGCACCTCGGCGTGTCGGTCACGCGCGATGACCTGCGTCGCCGGCGCCGCCACCATGCCGAGCCGTGAACAGACGTACTCTTCGACCGCCGGGTCGATATTGGAGAACGTGCCCACGGCGCCGGAGAGTTTCCCGACCGCGATCGAGGTCCTCGCGTGTTGAGCGCGCTCGACGTCGCGCTGGACCTGCAGAGCGAAGAGCGCGAACTTGGCGCCAAACGTTGTCGGTTCGGCATGCATGCCGTGGGTTCGTCCAGTGATAGGCATATCGATTGACTCCACGGCGCGGCGGGTGAGTGCGTCGCGCAGCGCCGTTGCTTCGGTGATCACGATGTCCATGGCTTTGGTCAGGTTGGAACAGAGTGCGGTGTCGACGACGTCCGATGAAGTGAGCCCGTAGTGGATCCATGCACCTTCGGGCATGCCGATTCGCGACTGTACGACGTCGACGAAGGCCGCCGTGTCGTGGTTGGTGATCTGTTCGCGCTCCTCGACCGCGGCCACGAATTCGGCGTCAATCACCGGACGGCGTTGACGAAGCTTTACGACCTCGCTGTACGGCAGCACACCTAGTTCGGCGAGGCCCTCGGCGGCGAGCAGTTCCACTTCGAGCATGGTGTCGAATCGGTGTTCGTCGCTGAAGAGTTCGGCCACGTCCTGGGGGGAATACCTCGGAATCATCGGTCTCCTCTAAGCGACGGAAAGGGCGATGTCGTTACGCATGACCCTCCCCTCAAAGGTTATGAGTCCCGTCGCGTCGTAGGCGCGACGTCGCGCCTCGCGAAGGTCCTGGCCGACTCCGGTCACCGCCAGCGCTCGCCCGCCCGTCGTGACAAAGCGGCCCTCGGTGTCGCGGGCGGTGCCCGCGTGAAAGATCGTGACGCCTTCCAACGGTTGGGCGAGTTGACCGTCAGCACCGAGACCGGAGATGACGTCGCCCTTCCAAAGGGCCTCCGGGTAACCCTGCGATGCGAGGATCACCGTGACGGCGGCTCCGCTCGCCACCGGCGAGGCGTTCGCGAGGCGACCATCGGCCACTTGCATCAGGAGATCGTAGAAATCGTCGCCGTAGAGCGGGACGAGCACCTGGGTCTCGGGATCGCCGAATCGCACGTTGTATTCAAGAATCTTGGGGCCACTCGACGTCAACATGATCCCGGCGTAGAGGACGCCGCGATAGTCGATGTCGCGTCGTTGGAGCTCTCGAATCGTCGGGGCCACGATGCGTTCCATGATGTCGTTGAACTCATCGGTTGACAACGACGTCATCGGGGCGTACGCCCCCATTCCTCCGGTGTTCGCACCGACGTCACCGTCACCGAGGCGTTTGAAGTCTTGGGAGGGCGCGAGCGCCGTCACGTTCGTTCCATCGCAGAGCACCATCATGGAGCACTCCTCTCCGTCCAAGCCCTCTTCGATGATCACGGTGCGGCCGGCGCCGCCGAAGACACGCCCGCTCAGCTTCTCGCACACGTCGTTGGACGCCTTTTCGAGATCACGGGTGACGAGGACTCCCTTGCCCGCCGCCAGGCCATCAGTCTTGATGACGTAGGGCGGCGACATGGTCGCGAGGAAGGCCAGCGCCTCATCCTCGTCGTCGAACGCCCCGTATGCGGCGCTCGGCACGTTGGCACTCGCGAGGAACTCCTTCAGATACGCCTTCGAGCCCTCGAGGCGAGCGCCGTCGGCGCCCGGTCCAAAGACCGTCTTGCCCTGCGCCCGCAACTGGTCGGCCAGTCCGTCGACGACCTGCTGATCGGGTCCAATTACGAAGAGGTCGGCCTCCAGTGCGGTCGATGCTGTGTCGGCACACGTGATGCCGTGGGCCGCGATACCGGCGTTACCTGGGGTGACCACTACGTCGGCACTCTTGGCGAGCGCCCAAGCCAACGCGTGTTCTCGCGCCCCCGATCCGATGACGACGCAGCGCCTCACGAGGGCCGAACGAATTGCTCTCGGCCCGGACCCACACCCACGACCGAGATGGTGACGCCCGTGGTCTTCTCCAGGAACTTCACGTAGCTCTGCGCGGCCGCCGGGAGTTGTGAGTACTCCGTTGACGCGGTGATATCGCTCTTCCATCCCGGCAGGACTTCGTAGACCGGTGTCACTTCGTGCAGTACGGACTGGTGATAGGGCGGGTGGTCGTAGCGCACGCCGCTCGCTTCGTAGGCGACGCACACCCTGATCTCGTCGAACGAGTCGAGCACGTCAAGCTTCGTCAGCGCGATCTCGGTGAGCGAGTTAAGCCGCGCCGCCTGACGGGCCATGACGGCGTCGAACCAGCCGACGCGTCGTCGACGTCCCGTGTTCGTCCCGAACTCGTGTCCGCGATCGACGAGTGACTGGCCGACGTCGCCGTCGACTTCGGTGGGGAATGGTCCGGCTCCCACTCGCGTGACGTAGGCCTTGGCGATACCCAGGATGCTGGTGATGTCGCGGGGGCCGAGTCCCGATCCCGTGCACGCGCCACCGGCCACCGGATTCGACGACGTGACGAAGGGATAGGTACCGTGGTCGAGGTCCAGGAACGTGGCCTGCGCGCCTTCGAGCAGTATTCGCTCGCCCCGATCGAGTGCGTCGTGCACCAGGGTCACCGTGTCGCCGATCATTGGTGCCAGTCGCGGCGCGTACTCGTCGAGATACTTCTCGGCGAGGGTCTTGGCACTAATCGCCGGGCGATTGTAGATCTTGGTGAGAATCAGATTCTTCTCTTGCAAGACGACGTCGAGCTTCTCGCGAAAGATCTTCGCGTCCAACAGGTCCTGGACCCGAAGCCCCACCCGCGAGGACTTATCGGCGTAGGCCGGACCGATGCCACGTTTGGTGGTGCCCAGTGCGTTCTTCCCGAGAAAGCGCTCAGTCAACCGATCTAACTCCTGATGATAAGGCATAATCAAATGAGCGTTGCCCGAGACGACGAGTCGAGAGACGTCCACATTGCGAGCAATGAACGCATCCATCTCGGCGAACAGCACGCCGGGGTCCACGACAACGCCATTGCCGATTATCGGTGTGACGTTCGGATTGAGAACGCCTGAGGGCACGAGTTGAATTGAGAACGCTTCATCGTTGACGACGATGCGGTGACCGGCGTTGTGGCCACCCTGGTAGCGCACGACCATATCCATGTCACGAGACATGAGGTCGGTCAACTTCCCTTTACCTTCGTCGCCCCACTGGGTTCCGACGACCACCGTTGCGGGCACTGGGCTCCTCCGAGTCGGCCTCGTTGCAAGCCAAGTCTAGTTGACGCAAAATGGTCGTTCGTCTGTCTCGACGAGGTCAGTGACGCTTTTCAGTCGCGCAGCCGGTTACGAACTCTCGCGAAGGCGACGTCGGGCTTCGATGAACTCAGCGATCGTATTCTGAATCGGGACGAGGTCGCGTCGGTGCTGGCGATGGGCGGCTTCCACGTTCGAACGAGCTTGATCCAGCGTCGAAGTGAGTCGGGCGCGCGCGTCCGCGAGTTCGGCTTCCAGTCGAAGAATCTTCTTCACACCCTCTAGGTTGATGCCTTCGTTGGTCAGCTCCTGGATCCGTCGAAGTGCCGCGAGGTCGGCGTCGGAGAACCGGCGCGATCCTCCGCTCGTGCGCTGCGGGTTCAAGAGGCCTCCGCGCTCGTAGTTGCGCAGCGTCTGGGGATGCACTCCCGCCAACTCGGCAAACACTGAGATCACGTAGACGGCGTGTTGCTGCTCACGTTCAGTCACTCGCTACTCCTTCTTTCAACGCGACCGCCAACTTCTCGACCGCCGTCTTTTGTTCCTTGTTCAGTTTCTTGGGAATCGTGACGTTCACCGTGACCAGCAGGTCACCGGCGGCGTTCTTGCCACTGGCTGGCACACCGCGACCGCGTACCCGCATCGTCGTCGACGGTTGCGTTCCCGCGGGCACCTTCAAGGTGACCGGCTCATCCAACGTGGGCACCTCCACGGTCGTGCCCAACATGGCGGACGTCAGCGGCACGTTCACCGTCGTCGTCACGTTGCGACCGCGACGATCGAACCGGGCGTCCGGGGATACGTGGACGTCGACGAAGAGGTCACCGGGCGGGCCACCGTGCGTTCCGGGGTTGCCCTTGCCCTTTATCTTGATGCGCTGTCCATCATTGACACCCGCCGGAATCCGCACGTTCACCTTGCGCGAGGAGGGTTCGCGCCCCGTGCCGTGGCAGGTCGGACAGGGCGTGACGATCCGTCCGCCTCGACCCTGACAGACCGGACACACACTGGACATCGCAAACGGTCCCTGGTCGTCGTTCAATACACCTCGACCACCGCAGCGTTCACAGGTGACGAAGCCCGTACCCGGCGCGGCGCCACTCCCCTTGCAGGTGTGGCACGCCTCGTTGCTCGGCAGGTTGACGGACGTCGTGACGCCGACGACGGCGTCACGGAATCCCAGGTGCAGCGCCGTTTCGAGGTCGGCACCTCGTTGCGCGCGTTGCCGACGACCGCCGCCGAAGAGTCCGCCAAAGAGGTCGCCCAGATCGCCGAAGTCGCCGGTTTGGAAGTTGAATCCGCCGGTACCTTGTCCACCCGGTCCGCCGAATCCGGCCGCGGCCGGTCCGAGACGTCGAACCTCGTCGTACTCCTTGCGCTTGTCTTTGTCCCCGAGCACGTCGTAGGCCGCCGAGACCTCTTTGAACTTCTCCTCGGAACCGGGATTGGTATCGGGGTGCGACGACTTCGCCAACTTGCGATAGGCGCGCGTGATCTCTTTCTCGGTCGCGCTCGACGTCAGTCCCAGAACCTTGTAGTAGTCCTTATCGAACCACTCTCGTTCGACCATCGAGTCAGCCTCGAACTTTCACCATCGCAGGACGTAGAACCGAACCCTTCCACCGGTAGCCGGCGCGCAACACCTGTTCGACAACGGGACCGTCGTCGCCTTCGACGTGCGCGACCGCGTCGTGAATCTGGGGGTCGAAATCGACGCCCACGGCGTCGATGCGTTGTAGTCCTTCTTTGGACAGTGCGTCGAGCAAGAGACCCCGCGCCTGATCGAGCGCCTCGGCCTCTTCTGACGGTGCACTCAAAAAGTGTGCCGCGGCCAAGTCGAACGCGTCGAGCACGGGGAGCATCTTGACCACGACCTCACCGGCCGCGCGCTCGGCGGCGTCGAGAGACGATCGCGCCACGCGCTTGCGGTAGTTCTCGAAGTCGGCCTGCAGGCGCTGGAGCGCATCGAGGTACTCGTCGCGCTGACGCTCTACGTCGGATCTCTCGTCAACGACTTCCGTGGCGGCGTCCTCAGGCGCCGTCACGGTGTCATTCTCCACTACTTCGTCTTTCATGGTTAGTCAACGATTTCGGCGTCAACGATGTCGTCGTCGTTACCTTGCGGCACCGACGGCTCCGAAGCGTTGGCTTTGGCGGCCTCTTCGTACAGACGCTGACTGAATCCCTGGCTCGTAGTGAGCAGCTTCTCGGTCGCGTCCTTGATCGTCTCGATGTCGGTGCCCGCGAGGACCTCTTTCAACGAAGCCAACGCGGCCTCGACGTCGTCACGCTCAGTGCCTTGGAACTTCTCGGCCTGATCCTTCAACAACTTCTCGGTCTGGTACACCAGTCCGTCGGCGTTGTTGCGGACTTCGGCTTCAGCCCGGCGTTGACGGTCCTCTTCGGCGTGAGCTTCGGCGTCACGCACCATGCGGTCGATCTCTTCCTTGGAGAGCGAAGAGCCACCGGTGATGGTCATCGACTGGGTCGCCCCGGTCGCCTGGTCCTTCGCCGAGACGTGCACGATGCCGTTCGCGTCGATGTCAAACGTGACTTCGATCTGAGGCATGCCACGCGGCGCCGGCGGGATGCCGACCAGCTGGAACTTGCCCAGCGTCTGGTTGTACGAGGCCATCTCGCGCTCACCCTGCAAGACGTGCACTTCGACCGAAGGCTGGTTGTCGTCGGCAGTCGTGAAGGTCTGGGACTTCTTGGTCGGGATCGTGGTGTTTCGATCGATGATCTTGGTCATGACACCACCCTTGGTCTCGATACCGAGCGAGAGCGGCGTGACGTCGAGGAGCAAGATGTCCTTCACGTCACCCTTCAAGACACCGGCCTGGACGGCGGCACCAATGGCCACCACTTCGTCCGGGTTAACGCTCTTGTTGGGCTCCTTACCCGTCACACTGGTCACCAGGTCCTGGACGGCCGGGATACGGGTCGATCCACCGACCATGATGACGTGGTTGATCTTGTCGAGAGTCAGACCGGCATCTTTGATCGCCTGGTCGAACGGCTTGCGGCAACGATCCACCAAGTGCGAGGTCAGTTCGTTGAACTTCGCGCGGCTGAGCTTGATGTCGAGGTGCTTGGGGCCGTCAGCCGTCGCCGTGATGAACGGCAGGTTGACGGTCGTGTCCTGGACGGCCGAGAGTTCGATCTTCGCCTTCTCTGCCGCCTCCTTCAGACGCTGCACGGCCATCTTGTCGCTCGACAGGTCGACACCTTCGGTGTCCTTGAAGGTCTTGATCAGCCATTCCATGACCGCGTCGTCCCAATCGTCGCCACCGAGGTGCGTGTCACCGTGGGTCGACTTCACTTCGAAGACGCCGTCGGCGATGTCGAGGACGGATACGTCGAACGTGCCACCACCGAGGTCGAAGACCAATACCGTCTGCTCTTGGCCACCCTTGTCGAGGCCATAGGCCAGCGCCGCGGCGGTCGGCTCGTTCACGATACGCAACACTTCGAGACCAGCGATCTGGCCGGCCTCTTTGGTCGCGGTGCGCTGGGCGTCGTTGAAGTACGCCGGCACGGTGATGACCGCCTGGGTGACCGTGTCACCGAGGTAGGACTCCGCGTCGCGCTTCAGCTTTTGCAAGATGCGCGCCGAGATCTCTTGGGCCGTGTACTTGGTCCCGTCGATGTCGACGGACCAGTTCTCACCCATGTGGCGCTTCACCGAGCGAATTGTGCGCTCGGGGTTCGTTATCGCCTGGCGCTTCGCCACCTCACCGACCAGTACTTCGCCGGTCTTGGAGAAGCCGACCACCGAGGGAGTGGTGCGTCCGCCTTCGGCGTTGGGGATGACGACGGGTTCGCCCGCCTCTAGGACACTGACGACCGAGTTGGTCGTTCCCAGGTCGATTCCGACTGCCTTTGCCATGAAATTCTCCTTGATTCGATCCCTTTCTCACCGGCCGTTCCGGAGAGTCAGAATTCACTACAACAAGTGTACAGACTTGAGTCTCTTCTTGTCAAGAAAATATATAGGTCTTATAATACGTTTAGGAAAGCCCTTGCTGCAAAGGGCGTCCGAGCGAGGAATTCAGCCAAAAGAGGATTCGAACGCCCGAGGTACGCTAGTGGCATGCCTGACCTTATTCTCCTGCGACACGGGCAATCGGCCTGGAACGAGCTCAATTTCTTCACCGGTTGGACCGACGTCGACCTGACCCCTCAGGGCGAAGACGAGGCCCGAAGCGCCGGCGAACTCCTGGCTGGTGAACGCGACCTGGACCTGCGGGTACTGCACACCTCGGTTCTCACAAGGGCTATTCGCACCGCCGAGATCACTTTGCACGCGACCGGGCGTTCGTGGCTTCCGGTGCGACGAAACTGGCGCCTCAACGAGCGCCACTACGGCGATCTCACCGGCAAGGACAAGAAGGAGACCGCCGAACAGTTCGGCCTCGAGCAGGTGAAGCTCTGGCGCCGTTCCTACGACGTTCCCCCACCGCCGCTAGCCGAGGGCGATCCCCGAAGCAGTCTCACCGACCCGAGGTACCGCGATGTGCCCGATGAGTTCATACCGGCGACCGAGTGTCTCAAAGACGTCGTCGCGCGAGTGACGCCGTACTTCGCCGACGTGATCGTCGAGGACCTGCGCGCCGAGGCCGTGCGCGGTGGCGCGGTCATCGTGGTCGCCCACGGCAACTCCATCCGGGCCCTTCGCATGGTCTTGCAGAACATCGCCGAAGACGAGATCGCCGAACTCGAGATCCCGACCGGCATCCCGTATCGCGTGGTGTTGGACAACGGACTCAACATCCTCAGCGCCGAATACCTCGGCGACCCCTCCGCCGCCGCGGCGGCAGCCGAAGCCGTCGCTCGCCAGGCGGGCTGACTACAAGGCTGAAGGGCCGCGCTCGTTGGTGCGGATTCGCACCACGTGCTCGATGTCGGTGACCCAGGCCACGCCGTCACCGATGGTGTCGGTGCGCGCGGCCTGCACGATCGCGTCAATCAAGGTTTCGACCAGTTCGTCGGTGCAGATGATCTCGACACGAATCTTGTCGACGAAGTCGAACTCGTACTCCTTGCCCCGATAGATCTCGATGTGCCCTCCGGCGTGACCGAAACCACGGGCTTGGGTGACGGTCATGCCGGTGATGCCGACGTCTTTGACCGCGGTCTTCACCTCGTCGAGCTTGAACGGCTTGACGACGGCGGTGACTATCTTCATGCTCTCTCCTTAGACGTTGTCGGGGTGCAGGTGGCTGGGCGAGTCGATCGGCTCACCGAATGTCGGCTCCGGGAAAGCCTCTTCTTCGTGAATGGCAATGTCACCTATGCGCAGCGTCTCTTCGTCTTCACGCAGGCCACCCAGTATCCACTTCACAAAATAGAAGATGATGGCCGTGGCCGTGGCCGTCCAACAGATGATCCAGGCCGCCGCCAACATCTGTTCCCAGAGCTGGTGGAACGAATGGCCGTAGAACCACCCTCTCACGGAGAATGAACCGGCGCCCGTGAAGCGCTTACCCGTCACGCCGTATTCGATCATCGACGGGTCGGCCAAGAAGCCGACCAGCAGTCCGCCGACCAGACCGGCGATCCCGTGGGTATAGACCACGCCGAGGGCGTCGTCGACCTTGGAGAACGGTCGGACCTTCGAGAGGTAGTTCCACGCGAACCAGACGATGCTCGCCGAGATGAGGCCGACGAATATGGCGCCCGTACCGTTCACGAAACCGGCGCTCGGGGTTATCGCCACCAGTCCACAGAGCATTCCGTTGATGGCGCCGAGGAAGGTCGGCTTCTTTTGCTTCGAGAGGAACATGTCCCAGCACAGCCACGTGATAACGCCCACCGCGGTGGCGACGTTGGTGTTGAGCACCGCCGACGCTGCGTCAGCTCCGGCGTAGAAGGGGTCGCCCCCGTTGAAACCATTCCAGCCCAGCCAGATGATGCCCGCACCGACCGCGACCATCATGAGGTTGCTCGGGAAGGCGTTTTCGCGGTCCTGCCAGCGGCGCGGCCCGATGATCGCCGCACCGACGAAGGCCGCCACCCCCGCTGAGAGATGGATGACATAGCCACCCGAGTAGTCGACTGCGCCTTTTTGGGAGAAGAATCCGCCGCCCCACAAGAGTGCTGCGTTGATGCAGTAGACACCGGTGATCCACAGTGGCACGATCAAGAGCCACGCCTTGAACTTGAGGCGCCCCACGAACGCCCCGACGAACAAGAGCGGCGTGATGGCAGCGAAGACGAATTGGAAGTAGGCCAGCGTGGCAGTCGGGAAGTGGAAGGGGATCAAGGTATTCGCGCCCGAGACGGCCTGGCTTTGCTCCGAGCTCGCGGTCGCCAGGGGCGTGAAGTGACCGATGAACCCACTCCAGAACGAACCGGTCGCGCCAAAGTGCGACAGCGGTCCAAAGGCCAGGTTGTAGCCCCAGAGCATCCACACGATCAGGGTGACGGAAAAACCCGTGAAGACCATCAACATGGTGTTGACGATCCATTTCTTGCGCACCAGTCCGCCGTACAAGAGCGCGAGACCGGGCAGACTCATCAGGCCAACCAGCGTGGCGGCGGTGAGCTGCCAGGTGTTGTCGGCGGGATTCAGCCAATTCGGATACGGGATGTTCGCAGCTAAGAGCACGTCCACTCCTCGAGTTACTAGGAGAGGGCGACGCTGACCTCAGGTTGATGGCACCAGTGTCCCAAGCGAGGGTTTCAAAACCGTTAGCAACGGGTTTCGTCAGTGTTAACTAAGCAGGTCGGCGACCTCAGGGTTGCAGCGAGCGCTCGAAGACTTGGGAGATGTCCATGACCGAGACCTCTTCGTCGCGGCCGTTGGCTTTTACGGCGTCATCGAGCATGATCATGCAGAACGGACAGGCGGTCGAGATGATATCGGCGCCGGTGCCGAGGGCCTCGTCGGTCCTTTCCATATTCACCCGCTTGCCAATGGTCTCTTCCATCCACATGCGAGCGCCGCCGGCTCCACAACAGAACCCCTTCTCGCGACACCGTCCCATCTCAACGGTGGTCACGCCGGGAATCGCCTCGAGCACGTTGCGAGGTTCGTCGAAGACCCGGTTGTGGCGACCGAGATAGCACGGGTCGTGGTAGGTCACGGTGCCCTCGTAGGCGACACCGGGCACGAGTTTGCCATTCGCCACCAGGTGGTTCAACAACTGCGCGTGGTGGATCATCTCGAAGTCACCGCCGAGTCCCGGGTATTCGTTCTTCATCGTGTTGAAACAGTGCGGGCAGCTCGCCACGATCTTCTTGGCGCCCACTTCATGAAGCGTCGAGATGTTCGCCTTGGCCATCTCTTGAAAGAGGTACTCGTTCCCCATGCGTCGCGCCGGATCGCCGGTGCACGATTCGCGAGGTCCGAGGACGCCGAAGGTGACGCCGGCTCGATGCAACATCCGAGCGGTTGAGATCGCCTGCTTGCGGCCTCGCTCGTCGAGCGAACCGGCGCACCCGACCCAGTAGAGATACTCGATGTCATCGGGAATCGGTCCGTCGATGATCGGCACTTCGAAGTCGAGGGCTTCCAGCCACTTGGTGCGTTGTGACGATCCGAGTCCCCAGGGATCGCCCTGATTTTCCATGTTGCGGAGCAGTAGCGCAGCTTCGCTCGGGAAGCGCGACTCCATCATCACTTCGTAGCGGCGCATGTCGATGATGGCGTCGATGTGCTCGATGTCGACGGGACACTGCTCGACGCAACTGCCGCAGGTCGTACACGACCACAGGACATCGGGATCGATGGTCGTCGGCACCAGTGTCGCGACGTCGGCGTTTGATCCGCCGGAGAGCAGTCGGTCCGCAGAAGCGAACATGTTGTCGCGCAGCCCCATGATGAGCAGTTTCGGGCTGAGGGGCTTGCCCGTCGTCCAGGCCGGACAGACCGTTTGACAACGTCCGCACTCGGTGCACGTTGAGAAGTCCAACATCTGCTTCCAGGTGAAGTCCTCCACCTTGCCCGCACCGAAGACGGTGTCCTCGGTGACGTTGTCCATGTCCATGTCCGGTGTCTTGTCCAGACCCCCGAGCGCGCGCGGCCGACGTGACACGCCGATGTTGATGGGTGCGAGGAATATGTGGAGGTGCTTGGAGTACGCCACGAAGACGAGGAACCCGGCGATTACCGACACGTTCAAAAGGATGAACACCGCTTCTAAGACGGAGTTGATGCCCACCCCGAGTGGGGCCAGCCAACCCGCGACGACTTTGCTGGCGAAGGCCCATGACGATGTGTGCGACAGAAACTGATGAGCCGTCGGTCCCGGTGTGTACGATACGAAGCCGAAATTCTGCGTGAACGCGAAATGACCGGTATCTATCTGCGCACCCCGGTAGAGCAGGAGTGTGATGATGACGATGGAGATCATGAACAACACGGCCCACGCCGCGCCCAAGTGGCTGCCGTAGAAGCGCGACTCGCGTTCTTTGCGCGACGGCGCATTCTTGATGCGGATGATGGTGAACACGACGAGCGAGACCAGAACGGCGGTCGCGAAGAAGTCCTCGGTGAAGGCCAACCAGTTGTCTCGTCCAATCAAGGGAATGTGGAAATCTCGTTCGAAGAGTGACCCGTACGCCTCGAGGATCGTGGTCATCAAAATCGTGAAGCCCCACATCGTGAAGAAATGCGCCAGACCGGGCACGGTCCACTTCAAGAGTTTCTTCTGACCGGCGACCTCGACGACTTCGGTCTCGCTGACCTTTCGGAACCCCTGCCAACGACGCGGGGCCGGCTGTCCCGCGCGCACGAGTTTGGAGAGCCAATAGAAACGACGTCCGGCGATGGAGAAGAAGATCCCCGTGATCCCGAGGCCGATGATGATGCGAGCTAACACTTCGTTCTCCTCTTCACGGAATAGTTCGTCACTTCTTCTTGAAGTTCTCCGAGTACCGACTCGGCGTCGGACCGCGCTGACCGGTGTACTTCGAGCCAAGACCTTCGGACCCGTAAGGGCGATCGGCCGGCGTGGTCATCTGGAAGAAACTGATCTGGCCGATCTTCATTCCTGGATAGAGGGTGATCGGCAGATTCGCCACGTTGGACAGCTCCAGGGTGATGTGTCCGTCCCAGCCAGCGTCGACGAATCCGGCCGTCGAATGGATGACGAGACCCAAACGACCGAGTGAACTCTTGCCGTCAAGTCGTCCGACGATGTCGTCGGGAATGGCAATGCGCTCGGTCGTGGATCCGAGCATGAACTCACCGGGGTGCAAGATCATCGGCGAGTCCGGGCCGACGTCGATCAGTTCGGTCAGGTCCTCTTGAGCCTCGCGCACGTCGATGACGCGCTGTGTGTGGTTTCGAAAGACGCGAAAGAACTGATCGATGTGGAGGTCAACCGACGATGGCTGGACGCAGTCTTCGCCCAAGGGGTCGATGATGATCCGGCCCTGCGCAATGGCTTCTTTAATGGAGCGATCGGAGAGGACCATAACGAAGTCACGATAGTTCACTCCCCCTTCGGCAAACTCGGGACCTAGTGGTGTACGGTCAATGTGACACCTGGTGACGATACTGATCACGTGACGCCACGGCCCGAGGAGACGCGAGTACAGGTTCGCCAGGCCTACCGGTACGCGTTGGATCCGACATCGGAACAGTCCAACGCACTACGCAGTCACATCGGCGGCAGTCGTTTCGTTTACAACGCATTGCTCGGGCTGGTCAAGGCCAACTGGGACGAGAACCGGGCCAAGCGGTCAGTGGGCATCGAGGTAACGAAGGCTGACTACCTCGGGACCAGTCACCTAGATCTCCAGAAGCTCTGGTACGAGAATCGTGACAGGCTGGCGCCGTGGTGGGCGGAGAACGGATCGTCGACCTACAACTACGCCTGCTTGAACCTGTCCAAGGCCTTCACCAATCACCGCAAGGGTCGAGCGAAATTCCCGACGTTCAAGAGGCGGGGCCCGGCTGGCTCGGTGAGCTTCCTGACCAGTGCGGTCCGACTCGCCGATTCCCACCACGTGCGCGTCACCCGCATCGGTGAGATCAAGACCTATGAGTCGATGCGTAAACTCCACCGGCACCTGGAGCGGGGCACGGGCCGCGTCGTGTCCTCCACGGTGTCATCGAGCAACGGCACGTTCTTCATTGCCTTCAACGTCGAGCTCACGAGAGTGGTCCCCGTACCTCGCGCACCGGAAAGGATCGTCGGCGTCGATGTTGGCCTCACAACCCTTTACACCGGTGCGACCACGTCCGGTAAGCACGTCCTGCACGTCGAGAACCCGTGCCATTTCATCACGTCCGAGAAGAAGTTGGTCCACGCCCAGCGCATTGCAGCTCGCCGCCGGGGACCGAAGAAAGGCGTTGCGGCGTCGAATCGGTGGAAGAAAGCCAACGGACGGGTCCAACGGATCCACGCCACTGCCCGCAACGCACGCGCGAACCTGATCCGCGAGACCACGTCGGCGCTCGCGAAGAACTACGACGTGATTGTGATTGAAGACCTCAACGTGGCGGGCATGCTGAAGAACCACTCACTGGCGAAGCACATTTCCGGCGCCGCGTGGGGCGAGTTCGCCCGCCAGCTTGAGTACAAGACGAAATGGTACGGATCGACGTTGGTGAAGGCCGACCGGTTCTACCCTTCGTCCAAGACCTGCGCGCAGTGCGGAACAGTGAAAGCCAAACTGTCCCTCGCTACGCGCACCTACGCCTGTGAATCATGCGGGCACACGGTCGACCGCGACCTCAACGCGGCCATCAACCTGGCCCGGATGGGCCTGCCGGGGACAAACTCCGGTACTGGACGTGGAGGGGAGGTAAGTCCCGAGTCGCGGAACGTCGCGGTAACGGCACACCCCGGCGAAGCGTCAACCGAAACGCCACTTGCTGTCGGCGTGTAGGAGATACTTCGGTCTAGAGCTCAGCCCGGTGCGTATTTACCGTACACCACTAGGTCCCGAGTTTGCCGAAGGGGGTTCACTCGTTCCACCCGGAGTCCCGCCGGAGCTCAACGCGAGGAATTAGGAGACCACCCGTCGACGGAAGTTTCAAAGTCCCAGGGTCAAGTCATCGCCGCGCTCGTGTGCCCTCGTGGCACTCGGGACACTCGTCGTCGCCATCGTTGCCGCATCTGCGGCCCGGGCTACAACGCCAGCACCACTCCGCCAGCTCTCGTCTTACGTTCGGAATAGAGAGCGCTACGACTGGCGATTAGTGGAGGTCGGCCAGGACGGTGCGAGCCGCGCCGTAACCGCACATGCCGTGCACGCCGCCGCCGGGTGGGCTCGATGCCGAACACAGGTACAGCCCCTTCGTGCCCGTCCGGTACGAGTCCCAACGAACCGTCGGACGAAACAACGTCTGGCGAAGGGTGCCAGCGCCACCCGAAATGTCACCACCCAAGTAGTTCGGGTTGTGGCGTTCGCTTTCGGCCGTTGACGTGGTCGCGCGAGAGAGAATGACGTCTCGAAAGCCTGGGGCGAATCGTTCGATTTGGCTTTCAATGCGCTCAGTCATGTCGACGTTCGATCCGTTGGGGACGTGACAGTACGCCCACAACGTCTGTTGGCGTCCGGGAGCGCGCGAAGCGTCCACGACACTCGCTTGCACGACGATGCAGAACGGCCTCTCCGGGTGACGATTCTCGGCCACGTCCTTCTCCGAGGCGGCCACTTCGTCAAATGTTCCTCCGACGTGCACGGTCACCGCACGACGGCATTGGTCTGCGCTCCACGGCACCGGGCCGGAGAGCGCCCAGTCGACTTTGAACACGCCGGGACCGCGTCGGAATCGAGCGACGCCCGATTTGTAACGCGAGCTGAGTCGTTCACCGGCGATGTCGACCATCCCTGGGGCGGACGTGTCAAAGAGGGTCGCGCGTGATTTCGGCAGATCACCGAGTCGACGTATCGGTCGATCAACGTGGACCGTGACACCTTCGTTATTGAGCGCGGCGATCAGTGCGTCGATCAACTTTTCGCTGCCGCCTTCAATGACCGGCCAACCGCCCACATGCGCGGTGATGTTGAGGAATATTCCGAACGCGGAAGTCACTGGGGCGTCAAGCGGCAGCATTGCGTGCGAGCACAATCCGGCGATGAGAGCTCTTCCCTCTGGCGTGGAGAACCTCTTGGCCAAATGCGTCGCCGAAGGAAACCCTTTGAGACCGAAGCGAACCATCGTCAGAGGACTGCGCGGAGGTGAGCGTAGTGGCGCCAGGACCGACCTAGCGAGACTATCCGCGTCGGCGACGAGCGAGGAGAAGAGCCGGCGATACGTGTCGCCGTCAACGCCGAGCATCGTTGCTGTTTGCGCGACCGATCCTTCGACGCTGACCGCGCTCGTTGCGTCAAGCGGATGGGCCAACGCGACTTCTGGTTTCAACAATGTGACGCCGTCGAGCACGTCTACGAAATCTCGAAAGAACGGCGAAATCGTGACCATCGATTGGACCGTTGAACAGACGTCGTGATGAAAGCCCGGCAACGTCAGCTCTTCGGTACGACACCCGCCGCCCGGACACGACGCGCCTTCAAACACCTCGACCGATAGTCCGGCTCGAGCGAGCGTCAGCGCCGCCGCCAGACCATTCGGTCCCGATCCGACAACGGCGACGTCGAGTGACGGATTCGGTGGGCTCACAGATCGAGCACCGTGCGCTGGGTGGCGACGGTGACTTTAGGAGTCCCAGTGAATCGGGCACCAATGGCGTCGAGATCGTCGTCGACGCGGCTCTGCTTGTGATGGAACAAGACGACCTGGCCCACGTTGGCGTAACCGGCTAATTCGACCGCGTACTCCGCGGCGGCGTGACCGAAGTACGCCTCGGCCTCTAACTCTTCGCGTACGAGCTGCGCATCGTGGATAAGTACGTCCGCTCCGTCGCACAGTGTCAGAGCCGCCTGGTGGTACTCGCCCAAATCATCGGGACCCGGACCTAGAACGCTCGGACAGTGATCAGGCATATAGACGACTGCGGCGGTGGAGTCGCTCACGCGAATTCCGTAGGTTCGACCTCCCTTATGAGGTATCTCTTCGACGAGCACGTGGAACCCTTCGATCTCCAACGACGACGACGAGAGCGCGACGAAAGACCAGTCGCCGCGAAGTTCGTCGGCGCGCACCGGGAAATGCGGTGGCGACATGCCGCGCGAGAGCACCTCCAACGGATCCGAACCGTCGAGCTGGTCGGGAACGAAGAGCGTGACGCGCGAGTCATTGCGATCGGTGGCGTCACAAAAGGGCAGGCCGTGGACGTGGTCCCAGTGCAGATGTGTGAGGAGGATGGAGCCCCGAAACGGCTCGCCGTTCATCAACGAACTAGTTCGACGAATTCCTGTTCCAGCGTCGAGGAGCAGCGACGGCACTTCACCGTCGTGAGCGATCGCCACGCACGACGTGTGCCCGCCGTAACGCAGGAACTCCCCGCCCGGCGCGGGTGTCGAACCTCTCACGCCGAGGAAAGTGACTCGCACGCAGTTAGCCTGCGTTCAAATCTTCTCGGCGGTGTCCGACCGAGAGCTCTTCAAATTCGTCACCACTACTTATAAGACCTGTGATTAATTCTCGTAATAGCGCATTGTCCTCAGCCAGCACTACTCGGATAGTCACGAACAGAAAGTACCATCGAGGTCTCGCGGAGATGAATGTCCCGATTACACAGCACTATTGCCTTATCGCTCCGAAATCAGCTGGCGCTGGACGAGAAGGTTCGCACATTTGTACTGCCTAGTGAGCGTTATCATTGACTTCTCCGCGGGCGTAGTTCAGCGGCAGAACATCAGCTTCCCAAGCTGAGAACGCGAGTTCGATTCTCGTCGCCCGCTCCAAGCTTGGTTTTGTTGCATCGACTGACTAAGTCGTTGTAAACATTGCTCTTGGTCTTCACCACTGTTCGCCATCATTTGCTCCGGTTCGTCACCTCTAGCTGTCGCAGCACTGTCGCGATGCGACACCGGTAGTAAATCATGTTTCGCCGCTCAAAGCGACGCCTCAGTCAAGAGACTGCCAAGCAAGTCTCCTCGCTTCATTGCGAACGGTATATTCTCGCTTCGTTGATGAAATAAATATCAATTGTGTTCGTTTTCTCGCGCTGAATCGACTGGTTCAGCGTTCACTGTCCAAATCACTCGAGTAAAAGTGCCACGATCGGCGCTGGGAGAGCCCACGCCGGATTGGTAGTGTCCAGTATCGTACGCGTCGCTACGACGCCCGACGAAAAAAACCCCTCGATGGACCTTGCCTCGGCCCGCCAACCAGACGACACCCACTTCGATTCCAATGGAACGCTCGGCTTGACACCAGCGGGACTCGGAATTGGCACCTTTGAAAAATCGATTTCCTTGCCACCTCCAGTCCGTAGATAGCCAATTGCATCGTTAGATTCCCATCGTCCCCTTTGCAAATCATCGACTGCCCTGGCTAGGGCCACCGCCAGCGCGGCTTCAGTGAGACGAGTGAAGTCTGGTGAAGGAAGACCCGACCTTAGACGCGGGCCAATCCACGAGAGAAGTGGGTCGGCCAGATACATCTTGGACTGTGAACCTCTTATGCGATTCCCGTTGACGTCGATTTGATGACACCACAGCGCCGCGTAGGCGTGCGTCAATCGATTCAGACGAACATCGAGTCCGTTACCGTCGGCGTAACCCAACTCCTGCGACAACGTGTTCCTCGAAAGAGGTGAACTGCAATGTTGTTCGATGGCTGACAGCAGCCGTGGAACCGAGTCGTCATGGGCATCGGGATCAACGTCGCGGTGTAACCACGCCGCAAGGTCCTCGAGAAACGAGTCGCTCACCCCTCCCGTGTTGTGGTTCTCGGCAACCGCTCGTGGAAACCCACCTGACGTCAAATAGGACTGCCACGCAAGATCGAGTTCATCGACAAATGGTTCGAGTGTTTCAGCGATGCGAAGTGCGGCTGGAGATTGTAACTCCCACGGACGTATTTTTTCAAAGGTCGGATTCAGTCGGTTAGTCGCGATCAGCACCTCGCGCAGCGACATCGGATGAAGTACTCGTGACCGCCGATCGGAACGCTCACCTGATCGACCCGCCAGAAGATCTCGTTCGACATTTGAGGTCCCCTCCCACGATGACCCCGTGCACACAACGGTGTCATTTCCAAAGGGGGTGTTATCACGTTGATATTTGAGTTCAGCCGTCCAGCCCTTGAGTGCGGTGACCTCGTCGAGGAGCCAAATTCGCCGTTGGTCTCCCACTGATCGTGTGAGCTCTCGCCCGAGACGGAGAACTCGACGAAGATCGGCGACTGTCATGCCATCGAGGGCCACGTAGATGAGTTGGCGCGGATCGATGTCACTTCGTCCGCAAAGCGCCAATGCAGTGTCCTTTAATAGGACCGACTTTCCGACACGGCGGGGACCTCGAAGAACGACGAGCTTGTCGTCTAATTCTCCAGTGACAACATCATGAAGGAGATTGGACCGATACCCCAAATCGAAGGACTGTCGCGCAACAAGAGAGCGATCGGCCGACGCCCAAGCAACGGGATTTCGTTCGCTCGCGACCGCCCGCCACCATGGGTTGTTCTCTCGAAGTCGAGTACGAATTTCATCGTCGCGCATGATTCAATACTAGTACAACCCCCCCTCTTTTACTGCGACGCCACATTAAAACCCCCCCTATTACGAAGTGATAAAGGTGTATTACGATGGCGGACCTAAACGTCCGTAGAGCGCCCAAGGACCAGAAAAGTGGGCCAGCCAACTAAATATATTACTGTTTATCAGGTATAATACGGACTCAAACCAAACTTGTCGATCAGTTTCCCAAGTTGAGAACGCGAGTTCGATTCTCGTCGCCCGCTCCAAGGATTTTGGTGTCATTCTCTTTAATCGCAACGCATTGAAAGTAACGAGCGGTGACCGTAAAGCGCCACAAATGCCCCGTGTTACATGCACGTATATGCCCGTGGTATGTCCGGTGAAAAATCGTGCCGGGGCTAATAAATGAACGTCATCTACGATTCAACGATTGAGACATTGACCTTTCTTGCTACTGACATTGAAGGCTCGACGGCGTTACTCCGTCGTCTCGGCGACGACGCCTATTCGCGGGTGTTGGCAGAACACCACGAGATTGTGCGCACCAGTTTTGAGGCCCACGGTGGCCGTGAAGAGGGGACCCATGGAGATTCGTTCTTCGTCGTGTTCAGTTCGACTAGTTCATGCATTGCTGCCGCCATCGATATGCAACGACGCCTGAGCGAACAGGAGTTACCTGGAGGAGAGAATCTTCTCGTCCGAATGGGAATCCATACGGGCGAAGCGTCGAACACCGTGACGGGTCTCGTGGGCTACGAAGTACACCGAACAGCAAGGATTGCCAACGTCGCCCACGGGGGACAAATACTGCTGTCTTCGTCAGCATCAAACCTGGTGAGAAATTCGCTCCCCGCGGGAGTGTCACTCCTTCCCCTTGGCTCTCATCGCCTCAAAGACCTCGGTCAACCCGAGGAGATCTCCCAGGTCGTCGTTGCAGGTCTGGCGAGTGATTTCCCAGGGCTGAAATCGCTCGACAACGTCGGAATGGCGAACAACCTGCCTACGTCACTCAGTCCCTTCGTAGGGCGAATCCAAGAAATCAACGAGACCGCGGAACTCGTTCGCTCATCTCGACTGGTCACCTTGACTGGCTCGGGAGGGTCCGGCAAGACACGTCTCGCACTGCAGGTCGCCGCCGAACTGCTGGACGGAAGCGCTGAGGGCGTCTGGTTCGTGATGCTTGACGCCATCGGCGACCCGGAAATGGTGCCCACCGCTGTCTACGATGCACTCAAATTGTCCAAAGAGAATTCATTCCCTTCGAACGAGTTGCTCGCTGACATTCTCAAAGAACAAGACATACTGATCGTTCTCGACAATTGCGAACACGTCGTAGGAGCAGTCGCCAAGCTCGCCGAACTGATCGGCCGAAGTTGTCCGAAGGTTCGCTTGATCGCGACGTCGCGCGAGCCAATAGGAGTCAATGGAGAAGTCGTCTATCGTGTGCGTTCACTTTCTTTGCCGGGGGACAACGTCGAAAGTGTCGAGGACCTCACCGGATACGACGCAATCGATCTTCTCGTCGCGAGGGCCAAGTCGCACGATCGAAGCTTTTCGGTCGACGATGCAAACGCCGCCATCTTGGCCTCAATTTGTAGGCGACTCGACGGGATTCCTCTCGCCATCGAGTTAGCCGCGTCGCGCCTCACTTCGATGTCACTTGAAGATTTGCATAAACGACTCGACCAACGGTTCCGCCTTTTAACGGGAGGCGGTCGTAACGCGCTGCCACGTCAGCAAACGCTGGGCGCGATGGTGGCGTGGTCCTACGACCTCCTAACCGACGTGGAGCGCGAAATACTTCGTCGACTCACCGTCTTCGTGGGTGGCTTCGACATCGATGCGGTTGAATCGATTTGTTCGAGTGAATCCGTTGATTCATTCGAAGCCGTCGAACTCATTGGCTCATTGGTCAACAAGAGCCTCGTCGTGGCGGAGCGCAACAGTTCCGGAGTTCGGTTCCATCTTCTTGAGACCATTCGTCAATATGCACTTGAGCAGATGCTCCAGATAGATGGCGCTGAGGCCGTGTCAGATGTTGGACGCCGACACGCATTGTTCTACCTCGCCCTGTGCGAAGAGGCCGAATTGAGTTTCGCCGGAGGACCCAATCAAGTGAAGTGGCTCTCTCGCGTGAACGATGAGTGGGGGAACATTCAAGCGTCATTCTCGACATTCACCGACCAAGAAGACAACGAAGCGGTGCTTCGAATCGAATCGGCCCTCTTCCATTTCTTGTTGACTCATCGATTCTCGCTGCCCGCTACGCCAATCATGAGCGCTCTTGAGAAAACGCAGCACTCATCCTCTTTGCTGCGAGCCGAGTCGCTTCGAAAAACGTCGGATTTAATCGCCAACGGACGAATCGACCTTGGCCCCGTCGCTGCCACACTTACGGTGCAGCGAGAACTCATCGACGAAGCTTTGGAGATCGCCCACGACCTTCGCGACGAGCGTCTCCTCTGTTTCGCGCTGCTGTCATTGGGAAGAATCTTGCAACTCGAAGAGCAAAGTGACGAGGCCAATCAAGTTCTAATCGAAGCTCTGGAACTCGCAAGGACGCTAGGAGATGACGCCACCCTTGGCTTCGCGTTAACCGCCAACTGGCGTCATCGCAATTATTCAAGCGATGTCAGCGCGTTGCTTGTCGAAGCCGTGGATTGTTTCCGACGCGCACAAAACTTGATTGGACTTTCTAGGGCACTCCACCTCTACTCGACGACCATGTGGGATCACGCGCTTCTCGGCGACGTACGGCTCCAAGCGGGTGTGGTCATGGAGGAGGAAGTATTAGAGATTGCCCGGTCGATTGGCGACGACTTCTCCGCGGCGCAAGCGATAGGGAACATGGGGATCGTGGCTTTCGCAATGGGCGATATCGACGTTGGGGAGGAGTACTCGCGTCGGTGTCTTCAAACACACCGCCGGATGGGCGAACCCAATTGGCAAGCTTCGTGCGTCTTCTACATCTTTTCCTACGTCGCGATCTCTCGCGGCGACTTCACACGCGGAGCACAACTCTATGGCGCCGCACAACTATTAAAGGAACAGTTTCCACCGTTCGCCGGCTTCAGCTGGGCCGACGTTGAACTCCAGATGATCGAGGAGTACGGTCAGCGTCTTCGCGATGTTCTGGGCGAGGAGTCGTTCAAGCGCGAAGTGTCGATTGGGCGCACTCTGCCGTACGACGACGTCTATCGATTGGCCCTCAGGCGCGTTCGATGACCGCATGTAACTTCCCAAGCTGAGAGCGCGAGTTCGATTCTCGTCGTCCGCTCCAACGATTGTCATCAAAAACTCAACGAATGCAAGAGTTTGAAAACGTTCAGTGATGACCGTGAGTGACCGCAGTTGTCCCGTACTTATTCGCCATGACGGTGTCGAATCATCTCAACGCCATCCAAGCGCTGGCGCAACATCGCTTAGCAGCGTCTGAAGCACGTGGGCGCAATAGTCGACGCCGAGTTGATTGGGGATTGTTAGTAGCAACGTGTCGGCGCTAGCAATCGCCTCATCTTTGGCCAACTGATCGATCAGCTGCTCAGGCGGCGCGGCGTAGGTCTTACCGAAGCGCGCTATGCCGCCGTCGATGTAGCCGATTTGGTTCTGCGATTCGCCTTCACGTCCAAAATATGAGTGGTCAAGATCGTTGACGATTGGAAAGATACTGCGACTGACCGAGACGCGAGGCTTACGCGTGTGACCCGAATTGGCCCAGGCCATGTGAAACCGCTCGATCTGCTCGGCCTGCAGTTGGTGGAATGGCACGCCCGTGTCTTCGCTCAGAAGCGTCGAACTCATTAGATTCATCCCCTGCTCGGCCGCCCACTCGGCGGTCCTGCGGGTCCCGGCACCCCACCAAATCCGCTCACGCAGACCGTTCGAGTGCGGCTCGACTCGAAGCAACCCGGGTGGGTTGTCGAACATTGGTCGCGGGTTCGGCTCGGCAAAACCCTCGCCCTTCAGAGCCTCCAGGAAGGCCCGCGTGTGCTCCCGTGCCATGTCGGCTTGATCGGTGCCATCGGCCGGATCGTACCCAAAGTAGCGATAGCCCTCGATGACCTGTTCAGGTGATCCACGGCTGATGCCGAGTTGCAAGCGCCCGCCCGAGATCAGGTCGGCGGACCCCGCATCCTCGACCATATAGAGCGGGTTCTCGTAGCGCATGTCGATCACGGCGGCGCCGATTTCGATCCTGCTGGTCCTTGCACCAATGGCGGCAAGCAGCGGGAACGGCGATGAAAGTTGGTTGGCGAAGTGATGAACCCGGAAATACGCGCCGTCGGCACCGAGTGCCTCGGCCGCGATCGCGAGATCAATGGACTGCAGCAAGGCGTCCGACGCCGAGCGAGTCTGCGAGTGCGGCGAAGGCGCCCAGTGACCGAACGACAAAAATCCAATGTGCTTAATGACCACGAAACCATCTCCGGGGCTAACTCTTCTCTCTAACCTAATGGCGTGAACATCAGCTTCCCAAGCTGAGAACGCGAGTTCGATTCTCGTCGCCCGCTCCAATTGAAGAGTGCAAAACACCTCGTAGGAGACCATAAATCCCCTACGAGGAAAATCTCACTCACGTGATAGTTCGGCTATTTTCACGACATTGTGGCCCATTTTTGTTTCTGGAGTGCCCAACTAATGCCCAGAACGATTTCCCGCCGAGCGATTAATCGTAAGTCCGAGTGCTTCGGCGGTTGAATCACGATTGCAGCCCCCTTAGGGTGCACTGTCCGATTCTTGACGCAGTTGGTGTTCTCAGCTACCACAGCTGAGAACGGTCGCTACTACGTCGATTGGCGCCACGTTGTAAATGCGCAATTGTTCAGATTTCTACTGAAGGTGAGTCCAAAGTTGGTCGATCGGCGCGACATGAATTGACGTCTCGTGGGTGTAAGAACGCTCACCGGCGTACAAAGCAATGCCGCCGAGAAAACGTGGCCCCAACGCATCTTTGAGTTTACGAAGACCGGCAAGATCGGAACCTGCGATGCGTCTGGATGATTTCACTTCAATTGCAACTACAGCACCGTCATCACGCTCCAGAATGATGTCAACTTCGTCGCCATCAAACGTTCTCCAATGTCCGTAATCACTAACTGAATCTGACCACGAGATCTGCTTTAGTAGTTCACCTACGACGAACGTCTCCATCAAATGACCGAACTGGGTTAACGCTGAGGGTTGCAGTGCGGCAAGTTTCGTCGGCGTTAAGCGAAG
>DATKRC010000077.1:0-11794 GCA_035532375.1 Acidimicrobiales bacterium
ATCATGTACTCGGCCATCGAGCCGGGCGCACCCAGCCCTGGGGGCACGATGCCTTCGGCGGCGGCTCGTTCACAGTAGTTCTCGTGCCCCTGGGCACAGGCGTAGCACTGGCCGCATCCCCAAGCGCCGTACACGGCAACCTCAACGCCGAGATGGCGCCCGTCGACTCCTTCGCCCACCATGTCGATGATCCCGGCGCCCTCGTGACCGAGAGTTAGGGGAAGTCCGAACGTATAGGCCTCGGCCGGCAGGCTCATGAGAAAGGCGTCGGAGTGACAAACTCCCGCGGCGGTGACCTTCAGTCGCAACTGCCCGGGACCCGGAACCGGTGTGTCGATCTCGACCACTTCTGGCGCAGATCCAATAGTTCGATATTGCAGAACCTTCACGATGGCTTCCTTTCGTCAACTACCTGACACTCCCACCGTAGGTCCGTAGTTTCGTCCGCATCACCCATGCCCGTAGTTCGGCCCCTTCGAGGTCGGGCCACGGTTCGCCGATATTCATCAGCGCGCTTTGGTTGTTGCGTAGTCATTGCAGTTCCGCTGGCCCCGTCGCCATCACGCACAATTCGAAATTGGAACTACTCGGTCGGGAGAGTGTGGATCCTCTGCTCGGGCGTGCGGGTTCCGAAGATCCGGCGCTCGTCAATGGAGATGGCGACGTCGTTGATGCTGGCTTCTCGACGTTTCATGTAACCCTGGGAGTCGAATTCCCACAACTCGTTTCCGTAGCTTCGCCACCACTGGCCGGCCCGGTCATGCCATTCGTACTGGAACCTGACGGCTATTCGGTCATCCTCAAACGACCAGAGGTTTTTGCGCAGTGCGTAGTCCTGCTCGCGCTCCCACTTGGCGGCGAGGAACTTGATGATTGCGGCCCGGCCCCTGATGAATTCCGACCGATTCCGCCACTCGCTGTCGGGCGAATACGCCGCGGCGACCCGCTCGGGGTCTCGGGTGTTCCAAGCGTCTTCGGCGGATTGGACCTTTTGGGCTGCGGTGCTCTTGTTAAATGGTGGCATGGGAGGCCGGTCGACCTCGGCGTCGTCGCTCACTGGCTCGAAGAGGGCAGTTTGTTCATAGTGGAGCTACTTGGTCCGTCGCCGACCGAACACCTGCAGCGTAGGTTGTCGTGGGAAGTCGTTGCACAAATGCCATATATCTGCACCATAACTCACCGTGTTGGACTGCGTGCGATGACATTGATTTGTTACGCGAGAGCGGTGGGAAGTCGAGCGATTGAGGTCGATTAGTGGAGACGTCGAAGTGGGGAGGAGCCCTAAGCAGCGCCCAGATGAGTTTGGCTCAAAAATCGGACGCGTCCTTCTGATCAGTACTTTTAAGCAGTGCGCCGGCCGGGACTTGAACCCGGAACCTGTTGATTAAGAGTGAGTTCCCCATCGTTGTGGCGTGTTTGATCTGGTTGATTTGGTCTTGCAAATCCAGGCATTCGTGTCGTTTTGAGTCGGTCTGGTTTAGCTGAGTTTTGCTGGTGTGTGGGAAGTTTCGTGGGATTTTGAAGGTGTTACTCCGTGCGAATGGATAGGGAGCGTTACCATATCCCTGGTGGTATATTTTGGATCATGAAGTTTGCCGAACGACTCCGGCGCGCACGTGAGGATGCCGGTATCACGCAGGTCGAATTGGCCCGACGCGCCAGAACTAGCCAGTCGCGGATCTCGTCCTATGAGAAAGGGACGGTGGTTCCCACGGAGCCAACTCAAGTGCGACTATTGAAGTGCGCGCGGCGCCCACCTGCGGCGGTGCTCGATAGCCGCCGTGACGAGGTGGTGGCTGCTGCGGCGAGGCGACACCTCACCAACGTTCGAGTGTTCGGTTCGGTCGCTCGCAACGAAGACACGTTAACGAGTGACATTGATCTGTTGGTGACCCCCGCGTCGGGAGCGTCGTTGTTCGACTTGGTTGGCTTTGCGAATGAAGTCGAGGCGTTCCTCGGCTACCCCGTCGATGTGATCAGCGATCGCGGGGTTGATCCAGATTCCGCCATGATTCGAGATGCGCTTTCGCTGTGAAATCACGGAAGCGGCACCCGAAGGGCTCTGAAGGCGGCGGTCGTTTCGTCTTCGAGAGTCATCCAGAGTCGAGCCTCGTACTCGCAGACGAAAACGAGAAGAGAGCCAACGATGAAAGAAAGAGGAACGAGCGTCTATCCAAGACGCTCGATTCGATGAGGTCCTCTCTACGCAAGGGCGACGAGATCGCCTCCTTCGGGCGCGACAGATTTGATCACGATTGGATCGTCCAAGACGCCTCGATCACGGTGCTCACACAAATCGGCGAAGCGGTGAAGCGACTGCCCAAGAAGTTCACGTCATCTCGACCCGGTATCGAGTGGACCAAGATTGCGGGGATGCGCGACAAGTTGACACACGACTACGTCGACATCGATGTCGAATTGGTATGGGACGCTCTGGTGAACGACATTCCAATCCTTCGCGCCGCCATCGCGGACTAACGGCTTTCATCGCTGGCGCTATACCTGAAAGTGAAGGACAGGCGTCGGCCTGCAGGCGTGCCGCGGACTTGGGCAGCCCGCTAATATCGCCCGAGTACCGCGCCAAGTCGTGGTGCCCGCTGAGGACCGACGATCTTGGCAAAGGTGTCGTTTTGGTTTGTCTGGTTCGCACTTGTGTGTGAGATTTTGTGTGGGATTTTCTTGTCGCAGAACTCAAAGAGGAGAAGAGCGCGTAAGACGTGCAGGATCGCTTCGGGCTACTGACGCCAAGCACAGGAAGTACGACAATGTCTCTCGGTCCGGTGCGGACAGCGCTTAAGGTACAGCATCGTCATCGATGCAATATTGCGTCGCAGATCGATTGCGCTAACTCCTCGGATGGCGTCGAAGTTGTGTCGAGCACCATGTCGTAGTTCATGCCTTGATGTACGACGGCGGACGTGCCAGATGCGAAGCCCACGTAGCGGTCTCCATGGACTGATTCGCGGCGTATCAATTCTTCAACGTCACACATGACTCCGACCCACAATGCGCCGATGAGCAGGTTCTGAGCCTGTTCGCGCTCAGTCGGATCAATTATGCAGTGATCGATGACAACGTCGAATCCGTCGTGGCTCATATTGGCCATGACGTGAGGGCGTGACTGCTGATAGCAAGAAACGTGCCACTCAACTTCGGAACCCACGACGGTGCGGGGCCGAGGCCGGCCATGACCCGCAGAGACTCCGAATCCCTCATGGGGTCCGACTCATCGTGATCCAAGTAAAACACTCCGGGCCAGCCCGTAATTATTGTGTCGATGCCCACGGCGTAGAGAGGACGCGGTGCAACCACGGTGCTTCGCTACGGTCTACGAACCATTTGACAAACAACCGTTCCAAGAACCAACGACCTGTTAGCAAACATTCATCCCATTTCTTTGTTGCATGAGGTCATCTGCAACTTGGAAGGACGCGGTGTTGATTTTTCACTCCAGCTTCAATCAGAAACTTGTTCAATCCGACAACGGCAGAATGAACTTCGGTTGGCTCATCGGCAGGACTATCTGGGTCATATCTTTCAAGGTAGGAACTGCCAGATTATGCCGTTCGCCTCCGTCGAGTGAAACGACGAATCATGATCTAGTAGTAGTGACGTCTTCCCCCAACTGCGTGCCCCATTGCTCCAAGGAGCCAGAGAACCAATCCAACTACGAGCACAATCACTCCGATTGTCCATACAATCGCAAGCCCTGTGACGAACCCAATGAGGAGAAGAATCAAACCGAAAATAATCACAATGCCTCCAGCACTAGAACCTAAATTTTCATAAAGCCGACCGCCGCGAGTTCGCCGCTTCAATTTGCACGGAGACGAGCGCGGAGATCAAAAACTACTTGCGGCGCGCAGCGTCCCCGGCCTTGTCAATCGCCTTTACGGCCTTGCGCTCAGCCTTTTCGGCCGTCGCCTCGACCTTGCTCTTCACACGGCCAATCTTCTTCTTCGCCTCCCCAGTCCGACGGTCGATCTTGCCCTTGGATTCCAACTCTTTGTTACCAGTAAGGCTTCCGACTGCTACTTTGACCTTGCCCTTCGACTTCTCAATTTTTCCTGCCATGATGTGCCATCCTTCTTGGTTGTGATAATCAAAAACAGCCTGTCAATTTCGGCTGCGCGTCAACCAGGTCCTTTTCGATAAGGAACCTGGATCGATAACAACGTGGACTCAACTTGCACCGGAATCCGTTACTTGCGCTCTTCGTGCACTGAACTTGAGCGACCTTCCGAGTCGGTGACCTCGCGGTCCATGGAGTGGGTCCCGGTGCTTACCTGGCGTCGCGATGTGGCAAAGACAATCGCCGAAACGACGAATCCAAACGCCCCGGCAATCATGAGGATGAGACCGACGGTTGAAAGACGAAAGCCCGTTCCTTGATAGGTAACGGCCCAGTACATAATCGCCCCTGCGGCAGCTGCGATGGCGCTGAGCACCATTCCGGGAAGACCCACGTCGTACCTCCTTCTTGCGTCCCTGACCGGATGTCAGGAGCGAAGGATGCGGGGACTTGACGTCCTAATGCGAAGTGTAACACCCGTGGTCGCACTTAATATAGGAAATCAAGTAGGTGATGATGTCGCGTGTTCAGCCAATATTCAAGGAGTTCGTTCGGACCGACGCAGCAGAACTTCCGCTGCCCGGTTCGGGCAACACCTGGCGTCGCTTCGAAGTACTCGCGGCGTGGTCGTCTCGGGACCTTTCCGTAGGAAGGTTGTCCGAAGGGCACGTTGACGCATTGGCGATTCTGTCCGAGGCCGGCTCCAAGCCCATTGACGAACGATCCACGTACGGCGTGTGGGCGGCGAGGTCGCGATACGGCGGTACGTCGGCCGAGAGAGTGGGGGATGGATGGCGTCTGACCGGAAGTAAGGAGTTCTGCTCCGGTAATGGGATCATCGATCGGGCCCTCGTCTCGGCGGAGACCGAAGACGGCTATCGACTGTTTGACGTGGCGCTCGATGAATACGTCGCTGCCGTCGAACATGACTCGTGGCCCGCCGTCGGTATGGGGGACTCGGTGAGTCAAACGCTTGAGTTCGCCGGTCCCGTGATTCCCGATGCTCACGTCGTCGGGCCACCGGACTTCTATACCGCGCGTCCAGGGTTTTGGTTCGGTGCGTCAGGCGTGGCCGCATGTTGGTACGGCGGGGCCGTCGGTCTGGTGAACAATCTTGCCAACTCGTTGGGCGCCGAAGCCAACGAACACGCGCTCGCCGATCTGGGATGGGCCGTGGCCGCTCTTGAGGCAATGCGCGACGTGTTGACAGGTACCGCCGCCGCCATCGACGCCGATCCCACCGACGAAAAGGGACAGGCTCGCTATCGAGCATTCGTCACGCGACAAGTCGTTCACGATGCGGCGATGCAAGTACTCGCCCTCGTGGGATCCGCGGGAGGCGCTCGACCCCTCTGTCACGACGCGGAACAATCACGCCGGGCCGCGGATCTCTTCGTCTACTTGTCGCAACACCACGGCGGCGTCGACGCAGCCGAACTTGGTCGACTCGCGAAAGGGCGCGGTCCGTGGAACTGACCGTGGACGACGAGCACCTCGGGCGCCCCGAAGCGCAGTGGAAGGCGTCTGGGCGCCATGTAGGACTCGAACCCCTGGTGTTGCCCCGCGCTCAACGTGTGATTGTCGTGGCACCGCACCCCGACGACGAAGTACTCGGTGCCGGGGGTCTCATCCAAGTTGCCCTGGCTCGGCGCGTTCCCCTCAAGGTTGTCGCTGTCACTGACGGTGAGGGTTCTCATCCTGACTCAAGCCTGGCAAAGGGGCTTGATCTCGCCACCGTGCGCTTCCATGAATCGCGGATAGCGCTTCGTCGATTGGGTTGGGAGAAACCCGACATCCTTCGACTTCATCTCCCCGACAGCGAAGTGGCACAGCATCGAACACACTTGGACGAAGCCTTGGCGAACATCTTGGAACCCGGAGATCTATGCGTCGCGCCGTGGCGCCTCGACGGGCATCCCGATCACGACGCTTGTGGCGAGGCAGCTCTAGGAGCGAGTCGTCGCGTCGACGCCGGCGTCTTCGGCTACTTGGTCTGGGCCTGGCACTGGGCTGACCCGCAGGGAACGGATATCCCCTGGGGTCACTGTCGCCGTCTGGACCTGAATCGAAGAGCGCGCGCCCGCAAGCGCTGGTCGACGGAGGCGTTTCTGTCCCAGACTCATCCCATCGGGTCCGACCGCGCCGACGCGCCGGTGCTCCCGGCGCCACTGATGCGCCGATTCTGGCGACCCTACGAGGTGTACGTCGACGAGGTGATGTGGACGTGATGACTTCGACCGATCGCGAATACTTCCAAAACATGTACGACGAAAGTACTGACCCGTGGAACTTTGCGACCAGTTCGTACGAACAGCGCAAGTACGCGTTGACGATCAATTCGCTGCCGAGAGAGCGCTACCGCAACGCGTTCGAGCCCGGTTGCTCCATTGGCGTCCTGAGTGAACTTCTGGCCCCGCGTTGCGAGCGTCTACTCGCTACGGACATTGTTTCGAGCGCCCTGGAACAAGCCAAGCAGCGATTGAGAAAGTGGGAGAACGTGGTGGTGGAGTCGCGTGCCATCCCCGGGTCGTGGCCCGACGAAGTATTCGACCTCGTCGTGTTGAGTGAGGTCGCGTACTATTTTGACGCTGAATCGCTTCGAGATATCCTCGCACTGATCGTTCGCTCGACACTCCCGGGGGCGCACGTCATCGGTGTTCATTGGCGCGGCGAAACGGACTACCCACTCACGGGTGATCGTGCACACGAACTAATAAACGCCAACGACCAGTTGCGACGAATCATCCACCACCTCGAGGAGGAGTTCACCCTTGATCTGTGGGAGCGCGTGAAGTGAAGCTCCGATCGGCGCCGCTTGTTCGAACCTCGGCTGTCGGCGTCGTTGTCCCGGCGCACAACGAGCAATCGTTACTCGCTGAAGCTCTTAGGTCGTTGGTCGACGCGTTCGATGAGTTGAGCCAGTGGGAAGTAAGCCTGAAGGCGGCGATCGTCCTTGACTCGTGCACCGACGACAGTGAGGAGATTGCTCGCGAATGGCAGCACAATCTCGCTCGAAACCGAAGTTTCATCGACGTGACCATCGTCATTTGTCACGCGAAAAACGTCGGGTACGCCCGCGGTCTGGGTTGTTCGACACTGCTGGCTCAGTCGTCGCGATTCAGCCCCTCGGAGGTCTGGCTCGCTACGACCGACGCTGACTCGCGCGTACCGAGGGACTGGCTCTCGACCCAAGTGATCAAGCACGAAGTCGGTGTGGACCACTGGTCAGGTCGCGTCACGGTAGCTGACTGGTCGGAACATCGCAGCGACACTCGCGCGTGGTGGCAAAACGAGTACGAGGAGGAGATCCGTCCGATACACGGGAGCAGCCTCGGCTTTAACGGTGCGGCGTATCTTGCGGCGGGAGGATTCGTGCCGTTGAAAACGGGAGAGGATCGTGCGTTGAATCGCGCTCTCGTGGCGCACGGTGCGCGCACCCACTACGACTCGGCGATTCGAGTCGTGACGAGCGCCCGACGCCGAGCGAGAGCACCCCTCGGCTTCGCGTACGCGTTGGACGTCATCAACACCGCGATGCGCGCGCGCACGACGAGTTGAGGTGGTGAGCGAGCTTGTACGTGGCACAGGCTCGAGAGCACTTCGTGTCTCGTCACGGAATGCGATTGGCCCGCCCACCTCGCTACCATCAGGATCACCTTCCATGGCCATCGACTAGATATTCCGTTACGAGTCAGTCTGTTGCTCGTCAGAATTCGCAGGAGCCCGACGCTCGATCCCCGGAGCCGCATCGTCCCCCTCATAGCCGCGCTCGCGGTATTCGTCTTGAGTCATCGGTCTTCCCTGAAAGCGGGTAATGACCTCTTGTTCGGGACGCCGCTGATTCTGGGTGACTTGGAAAGCGAGCGAACGTTGATCGGCATCGGTTAGCGGAGGTTGCACCAAACCCCTTGGCCACAAACGATGATGAAGGACAGTGTTGATCTCCGCCGCATAGAGCGTGATCTCTGCACCGAGAAAGATCCAGGCGATCAGCCCCAGCACGAGGCCGAAGAGTCCGTAAAGAGCGCTCGCTCCTTTGAGGTCATGTCCAACCACGTAACCGCCAGCGGCTTGAAGGATTGTCCAAACCACACCCCCAACGATCACGCCCGGAATCAGGGAATGCGTGGCTACTTGTCGCGGCGTGAGCGTACGAAATGCGGCGAAGTAGAGCGCCACGTTAACAATGACGGCGAGTACCTCTCCTAAGGCCCCGAGCCAGAAGTTGTGCTTTCCGAACGTGCCAAATCCAGCGAGCGCGGTAGTGACGATCAGGCCGACTGCCAGCACGACGAGGAAAATGCCAGCGCGAATCATTCGAGTGAGGTAATTGGGCCGCACCGCAGCCGGAATATTCCAGATCTGCTCCATAGAATAGAGCCCGGCTTGTGCCAGTCCCGTTGAGCCGTAGACCAGACCGACGATCCCAAATACGAGACCGAACACCGAACTCCGTTTTATGGCGTGAATGTTGCGACCGAGTTGTTGGCCAATAATGGGAAACTGTCCGAGGGCCGAGTGCAACACTCGCTCGCGATCCGAAGGGTTACCGGCGAGCACGATGCCCAAAATTGTCACTAGAAGGAGGAGCAGCGGAAACACAGTGATGAACATCGCGTAGGTAACTTGAACGGCGAGGTTCCCGGCATTGTCGTCACCGTACTTCTTGACGACGCCGAAGAAGAATGATGGAACCAGGTGGCGCTGTTGGAACCCATCGATATGGCGAATCGTTCCTTCGACGACATTCACGTCAGTTCATTCTCCTTGCTCCGAATACAGTGCCTGCTCATTTCATGCAGATTGTTAGGCGCGACCGCTGTTGGTCGAAGCCCGAGCGCACGCCTAATCGTCAGATCCGTGAAGATCAACGGATGGTAGTTCTTGCACCTCGCTCTTCGTGATGCCGAGTCGAATGTCGGACCCGAAGTGCGAAATGGCGCTGATGGGAATGGCGACCTCTTGACGTCCCCATAGATGCCCTCCTGGAGAAGTACGTGTGTGACGAGATGGTCGCTCGGATCGATCACGACTCCATGGACTCTTCCGATCTCGCCGTCCGTCGCGTGAACGGGAACGTCTCGGCGAAAGGCCACTTCTCCCACGGGCTTGTCGTACGTAACCGGCAGCGATGTGTTGTCCGCTCCCAGCGCGAAGTAGGGAAGTGGCATTACGTTCGCAGGATCGTACCCCTCGTATCCGACGGTCCCGGGAAGAAAGTCGGTCTCCTCAGCCATGTCGAGTCGCTCAATCTCTTCCAGGGAACAACGCAGCATCACGTTGCCGTTAGAGGACGCGACGAATTCGAGTGGCACGAGTCGGCCAAGCCTTGGCGGTGCGTGGGCTCAATGATGAGATGGGTCAATTTGCGAACAATCGGATCGATAACCGCTCGAATCACTTCGCCACATTCACCGTCGCTGCAGGTTGCCTTCGCGCCGATCGTGAAAAGCGGTTCTTCCATGAACTGATCCCTTCATCCCTCACTACAATATGGCTCAGACTCGAACATTGACGTGGCGCTCGATCATCGGCCAATGTCATGGTGGACGAAAAGAGAAATCATTGCCCCGTCATTCCTAAGGGCCCCAGCGCGCCCTTTTGATCTGCTTTGATTCCCTTGGCGGTTATGGGCTGAAACTCGCTGAAGTCGGTCAAGAAACTTTCAACAACACTTCCTTTGATGGTCATGTTGGTCTCCGTGGGCGTGAGCGCCGCCACTTTCGGTCTGATGTAACGCGACCCATCGTCCGGCAAGAACAGACTTCGCCGACGCACGATGCCCTCAGCTCACCCCTGCGAAGGATGGTTTCTCTTGGTTCATTGTTGACAGATTGATGACATGGGTATCACTCCCGCCGCTATCGCAATTGGCAGAAGCCTCTTGACCAGCACTTCTTTGGTGCATCTGTTTGGTGCGCCGGCCGGGACTTGAACCCGGAACCTGTTGATTAATCAAAGTGTGATACCTGTTTTGACGTGTCGGTGTGGTCGATTTAGCCCTTTGTTCGTAAGGAATCACCGTCCGTTCCGGTTGGTTTGGTAGTTCCTAGTAGTTGTGGCTTGTGGTGTTTTCTGTGGTGTTGGATCTGATGAAACTGACGCGGGCATCATTGAGAAAGGGTCCAGGTCAAATGCGACGAAGGGGACCTCCATCGGGCATCGGCTTGTCTCCAGATTCGGATCATCCGAGACTTGTCCGAAAGGAGGGTATGACTGGTTATACTCGTGGCATGAGCAAGTCCAGTCATTTCGTGAAGACAACTATTTCGGTTCCAAATGAGGTCTATGTTCGCGCGACGCGTCGGGCGAAGGAACTCGGTACGAGTCGCTCAGCACTCTTTGCTCGAGCTGTAGAAAAGGAACTCGACGAAGAGGAGTCGTCGGTCGACGTCATCGATCGAATCAACGCCGTCGTGGATGCCGTGAAGGAAGACACTCTCGAATTTTCCTCGACGGCGGCTCGCCGTGTCTTGGCGAAGGATGACAACGCGAAGTGGTGATCCAACGTGGTGAGGTGTATTGGGTGGATCTTGGTGAGCCAAAGGGGTCGCGACCTGCGAAGCGTCGACCTGTATTGATCGTTTCTGATGACTTCTATAATTCAAGTCGTTTGGCGACCATCGTTGCCGTTACCCTTACCACAACGCTTCGTCTCGGTGAAATGCCGGGTAACGTGCGCGTCGCAAAGGGCGAAGCCGGAATGACCCGTGAATCCGTGGCCAACGTGACGGCACTCGTGACGCTCGATAAGAGCGAACTCAGCCGACGCACTGGCCGAGTACGGCCGCCTACGCTGGAGCGCATTGACGAAGGTCTCCGGACAGTTCTTGGGTTGTGAGTACCTTCTCAATCAGGTTTCATTGGACGTTCGATTGAACTCGTATATGACGCGAGAGAATGGCTTCGACCCAACTTGATCGCGTGCGGGTTCGAGTCGGACCTCCGACAGCAACATTCTTCGCACAGCCAACGTAAGCCGTTGCTACGTGTTCTTCAGCGCACCTTGGAGTGGCACCCGAATCATCAATACAACCTAACCATGCCTGCCCAGGATTCAAGTTGTCATTGGATGGTGCGACTCACAACAGGAATCGCGTTGAATGGATTTTTCCAACTTCTCAAAATTTCATGCCGTTGCATAGACGGCGCGACCGTTGGGATGCATGAGCCCGTAGAGTTTGACGACTTTGGTGCGCCGGCCGGGACTTGAACCCGGAACCTGTTGATTAAGAGTAGTTTGCCACCTGTTTTGATGTGTCGGTATGGTGGTTACAGCCCTTTGTTCGTACGGAATCACCGTTCGTTCCAGTCGGTTTGGTAGTTCCCATTAGTTGTGGTGTGTGGTGTTTTCTGTGGTGTTGGATCTGATGAAACTGACGTGGTGAATCGCGCCTGATTTCAAGACCGAATTGGGTAACAAAACCCAGCGCAGGTCAAAGTCTCCAGGAGACCCAGGCCAATTTAACTTGCCGACTAGCACTCGTCGCATGGTCGCCGGTCGAAAGGAACGTAGTCGGTGTCGACTCGACTCCTTGGCTCGATCCCCTGGCCTTCTTCACACTGTTGGCTGTGGTGGTACACGGCCGGATCTTCATAGTTCGCCGTGTAGTAGTACTTTGCCATCCTCGCTTCCTTTCGCCAAAGCCAAATCCAATTGTACTGTGACCATTGGCACGAACTCAGAAACTGCGGCTTCAACGCGTCTTGAGCGATGTTCGT
>DATKRC010000078.1:0-23662 GCA_035532375.1 Acidimicrobiales bacterium
ATCTCCCGAAGAGCATCCGCGATTTGGAGATAGATACGTCGTCTGTAATGGAGGATGTTGTCCGTCATGTCCTCTCGAGATGATATGAACTTCCTCACATCAAGGATCACTGCATTCGGCAACTCCGCCACAACCTCTTCAAGCGCTCGATTCATTTCACGAAACCGAAGATCTCGACCGACTTCGGTTGGATCATCGACCGGAACCTCAGAAGCATTAAGAATCACGAGACGCGCCCCGGAAGGTACAGTTTGGGCCAACCAACGAATATTCTGCTTGAGCGCTTCTGCACTGAGCGGTCCCAAGTACTCGAAACTATCCGAGAACCACTTGACGAAGGCGGCTTCAAGACCCAGCCAGCGGAAGATATCTGGATATCGCTCCCATTGATCAGTATCAGTTACATCACGGTCATAAGCAGCGTAAGGGACCACGAAGTCAGTTCCCCGAAGTCGATACAACGCTTGGTAATAATCCATCAAGATGCTGTAGACAATGTATTTGTATTCCGTTCCTTGAAACAGTATGGACTCGTACGAAGACCTCTCGAGGAAAGGCAATCTATCTATCACCCATCCGTATCTCTCCAGAGTCTCCGGATTCGACCGGCGCACGATCTCAAGGTTGTCCCGATGCTCGAGCAATCCCGCCGAAGTCACAGTGTTCAACTCAGTGTCGAGTGTGCCACCGAGCAGGTCATTGATCGCTCCAAGGTCGCATCCCCCTTTTAACAGGATCTTCGGCGTCAGCGCATTGGGCCTCACTGCAAACGTATGTGAATCCTGTCCCGTTTGGTTGATCCAGTCGATTACTCCAGTGGCATCGAGGGGGGTTGCCACCTCACCACTGACGACGATCCCAGGCCTTCCGAGTTGCCGATAGATCCACTGTTCCACGCCCATGTTGAGAATTCGACACGAGAACAGGAAGTCGGTGAGTTGACCATCATGTACCGAGTAGAAACCACAGATTCCGTAGTCGCCGAATCGGTCACTCACCGAAACGTAACCATTGGATCTCGTGGGATCGGAGAGTAGTGCAAACAGCTCCTCGTCATTGAGGCGGCGCTTGGTGTAGTTCAGTTGATTGGAGCGACCAATCAACTCGGAGATTCGATCGAACTGTGGTTCTGCGAGACAATCGACCCCAACCACGACATTGATATTGCATGACCGCAAGAAGTCCTCGTTCGAACCCTCGGTGTTCTCCCGATCGATCGCCTTTTGCTCAAGCAGCTTGTACCGTGTCAAACGCTCAAGCGTTGGGTCGGCACGGCCGGCCAATTGAGGAAGCGACAGAAGGTCGTCGATGATCTCGGGTCCACTGATCTGCAGCTCAGGAACAAAGTACCTCGCCTCCTGAAGGTTCCCTACGCTGTCATCGATGAACAGGACCTGTTCGGCTCGCAACTGTGCATCGTCAATGATCTGCAGTATCTGTGGACCCTTGGACTGCCAAGAAATCCTAGGAAAGATAAACTCATCCCAAAGGCCTCCTTCCCGGGAGAGTCGATCCTTGACCTTGTCAAAATCGTTCTTCGAGCAGATCGAATTCATGATTCCACGTCGATTCAACTGTCGAATCAGATCACCTCTGGCGCTATAAAGGTTGACTTCACCCTCGCTCAGTGTTCCTGCCCACAGTGTCTCGTCCAAGTCCCATATCACGAGCTTGACTGAGGAACTCAGGATTTCACGCGCCGATTCCTCGGTGTCGACCATTCTTGGTTGACCAACTTCGTCGTGCAACCTTCCCATGCTGCGCATTTTATCGGTGTGTCGAGTCAGTGGGGTCCCCCCCACATCGGTTGACTCGTGTGATTGCTTGATTCATGCAGCGTTGGCGACACTGCAGACGGCCTCGAATTCGACCGGCGTGAGCTTGCCAAGCTCTCTTTACGTCGATTGAAGGAGGATTCGATCCACCTTGCAGCGGCCTCGACGTCGTGAAAGCACTGGCTCTCGGTGCACGGGCATGCCTGAGAGGACGCCCGTGGGTGTACGCCGTGGCCGCCCGTGGTGAAGGAGGGTGTGAGCCACATTCTGCGCATCGTTCGAGGAGAGACGCTCGTAGCGCTCGCCCTCACGGGCGTCAACGACGTCGAGGACCTCGACCGCTCCGTACTAATCGAACGGTTGCAGGAACCCCCGAGTCTCGACGGACCAACGAGCCACCGATCGCTGCGCGCGACAGTTGGGCAGACAATGGCGCACGCACGACGTTGGCGTCGGTCACCGAATGCCATTGGAAAGTGTGCGCCGACTGCAACCGTAGGGGTGGCACGTCGAACCGGGTGGGTGAATCGTTGCGATCGGCTGGTTACGTCCACCAGCCTTCTCACGTCTCGGCGACGAGAGATCCTGAATCACCGGGCGGACTCGAATTAGTGGTCAATCGGTAGCGTCGAATCGAAGGTAGCAAGAAGAATATCCCCTGTAATCCCGAGGAAATCAAAGACGCAATGCCAATCGCTTCAATGCCGAAGTGGCCAATGAGAGTGAGAATGGCAGTGAAATAGATCGTCACGCTGATGACGTCGCGTATTGCCATCCACCAGACACGTTTGTCCAACCAGGCGAACGCCGTGTAGAAGATCGAGACGGCGCTGAGAGGGAGCGACAACAGCAGCATTCGCAAGAGAGTTGTGCCGTGTTGCGCGTACGATGCTCCAAATATTCGCAGGAACTCGGGTGCGAAGATCTCGCCAAAGACCAGGCACGGCGCAAGTAGAAAGAGCAGCGCCCGAATCGTCGAGTTGGCGTGACGTCGCAGCGCGTACGGCTCATGAGTCGCCTCCACCAAGAATGACCGGGAAATGCTGTACACCAGAACGGCCAAACTGCTCGTGATCAGCGTTGGGACGTAATAGTGTGCATTGGCCACGGCCCCCAATCGCTGGATCACGATGAGGGTAACTATCGATGGCGACCAGACAGTCAACAGCAGCGTGGCGTACTGCGCTCCGGCGAGCAGAATGAGTTCACGGGTCGCGGGCAACTTCTCGTTAGCGCTACTTGATGCTTCGTGATCGGGAATTCGCTTGCCGAACAGGTACCACGTAATGAACACAATTGCCAGGACGACCGGAGCCATCCACGCGACGAACACCCCCTGTGTGGCGCTGACCGCAATACAAACGGGCAACAGGGCCAATTTCACCAATGCGAAGAGGATGTTCTCCACCGGCACCCACTTCGAAGCCCGTAATCCGACGAGCACCGAGTCCTGCAAGACGAAGATCGTCCACAAGACAACGGCAGCGATGAAGAGGATTCGCCACCAGATCTCGTGGGGAAGGAAGCTGTTGCCGAAACCGAGTAACACGTACGCGATACCGATAACCAAGCCCACCGAGACGCACATCAAGTACGCCCGCTTCACGAAATCGCGCGTCTGCGTACCGGCCACCGGAAGAAAGCGTTCAAATATCGAGCCGAAACTCAGCTGGGCAAGATTTGCAAGTAGTGACATCGCAACGATTTCCGCCGAGTCGCGCCCGATTGAAGCGTCGGGCGCCAGGTGCGTCGCGACTCCCCAGAAGATCACCCCGATTACCGACGTTCCCCCGGCCGAGATCATCAGGGCCACGGCATTGCGAACGAGACGCCCGGGACGTCGACGCTTCCGCGATTCCTTGGGCTCGCTACCGTTCGTCATTGGCCTCACAATTCAGAACAACCAAACGTATCGGACAACCGAATCGTGCCGGATAATCGGGAGACTAATTCATTCCCAAAACGGCCAGACATTCTGACTCGCTGGAGTCATAGTAGGCCGCCTCGAACTCGACCGGCGGCACGTAGTCGAGCGACTCGTGGATGCGTCGGTTGCTGAACCAGTCGACGTAGTTGAGCGTGGCCCATTTCGACGTGCTCGACTTTGCGCCTGGGTCCCTTTCGGCGGATCAGCTCGGTCTTGTAGAGACCTTGGAGTATTCGGCGAGCGCGTTGATGCCCTTATATGTCAAGAGTGTTGTTAGGCGGCGTCGAACAACGCCATTCTCGTGCGGAAATCAACCATGATTCGACCCCTATGCCTCGCGTGCGATGAAGCGCTTGAGACACCTGATGATGTCTCTCTTGGACAATCCTTCTTCCGTGCGACGCGCCACGTAGTTCTTGGTCGGCTCGTGGTGTTGCGTGCGAACGATGGCCGTTCGATAGAGCGCGGCATTGGCCTGACGATGGCCGTTCCAGGCGAGGAGTTGTCGATTGGTCATCCCCGACGACGCCGGATTCGGAGCGACGCCACAGATCGCCGCTACTCAACGATTGGCAACGTCAGTCCCGTGAGTTACGAATTAGCATTGTCCGAAGTCGCTTTAGCCGCATAAACCGTGTCCACTAATTCTGGGGAAGCTCAGTCCTCGACGTCCGACGTGTTCACGTTGCGCTCAACCAGGTTGGCCGACGTAGCCGACTCATTGAGATCGGCAGGAATTGGTCCGCCCTTTGCGCGCAACGCGTTCGTCAACCGGGCGAGGTCACTACTGCTGAACGCTATTGGCGTTAGTCGCACCGCGACGCGTCCCCACACCAGGCCAGCAGCAGCGCACGTGGTTCCAATCACGATGAGTGCCAAGCGGCTCGCGGCGGATTTCGGATGAACGAAGAGCGATCGAAGGCTCGAGGAGAACTCGCGAGGCAGCGATCGCATGAGGTGCTGACGCTCGGCGGCCAGGCCGAAGTCAGAACCCACCAGGAAGGAAACAGCCGCCTTAGAGAGCCCTTCGGCCCAACATCGCGTCCAGAAGTAGTGCCAGGTAAGGCGAGACACCGGCACCCACTGGTGCACGACGGCGTCGCGCGCCATCACGAACTTCTGACCGGGGAAAGCGGCGGTGTAACGAATGCAAAGTTCCGTCTCCTCGCACCCGAGCGGCGTGACACCGATCCGGCCAATTCCTTCGGTGAATCCGCCCACGGTCGAGAACACTCGGCGATGTATTGCCATACTCGCGCCGATGGGATTACGAATGGGAAAGTTCGTCTCTGGTAGGCCCATGTAACTACACCCGAGTATCCAAAGAAATGTCTCGGGAAACCACGCGGGGGGACTAGCGGGCCAATGGGGAAGAATCCACCCGCCCACACCGGCGACGTCGGGATTGGTCATCGGTAGTGTGAGTTGCTCGAGCCAATCTGAATCGGCGTAAGCGTCGTCATCGAGAAACGCAACGATGTCGCCTGAGGAGGCGGCGACGCCCGTGTTCCGAGCGCCCGAGACACCCTTGGTCGATTCGTTCGCTACGACGTAGACGCCCTTGAACTCTTGTGCAGCTCGAACTCGAAGTTCGTCGTTGTAGTCGATGACGACAATAACTTCGTCGGGCTTCAGTGTCTGTTCCTCGCACGAGCGTACGGCAGCCACGAGAGTGTTCCACCGATCCATGGTGTAGGCGCAAATGACGACGGAGATTCTCAAGACGCACTTTCGATCGAGAACGGATGCGGCGAGCCGACAACTCGTTGGGCAAGGTCAAACCACGTGTCGGGATTGGGAAACTGGAGTTCTGCGAGTCGCAACGCGTGGATCAGCGCGACGTGGACGGACGCGCTACGACTGCGATTCGCTAAAAGCCCTCCGACATAGCCTCGTCCGACATCGGGGCGTTGAGCGTTGCCGAGCACGACGGTCCCTACACCGCAGTCAATCGCAATAGAGAACGCACGTGAATCAATGAGGGGGGCCGCGATGCTAAGTGCCGACGACGCGGTGCAAAGATCTTTGAGATCCAGCGATGACATGTTGTCGCCAATAAGTTGAACGTATTTCTTGTGATACGTATCCTCGACCAACTTCGGCACCAACTGGTCTTCGAAGCGCATCACCACTTGAAGGTTGTACGTCTCGATCCACGCCTCAGGGATAGCGTCGAACGCTGCCAACAGTGTGGTTAGTGACGCGACGTCATCCTTGGGAAGAAAAGCGGTGATTTGGTGTCGTGGTGAACGTCCACCTCGGCCGTCGAGCGACAGCGCCGGGTGTGACTCGACGAAGGGGCCAGAGTGACCAAAGACCGACATCAACTCTTTGGCTTGTGTGTCGTCACCGACGAGCACTGCGTCAGCGTAAGTGAACGTGCCAGCGAGACTCACCGCTCGAGCGTGACTAGGTTGAGGAAGGGTCGCGCAGGCCACCACCGTCGAAGCACCCGCGGACCGACCGGCGTGAATGAACTGGCGTATCCAACTATTGTCGATACCGGGCCACGCGTAGGCAATTGCCGTAGCAATACCGGGCGCCATGAGATCGCGAAACTCTTGGGCTCGAAGTCGAGCATTCGTTGGCGCGCGATAGCGGACGATCCGACCACCGTCGTAGGTATTGTGCGCGGCCGCCAGTGAAGGTGCACGATGGAGTCCGGCCGTAAGGTCAGTCTTGAGGTCCACTTCGATACGGGTTACTTGCGTGAACGTCGCGAGCGCGTGAGTGATCTCGGAAACGATGACCCCCGGGACGGTCAACAACGAACTGGGCCCGGCGACAACGACGCCCGAACGACCGTTTCTCGGGGTATAAAGATCCGATTCGATGAGGTTTCCAGCCCTATACGACACGTTACCGCCGTAGTCTCTCGCGGAGAATGACTCGTAAACAGCTGAACCCGTCACGTGCGGCATTGAGGTTGCTACTCCCATGAATTCGATGTGATTCAAAGCACGGTACCTCAACCGTGCGCAGCCCCGCTCGGTGGGCTCGAATGTCGATAAGTAATTCGACTTCGAACCCGTCAGTGTCGATATCGAAGGCGTCGAGTCGGTCGGCCCACATGCCCTTGAAGCCGTACGTGCCGTCGGTGTAGTGCGCGCCGAACAGCAGTCGGATCAGAAAACAGATGCCGCCGTCGCCGAACCGGCGGAGCTTCGTGATGTCGACCGAGCCTCCGCCATGGGCGAAACGACTCCCCTTGACGTAGTCAGCCCCTCCGATCAGGGCGTCTCGAAATGCTTCGATCTCAGCTCCGTCCATCGAGCCGTCGGCGTCCATGACGATGAGGATGTCGCCTTTAGCGGCCTCGAGGCCTGTGAGAAGGGCCGCACCTTTGCCAGGGCGCTCTTGTTGCACGATGCGGATGTCGGGGCGAAGGACTTTCGCCACGCGCTTTGTGTCGTCCAGCGAGCGCCCATCAACAATGATGATTTCGTCAACCCAGTCAGGAATGGTGTTGATGACGTACGGAAGGTTCCCCGCCTCATTGAGCGTGGGAATCACCACCGAAATAGTCGGTGCTATCGGCCGCAAGGTCCCGCGGGCTGCCCCGGGGCTACCGTCAGAATGAACGGTCATCGCCGCAAAGGTCGACGGATCCACCTTGTTCCTCCTCATCCGCCCTTGCTCCTAAAAGAATCCCAGAATCTAGGCTTCCTGTCAATACGGCCATGAGGGACCGCGGTTTGTGATATTTCGGTTGATTCGCTGGTTCACGCGAGGTCTCGCTTCAACGAGGTGTATTTCTTATCTTTCGTCGGCCGTCAACAACGGACGATTTGCTGAGGATATTCACAGAATGGAAACTCACGAGGGCCGAGGGTTTCCCGCGACGCGTCCATAACTGCCTTGAAAAGTAGGCCACTTCTCCGCAGAATTCAGTTGGGCGAGTCACGGCACTCTAAGCGACGCTGACGGCGAATATATGTCGGCTAGTTGGAACTGTACTGATCGACCCAATCGACCTGCATTGACTGGGGTGAGCTCGGACAAGCCCAGTTAGACGAGCACCAAGTCTGTGACTGAAGGCTCAGATGCATGGGGATGTTCGGGATGGCCGTAGCGGTGGTCACGGTCGCCCAGACGTTGCCGTCGACGGTGTACGTGATTGAGCTCGGCGTCCAGATCACGCCCCACGTGTGCCACTGGGTCATGTCGATATTCAACGAGTGGCTGATTTGGCTGTTCGAGGAGCTGTAGTGGGCCGTGGCGGTGGTGCTCGAGACGCCACCGCTGGTCTCATTGAAGTCGATCTCGGGCGGCCAGACGTTGGCCGTGGGCCAAAGGAGTTCAACGCCGGTCGGACCAGCGCCGGTCAGGCGAGAGCGCACGAAGTACGCGCCGTAGGTCTGACTGGCAATGTTGCAGAGGCAGGTGCCACCGGTGACCCATTCGTTGTTAAAGGACGAGTCTTGGAAGGTGCTGATGTCGAGCAATCCGCCACCGACACTCACGTGTCCTTGGTCGAACTGGCCACCCGGGTCACCACCAGGCTGTCCCTGGTAGGTACCCCAGGCCGAGGGAAGTGTCGAACCAGTGAAGTCCGTCACGTACGTCTGGGTGTAGCCACTGAGGGCACCGGCGGCTGGGGGCGCGTAGCCCGACGGCTCGGAACTGTCCAAGATCCCAATCGGAAACGCCGAATTCGACGCGGACGCGGACGCGGACCCGGACGGAGCATTGGTCGTGGTGGTCGTGGGGGCTGCCGAGGTCGTCGTCGGCGGCGTGGGGGTCGTCGTCGTGGGCGCGGCGACCGTCGTGGTCGTCGTGGGCTCCGAGTTCTTCACTGGCTTACCCCGGAGAGCCCAATGCCAGTGTCCGGCGAAGCCCGTCAATTTGCTCAAGTGCGACGTTGAGAGAGTCGATTCGGAACTGGAGAGTTTTGACGCCTTGGCAAGGTGGTGGCTCGACGCCGAAGCATCGAGCGTGATCATCGTAACGAGAAGACAAGACGTGACGGCGAGCGTCATGATCTTGGGGATGCGGTGCGTGCTTTTGCCCTTAAAAAACTGATGGAGTGTGCCCTTGTTCACGTTGAACAAATTCACAGACCGAAATCACCACCCAACCACCTCAAACCCAACAAACACTCAACTTTGGTTGTTAGTTGGTGGTTCGTAAGTGTGAACAGGGAATATCGATGGTCCTTGGAAGGTAAAAATGAGGACTTCGCCATGTTTGCGATAGCCAAATCGTCGTTTTGAGGGTCTCGAGGATAAACCTAGAGGAGCAGTTCGATGGATGCCCCCACCATCAACGTCTCGCCAAAACGAACTACAAATCGAGTAATTGCGCCGAGGGTGGTGAGAGCGCCATCGCTTGGGTGCCGAGGAGTGTGGCCAAGAATCCGGTAGTTGGAGCCCATGGAGGAGACCCACCAGGAGACAAACCATGAGGACTGCGAAGCGGACCGTTACGTTTCTTCGCTACAGCAATTGGTGGGCCGCCCACGCGTCACTGACAATGACGTCGAGGTCGGATCGTTCGAGCCGCCAGCCCAGGAACTCGCGAGCGCGCGCGTTGCTCGCGATGGCCGCTGCCGGATCGCCTGGTCGGCGGTCGGTATAGCGAACTTCGAAGTCGACACCGGTGATCCGCTGCACCGTCTCGGCGATCTGGCGATTGGAGTATCCGACGCCCGAGCCAAGATTGAGGGTTAGTTCAGGGTGGACGTCGAGCGCAGAGATGGCCAGCACGTGGGCTTCGGCGAGGTCGCTCACGTGGATGTAGTCGCGAACGCACGTTCCGTCGTGCGTGGGATAGTCGTCGCCGAAGATTTCGAGGTGGCTTCGTTCTCCGGCGGCCACGTCCAACGCAATGGGTATGAGGTGAATCTCGGGCCGATGACGCTCGGGATGGGCCAACGTGCCTCCCGCCGCGTTGAAGTAGCGAAGAGAAGCAGCGCGAATGCGCTCACACGACACGAGCCAGTTCAGACCTTCTTCCACCATGCGTTTGGACTGTCCGTAGGGACTTTGGGGCTGAATTGAACGGCCTTCATCGATGGGCATCGCCACTTGGTCGCCGTAGACCGCGCACGACGACGAAAAGACGAATCGAGGTACCTCTGATAACACCAATGCGTTGAGGAGTCGAAAGGTCGACGCCACGTTGTTCGAAAAGAACACTTCTGGGTACTTCATTGACTCACGGGGTTCGATACGGGCCGCGAAGTGCACGCAAGCGTCGAAACTCCCAAGGGAACGAACGAGCTCGACGTCTCCGCAGTCGCCCTTGACGAACGTGGCACCGGCGGGCACGTTGTCGACTCGACCCGAAACGAGGCTATCGAGCGCCACGACGTCGTGACCCTTCGCGAGCAGGAGTTCAGCGGTCGTCGATCCGATAAAGCCGGCGGCCCCGGTGACAAGAACTCTCAAAACGAGCCCCTCGAACGCCTGAAGCTCACGGAGTGGCGTGCCGTGTTTTCACTATCCGCGCTAAGAATGACCACCCGTGGAATGTAACACGGGTGGACTTTTTCGCACTCCTCGCTGCGACTCCAAGCGTTTTGCGTGGTGGTACGTCGAACAGGTTCTACGCAACTCAATGACATAAGTGTCATGGCGGGCCGGTGAAAGACCCGCGATGGGGCAACAACCATTTGAACCTCGGTCAATAGCTCAGTACACAGTCACTCCATCGAGCTTCGGATCGCCGACCCTTCCCGCCTTTTCGGCTTCTTCTTCGACTTCAATGGCGAAATCCCTGAGAGCGTGCTCAGCATTGCGCCGGGATCCTTTGATGGTTTTCGCTCGTTGCAAGCAGTTTCCGTTGGAACCTGTCACGCCAACTCGCAGCGTCCAAACTGCGGGCACTTTGCTGTGAGCGGTTTTCTCTCGATCAACTGACCTGCCATAAAAATAAGGAAAACGGCACGTCCGTGCAAAATGCGTGCAACGATTGCACAACGTATAAAAAGAGGGCCCCAGCTGGGGGCCTTCCTTACTTGGTGGCGGGGGCAAGATTTGAACTTGCGACCTTCGGGTTATGAGCCCGACGAGCTACCAGACTGCTCCACCCCGCGATGGAGATCCCATTATATCGCGGGGTAACAAGTGTGAAATTGGCTGAAGTCACCACATCGAACGACTCGGTTAAATCGGTACCCAATTGTCACAGCGATATCGAAACCAGAATTGCATTCGCGATGGTCTGCATCAGCGCGATCCCGGAAAAGCGGAAAGTTCGTTCGACCTCATAACGGGACCGTTCACGTTCACCGCACTAACGACGAAATTATAGGTCGTGCGGCTCACCTAACTGCTCAGCACCGAATCCTCGTTCACCTTCTCGGTCACTACCGTCTACCGCTGAGCTGTCGTTTCAGAAGGCTCGCAACGTCGGCTCGGCATGGTGCGGCAATCGCTTAGTTCTAAAAGCCGCCCGTCCCCCACGGTGTGCCGTTTCCGGTCGGCCCGTTGTAACCGCTGGAAAGGCTGTACGCCGCATTGCACAGGTAGTTACTGCAGCGGCGTGCGTTGGTGCCGCTCGTCACCTTGTTAAGGTTCGTTGCGGTGTAGAGGCCACTGGCGCTCGCGCTGCCCGTATTACCAGCAAGCGCATAGACCGAGGCGATGATTGGCGAGGCGACACTCGTCCCGCCGAATACGAGCCAACCGGACTCGCCATAGCTGTCGTAGACGGCGACTCCGGTACTTGGGTTGGCGTCCGCCGAAGTGTCAGCGACGGTGCGCATCGAGCACGACGCTGTCATCGGTTGCCAGCCCGGCATCGGCTCATACGCCGAGCAGCCCGAGCCCGTTCCTGACCAGACCGTCTCGCTCCAGCTCCTCAACGTGGATGATTTGGTGAGGGACGTCCCGCCTACAGCGGTGACGAACGGTGAGGCGGCCGGGTACTCAACTCCGTAGCCGCTATCACCCGCGCTCGCGGTGATTACGACGCCGGGATGATCGTAGTAGGCGCTGTCTTCGGCTGTCTCCCCGGAGAACTCCGATGCGCCGTAGCTGTTCGAGACGGCGTTCGCGTGCTTGGCTGCATAGTTCACAGCCGTCCCGAGATCCGCGAGACTGGCCGAGTTCGCTTCGACGAGCAGGATTTTGCAGCCGGGACACGCGGCAGAGACCATGTCAAGGTCGAGAGAGATTTCCTCCGACCATGAGGTGTTGCCATTCGGATAGTTCGTTGATCCGTCTTGGGCGACCTGCGTAAAACAGCCACTCCCGCACGCCGGAATCCCGAAGGACGAACGATACTTGTTGAGGTCACTGGCCGCGTTCGGGTCGTGGTAAGCATCGACGACGGCGACCGTCTCGCTACCACTCGGGAAGCTTGAGATTGCAGAGCCGAGACCATAGGCGGACTGTATGTCCGCGGGGTAGTAGCCCGAGGGCGTCGTGCTCCCACCACCTCCGCCTGGCCTCTTACCCGGCGTCGCTCCCGGCTCGTGCGACCCCTGCCAGTTCTCTGCGGGGTTGAGGAGTTGAATGGCTTCGCAGTGGGCAACACCTTTCACCGCCGCGGGAAGACAGACCGGGGCGAAGGCAGCGCCGGACGAGGCGCCAGCCGATAGAGGAACGAGGCCGACAGCAGCGATGGCTATGACTGCGACTCCGGTGAGAATGAACTTTCGCATCGAACTCCTCCTTGTTAGGTCTGCCCGAACGCTCTTGGCCAAGACCTTCAGGTCGGAGAGAGCCCCTAATTCTTTAGCACACAACTTGACGAGTTTGGAAGCCGGAACTGAGCTATTTCTAAGCTATTTCTTGTTAAGTGCGGCCTGGGCCAACTGCAATTGCTTGTTCATCGCGTTCACTTCGGATTGATAGGCACCGAGGTTGCCCGCGGTGAGATCTGCCTGCGCCGCGATGTAGTCCGCGGACGCCTGGCTTAGGTAAAACGAAGCGGACTTCCCGGTCGTGCCACCGCCGCTGGTGGGCGGCGGCTTCTGACCGGTCGAGACATTGGCTCCAAAGACGTGGGAAAGTGCTCCCGCGAGTGTCGGTTGAATGGCCACGTCCTGATTGAAGACGACGATGACGTATTTCAACTGAGGCAGCGGGTTCGACGTACTGGTCAAGTAGAGCGGGCGAATGTAGAGCACGCTTTGATCCAGCGGCACCATGAGGTTATTGCCGAGCAGCACGCTCGAACCGTTGGTGTTGAGCAGGGTGATGGCCTTGGATGTGGCGGCATTTTGCTGGATCTCTGAATCGGCCTGTACCGGACCGGTCACCGACTGGCCACGGGGCGTGACATAAACGTGGAGTTGACCGTAATCGGAAGGATCGCTCGTCGCGACCATGAACGCGGTCAGGTTCTGCACGTTTCCGGAATTACCTGCCGGCACGAATGCGATGTTCTCGAGAAGTTGTTGATGATTCGCCTCGGGCAACGATCCAACTTGGTAGGTCGGATTCATCGGCGCGAGCGACGAGGAGACGACGTTACCGGCGGCGTTGGTGACGGTGGTGAGGGCGAGCGACTGCTCAGGTGAGCCCGAGCCAGTGGTCGGCGAGATCTCCCAGCGGTCCGACGCCGCGAAGAAGGCGCTGGCTTGCGAGATGTGGTACTTGCCCAACGTCGCGGCCTGGACCGAGAAGATGTTCGCCGGGTAACGCAGGTGCGTGCGAATCGACTCGGGCATCTGGCTCATCGGGTGGAACATCGACGGGAACGCGGCCCGGTAAGCCTTCAAGATGGGGTCGTTCGGGTCGTTGGCGTAAAACGTCATTGCGCCGGTGTAAGCGTTGACAACGACCTTGACGGAGTTGCGCACGTAATTGAAACTGGAGGGCAGCCCGCCCGAGTTGACGTTCAGGTTCGACGCGTTCTCGCTGTAGGGGTATTGGTCGGTGGTGGCATAGCCGTCGAGCACGTACTGGACTTCGCCGTTGGCGACCACGGCGTAAGGCTGGGAGTCGAAGGAAAGGAACGGCGCGGCCTTCTGGGCCATCTGCTGCACGTCGCGTACGAAGAGCACCCGGCTCTTGGACGAGATCTGATTGGAAATGAGGAAGTTGAAGTCGCCGAGGCGGAGCGCCAGGGCCATGCGGCTGAAGATATTGCCCACCCGCACGCCGCCGGCGCTGTTGTAGTGCGTCTCGACCGGTTGACCGGCGTTGACACCGGAGTTCACTTGGTAATCGAGTTCCGGCTGTTTGGTGTCCGCGACGACCCAACCGGGGTCCTTGATGCCGAAGTAGATGTCCGGCTGGGTCAAGACGGGCATGCCGTTGGTTGATTGCGGTGGGACGTTCGAGACGACGAAGTTGGGGTTACCGGTGGTGTAGTCGACGGCGTTGGCCGCGAGGACCGCGGCCCCGATGCCATGGGTGTACTGCAGGTGCTGGTTCACCCACGACTGTGACGGCAGATTGGCGGTGTTGAGTTGACGTGCACCGATCAAGACCGGCGTCAGTTTTCCGTTGATGAAATAGCGGTCAACGCCGAGTGTCGAGAACGTGTAGTAGGCGTGAATGGATTGGCGCCGAATGACGGTCGCCAACGCGATGTTCGACGCGGGGTCCCAAAGACGAATGTTGTCCAACGTGGCGCTATCGGCCTTCAACGTTGGCTTGGAAATCGTGGTCGAGCCGGCAAAGTTGGCGTACTGCACGTTGTCCAGACCGAAGGCGGTTCGCGTCGCTTCGATGTTGCGTTGGATATAGGGCGCCTCGAGTGAATCCTGGTTCGGGCTGACTTTGAGGGCCTGCAGGATCGTCGGATAGAGCACTCCGATCACCAGCGCCACGAAGAGCCACAGTCCGACCGCGACCGCGGGCAACGACCATCCCCGCATCCGTACGTTGGCGAGCAGGATCAACGCCGCAGCCATCGAAAGGAAGAACAGGATCGTAAGCGCGGGCATTCGCGCGTGCACGTCGGTGTAGCCCGCACCCTGTACGAAAGCGTTGGTCGAATTGACCAACTCCCACTTCGCGATGACGTAGCCGATGGCCTTCATCAGCGCGATGCCCGCCCCGATGACCGACAAGTGAGCCTTCACCCGAGGCGAGACTCGCGGCGTCACCTTCGTGGCGCGAATTCCTCCGTTCAGGTAGTGGAATCCGGCCGTCACGATCAAGGCGATGATCAGTGCCACCAGAAGCCACGTGACCACGAATGACACGAAAGGCAGGGTGAAGATGTAGAAACTCAGGTCCTTATGGAAAAGCGCGTCCTTGATGTGGAACGGCTGCCGATTGGCGAAGAGCAGGTACTTGTTCCACTGACCGGTGGCGTCGAGTCCGGCGATCAGCCCCATGACGAGGGCGATGGCCGCATAAATCCGTTTGGCGTAAGGACGTACGACGTTCTGGAACCGTCGTACGATCTCGTCCTCGGGATCAAAAGAGAGGTCGCGCGCACCGAATCGGTCGGTGAGCAGCAGGTTGCCCCACATGATGAAGAAGAAAATCGCGCCGAAGGTGAGACCGAGTCCCACCTTCACCATCAGGAGCGTTGAGAAGACCTTGCCGAGACCGACGGACGAGAACCACATCTGGTCGGTCCAGAGGACCGCGAGATTGCGCAGTGATAAGAACCCGACGAGGATGATACCGAACGCGAGGCCAATCCAGAACCTCCGGGAGAACCGACCGAGTCGCCGCGCCCGGGGCGGAAGGTCAGTCGGACTTTTCACGTAGCGAGCCTAGGTCGTTTTTCAGACGGGAATAACTGCGCAGGCGCAGCCCGCGTGCAACGGAGGGTGGGCCGATCCACTGGGGAACAGCTCACCGGCCAGGCGCTCGCCCGACGCCGCATCCATCGCGCACGCGTCGCACGGTGCGTCATTCGGTGCGACGAAGAAACGAACGTGGCGACCTTGCGACGCGGTGACGACACCGATTTCGAAGGCTCGTCGTGCGGCGTCGGTGCAGAGCCGCTCGACTCGCGCTCCCCGCCACTCTTTGTACGCGGCGTTCGCGCGATCGGGACCGTCACCGGCACCCTCGGTGAGAATTCTCTTACGCAGCGCGAGCACGATCGTGACCGCGAGATCGGCTGCGCAGTCGGCCAGCGCGGCACTGTCGACCGCTCCCCCGTTGGCGCCGGCTTCATCCTTGGCGAACTGCACACCCGCGGCGGCGGCGTGCGAAAGGGCGTCAATGGCGGCGTCGGCGTAGCGCGCGCGCTGGTCGTGTTCGTCCTCGAGTTCGGTCGTGATCATCGCCTTCACGTCGCGCAGTCGTTCCAGCATGATGTTCTGGTCGTCTTGAAGAGCCCGCTTCACCTTGCGCGTCAGTGCCGCCAAGGGCTCAGCGAGCGCCGCATCGCGGCGTTCGAACAGTTCGCTGGTCGCCGTCACGGCTCGCGCGGGCGCGGGTGCCGCCTTTTTCGGTACGGGAGTTGCGCCGCGCTCATCCAACGTGGCCTTTCTGAGACGCGCGAAGATCTCATTGACCACGTCGGTGCCCGAACCGTCATCGCCAATCATTGAGACTTCCGTCACGTCGGGAACGGGGGTGAGTTCATCTTTGGGTAGCTTTCGCGCTCGCGGTTTCGTCGCCGTGACGTCAGTGACTTCTTGAAGCCGCGGTTCAGCGACCTGGCGCAGTGGCGTACCGGCTAGAACCTCTTCTTCGGTCGGCTCGGGCACGTTGGGTCTGAGTCGCAAGGCTTCCAACGCCGCATTGCGAGCTACTTCGTCCGAGTTGTTGATACCCGAGAGCACGTCGTCCACCTGGTTCTGCACTGACGTGACGAATGTGGCCAGGACATCGCGCGCCGCGCGCAACTGTTCGATCTGGATCTGCAACGCCTTGCGTTTGACGCTGAGGTCGTTCAGGACCGCCTTTCGAGCGTCGTAGGACTGCTCGACGATCGCGCGCCCTTGCTCGCGGGCGCCTTCGATGAGTGCTTCGCCGTTCACCTTGGCTGACTCGACAAGTCGTTCAGCGCCCATGCGGGCGTCGAGGTCTATTTGTGCTGCGGTGCTTTCGGCCTCGGCGATCAGCGCCGCGGCGCGCTCCTGAGCCTCGATGAGGTGCGCGGCACTGCGCTGTTGGGTCTCGGTGAAGACCTGGGCGCTGCGCTCTTGGGCCTCGGCGGTCACTCGACCGGCTTCCTCGTGAGCCGATCGCAGGATTGCGGCGCTCTGGGCACCCAGGGCACCGGCCAGTGTCGCTTCGTCGAAGGTCGGGTTCGCGGCTCGGCGCTGGGCCTCGCTGAGCTGATCTTGCAGTTCACGGATTCGAGCCTCGAGGTGACCCATTTCACGCGCAATCGACTCCAGGTGGATTCGAACCTCGTTGGGGTCGTAGCCGCCTTTTCGGATGGTCGTGAAGTTCATCCGGGCGATCTCGGCCGACGATTGGCGCGTGGTTGAGAGAATTCGACGATCGTCCATTCCTTCCAGACTATGGCGTCGGCCTTGAGGAAAATGGCTTAACGGGGCGGCGTAAGGGGTTTCGGAGCGGCTCCACCGAGGGCTCGGAGGTCGCGCAGCGTCTGAGCGAGTGTCCTCACGCCAACGATGGTGAGGCCGGGCTGCGCGGCCGACTTGGCGGTCGCGACCTCGACCTGGGGAACGAAGAAGTACTTCGCGCCGGCGTCTTGGACCGCGACGGTTTTCTCCGCGACGCCGCCGACGTCGCCAACGTCACCGTTCACATCAATCGTGCCGGTCGCGGCGATCGGTTGGTTCCCGGAGATGGATTGACGACTGAGTTTGTCGATCAACGTCAGCGTCATGGCTAGTCCCGCCGACGGTCCGCCGATATTGGCGGTATTGATGGTCACCTGTGCGGGCAATCGGTACGTCGAGCCGTCTTCGACGCCGACTCCGAGGTACGACGTGCTCGCGCCGTTGACGCCGGGACAGCCTGACGATCCGATGTCCGCGGGCGGCTTGGTGGTCGTGAGCGACACGGTTGAAGTGGCCCGATACGTGATCGCGCCGGCACTGGAGATCTTCGCTCGCTTGATCGTGAGGCGAACCTTCGTGCCCGCCGGAATCGAATGTGTCGTGGCGATGAGTGAACACGCCGAGGTCACCGCAGTCGAGTTGACCGCGACGATCTCGTCGCCCACATGAATGTCGGCGCTTCGCGCCGGCGACGGAGCGACCACGGTGTTGACGATCGCACCCGTCAGTGTCGCGGTTGTCGTCCATCCGAGTGCGCGAAACGCCGCAACCTCGGCGGCCTGCTTCGAGTCACTCATTTCCAGATAGCCCTGGGCCTGCAGTTCGTCGGTCGGAACACCCGTTTGGACGAGCTCGTTCGAACTTACGAACTGGACGTGGCTCTTCAAGTGAAAGTACAGCCATTGCCAGACGTCAAGCGTCGAGAGATAGACGTCGGTCAACATGATCTTGCCCGGATGCGTTTCGCTCGCCACACCCTTGATCTTCACGAGCGGCGTGACGAGGGTTGCGTCACCGGGCGTGATGGCGTACTCATTCGTATTCCACCTGCCCAGGACCACGACGCCCGCCAGAATCACTACGAGAATCAAGAAAATCACCATCGGTCGCCGCCGGCGCTGGCGAGGTGGTGAGATGGGTTCATGCTCGGTGATGAATCAACGCTAGCGGAGAGCATTGACGAGTCGTTATTGCGCGCGAGCTTCGCGATTGGCGATGACTACATCCAGGTCTTGCGCTCCAACCTCGAAAGCCCCGTCGCTCGCCACCGCATCCTGGCGCTACGCGGGATCGTCCGTCAACGCCTCTCGACCACCGACGATTGGCGCAGCGCGTTAAGCGACCGCGACGTTGACGTGCGACGCGATGCGCTCAATCAGATCGCGCACGCCGACATCGACGACGATGAAGTCTTCGCCGCGATTGTGCGCTGTCTCGATGATGACGACGCGCTCGTCGTCGACGGTGCCGTCTTCGCACTCGGCGAGCACCTTTACGTGCCCGCCGTGGTGAAACTCTGTGAAATCGCTACGAGTCACGACGACGCTCGTTGTCGCGAGTCGGCCATAGCTGCACTCGGCGCCATTGGCGACGACCGAGCTCGTGTGGTGATCCTCGCAGCACTCACGGACAAGCCGCCGGTGCGCCGTCGGGCCATCGTCGCACTCTCGAACTTTGAGGGACCGGACATCGACGAAGCGCTGGAGCGCGCGAGTCAAGACCGAGACTGGCAGGTTCGAGCAGCGGTCAATCAACTCGGCCGAGACGACGATTAACGATCGCTGTCCCGATAGAGCGCGTGCAAAGACGACATCTCTTCGAGACAGAGGCGCAGGCCCCGAATCACCACTGTGTCGGGCTCTTCGGCGACGGCGACCTCGACGCCAGTATTGGTGACGATGAGTTCGGCGAAGTCGCTCAATAAAGCGTGACCTCCGCTCAGCAGTAGTCCGCGAGAACTGACGTCCTGGCTGAGGTCCGGCGGCGTATCGGCGAGACATTCCTGAATCATTCGCACGGTGGTCGTCACGACTTCGTGAACCGCGGTGTTGACGAGTTCGGCGTCGACGTCAACCTCGACGAGATCGCCGCGGTCGACGGTTCGGGCCAAGACCACTTCCGAGCTCCCCTTGGTGCGACCGAGCGCTGACGCGAGTGCAAATTTCAAACCCTCAATCACGGACGGCGCCACGACGACACCCAGTTGGATGCGCAGTGACGTCGCGATCGCCGCGTCAAGGTCGTTGCCACCCAGACGTCGAGCACTAAAGGTGACGATGCCGCCGAGTGAGATCACAGCGGCCTCCGAAGCCCCGGCCCCGAGGACGGTTACGGCTGAGCCGACGGGATCTTGCACCGGTAAACCCACGCCGATCGCCGCGGCGATCGGCGCTTCGATCAACGTCGCTTCGCGCGCGCCCGCTTGGATCGCCGCTTGTCGCAGCGCACGGCGTTCAATGGACGTCGCCAGTGACGGAACACTCATCACCACCCGAGCCCGACTCATCTTGGACACGCCGGCACGTTCGAACAGGCCAGCGATCAGTCGCGAGGTCACATCAAAGTCCACCGTGGCGCCCTGGGCGAGCGGTCGAAAGACGACGACGTGGCGAGGAGTACGTCCGACCATGTCGAGGGCTCCGTGGCCGACCTCGACGACGCGACCGGTGTTGGTGTCGATCGCCACCATCGTCGGCTCGTTGAAGATGATGCCGCGCTCAAGGGTCGCCAGACGAGTATTCGCAGTTCCGATGTCGAGCGCAACGTCTGATGCCATGGGGCTTGATGTTAGGGCGACCGCAATACGCGCACCGGTGGTAACTAGCCTTCAATGGGTGGAGAGTCGGGGACGAAGGGATTGGTGGCGTCGTCGACGCTCTAATGCGACGCCCCCTCCAACGGGCGAGCGTGCGTGGGTCCACCCGAGTGAATTACCTAGTTTTGAGCGGCTCCGGACCCACCAAATTTGGCCGATCAAGTCGCACGCGGCCCGCGTCGTGGCGGGCCTCATGGCCGTTGCGCTCGTCATGGGGTCATTCGGGCTGTACCTGACCCAGTCCAGTAATCCCCCGGCGACACCGCACCTGGCGCTGACCCTCGACGGGCTTCCAGCCAGCAGTCGCACCGCCGCAGCGGACACCGTGGACCTTTCGATCGCCACGCCGGGCCACGTCGACGTGGTGGCCGCGATGGTGCTGCCTCATAATCTCGCGGTCACCACGACGCAAATTCCGTCGAACGCGCTGATCACCGGTTCCACTCCGGGCGATGTGAATTTTCCGGTTCACTGGGTCGGACGCGACCAGGTGATGGGATTTTCGATCGTTCGTCTCGGTCGCCACGTCCCCGCGTTGAGTTTCGCGCCGTTACCGGCTAGCAAGTGGGTCGTCGCGGTGTCACCGATCCTGAAGAGTTCGACCAAGCCGCCGCAGTACGCGTGGGCCAATACGATCCTCGGCGATCCGAAGAGCGACGCGCGCGGGGTCATCAGTTATCTCTCAACGCGCTCCGACGCCAACCTCAACAACTTCGTCGACGCCATCGCCATCAACCAGAACGGCCAGGTGGTCGCCGTCCTCTCGACCGATCACCGTTGGTATTCGGCTGAGTTCGTGGCGCGAATTGCCTACATCGTGGCGACCGGCCGAGGCTGTCACGCCAGCCTCGGCATCGTGGGCTCGAGCGCCCAGGGCGGTGGCGTCGCCGTCACTCGCGTCATACCCAAGAGCCCAGCCCAGTATCAACTGAAGAAGGGTGACGTGATCACGGCACTCAATGGCAAGCCAATCGACACCTTCGACGCCCTCGATACGGCCCTCTATCTGACGCCGGCCTTCACTACGGCCCGCGTCACGTTCGTGCGCGACGCCACGGTTCATCACGCCGACATGACGCTCGCGTGCGCACTTTAAATTGTCATTATGAGTGACAATCCCTTCGGCGGCATGTTCGGCGACATCTTCTCTTTGCTAGGACAGCAGGGCCCCGACGCGTGGTTCACCACCGCGACTCAGTTGGCTCTCAACATCGCGCGCGGTGAGGATAGCGACCCCAATGCGCTTCCAATCGAACGCCAACGGCTCGAAGAGCTCGCGCCACTAGTCGCGCGTCACGTGGACTCACTGCTTGGTGTCTCGATCGACCCATCGGTCGTCGCAGTCAACCGCTCCGCTCTCACGATGGCGGCACTCAATCAGTGGCGTCCGCTGATGGAACCCATGGTCACGAGTTCGGCCACGATTAGTGAGGACCTCGACCTGGGCGAGAACCAGATGATGGCCCAGATGGCCGCCGCTCTCGGTCCCCTCTTCTCGGGCTTCCAGATCGGCTCGGTCGCGGGACATTTCTCCGAACGCGCCTGGTCACTCGCCGCCCTGCCGTTACCGCGCATCGACACCGAACGTCAGATCGTCGTGAACAACCTGGCCAGTTTCGCCGAGGCCTGGTCGTTGGAGCGCGATGAGGTCTACGTCTTCGCCCTCGCCCAGGAGTTCCTCGCGTCACTCGTGCTGACCCAACCTGGAACCGGCGACGCGCTTCGAGCGTTGCTGATCGACACCGTCAACGAATCCACCAAAGCCCAGGGCGATCTGCTGACGCGGCTTCAATCGATGATTAATCCCGACGACATTGCCGGCCTCATGGAGAATCCCGAGTCACTGCTCGACGGAATTGAGATGCCCGAAGAGTCCGACGCCACGCGCGCGATCAACGCCGCCGCGAGCGTGCTCTTGGCTTTCTTCGAGTCGGCCGCTCACCAAATCACCGAATCGATTCTCGGCCCCCGACCAGCGCTCGTCGAGGCCTACCGCCGACACCGACGAAGTGACGCGCGCGGTGAGGACGCGGCCGCGACGCTCTTCGGTATATCGACTCAAGGCGAGCACCACGACCAAGCCGCGGAGTTCGTCGCCACGCTTTCCAAGGCTCACACGCTGCGAGTTTTCGACGCGCTGCTGCGAGTTGACGGGCTACCGAGCTCAGCCGAACTTTCGGAACCCAACGCGTGGTACGAGCGAGTGACGAACTCGCCGCTCGCCTAGCTCTCTTCGTCGTATCCGAGGTTCCACTCGACCAGCAGATTCTCGCGTTCGGCGTCGCGATTGACGCGCTCGCGATTACGTCGGAACTGCGGGTCGTGGGGCGGCAAGAAGCGAAGCCGGGCGTCCACCCGGTCCACGAAGGCCTGAATCTGCTCTTCGTCGCCAAAGACCATTCGGCACTCCCAGTGAGGTGCCACGGGACCGAGATAGATCACCTGAACGTGGCCGACCGGGTCGACAACTTCGGTGGTCTCCGGGGTTGGGACCTGGCTCACGGCGCTCCTTTGGCGTTGCGGTTAATGCGAAATCACAGTCTACAGACTGGTTCTGGAACCTTTCTCGAACTGTTGTCTTTGAAAGGGCTTACAGCCGTCTGTGAGGAGTATGGTAACCATCGGCTTGTGAACAAAAAGGCTGTTCGTTATCAGTTCGTTACATAAACAGTCGCTACTGTGACATAGAGAACCGAAGTAAGGGGTGAGCATGAGTACCGAATGGATGGCAGACGGCAAGTGCCGCGAGTACCCAGCGGGAACGTTCTTCCCACGAGATGGTGTCGGCGTGATCATTGCGCAACGAATCTGTGCCACGTGCCCGGTATCGAGTCAGTGCCTCGAGTACGCACTGGAGAACCACGTGGACCACGGCATCTGGGGCGGATGCTCAGAGCGTGAACGCCGTCGCATCCTGCGCGAGCGCCGACGTCGCCGCGTGTTTAACTCTGACAAAAATTCGTAGTACGCCGCTCGCGTGCTCGAGTGTGTCCTTAATGTCTCCGAGGGTCGCAACCTTAATCTCCTAGGTGGACTGCGCTCGTCGGCCGGTCGCTCACTTCGCGATCTGCACGCCGATGAGTTCCATAACCGCTCAGTCTTCACGCTCATCAACGAACCAGAACTCTTGATTGAGGACGTTCGCGCACTGATCGCGGCTTCCTTCGAGGTCCTCGATCTTCGCCACCACGAGGGAGTTCATCCACGATTCGGGGTCGTGGACGTCGTGCCCTACGTGGCGCTGGCACCGGAATCACCGATGCGCGCACTTGAGCTGCGCGACGAAACGGCCCAGTGGATCAGCGACACCTTCGACGTGCCGACCTTCCTCTACGGCGAAGTGGACGGCGTCACTCGAACGCTGCCGGAGATTCGAAAACATGCCTTCGCGAACCTGGCTCCTGACTACGGACCATCGACGCCGTCGCCGGCGCTCGGCACCGTCGCGGTGGGTGCACGACCGATCCTCGTCGCCTGGAACATCTGGCTCGCGGGTGTGTCGAGGGACGATACGCGCGCACTGGCCAAAGCGGTCCGACGAAGCGAAGTTCGCTCACTCGCCTTTCGCGCGGGTGACTACACCCAGGTCAGTTGCAACCTGATCGACCCGATGGTCGTCGGTCCTTGCATCGTCTATGACCAAGTGGCGTCGAGGTTGCCAATCGGTGGCGAAATCGTGCGTTGTGAACTCGTGGGTCTGGTGCCGCGATCGGTGCTCGAAACCCAAGAACGACAGCGGTGGAGCCAACTTGGCCTAGGCGAAGATTTGACGATCGAAAGTCGTCTGTAGCTCAGCTGGCCTG
>DATKRC010000079.1:0-52008 GCA_035532375.1 Acidimicrobiales bacterium
TTGCACGTTGGGTGGCAGCGGAGCAGAGAATGGAGGCCGCTCTACATGGGCGGAAACTTCACCACGCTACCGAACCAGTTGAGTCTGTTGCTCCGACTAGGCGAAGCGTTCCACACGGGGCGAGGGCTGAGCTTTGACGAGCGAGCCCCGAGTCCGCTGAGGATGTTGAGCTCCTTGCGCTATTGCCGACCGGAACCTCTCAGGTCGAATGAGACACGCAGTCGAATTCAGATGTTAGCGGCCACCTCCAATTCTGGTGGGTTGATCCACACCAGTTCGGGGATCGAAGGTGCTTGCGGCGCGAGTCGACGAAAGCGAATGGGGTTGGCCTCGAAGGCGGCACTGAGCGTGATTTGTCGCTGTTCTCGAATCTCCAAGTGCGTGCCGTAGTGGACCGACGCCGGGGTGTGCAACCCAATGCCCGAGTGCCGGTGCTCGTGGTTGTAGTACGTGAAGAACTCCTCGGCAAAGATCCTCGCGTCCTCGATGCACCCGAAGCGTGACGGAAACGTCGGGCAGTACTTCAGCGTCTTGAACGCGGCCTCAGAGAACGGGTTGTCGTTCGAGACGTGGGGTCGTGAGTGGCTCCTCGTCACGCCGAGGTCCACCATCAACTGACTGACCGGTTTGCCTTACCTCGACACTCGGTCCGGAAAGGCTAGAGGAATAAATTGAGTGCTCTGGGGTCGGTCCTCGGCGGCGATTTAGCTACGGCTGACTCAAGAGCGCAAGACCGAGGACTTCGACGACGATGACGAGGTTGCCTGAATGAGCTGTGGCGCCTGGCATGGCTCAAAACGAATCCGATCGAAGCAGCAACATGGCTGACGTCGGGGCTGGAACTCGGCGGTCTCGGTTCGAGCGCGTACCCACCTGATACCGTGAAAAGATGGCGTTTATTCACCGCATCACCGAGGCGATCGAGCGGTCAAAATCAGTTGACGACATCGGCGGTCCAATCCACAACGTGGCGATCAAGCTCATTCACAACGGAGCCGTGAAGGATGCATTGAGCGGGACCTGGCTTGGGCACCCGTTGCATCCGTTGTTGGTCGCTATTCCGATCGGTTCATGGATGGGCGCATCGGTGCTCGACGTTACCCCGGGTGATAACGCTGTTGCGGCGCGACGATTGGTCGGGCTCGGTGTGATGAGCGCCGTGCCGACGGTACTAGCCGGCGTGTCGGACTGGTCAGATACCAGTGGGGCCGAGCAGCGCGTGGGCGCTGTCCACGCCGGCCTCAATCTGGCAGCCTTGTCACTGTATGGCGGTTCATGGATCCGACGACGTAAGTCAGGCAGTGCCGGTACGTTGTCGGCCTTGGCCGGAGGCGCACTCATGGTCGTGGCCGGATATCTCGGCGGCCATCTCGCCTATGACCTTGGAGTCGGGACCGACACGAACGCCTTCCAAACGGGCCCACAGGAGTGGCAGCCCGTGTGTGACGAGACATTGGTAAAGGATGGAGCTCCACATGCGGTGTCCGCTGCGGGTGTGAGCCTGTTGGTTCTTGAGCAGGAAGGAAGAGTTCACGTCCTCGCCAATCGCTGTACGCACCGGGGTGCGCCACTCTCAGACGGCAAGGTAGGCCGAGCGTGCATCACATGCCCTTGGCATGGCAGCGTGTTCGACCTCGAGTCCGGAGGAATTCGGCGAGGTCCGGCAACCCAGCCCCAACCGGTCTATGAAGCAAGGGTCGTCCACGGGAGCATCGAGGTGCGGAGGGTAGAACCTCGGTCATTGCGGACCAACTCCGTTGGCGTGTGACTTCCGAAGCCATCACCGAACCCCGACTCGCGGTCTTACGGCTGCGCAACCGAGCAACCAACGTATCCTCTGGAGCGCGGCCTGCTGACGGAGTTTGAGGTTGAATTACCGTACTGAGAGGACGCGACGAGAAATGTCAATGACGAATCGGCCGCGATTCTAAGACGGGTCTGTAAAATCACCCACATTCCGATGATCGAAAAGCGGCCAAGAAGCCGGTGGCCATAGGAATCTCGTTCAGCGGGATGGCCGGCAAGAAGACACCGTATGCCAACTCAGGCGCAGCCTGCTCATCGTCTGACTGCTGGCCGTTCCCTCGTTGGGGCCGGAGGACTACACAGGTATGCGGGAGGTGGGAATTGTTGCGTTGAGAGCTTTGCTGATCATTGTCGCATCGATGCGTCGGTGCGTCGGTGCGTCGATGGTGGAGCTTCGTCTCTTTCATGCGCGGAGGTGACACTGTGTTCCACGCGCAGCCAGCAATGCTGGGTCACCCATAAGGCAGTTCCTCGCGGTAAAGCGGTTGACTCTGAAAAGGCTTCAGAATGGCTTCGCGAGAGGTAATTTTGCGCTTAAATGTAGCCGATCTCAGCAGAATAAGATCTTTGGTTGCCTTAGGAGGGATTGAAAGCCGTCCGATAACGTCCGTAACTGAGCGGCTCTCCACTGTACGACGGGACCAAATTCTCCCTTATTTCACAAGTCATCCTTCTTTCGTCACGCATCTTGGAGCTGCGAACCTTGTGTCAGCAAGACGGAGGAGACGTTGAATTCGGACTCGACGACAACGTTATTGCTGTCCATCTTTTGACGTTCCTTGACTACACATAACGGTTGTCAAACGCTGTAGTTCGGGTCTCCTTCAACTGGTGGTGCACTCGTATAGAGATAATTGTTCAGCGCTGAGCGCTGGTTCTCGTCGCCCGGGAAGTCGAAGGAGAGAACAGCGGCGATGCGGTCTTCCGTGCCGAGCACCGCTCGCACACTGTGCAATGTGGTGTTTCCTCGCATGATCAACAGCGTTCCTTGGTGGGGCGTCACCAGTCTCTGGTGGCCGAAGAGACGTCGCACGAGCCGTAGTCGAAGCAAGTCATCCAGCCACTGCTGAAGTCGTGGGTGGCGTCCGCGTCGAAAGAGTAGTCGGTAGTTCGCGAATATCTCCGTCTCGCCGCCCGGGACCTCGTTCAGATAAAGAATCGCGGTCACGGCGTTGCGGTCGTAGTGCCAACGGTATTCGCCGCCCGGGGGAGTGACGTTGACGTTGCGGGCCGCAACGACGTCCCCCAGGGGACGCAGACCCGGACCGCACGTGTGCTCGAGCGCACTTTCGACGCGCTTCGTGAGGTCGTCAATCTCGGGGATTGCTTTGGCGATGATCAGTCCGTCGACGACCTTGTAGCGCAGGGACCTCTCGCGCACCTGGCGTTCGATGAGCGGGAGTCCGACGGCGCGATTGAGCTCCAGCACCGACTGGCAGTGCTTCTCACATTCTGCGACTGTGAGGAAGTTCGGCTGAATGGTTACCCCCTCCTTCCAGAATTCAGTTGGCATTCCACACCACTCTCCGCACTCGTTCATCGAAGCCCGACCACGTGTGCACGCGCGCCATTGTCTCGCGCAGGATCGCCTGACGGTCGCTGAACTCAGCGTCGGCCCAGGCGAGCATTGTGGCGATTTCCTCTCGGTGTTGTTCTGGTTGTCCCGGTTCGACGACGACGCAGTATTCGAGAACCCGATCGTCCACGCCACAGGCCCGAGTGGTGATGGGAACGCACCCGGCAGCGATCGCTTCGAGCACCGTTCCCATCTGTCCCTCGACCCACGTCGGGATGTAGGCGAAGCGACAGGATTGCAGGAGTTCGCGGTAACGCCTCGACGTCGAGGGGATCCAGCCGTAGACCTTCACCGCCGGCGCACCGGACGCGTCCAGCCGTCCCCGGTAGGGCTCGTCAATTTGACCAATCACGTGCAGCTGCGTGGTACCAGCGCGAATACTTCGCCACGTCTCGATGACGTCAAGGAATCCTTTGCGCAACCCGCAGGTCGTGGCCGCGTACACGAACTCGCGACGTCGCTTCAGCGTCGCGCTGTGTTGCCACGGGGAGCCGGAGGCGTAGTTGACCAACGTGATCTTCGAACGCCAGCGGGCGTCGAACGTGGCGAGCGTCGTTTGGTTACCGACGAGGAGCACCGCGTCAGCGAGTTCCATCGTGGCTTCGTGATCGAAGTTCGCCGGCGGTAGGTCCCACTCCGGAAACGGCACGCCGTAACGTTCGGCGGCGTCGCGCAAAAGTGCGGCGCCTTGAACCGGATCCGAGAGGACGTAGAACGCCACCTGGTGGTCGAAGTCATTGGCGCGAGCGCAGTCCGCGAACGCCCAGAAGTGCCCCACGAACACGTCGGCCGACATGCCGAGCGGCCGTTGAGCGTTGTCCCAGTAGTCAACGGTTCCGCGCTCGGCGAGAATCGCGTGGAGGCGCTGGGCGATCCACCCCGTTGAGTAGCCGCGACGCGGCGCGGGTCCGTCGGGATTGTAGTAGTCGGACCAATAGGAAAGCACCGATCGAACATCGGGCCGAAGTGAATTCTGTGCGACGCAACCCTGTTCGACGTCAATGGCCACTGAACGGCTTTCTCTCGAGCCCCACTATTGTGAGCAGCGTAGTGGGGCCAGTATCTCTGACAACAGTCCGGAGGGCATTCGTGACGGACACGCACACACCCGGGCAGAAGTTCGAGGGCGCGACCGCGTTGGCTTCCGAGAGATCGGGAACGTTGCACGGTGAGGCCTTGGCCGCTCTCGGTCGAGACGTACGTGAAGGACTTGGCTCCGGTCCGAAATCGCTGTCGTCGAGGTGGCTGTACGAAGGGGTGGGCTCCGACCTCTTCGAGCTGATAACTGAACTGGTCGAGTACTACCCGACACGTGCGGAACGAGCAATCTTGGACGAGCACGCGAAAGAGATCGTGTTGATCTCGGGGGCCACGAGCGTGATTGAACTCGGCTCGGGGACGTCGGCGAAGACCAGGGTGCTCTTGGACGCGTTTTACGATGTCGAACAACTCGAGGCCTTTGTTGCGCTGGACGCGACCGAACAGGCACTGCTCGATTCGATCGATGCACTCGTCGAGCGCTACCCCCGTACTGCGGTGTCCGGAGTGATGGCGGACTTCAACGAAGATCTCTCCTGTGTGCCCGAGGGCTCGGGACGGCTCCTGGCGTTCCTCGGTGGGACGATCGGTAATTTTGGTCCGGCGGCGCGCGCGGGTTCACTCTCGCGTTTCGCAGATCTCTTAGGAGAGGGAGAGCACTTGTTGCTGGGGACGGACCTCGTCAAGCACCCGCGTCGCTTGGTGGCCGCGTACGACGATTCGCAAGGAGTAACCGCCGCCTTTGAGAAGAACGTCTTGCACGTCATCAACGCGAACCTCGGATCCGATTTTGATCCCGACCGCTTCGAATACGTGGTCCGGTGGAATACCCAGACCGAGATTATTGAGATGGGTCTTCGATCCCTCGGTGCACAGGACGTCATGATTCCGGATCTCGGACTCTCGGTTCACTTCGATGACGGCGAAGAAGTTCGCACTGAGATCTCTGCCAAGTTCCGCCTCGACGGCGTCGCTCGGGAACTGGCGTCAGCAGGGTTCGCCGTCTTACGGCAGTTCCAAGACGCTGCGGGAGACTTCGCTTTGACCCTCGCCCGAAGGGAATCAAGCCGGGCACGTGTTGTTGGTGAGCCTTTAGTGGAGAAATCAAACGGACCGTCCAGCGCTTCTCCGAGCGCATCTGTGGAGGGTTACCGCGAGGTTCGCGCCGCAACCGAGGCGCTAGCAGAGTGCTTGTCTGCAGAAGACCAGACGGTCCAATCAATGCCCGACGTCAGCCCGACCAAGTGGCACCTTGGACACGTCACTTGGTTCTTTGAGCAGTTCGCCCTGATGTCACACGGGTCTGGATACCGGCCTATAGATGATGGGTATCTCTATCTTTTCAACTCTTACTACGAGAGCGCGGGACGAAGGCACGCTCGAGCCGAGCGCGGGCTGCTCTCACGTCCTGGCGTCGTAGAGATCAAGACCTATCGCCACAGCGTGGACGAGTCGATGGAACGCCTACTGGTCGCGGGTTCTTCGGCGGAAGTGTCAGCGCTTGTTGAACTCGGTCTCCACCACGAGCAACAACATCAGGAACTCATTTTGATGGACATCAAGCACGTACTCGGTATCAGCCCACTCGCTCCGAGTTATTCCCCTGATTCGACCGGCAAAATCTTCACGGACGCTACGCAGACCATCGGATGGGTCGCTCACGACGGCGGACCCGTGGAAGTGGGGGTGGACAGTCCTTCGAACGCAGCCGGAGGTATGGATTTCACGTCCGGATTCGTATTCGATAACGAATCGCCCGGACATACCGTTTGGTTGGATCCGTTCGCGATTGCCGACCGCTTGGTTACTGCTGGTGATTGGCTTGAGTTCATGCAAGACGGCGGATACGACCACGCCAATCTCTGGCTCGCGGACGGTCGGGCGGTGAATCAGGCCGAGCGACGCGAAGCGCCTCTCTACTGGTCAAAGGGTCGAAACGGGTGGGAAGTGTTCACGTTGCACGGCCGGCAACCTCTCGGTCTGAACGAACCCGTTGTGCACGTTAGTTACTACGAAGCCGACGCCTTTGCTCGCTGGGCGGGATTGCGGCTTCCCACGGAAGCGGAGTGGGAGGCGGTCGCGACGGTGAGTTCGCCACCCGAGGTCAAGGCGGTCGCGCTACATCCGCGCCCGGCCAAACCTGTCACGTTCAAGAATGAGCTCCGTCAACTTTTCGGCGAGGTGTGGCAGTGGACCTCTAGCGCGTACCTTCCTTATCCCCGATTCAAACCACTGAAGGGGATGGTGGGTGAGTACAACGGGAAGTTCATGGTCGGCCAGCACGTGCTCCGCGGGAGTTCGTCGATAACATCGCCGGGCCACGCCCGGGCCACCTATCGCAATTTTTTCCCGCCCGGTGCCAGGTGGCCGTTCACCGGAGTGCGCTTAGCGAAAGACATTTAAGAATGAAGAGAGTTCTCGAGAGTGCGCCTTCAGTCGTTTTTGTGACTGTATTTTTCTCTTCTTCTGGGTTGAGCAGCCGCTCAAAGTTGAGGGGAACTTTTCCCAGCGACATTCCACTGCGGTAAGGTAACAGGGGCAGACCAGTGTGACAAGACAATCGTCAGCCTTTTTGTGGTTAGAGCACTGACCAACGCGTTCTGATTGTCGGTCCGACTCATAATCCGTGGCCATCATTGTCAGAGAGATAATGAAGAGATGAATGAGGGCCACAAAGTATGCGGCAGCGATGAATGGCGAGCCCACATTCGTGAGGAAGTCCTTCCCTGGGCTATGGGCGATCAGGAACTCGGCCCCGACGTCATTGAGGTCGGCCCTGGTTATGGAGCAACCACCGACGTGCTTATGGAACGGGCGGCTCACCTAACGGCCGTGGAGATAGACCCAGAACTGGTAGCGCTGCTCAAAGAGCGATTTGCCGATTCTCTGGGAGTGAAGATCGTTGAGGGTGATGCTACCAACCTCGAGTTTCGAGATGGTCAGTTCAGTGGAGCTGTCTCCTTCACTATGCTGCACCACGTCCCGACATCAGAACTCCAGGACCGACTTTTCGCTGAGGTCGTTCGAGTCCTACAGCCCGGCGGTGTCTTCGCTGTGGGGGACTCGCTGGCGACGCCAGAAGGTGAATCCGGACATGTCGACGACATATACAACCCTGTGGATCCGACGACCGTCACGTCGCGCCTTCGCGACGCTGGGTTCGCTCGCGCGGAAGTCAGAGTCAGTGATTACGGTTGGGCCTCAATCGCTGTTAAGCCTTAGCGAATGGCGGAGAAGGTGGCTGCTGAACGAATGCTTGGCTTAAGTGTTGTTGCTTCCGCGCGGCCCGAATCCTTTACAAGAAGTTCGGGCATCACCGTTAGATATTTCGTTAATAGTGGTGTTGGCAACACGATTTGTTTCTCATGTGGGATCCAGCCAAAAGGAGTTTGGCTGAAGGCAGATTGGGCACTGCTCAGTTGGGCCCATCTCATCTTGAATGTCAAGAAAGTTAGTACTCATGTCAAGAACAACAAAGCCATCGAATCACGAGGCACGTGTGACCGGACTGAGCGCAATATGATTCAAGCGAGATGAATCGGCGATTTTCAAGGTCTCGCCAGCAAAGCGATTCTCAGTGTGGTGAATGATCATGTGTAGACCCTGCGAGCATCGGCGATCGCGATAGTCACGGGGAGCCCAGCAGTGACAGCATCGGTAGCGGACAGACGGGGTAACTTTTGAACGGAATTAGCGCCACGCAACCCCTCCCTTCCGATGACAATCTGCCACCAGTGATTGAAACCTGCGTCACCGGCGGGATGTCTCTGACCGTCTCAGAACCGTGGGGGACCGCACGGGCAGGAATCGTTCTACTTCACGAAATTTGGGGCGTGACTGACGCGATCAAAAATTTCACTTCGTGCTTGGCTGCCCGTGGTTACATCACGGCCGCGCCACATCTGTACCACCGTGTCGGATCTCCCGTGGTCACCGATCGGGTCTTCAACAAAGCCCGGCGCTATCACGACAGTCTCACCGCAGAGGGCCTCTCGGTCGACCTCGAGGGTGCCCTCGAATGGACTCGCGCACACGGAGTCCGAAAAGTCGCCATCGTCGGCTTCTCCATGGGAGGCACCATCGCACTTTGGGCGGCTGCCACACTGAGAATCGAAGCCGCGGTGACCTTTTACGGCTCTGGTCTAACCTCATCACGGTGGCCCGACGTGCTGAGTGGAGTGGACGCAGCTCGAGCACTCAAGGCGCCCTGGCTTGGGATCTACGGCGAACGAGACGCCAGCACCCCAGCTGGTGATCTCTCGCTACTGCGCGAAACGCTCGAGCGCAATAGCGTATCGTCGACGATGATCATCTACCCGCACGTTGGTCACGGATTCGCGCTAGATCCTCAAGGGCGACGCCACGCCCCAGCCGAAACTGAAGGAGCATTCGAGCAGGTACGGCTCTTTCTCGAAGCCCATCTCGTTAAATGATCGCTCCACCATGGTCGGGTACACGTCGATGGGTGGCGATCTCATGGTCATCACCGGCTCGCCACCACGACGTTGCATAAACGGCGATTGCGACGCGACGCTTGTTCTAAGACCATGCCTGACGTGTTTTTCGGCGAGATTGGAACTCTCCTGACTCTCGCGGGCAACTCGGGACCCGCATCGAGGCTTGAAGTCCTCGATTGGTGGAGGCTGATCATACCCTCCTCGCAAGAATTCAAAGTAATCTGAACCATCAAACTAACGCTCTAAGAGTTCCGAGCATGTCCTTCACCTGTGGTTTCCTTTGGGAGTGACCAGTCGCCCATGCGAGCTAACGAATTCATTCTCGCCCGGTGCAGAAGCTCCGCGCGCGCCTCTTCAAACCTTGATGGATCGGTAGCCCAGCGTTTCAAAGCCGAGTTCTGGAGAGCGCGTCCGAATGAGAAGCTGACGGGCCACGGACAACTCGCAATCTGGGAGAATTCGTTAAAGTTGCGAGTCGCCTCAAGCTCCGACATACCACCCGAAAGGAAAACCACCCCACCGATAGCTGGCGGAAGTGTCTCAGACAGCACTCGTGCCGTTGCCGCGCCGACCGATTCGTGATTCTCAACATTGTTTGTCGATCCGCGAGCAGCCATGCCGGTCTTAACGATGGTCAGATCTAGTCGTACGTTTGCTTGCTCAAGTCTCCGAACGACCTCAGTGAGTACATGGATAATGACACGCATGGAGTCGGCGAGTGAATGGTCTCCGTCGAGAAGCACTTCCGATTCAACAATTGGGACGAGACCAGCACCCTGACAGGACGACGCGTATTGTGCCAGTCCAATGGCATTGGCATCGATCGCAAAATCACTCGGGAGTCCGGGACCAATCCGAAATACTGATCTCCACTTCGCAAATCGAAGTCCCATCTGGGAATATTCATTCAACCGTTCGGGTAGTCCGTCGAATCCGGACGTGACGTCTTCGGTATCTGAACTTCTTATTGGAAGTAATCCAGCGTCGACTTTGATTCCAGGTATGATTCCAACCTTTTCCAATAGGTGAATGAAAGAAGTCCCGTTCGCGCTCGTCTGACGAGCAGTCTCATCGAACAAAATCACGCCGGATATGAACTCTTCTAATCCTCTGGTGGCAAGGAGCATTTCACGATACTGTCGTCGCGACTCCTCTGAACTAGGCATACCCACCGACTCGAATCGATGAGCGATGGTTGGCAAACTTTCGTCAGCGGCCAGAATTCCTTTTGGGGGGATCATTAACCCGCGCAAACATTCAAACATCCCCGACTCAAACCGTTGAGTATCAATCTTCAGCAACGTCGAACTCCTTTCCATATGCAGAATTCATCATCCTGAGGAACTTGTCGGTGGGGTCAGCTCGCAATCACCTTTCGATACGGCTCTGCTTAGTCTTCGGTCGCGGTGGGTAGTCGATCATTTTGATTCAAATGTCGAATAGACGAGGGGAATGGTTCGTGTGGATGTCGCTTCACGGAACGCCAAAGTCGCGAACGTGCGCAACCACCGGTTGTTCGCCGGCAAAGTTTGGCAACCGATTCGCATTGTCATGTCTTGATCGTATTGTGCAATGTCCGAAATGCTGCCATAACTTCTCGACAGACAAGATGCGTAGGTTCCATTGTGCCACGTCGCGATTACGGACCCCCTCGGTTGCCTCGTCACCCGTACCGGCGACTTCGGTCATCGATATCGTTGGTCCTTCGTCAGATTGCGCTGAATCGTACCGCCCCCGACGTTAAATCGCAAAAGCCAGGTACAGTCGGACCACGCGTCGTGCTATACCCACAGTTATGGATATCGTCAGGCTTAGCGACATCCCTGGGTACGACAACGAAAAGTTAATCGCGCAGCCGTTCATCGACGGTTCGCAGTCCAGTGTCAGGGTAATCAAACTCAGTCCGGGCCAGGCTCTACCCCCACACCGTCACGGTTCATCGGATCTCATGCTCTTCGTCGTGGAAGGCGAAGGCGTTCTCAATACCGAAAGCGGTACTGTCGCCTTTGCAGCGGGTTGTCTCGCCTATTTTCGCGGTGATGAGGAGTTGCGGGTCTCGAATGAAGGTCGAGCAGGGCTCACGCTGCTCGCGTTTCTCGCTCCGCCCTTTCCGCCGCGTTCCGAAATGTGAACGACCGAGGACGTAGAGAGTGGCGCCTTATGTCTGACCGCGACGAGCCGCCCAACGACGAGTGGTCGACTCGCTGAAATATCTCTGCCAACGTAGCGAGACGTTTCCGTTCTCAACTGTCATTAGGCGTGCAATTGGTCGATCCTTCAGGCTCACGACATCTCCCCGCGCGCGCCAGGCCGCACCCGATGGTTCAGTCTGCTCTGGTTGTCGCCAATCAGGCTCTTCGGCCAAATCGTCGCGGCAGTGATCGCGAAGGACCCTGCAACATGCCCTCAGTGCAGCGATTCATTGTCTGCCACCGGGGGACCGTCGAGTGGACCAGCGACGAAAAGGCCGCACGTGTCCGGTGTCGTCGACCAGGCATTCTTCGTCTCTCGACTCGAGGAGACCACACGACGTTCCTAACCAAGTGTTGTGCGCATTATGAAGTCGCTGATCTCTGCGTGATTCCGTCTTCCAGATGATGCGATGAAGCGGTGATGCGCTTCGAATCACTCGGTCGCACCGATACGCTGGCACGATGGAGCGAAGCATCACCAGTTTCCACTGTGATGACGATGGTGACTGGGTCGCAGAGTTATCCTGCGGTCACGGTCAGCATGTTCGTCACCGCCCGCCCTTCCAACTTCGAGCGTGGGTCTTAGAGGAGGAGGGACGAAATTCCCGGTTGGGAACGACCCTTGACTGTCCACTCTGCGACCGTTGTGAGCTGCCAGAGGGTATGCAGGTTGTCCGGTCAAGCCCTGTGTGGGACGAGTGCAACATGCCATCAGGACTGCGACGTTCTCATCGCGTTGCCCCCGGTACCTGGGCGAGACTGACGGTTCACGAGGGGCGACTTCGTTTCACAGCACAAACGCAGCCGCCGCTCGATGTCGTTCTTGAAACTCACTCGACCCAGGCCATACCGCCAGAAGTTGAACACGAGGTTGAACCAGTTGGCGACATAAGTTTCTCCATCGAATGGCTCGTGCACCGCCCTACTGGGGGATCGAACCCCAGGACTTGCGAGCGGGACCAAGAAAAGAAACCCGATGAGACAGATCTGTCACGAACAGAGGATCAAGGTGGCGATCCCGCCTGCTGGGCCCATTTACTGTGTCCCGAATGCGGTTGTGTGCTTGATCAAGGAGTGCATTTTGGAGACTGCCGTTTCGATTCCGAACAAGGAACCCTTGGATCCGGGAGACTTCAGTAGGGGCGTCCCTCGGATTAAGGAGGAGGGACTCCCTGAGCGGATATTGGCGCCCTCGAATCTGGCGCCTAGTTCGTGCTGCGCCCGTTTGGGCGAAAGGGGCACCCTCGCGGTGAGGAACTCTGGTCACACTCATCGCTCAATCCCCTCAAATCGGTGAGGTCAGCCACGGACTTGCATCTTCAAGATCGCGACCTGGCACGCAGCGTTATGTCTTGAGCCCCATCGCCGGACGGGGATCAAGATGGGCATCCGTTCACGAGTGAGTCTTGTGGGGGCTGACGTAATTTCCCACTGGTGATCGCAATCCAACCGCAAATCGGTTCCATCCATTGATAGCCACTACTGCGAGAGTGAGCGCGACAATCTCCTCGGGCGTGAACTGACTCGCCACTTTCTCGTAGACATCGTCGGATGCTCCTGTACTCGACAGCGTGGTGAGCGTCTCGCACCAGGCGAGTGCCGCTCGTTCACGTGACGAATAGTTCGGCGCCTCGGGCCACACGACCACGAGGTTGAGCCGTTGGTCGTCGATACCGATACCCTTGGCATCCTTCGAGTGCATGTCCACGCAGTAACCGCAGCCGTTGATCTGGGACGCTCGCAGCTTTACCAGTTCGAGCAACTCCGGTTCAAGAGAACTTGAATGAACGGCCTGCTCAAGTCCCGCCATTGCGGCGAGTGCAGCCGGAAAGACATTTGTGTAATCGATGCGCATTGTCATACCTACTCGGTTGGGACCGGCGTTTGCCGGTGGTCTTGAACTCTCGGACTGACGAGGACGCGAGCAGCTGGTTTCTCCGATCGATCTTCGTGTGCCGAGGATAAACTTTTTTCTAGTCCATACTAGTGAAAGAATTCGTTCATGGCGTCTTCATCTGATACTGACGACAGGTCGGTTGACGCCTCGTCGCCGTCCAACCGTGAGGTCCGCGGCGTCTCGAAACGCCAGCCCGCACGTTGGCAGGCCGCCCAGGTTCTTGACGTCATTGAAGAGGCGCCTGACGCCATTACCTTGCGGTTGCGACTCGAGGAGTCCGTCGGCTTTCTGCCCGGCCAGTACTACAACGTGCGCCTCACGGTACCCGGCCGAACCGGCCCGGTGCAGCGCGCCTACTCCGTCGGCTCCTCTCCCGTACCGGATCCCTCGATCATTGACCTCGGGGTGCGCGAGGTGGCGGGTGGTTTGGTTTCACCTCGTCTGGTCGGCGATCTCGCCGCAGGCGACCGGGTCGAGGTGCGCGGGCCAGTTGGGCGATTCACGTGGACGATGGAAGACGGTGGTCCGGTCCTGCTGGTTGGAGCGGGCAGTGGCGTGGTTCCACTGATGAGCATGATCCGTTACGCGGTCGCCGAGGATCTGGATATTCCCATACGACTGGTATGTTCGTCGAGCAGTTTCGACTACGCGTTCTACCATCGGGATTTGGTCAGTTTGGCTGAACGATTCTCGTGGTTGGAGGTTGTCCACACCTTCACTCGGGATCCGCTCGATCCGCGGGCGTCGCATCATCGTCGAATTGACCAGGCCATGGTCGCCGAAGCCGTCGCGCAACAGTTCCCCGGCCGTACTTACATCTGTGGGCCACCGACGATGGTCGAAGACGTGCAGGAATGGTTATCCGAGCTCGGCGTCGATCCGGCCACGGTCCAGGTCGAGAAGTACGACTGACCGTCTTACACGGCTACCCTCAGGTCACGAAGTGACGACGTGCTGACTCCCAAGCTGTCCGCCACCTTTACGATCGGGTCAACTCGATGTCGTGGTCGAACACGGTGCTGCCCTGTCGGCTGAAAATCGCACTCACCGAAGGACGACGTTGGCTTCACGCCGACGTCAGACCACTCGGTTCCTTTACGCGCTCGGTGTGCGGCTGAGTCCGCGGCCGGAATTCGAACGCGCAGACATACGCTCCCGCTACCTTGTGCGCCACCCGTGTGATGTGCGCTTCTGGAAGAATCTCGCGCATGAAATCGAGTTCGGTGGTGCAAGCCAGACCAAAGCGCGAGGCGATTGCCCAGATGGCACAACTGTGCAACGTGAGTCGATACTCACCTTGAAGAATGCTCTCCACGTCGGCCATATACCCCCCGTCGCTGAGTAGTGCCGCAAGTGCATCCACCTTCTCACCCAGAGACGTGCCCACTAACTTGTCTTCACATTGCTCCACGCGTCGGCGCCGACTCAACTCGAAGGCGCGCGAGACGAGTCCGGGGTCCTGTTCTTCGAAGAGACCGAGTAACTCGATCGAGAGATCCAGCGCCGAACCGTCGGCGAACAGTGACTCGCCCAGTGCGGTGCAGTGGTAGAGGTCAACCGGCCGGCCGGATCGCCCGTGTTCTTGACGCGAAGCAACGTATTTTCCGGACTTGAGGACAGCCAAGTGCTGGCGAACGGCGCTCGGGGAAGTTCCCAAGATCTCGGCCAAAGCGTCGGCCGACGCCTCTCCACTGTGCTTCACGGTGGAAAGGACGCGGCGTTGGGCCGTTGACATCCTGATCGATACCACAACCGCGCTCTCCATACGACCAAGACTACCTCCCTGGAATGATTGATGAAAGTTTTGAAAGGTTAAACTTCTAGAAGTAGTGTCAATGTCATCTTGGTTCACTAGCAGTTGTCCAGGAGATGGCGATGAAAGGACGTGGTGATGATTGCACCCGTGAGCACCTCGCAAGGCTCGTCGGTTGAGATCGTGCGGAGGTACCTGAGTGCCGAAGGTGAACTGAGCTGGAGCAACGCCGTGATATTCGTCGCGGCTGGCGGCGCGAACGCTCAATGGCTGCATTCGCCGCATCAATCCACCGAGTATTTACGGCATACGGAGCTTACGTCATGACTGAGGTATCGAACGAGGTCTTGGAGTTCGCCAACCAAGAGTACAAGTACGGATTCTCCACGGATCTCGACACCGACCTGGTTCCCAGGGGCTTGAGCGAGGACACCATTCGACTGATCTCGGCCAAGAAGAGTGAGCCGCAATGGCTCCTTGACTGGCGACTCCAGGCGTACCGACATTGGATAACGCTCGAAGAGCCCCTGTGGCAGAACGTTCACTACGAACCCATTGACTACCAGGACATCATCTACTACGCGGCCCCCAAGCCCAGGGCGGCGCTGGCCAGTCTCGACGAGGTGGATCCGGAGATGCGGTCGATGTTCGACAAACTCGGGATTTCGCTCGCCGAGCAGGAGCGCCTGAGTGGCGTGGCGGTGGACGCGATCGTCGACTCGGTCTCGGTTGCCACGACGTTCAAGAAGAAGTTGGCCGATGTGGGCGTTATCTTCTGCTCGTTCTCCGAAGCGGTCCAGAAGTACCCAGAACTGGTGCGCAACTACCTCGGCTCCGTGGTGCCCTACCGGGACAACTTTTTTGCCACGCTCAACTCAGCAGTCTTTACCGACGGCTCCTTCTGCTTCATACCGAAGGGCGTGCACTGCCCGATGGAACTCTCCACTTATTTCCGCATCAACGCCGCCGACACCGGCCAGTTCGAACGAACTCTCATCATCGCCGAAGATGGGGCGGACGTGAGTTACCTCGAGGGCTGCACCGCCCCGATGCGCGACAAGAACCAGCTCCACGCCGCGGTCGTCGAGCTCGTGGCGCTGGAGCGCGCACGGATCAAGTACTCCACCGTGCAGAACTGGTACCCGGGTGACGCGCAGGGTCGCGGTGGCATCTACAACTTCGTCACCAAGCGGGGCAAGTGTGCCGGAGCGAACTCCAAGATCTCCTGGACCCAGGTCGAGACCGGATCGGCCATCACGTGGAAGTATCCCGGAGTCATCCTCCAAGGTGACAACTCGATCGGCGAGTTCTATTCGGTGGCTCTCACCGCCAATCACCAACAGGCCGACACCGGCACCAAGATGATCCACATCGGCAAGAACACGCGCAGCACGATCGTCTCAAAGGCGATTTCGACGGGCCACGGCCAGAACACCTACCGAGGTTTGGTGAAGATGCTGCGTTCGGCGCAAGGGGCCCGCAACTACACCCGGTGCGATTCGTTGCTCCTGGGAAGTGAGAGCGGCGCCCACACGTTTCCGTACATCGAGGTGAAGCATCCGAGCGCGCAGGTCGAACACGAGGCTTCGACGTCCAAGATCAGCGAGGATCAGCTCTTCTATTGCCGTCAGCGCGGGATCTCTGAAGAGGACTCGGTCTCCATGATTGTCAACGGGTTCTGTCGCGAAGTATTCAAAGAGTTGCCCATGGAGTTTGCCGTCGAAGCGCAAAGACTCCTCAGTGTCAGCCTGGAAGGAAGTGTCGGATGATGCTGCACATCGAGAACCTGCACGCCCGCATCGGTGATAACGAGATCCTGCGAGGAGTGGACCTCGACGTCGCGGCGGGCGAAGTGCACGCCATCATGGGGCCCAACGGTTCAGGCAAGAGCACCCTGGCCAACGTGCTGGCTGGCCACGAAGCCTACGACACCGAAGGCATCGTACTCTTCGAAGGCGAGGATCTGTTCGCGCTGTCGCCCGAGGACCGAGCCGCGTCGGGCGTCTTCCTCGCCTTCCAGCACCCAGTAGAGATCCCCGGCGTGGGCAACCTGTACTTCTTGCGCACGGCGCTCAATTCGGTACTTCGCCGACGTGGGCTCGAGGAACTTGACGTGATGCAGTTCATGGCCATGGCGGAAGATCGGATGAAGTCGGTCGAAATGGACCGAAGCTTCATGAATCGCTCGGTTAACGAGGGATTCTCAGGAGGCGAGAAGAAGCGCAACGAGATTCTCCAGATGTCGATTCTCGAACCGAAGCTCGCCATCTTGGACGAGACCGACTCCGGGCTCGACATCGATGCGCTGCGGATCGTCGCCGGAGGGGTGAACGCACTACGCAGTCCCGATCGAGCCATGGTCGTCATCACCCACCATCAGCGACTCCTTGACTATATCGTCCCCGATCGAGTGCACGTCATGGCCGGCGGCCGGATAGTGCGATCGGGCGACAGGGATCTAGCACTCGAACTCGAAGAGTACGGCTATAGCGAACTCGTCCCTGCGCGCGGCGACGAGGTGTCGATACCGGTGGGCGCGACGTCATGACCACCGAAGTACTCACAGACCGGGCGCTCGCGACATCGGAGATGCCCGCGGCTCTGCTGTGTACATCGCTGGGAATCCCGCCGAGTGGTGCCGGACCCACCTGGCTGGCGCCAGCACGCCACGAGTCGCTCAAGTGGCTGAAGGCGCGCGGACTGCCGACGCGTAAGGACGAGGATTGGAAGTACACGCGACTCGACGCACTCCTGGACATCCCCTTCGAACGAGCCGAGGCTGGTCACGGCCCTCGAGTCACGTCGGCCACGCGTGAGGCATTGACGGTCGACCCGTCGAACGAGCGTGCGGTGTTCGTCAATGGTTTCTTCGCCCCTCACCTGTCGTCGTTGCGCGCTCGTGAAGGGGGCGTCACCGTGACGAGCCTGGCTACGGCCCTCGACCGGGGGGCCGCCGGGCTCGAGTCGGCGTTCTCGAGAGCTTTTGATCGGTACGATCACGCCTTCACCGCGCTGAACACCGCATTCGCCGAGGATGGCGCGTATATCCATATTGCGCCCGACACGGTGGTGGACGAACCAATTGAGTTGATATTCCTCTCGGACGCCCAGGGTCCGCCACTCGTCTCCAGTCCGTGCTCGGTGATTGTGGCCGGCGCGCGAAGTCGGGTGAGTGTGATTGAGACCCACGCCGGAGTCACGCCCGGCGCGACCTGGACCAACGCCGTGGTTCACGTGCTCCTCGACGAAGGGGCTCGCGTCGATCACTTCAAGATCCAAGACGAGCCGGCCACCGGGTTCCATCTGGCACTGCTCGACGTCCATCAGGGTCCGGGCAGTACATTCTCATCCGGTTCGGTCATGCTGGGTTCGAAGATCGCCCGCAACGAAATTCACGTGCACCTCGAAGGCGAAGACTCACGGGTCAGCATCGACGGTCTGTATTGGCCGCGAGGAGATCAGCACCACGACAACGTCGTTCTCGTTGAGCACGTCGCACCTCGTTGTGTCAGCCACCAGCTCTACAAGGGGATCGTGGACGGCCGCGGCCACGGTGTGTTCAATGGTCGGATCATCGTCTGGCCGGGCGCTGATGGTGCGGACGCTAACCAGACCAACAAGAACCTGCTGCTCTCGGAGTACGGCGAGATCGATACCCGGCCGCGACTCGAGATCTTCACCGACGACGTGAAGTGCACCCACGGCGCCGCGGTCGGTGCTCTCGATGAGGAAGCCCTGTTCTACCTGCGTTCGCGCGGAGTGCCCCGCGAAGCGGCGAGGGCGCTGCTCACTCAGGCGTTCGCACGCGAGATGCTCGATCGCGTCGCGTCCGAGTCGCTTCGTACCCACGTCGAAGCGCTGCTCGCTGAACGACTCTCGATCGACGGCTTCGCGCACGAGGGGACGTTCTAGTGAGCCGTGGGCGCCGAGAGGCACGCCTTGATCGCCGTGACCCCGACGATGACGGTCACGGGCGCCCGGGGACCGGCGCGGTGGCGTCAACGGTCTTGAGTAGCGCAGGTAGTAGGTCGTGAACACCGGGCGACGTACCCCCTTCGAGCTCGTATACGGCTGCGAGGTCACACTGATTCCCAGCGGCCAGAAGATGTCACTGCGCGCGGGTGAGCAGGTGCTGGTGGTACAGGCCCTCGGAGGCACCGTCACCGTCCAGACCGACAGTGGTTACTTAGCCCGCATCTCAGCAGAGGACGTTCGGGCCTTGGGACTCACGGACGAGACGCTCGACCGGGAGGTCGCGGCCTCGGGGCCCTTCGATCTGGAGCGTGTGATGGAACAACTGAAGACGGTCTTTGACCCCGAGATCCCCATCAACGTCGTCGACCTCGGCTTGATCTATGAGTGCGTGGCGCGGTCCTTGGTCGACGGAAGCCACCGGGTGGAGATCAAGATGTCAATGACCGCACCGGGCTGCGGCATGGGTGACGTACTCAAGGACGACGCGCGCTCTCGCGTTCTTTCGGTGCCGGGCGTCAGCGAGGTCGACGTCGAGTTGGTGTGGGACCCACCTTGGGACTTGAGCCGGCTGAGCGACGTCGCGCGCCTCGAACTCGGGATGTACTGATGACGCCACGCCGAGTGTCGTGATACGGGTGGAGGATATCTCACTATGAAGGTCTGGATCGATCAGGACTTATGCACCGGCGACGGACTCTGTGAAGAGATCTGTCCAGACGTCTTCACCCTGCTGGATGATGGGCTGGCCTACGTCAAAGAAGGTACGGACGTGAAGTCCGACCCGGGTGGCTCAGCCGGTGTGGCCCCGGTGCCCTCGGGACTCGAGGACGCCGTGACCGAAGCTTCCGAAGAGTGCCCCGGGGAGTGCATCTTCATCGAAGAGTAGGTCGCGCCGATCGCTCACCGAGTCCTCGTGGACCTGAGTCTTCGGTCGTCGGGTGGCGATCCATGTTTCGAGAGGCATCGCGGTGCCTCCAACATTGGATGCGGTGGCTCACGCGTGAAGTTCGTAGTTGACGCGATCGTCCTCGATGCCGAGGGTGGCACAGGCTCGACGCGCTGTCGCGACCATTTCGAGGGGACCGGCGATCAGTATCGACGGTGGGTTCGGATCCCACACTCTGAGTGTCTCGATAACCTCGCCGAGCATTGACGTGTCGATGCGGCGATGGTACTGAGCCGAGCTGTCTCGCGGATCTCGGGTGAAGCTATGGATCACCGACAGGCGATCCCCTTGGCGATCGAGTTCACTGAGCGCTTCACGAAAGAGCGTGGTGGTTCGATCTCGACTGGAACAGAGCAGGGCCATTGGTGTGGTTGCCTGGCGCGCCGAGGCGCAGCGCACGATGGACGCGAAGGGTGCCACACCGCTGCCGGCCCCGATCATCATCAGCGGGCCGACGTCGACCCCGTCCCACGTCAGGGAGCCAAAGGGTCCGTGCAAGTGGAGCTGATCGCCAGCGCCAACTCGTCTCGCGAGTAAGGGTGACACGCGACCACCAGGTACGTCGCGAACAGTGATCTCGATCGTCGACGACGGTGGCCACGGTGATGACGAGACCGAATATGCCTGTTCGACGACTCCCGGCGCGACATCGACTCGCAACCGTACGAGGAAGTACTGCCCGGCGACGAAGTCCACCGCCTCCGGTAGTTCCAAGAGCAGCGTCGCAGCGTCGCGACATTCGGTGCGAACTCCGACGACCGTCGCCACCAGCCACAGTCCGCCCGGGTCCGCGGCGAGCCACCGCTGAGAGAGCTCATACGAACTCATGGATTACGGGTTGGAACGTGTTTCGGTACTAACGCCGCCGGTACCGGCGCCCGGCGGCATTACGCCATTGCCCAACTCGGTTCGCAGATGACGTGCCGCCGTCACCAGGTGGTCGAGCGCCGGAAGGACCTGCTCGTAGCGGCGGGTCTTGAGGCCACAATCAGGATTCACCCACAACCGGTCGGGCCCGAGACTCTCGAGCGCCCGGCGAAGGAGCCCCTCGAACGCCGCGACCTCGGGGACCCACGGCGAGTGCACATCGTAGACGCCCGGCCCCACGCCGCCCTGATACGAGGCGTCGTGCAGGGCGTCGAGGGAAGCCATGTCCGATCGCGCCGCCTCGAAGGACAGGACGTCCACGTCCAATTCGTCCAGCGCCTGAACAATGTCGCCCAGTTCCGCGTAACACATATGCGTGTGCACCTGTGTGGCGCTGTCTGCTGCGGAGGTGATCAGACGGAAAGCGCGGGTCGCCCACGTCAGATACTGCGGACGCTCAGTGGAGCGCAGAGGCAGGCCTTCGCGCAAGGCGGGTTCGTCAACCTGGATAATGGAGATTCCGGCCGCCTGGAGATCCACCAGCTCGTCGCGGATGGCCAGTGCCAATTGGTCGGCGGTATCGCGCTCGGGCTGGTCATCTCGCACGAACGACCATCGCAGCATGGTGATCGGTCCGGTCAGCATGCCCTTGACCGGTTTGGACGTGCGCGACTGGGCGTACTGCGTCCATTTGAGGGTCATTGAAGCGCGGCGCGCCACGTCGCCGAAGAGAATCGGGGGTCGAACGTATCGCGATCCGTAGGACTGCACCCACCCCTCGTCGGCGAGCGCGAACCCACTGAGCTGTTCAGCGAAGTAGCGAACCATGTCGTTGCGCTCGGGCTCTCCGTGCACGAGGACGTCGAGTCCGATTTCCATTTGGACGTTGAGCACGTGATCGATCTCCGCGCGCAGTACTGCGTCGTAGCCAGCGTCATCGAGGTTCCCGGCGCGCCACGACGCGCGCGCCCGACGAAGTTCCGAGGTTTGGGGAAACGAACCGATGGTGGTGGTTGGCAAGAGGGGGAGTGTCAATTCAGCGCGCTGGCGAGTCACCCTTTCGGGGAAGGCCTCAGTCCGGCGGGGATCCGGGTCGGCAAATGATGCGACCCGCTGACGGATCACGTGGTCGGTGACGCGCGCCGAGTTCCGGCGCTCGGCCGAACGCACCCGATTGGCGTCGAGCTCGTCGCTGATAGCACCGCGACCCGCGCTTGCCCCGCGGGCTAGCACCGCCAACTCGCCGAGCTTGTCGTGGGCGAACGCGAGCCAGGGGCGGACCTCTTGGTCGATGTTCTCATCGGCGGCATGACCCAACGGCACGTGCAGCAGTGAGCACGACGTGGAGACGACGATCTCGGTGGCGAGTTCGCTGAGCTCATCGAGTAGGTCGAGACTGGCGTGCAGGTCGTTGGACCAGATATTGCGCCCATCCACCAGTCCCGCGAAGAGAACCTTGTCCCCGAGGCCACCCGCGGACCGCAGCAGATCAAGATTCTCGCGCCCTCGACTGAAGTCGAGGCCCACCGCTTCGACCGGCAGATTTCGTACCGTCCCCATGGTTGGTCCCAAGTGACCGAAGTATGTCGACAGAGCGATCTTCGGTCGACTGGCGTGATCGCCCAAGCGCCGGTAGACCCGACGCAGTGCGTCGAGTTCTTCGGCGCTGCGCTCTTCGACCAGAGCGGGCTCGTCAAAACGTACCCAGGTGGCGCCACCGCGCTCGAGTTGCGCCAAAATCTCAAGATACGCGTCGACTAAGGGATCGAGCAGCTCCAACACGTCAACTCCGTCGTGCCGGGAGGCACTGCGTAGTGTCAGGGTCATCGGGCCGAGGAGTACAGGGGTGGTGAGGATACCGAGCGTGGTGGCTTCGGCCAACTCGTTAATCACTTTGGTGGCGTCTGGGACGAACGCTGTGTCGGAACTGATTTCGGGCACTAGATGGTGATAGTTGGTGTCAAACCATTTGGTCAGGTCGAGAGGGACGACAGTCCTCCCGTCGACCTCGCCCCCACGTGCCATCGCGAAGTAACGTGATCGGTCAATCGTCCCACCAGCGCTGGCGAATCGCGGCGCGATGGCTCCGACCATGACCGTCGCATCGAGCACGTGGTCGTACAAGGAGAAGTCGTTCGAGGGGATAAAGTCGACCTTGGCGTCGGTCATGGCCATCCAGTTACGCCTGCGAATCGACGACGCGACCTCGTCAAGTTGCTCGTCGCTCACCGTTCCGGCCCAGTAGCCTTCGAGCGCCCACTTGAGGGCCCGGTCGTGCCCGATACGGGGCATTCCGTGAACGGCCGTTCTCATCTGGTCTCCTTTGGAACGTTGAAATCGGAGCGGGCGCCGCGCCGTTCGGCATTGCCCAGGGCATTGCTAGCGAGTCCAGATACTGCTGACGAGTTAAGAGCCATTGGCGTTCACGATGACGCTGCGCAGCACCGTTGCTCGGGAATGTTCGACGTCACGCGTTGTGGTAAGGAGGACGAGTGATCGCACCTTGTTCGTCTCGCGCAGTTTCGATACGACATCCGCCACAGGCGGCAACGCCAGTTCCGTCCGGTAGCGTTGGGAGAACTCCGCGAAGTGCTCCGGGTCGTGTCGGTGCCAGCGCCGCAGTTCGGTGCTGGGCGTGGTGCCCTTAGACCATTCATTATGATCGACTCGGCCCTTCGACCGGCTGCGGGGCCATGGTCGGTCGATGAGCACTCGGTAAACATTGCCCTCGTGTCCCGAGTTGTCGTAGACGCGGACAACACGCACCTCTCGATTCATTACGTACCTGCACTTGCGTTCCGCTTGGATTGATGGCTCGGGCCAAGAAGCCGTGACTGAACATTTACTCCTGGCGGGCAGAGCAGCGAAGGCGCAATCATCACCGAATCCGAAATCCCAATGCCTCGGCCGCCTCCTCATCGATGAGCGCCGGGCTCCACGGCGGGTCCCACACGGTGCGCACGTCCACGGCTGCCGAGTTTCCCACGCACTGCTGAATTGCGGCTCGGACCATCTCCGACAGGCTCTCCGATGCCGGGCAACCGGGCGTGGTGAGGGTCATTTCGACGACGACGGTTCCGTCCGTCTCACGAATGTCGTAGATGAGACCTAGGGATACCACGTCAAGGTAGAGTTCGGGATCGTAGACGGACCGTAGTGCCTCCCATGCCGCATCAACGGAATTATCCACTGGTGTCGCGGCCCGGGTTAATCCGATAGCGACCGGTTCTCTGGTCTGGTCGTCACCGTTCATGACTGCCTCCGAAAGGTGACCCGCCAGTCGTCGGCACCGATTTCCTGTGCCTCGTAAGAGAATCCCTGCGCGCCCAGGACTCCTTCGAGCGGAACCGGTTCGAACGGCGCCAGGACCACCAGTTCCTCGTGCTCGCCAAGGGCCGCTACCGCGGCCATGATGAGATCGAATGGCTCATCACCTGCGGCAATGAGCGGGCGTGCGTCAACAGTTGTCATGCTGAACCTCCTCCTCCGATGACCTAAGTGACCGGTATGATTATTCTATCCTCTACTAGAGTTATACTATGCATACTCTAAGGGGTCATCGCGCGCCGAAGAGCGCCGACGTGTACGACAATCTGATTGGTCACGACATCGGTGTCAACACCACCATCGCGCCTCGGACATTATCCCGTCCCTACGAAACCGAACCGGATTGCCCGTTGTCTTCCGGTCACAGCCCTGTAGGTAACGGCGCTACCAAGGTGCGCCAAGCGTCGAATGCGCAGTTCGCCGAACGTACGCTCGGCCCGAGCAGCGGCCCGAATCCGTTCGAATCAGCGCTGAGCGCCTCGGCAACCTCGTTCGACGTCGAGGTCACACGGAAGGGTCGTCGTGGCCCCTGAGAACGCGCCACCGCTGAGCGAGGGTGGGTGGCAAGGGCGTCCGCCCGGACTTCCGAGCGCCATTCCGCCACCATCAGTGCCCTTAAGTTTTCTGGTTGCCGCAGCTCTGGGCCTGTTGGCGTGCGGTGTGGCGCTCACCTGGTCTCGCGGCTACAGCATGGTCGATCCCACCGACGGCCAGGTGGTGGCCGCAGCGCATCTGGGGATGCTCGCGACCCTCTCCATGGGAGTGTTGGGTGCCCTGCACCAGTTCACTCCCGTGATTACCCAGCGCCCGATGCGTTCGGTGCGACTCTCACGCGCAACATTCGTGAGTTGGCTCGTGGGAGCGTGGCTGCTTCCGCTGGGCTTTGGGACCGAACAGGAGATCCTCGTCGAGGCCGGAGGGTTCTTCGCTGGAGTGGCCGTCACGCTGGTGGTGGTGAACATCGTCCCGCCGCTCTCGGTGCGTGGCAAGGGGGCACCAGTCATGGGACTGCGACTCGCGGTCGGCGGATTCGTGCTGACCGCTTGCTACGGGATCGTGTACGTCCTTGACCGCCGCGGCAACTGGTTTGATCTCAGCGCTCACGTGGTGCTGGCCCACGCAGTCATTGGTATGTTCGGCTGGCTCGGTCTGAGTTACGTCAGCGTGTCGGAGAAGCTTTGGCCGATGTTCCTGCTGGCCCATGTTCCGGGTCGACGGCGTTCATCGTGGATCGCGGTGTGGGCCATTGCGGGCGGAGTGCTCCTACTCTCGCCGGGCCTGCTCTTGAGCGTGGAGTGGCTCGCGTGGCTCGGTGCGGCGGTGTTAGCGACGGGTCTCGGTGCGCACCTGTACTCGCTGTCGGTGCACGTTCGACATCGTCGCCGAAAAGCGGACCTACACTTGCTTTTCGTGCTTACGTCAGCGTTCTGGCTGGTCGCCGGCGCCGGTCTCGCCCTCAGCGCGGCGTTGACGATCGGGCATCATCACCATCTCGGGGTCGCCCTCACGGCGTCCGCGGTCGCGGCGATCGGGGGCTGGTTGCTGGTGGCCCTGGTGGGCCACGCGCACAAGGTCGTTCCCTTCATCTTGTGGTCGCTCCTGCGCGGACGCGGCATCGACCAGAAGGCGGACGGCACTCAACTGATGTTCGCCGATCTCTACGACCATCGCTGGGCCGGCGTTGTCTACGGGCTCACCACGGCCGGCGTGTGCGCAGTGTGCCTCGGCTTTGGCGCGTCAATCTCCAGCGCGCTCGCACTCGGCGGCGTCCTGCTGGTCGTTACCGGGTTGTGCGTGCTGGTGAATCTATCCGTGCCAGCGCTGCGCTTGCTGTCGAGCGCGAGTACCAATCGGACCATTGATCAAGGTGCTTCGATAACTCCCTGAACCCCCACTGCGCCCATCGCGCCGAGCCCGCATGAGGAAGTTCTGGCAAGGCGGCGCGTGTCGCTCTGAGAAGTTGCGTATGTGGCGCGCCGGACCTGAACCGTCAGTCCGATCTCGCGGCACTGTGAGCACGCGTCGTGCCAGGGCGTTCTTGAAGCGTCGTCGAGGTGACTGCGCTTAGCTTGTGGCTGACCCCAATGGCCGGCCCACGCGTACTCGCCACAACTTCGGACCCAAATCCAGGTAGTCCCACGTAAAGTCGCCAGCGTGTTGGGCCTCGAACTGGTAGCGCAGCGGTTGGGGATCGTGGTCGTTGACTATCACGAACCCAGCACCCGGGACCAGGTGATCGTAGGTCGAAAAGATCACTTCGTGGCGCTGACCGTGGGGGAGGACCCGCACGTCGAGCTCCTGGAGCGTTTCACCTTCTGACGCCCTCGGTTCATTCGTGCTCTCGTCACTCGATGATGGTCTCCCAATAATCACTCGCCAGACCTCGGGTCCGGACTCGATCGCGTCCCAGGTGAACTCGCCAGCGTGTTCGGCCTCGAACTGGTAGCGAAGCGGCTTGGGGTCGTGGTCGTTGACGAGTACGTAGCTCGTCCCTGGGGCGAGTGCGTGAAATTCGGCGAAGATGGTCTCGTGGCGTTGGGCCGGCGCTAAGGCGCGCACGTCGAGTTCACGAAGCGTCCTCGCGTCAGCCTCCACTCGCGAGCGCAACGTGATCGGCTCAGTGGTTATCGACTTCGCCAATCGGTGCAGGGCAGCCGTGGTCTTGACCGCGAGATCCGGCCTCGAGGTCCGAAGGGCGGCCCACGCCGAGGCCGCCAACTTGCAGGCCCGGTCGGCTCGGCCCGCGTCGGCCAACTCATTCGCCGCTTGCAAGAGCAGTGACAACACCGCGGCGTCGGGATCGGCTTGCGGCGCGTCATCGCGCAGCGTGTCCCGAGCGCTCGCTTCGGTGAGATGGTGCATTTGCGCCAGCAACTCCGCCAGGTCAGTGTCGCCATCCTCGAGCAGCGCGGGGAGCAGTACCTCGTTCTCCTTGTTGACGTGCGTCGCAAAGAACGTACCGATCTGCGTGGCTTGATTGAGCGCCGCCGAAGCCGTCGGGGCGCTCGCCAGGGATTCGATTGCCGAGGCGAGCACCCGGTGCTCGGCGATCATCGCGTTCACCGTATCGGCGAGGTCCGCTCGAGCTGCTGCGACACGGTAGATGGAGTGTTCCTCGGCCAGAGCGTGAGGGAGTACCTCTTCGGCGAGGTAGGCAATGAGTGCGCCAACCGCGGGTCCGTCAGGAGTACCACGGCCCACGGATTCGGCGATGACGGCAATGCGGCTGTCGACCTCTTCGACCAGTGTGCGGTGATGGAGCAACATCGCTTCGAAGGCATCGACCTGGGTGATCGTCATGGCATTCAACTCCTTGCTCAGTTCGCCGTGCAATCGGACTCACGTCGCGGATCACGGTGACTCATTTGTCTAGTCTAAACTAGAGAAATCCTACCACTGTACCTGAGGGGGAGCAAGTTGCTTGCAACGAATACGCCACTCGTAGCCGTTGAGCTGATCGCCGCGTCCGTCTGGGTGGGCGGCATGGTCTGCCTCGCGCTGGTCGCCGCGGTGGCCCGAGAAGTTCTGGACGAAGCAAGCCAGGTGAGGTTCTTTCGTCTGGTCGGGCGCCGCTACGGCGTCCTCGGCACGACCGCGCTGCTCGTTACCATTGCGGCGGGACTCGCGCTGTCGTGGCCGTCACTGTCCTCGTCCAGAACGATCGACGCCGCCCTCTCGTTAGCGGTGGTGTTGTTCATGGCGACGATCCTTGGGATGCGTCAGGCTCGGGCGATGACGACACTTCGCCGGAGAATGATCACAAACCCGACCGAGGGCGCAGTGGTGAACGCGGTGCAGCGCGGTCGGCGCTGGGCGACTGCCATCCGAGGGCTGATGGCTCTGATCACGCTGGCCATCATCATTCTCGCGGCGTGGATCATGACTCATTGACGCACGGGGTCACTCGGGGTGCCGCGCGCTAGGAGCCCGCGATGGTGCTACCGCCTCTTCGATCAGGCCCCGATTGCCTTCGTACTTGGGCCCGTGTTGAGGCGACGTCGCGCTCGAGCACGAGGCGACAACCGGCCCGGTGGGGTTCCTTGGTGGTGAGGCGGTTCACCGTGACGTCGCCCAGGCCCTCGGCGAGGCCCTCGGCGAGGCCGAGGTGCAGCTGACAGACCGTGGCCGGGTCACCCGCAGCCACCTCTTCGAAGGGACAGCGCCCCAGAACGAAGGTGACGTGACGACCCCGCTCGCTGCGGGTCGGTCGAAAACCGTTCTCCCGCAATCCTTGCTCGATGACCTCGATGGAATCGACCCGCTCGGACTCTCGGCCACCTCGTTCGAGGCCGACTTGATGCCCGACTTCGTGTGGACTCAAGTCGTTCTTCAACGCCCTACTGAGTAATCCGGCCAGCCACGCGTACGGACCGGACGTCGTCCACTTGCCGGCTGCCTCGGGGTGCAGGCGGTACAGCAAGCGCGGGCGCCCCGCAACGTCGCGCTTCTCCACCTCTTCCATAACGAGGTCGGCGTCTTTCAATACCGCGAGGTGCTGGCGCACGGCGTTGTGATTTAGTGCGACGTACTCGGTGAGTTCCGCCACTCCGACCGGTCGCTGGGCGTCGACGATGTAGCGAAACAGGCGGTAGCGCGTCGGGTCACCGAGGGCTCGGGCCTCGAGTTGAATGTCGTTGGCGTCCACGAATCTCCTCGCGAGGTTACGGGTGCGGTGCTTAGATTTCTAGTGTATACCGGAATAAACGATCATCGACTGCATGGTTCACCTTGGCCGCCTCGCCTCGGGGGTGTGTTGATGAGGCGTTCGATCTCTTGGGCTACGCGCGCTCGAGGACGGACCCACGGCCATCCGGCGTCGATCCGCGCGAGATCAATCTCATCCTCGTAGCGAGTCCGAGGGTGCCGATCGCGCCCGGGCGTCTTCGCTCACGCTCACTTGATCGCCCGACCAGCCCCGCGCGGCGATTGTATGACGCCCACTCGCCACGTCATGTTTCTGTGATGCTGGTGCGTCGAGCGTGCAGGGCTCGCGCGGACGCCGCGAGCATGAGAACCAGTACGACAGCCCAGGCGCCGACGGCCACCCAGATCGCCGCTCGGGCCACCGTTATCATGAAGCCCAAGCCCGGCGTTTGGCCCAGGGTATAAGAGGCCACGGCGTACATGCCGAGCGGGAACACCACGCTCCACAACTGCGGTTCGTAGGCCTTCGAGTAGTGACGAATCACGTGGCGCCAGATCCCGAACAGGATCAACAGCGGGATCCACCACGTGCCGAAGGCCCAGAGTACGACCGACAGGCCGGTCAGGAATGGTCGGAGTGCAGTGACGAGGGCGGTGGTGTGGGGGCCGTGCAGCGAGAGGATCCCGGCCGCGGCGCGCACGCTGATGGCGGTGGCGCCCATGGCGATCCAGTAGGCGGGGCTCATCTCGGCGGGGCTCACCCTGATCAGGAGCAAACGTAAGAAAATGATGACGATGAAGATGAGATAGAGCATGACGCCCACCCCCCACAGACAGACGGCGATCACCGGGAGATCCGCGGCGAGCCACGACGACGCAGCGTGCGCGGTGATAGCCGTGGCGACGATCGAAAGCGATTGCGTGGCCACCACCCAGACCAACCAGGTGCCGTTGAATTCACCCAAGACCGGGCGGTGGGCGGTCGCGACGATTGACCAGGGTAACCCGTAGCTCAACACGACCCACACGATCGCTGCGGCCGCACCGAGACCGAGGGCCACCAGGGGATGGTGGGCCATGGCTAATCGGGCGCCCAGCACGTCGGTGCCAGCGACGACCGTGAAGTAGGCCATGGCCGTGGTCGGATCTCGTAGGCTCTGACGAACGTAGACGTCGAAGTATGCGATGCGCACCGCATAGGCGAGCACCAGCGCGACAAACGCCACCATGGTGAACCACAGGACGATTCCAGAGAGCAAAGGGTGTCCGGTCAGATTGGTCCCGACCGACACGATGCCACTCGCCATCACCAAGGCGAAGTAGCCGGGATCGAGGGTGGCCAGCGCACGACGAATCATGCCGTCGGGTACCGGCTCGACGTCTCGAGGGGACGTGCGAATCCAGGGCGAGGGTTCGAGATCGTGATTCGTGGGACCCGAAGGTTCGCCCAGGTTGCTCATCGTCGAGTCCTCTCGGCTCGGTGGGGTCTTCTCACGCGGGCGCTTCGTTGGGTCGACTGCTCAATATGGGGTGCCGGTCTTGCGCCAACGGCGGCCGCTGGTGCCGGGTTCATTGGGACGAATCGCCACACGGCTGCGGTACACGACGAACGGGCGCCATAAGTACCACACCGGGTAACTCCAGGCGTGCACCAGCCGACTGAACGGCCACACGGCGATGATCACCCACGCCGCGGTGGCGTGCAACTGATAGAGGAAGGGGGCGTGGGCGATGGCGTAGACGTCAGGATTTCCGACGAACAATCCTCGGAACCACAGAGCGATGCTCTGTCGGTAGTCGTAGCCGGCGCCCAGTAGGCCGACCCCGACGGTCTCAGCGACGCCCATCGCGATCACGATGGCGAGCAGGATGAGCGCCAACCAATCGACCGGGCTGGTGGTGGCGCGCACACGGATAATGAGGAGCCGCCGCCCGGCGAGGATCACCACGCCGATGACGATTAGGACCGCCGCTAGCGTGCCGGCACCGGCGGAGAACCACCGGTACGCGGCCTCGGGTATGCCGACGTCGGCGGTCCAGCGTTCGGGTACGAGGATGCCGATGACGTGACCCCCGATCGCGGCGAAGGTCCCGTAGTGAAAGATCGGGCTGCCCCACTTGAGCCATCCCTTTTCTTGTAGCTGGGTGGAGCGGCTGGTCCAGCCGAACTGGTCGTATCGGTAGCGCCAGACGTGGCCAATCACGAAGGTGGCGAGCGCCAGGTACGGCAGGATCACCCACCAGAACAGCTGGAAGCTCGTGATGCCGTGGAGCCCGCTCAACGTCGGGTCGCTCCGATAGTGACGACCTGACCAACGACCGCGGGCGGGGCGAAGGGCTCGAGACCGACCCGCTGGGACGGCGGCCCCTGGGCTCGATACCGGGCCAGCGCGCTGCGATCAGCTCGGGACAGGCCACCGAGTGCGTCGAGAACCGCCCTGACCACCTCGGCGTAAGGACTCTCCGCTAGCTCCAGGTCGGCTCGTAGCGCCTCGAGGGCAGCACGGTGATCGGAGAGTACGGCGGCCCCGCCGGAGTTCACCGCTGCCAACTCCAAAAGAGCCGGTAGAAAATCGGGTAGTTCGCCCGGGGTCACGCACAGTCCGACGTTGCGGTAGGCCTCGACCAGGGCGGTAAGGGCCATACCTCGCTCCCTAGTGTCGCCGTGGCGAAAGTAGGTGAGGTGCAAATTTCGGCGACTGCGGAGGTCGAAGGTCTCCACGTAGCCAGCAGCTAACGCCAGGGGTTCTTGGTGAACTAGCCAGGCTGTCGTCTTTGAAAGGCGCTCCCGTGTCGCGCTCTTTGGCAGGCGACGCAGTGCGTTGGCTACCGCCGCCAGGTCGTCGACAAAACCTTGGTCGGGGTAGCTAAGGAGTACCGAGGCGCAGCCGAACACCGCGGCGGCGGTGGCCCTTCTCATTCTGCTTGCCCGAAGGCCGTAGTTCCTGGAGACGAAGTCGGCTGATCGCTTATCTGCAGGTGCATTCGACCGCGCGCGTCTCGGCCCGCGACCGCGTCGTCGCCGGACTCTTGGCGCCGCAAGTGAAACCGCGGGACCGCCTGGTCTTGCGGGCCCTCGCCACCCATACCGGGACCACCCTCTTCATCGAGCGAGCAACCCGGCGTTGCGTGTTGGGCGAGGAGCCGACCCGCATTCTCGGCGTGAGCCGGCGGAACGACGTAGCGGTCTTCGTAACGAGCGATGGCTAACAGTCGAAAGAGATCTTCCGCGTCGGGCTCGCTGAGTCCAACCTCGGAAGGGTCCACGCTGGGAGTGATTCCGAGTTGATTAGCGCGCATCACCGTCCGGACCATGGCCAGGCGCCGTAACGCGTCGCGCACCGGAGCCACTCGTCCGGCGCTGAACAGGTTGGCGAGATATTCCACGGGTATGCGAAGGGTGTCGATGGCGGCGAAAATATTGTCGGGATCGGTCTCGTCGTAACCGGCTGCGGTAGTGACGTCGGCCACGGGCGAGAGCGGTGGGACATACCAGACCATGGGCATCGTCCGGAATTCGGGGTGCAGCGGCAGAGCGACGCGGTGGCGCACAATGAGGGCGTAGGTCGGCGAGCGTTGGGCGGCGATTACCCAGTCGTGGGGAATGCCCTGGCGCTCGGCCTCGGTTGCGACCACCGGGTCATTAGGGTCCAAGAAGACCCCCAGCTGCGCCTCGTACAGATCTTCAGAGTCGGGCGTGGCCGCAGCCGCGGTGACCAGGTCGGCGTCGTAGAGCATGAGGCCCAGGTAACGCAGGCGCCCCGGGCAGGTCTCTGAGCAGATGGTGGGCAGGCCAGCCTCGATTCGGGGAAAGCACAGTGTGCACTTTTCGGCCTTACCGGTGCGGTGATTAAAGTACACCTTCTTATAGGGGCATCCCGACACACAAAACCGCCAGCCTCGGCAGCGGTCCTGGTCGACAAGGACGATGCCGTCCTCTTCGCGCTTGTACATGGCACCGGACGGGCACGACGCCACGCACGAGGGGTTTAAACAGTGCTCGCAGATGCGGGGCAGATAGAACATGAACACCGACTCAAAATCGAGCCGCACCTTCTCCGACATAGCTACGATGTTCGGGTCGCCCAGGGCCGTGGCGGGCGCGCCGGCCAGGTCGTCCTCCCAGTTGGCGCCCCCTTTCGGCGTCATCTCCCGACCGGTCAGGGTCGAACGGGCCGAGACCGAAGGAGATTTAGTACCCGCTGGAGCATTGATCAAGCTCGCGTAGTCGTAAGTGAACGGATCGTGGTAGTCGTCGATGGTGGGCAGGTCGGGGTTGTAGAAGATCGTCGCCAAGCGCTTGAGGCGACTGCCACCTTTCAGGCGCAGCCGACCCTTGCGATCCAACTCCCAGCCGCCCTTCCACTGTTCCTGGTCTTCGTAGCGGGTTGGGTAGCCGAGCCCGGGCTTGGTCTCGACGTTGTTGAAATAGACGTACTCGGTGCCGGGTCGATTGGTCCAGGTCTGCTTGCAGGTAACCGAGCAGGTGTGACAGCCGATGCACTTGTCAATGTTCATGACCATACAAACTTGGGCCATGATCCTCATTGGACAGCACCGTTCGCTACTGGGATGATGGGAATCATCAGAACTCGACTTGCTGAGAGCGCCGACGGATGACGACCAGTTCGTCACGCTGAGAGCCCGTCGGACCGTAGTAGTTGAACCCGTAGGAGAGTTGGGCGTAACCGCCGATCATGTGGGTGGGCTTCATCACCACCCGAGTCAGTGAATTGTCCGTGCCTCCGTGCATGCCCGAGAGTTCCGAGACGGGCATTTCTAGGTGCCGGTCGACCGCGTGGTACATGAGCACGGTGCCGGGCGGGATTCGGTGCGTGACCGCAGCCCGGGCAACGGTGACCCCATTGCGGTTGTAGGCCTCAATCCAGTCGTTGTCGGCCACCCCGATGCGCCCGGCGTCGAGATCGTTCATCCACACGACCGGACCACCTCGGAACAGGTTGAGCATGTGGGGATTGTCCTGATACTCCGAGTGGATCGACCACTTCGAGTGGGGCGTCAAAAAGCGTGCAACGAGCTGGTGCTCTCCGAGTTCGGTGCGGCTTGGATCTCCGAAGGTGGCGAGGAGATCGAGCGGCGGACGATACGTGGGGAGCATCTCGCCCAGTTCCGCCATCCAGTCGTGGTCCAAGAAAAAGTGCTGACGGCCCGTGAGGGTATGCCACGGTTTGAGCCGCTCTACGTTGATAGTGAACGGCGCGTAGCGGCGGCGCTCGGACTCGCAGCCCGACCACTCCGGTGAGGTGATTACCGACCGGGGCTGGGTGACCGTGTCGGCAAAGGTGATCCGGTCCCCGGCTCGCTCGTGGGCCAGGTCGGCGAGCGGCACGCCCGTGCGCCGCTCCAATTCCTCGAAGCCGGCCACCGCCAAGCGACCGTTGGTGGTGCCCGACATCGCCAAGATGGCCTCACAGAACAGGTCGTCGCGATCGATTCGGGGCCGTCCGTCGGCCACTCCACCTCGGGTAGTCCCGTTGCGGGACCGCAAGTAGTCGACCTCGTTGCCGATGGGCAACTTCACTCCCTTGGTGGTGGCGCCGAGTTCGTCGATGAGGGGTCCGAGCGCGCGAAATCGTTCGACCAGGTTGGGATAATCGCGCTCAACCACGACCAGACGCGGCATGGTCCGCCCCGGTACGGGCTCGCACTCGCCCGTGGCCCAATCGAGTGCTCGGCCACCAGGTTGTGCACACTCATCGGGGCTGTCGTGGAGGAGGGGTATGGCGACCACGTCGCGTCGGACGCCCAGACGCCCTTCAGCCAGGCGCGAGAATTCGGCCGCCAGGTCGTCGAAGATCTCGAAGTCGCTCCGCGTTTCCCACGGGTGGGCGATGGCCGGATTGAAACTGTGCACGAAGGGGTGCATATCGGTGGAGGAGAGGTCGTGTTTCTCGTACCAGGTAGCGGCGGGCAAGACGATGTCGGCGTAGATCCCCGTCGAGGTCATCCGGAAATCGATGTCGACAAGGAGGTCTAACTTGCCTTGGGGAGCCTCTTCGTGCCACGTCACCTCGGCCGGTCGCATCTCCGGTGGGCACTCCTCGGCGGCCACCGCGTTTTCTGCCCCAAGGAGGTGACGCAAGAAGTACTCGTGCCCTTTCCCGGAGGAACCGAGCAGGTTGGAGCGCCAGACCGTCAGCACTCGGGGGAAGTTGGCCGGATTGTCGGGATCGGTGGCGGCAAAACGCAACCGGCCAGCGGTGAGCTCGCTGACCACGTACTCGTCAACGCTCCGACCGGCCGCCTCGGCCTGGTCAGCTAGATCGAGTGGGTTACGGTCGAAGGTTGGATGAGAGGCCAACCACCCCTGGCGCACCGAATAGGCGTTGAGGTCGGCCACCGAGCGACCGGTGAAGCGGCCCTCGCCGAGCGGGCTCGAGAGCGAGTCGGCCCGCGCACCTTCATAGCGCCACTGATCGCTCGCCAGATACCAGTAGGGAGTGGCGGGCATGTGCCGGGTGGGCCGGGCCCAGTCGTAGGCGAAGGCAAGAGTGAACCAGCCGGTCAACGGTCGGACCTTCTCCTGGCCAACGTAGTGGGCCCATCCGCCGCCGTTGACCCCCTCACAGCCGCCGAGCATGAGTAGCGAGAGGAAGCTCCGATAGATCTGGTCGGAGTGGTACCAATGATTGGTGCCCGCCCCCATGGCGATCATTGATCTGCCGTCAGACACCTCAGCGTTACGGGCGAACTCCCGGGCCACCCGCGTACATGCCGCGGCCGGCACCGAAGTAATCCGCTCTTGCCAGGCGGGGGTGTACGGCACCGTCGCATCGTCGTAGTCGGTCGGCCATTCTCCGGGCAGATCGTCTCGGGCGACCCCGTACTGTGCCATGACGAGGTCGAAGACCGTGGTTACCCAGCGATCGCCCAATCGGATGGCCGGAACGCCACGGCGCAGCACCCCACCTCCTTCGCCCGCTCCCACGTCGAAGCGGGGCAGGTCGAGGGCGAGCGCCTCGGCTCCAGCACGCTGGTACAAACTGAGGGCGGGACGAATATCGTCGAGGCGCAGGTTCCATAGACCGACGCCGGAGTCGGTCCACCGAAAGCCGAGCGACCCGTTCGGCACAGCCGTCTCGCCACTTTCTTCGTCGAGGACTACGGTCTTCCACGCCGCGCCCTCCGTGGTTTCACCGAGGTCGGCGGCGGTGACGAAGTGGTCCGGCACCCAGGCATCCTCGCGTTGGCGCAGCGAGATGAGAAATGGTAAGTCGGTGTAGGTGCGGGCGTAGTTCTCAAAGCGAGGAACCTGTCGATCGCGGTAAAACTCGCTCAGCATGACATGGCCCATCGCCATTGCGAGGGCCGCGTCGGTACCCGGCGCGGCGGGAAGCCAGTCGTCGGCGAACTTGGTGTGATCCGAGTAGTCCGGTGATACCACCACTACCTTCTGGCCCCGATAGCGGGCTTCAGTCATGAAGTGTGCGTCAGGAGTCCGGGTGATCGGCAGGTTGGTGCCCCAGATGATCAGGTAACTGGCGTTCCACCAGTCGGCCGACTCCGGCACGTCGGTCTGGTCGCCGAAGACTTGGGGCGAGGCGATGGGCAGGTCAGCGTACCAGTCGTAGAACGACGGGATGGTGCCGCCGAGCAGTGAATAGAAACGGGTGCCGGCCGCGTACGAAGCCATCGACATGGCCGGGATCACCGTGAAGCCGGCGGTGCGATCCGGTCCGTAGGCGGCGATGGTGTGGACGTGGGCGGCGGCAATCATCTCGAGTACCTCAGGCCAGGTCGCTCGCACGAAGCCGCCTTGACCCCGGGCGGATTTGTAGCGAAGAGCTCGCACCGGATCGCCGGTGACGTCGGCCCACGCGGCGACCGGGTCTCCGAGGCGCTCTCGAGCCTCTCGAAACAGCGTCATTAACACACCACGCACGTAGGGGTAGCGGACCCGTCCCGGCGAGTAGGTGTACCACGAGAATGACGCCCCGCGCGGACACCCGCGTGGCTCGTACTCGGGAGAGTCCGGGCCAATCGAGGGGTAGTCGACAGCCTGAGTCTCCCAAGTAATGATGCCGTCTTTGACGTACACCTGCCACGAGCACGATCCGGTGCAGTTCACTCCGTGCGTTGAGCGGACCACCTTGTCGTGGCGCCACCGTTCGCGGTAGAACTCCTCGGCTCCACGTCCGCCGCGTCGATGCACCTCTCGTAGGTCATCAGAGGGTGTGCCCGGTTGAATGTAGCGCGCGGCGCGAACCAACCCAGTCTCGGCGAGCATCCCAGTCACCGCGTCAGCGATGTTCATGCTTGTGTGCTCCGGTGTCATCACCTTCCCACTACCAGCTTTCCAATGTTTCGAGTCAGCCATTGCTGCGTCAAATCACACTGCTTCGGACTCTATGAGTTCCGTGATGATGAGTCAAATTCACTCCGACAAACGATGATCGCGCTACATGGATCAATCATTGAGCGAAGTCGCGCTCCTCCTTCGGGTGCTGCGAGCGCCGGAAGTTGCCTGATGTAGCACGATCTGCGAAGAGCAGTCTCGGTTCGTTGGCCGCTCATTTCGACGGGGAATCGTCGTAGTCACTGACACCGAAACCCGTGAACGTGACGGGGCGAAACGTGGCCCCACCTCTTCTTGAAATGGCTCAAGCGTACGAAATCGCTGATTGTCGAGCCGTTCACGGATGCGCCAATGCTCAAACACGCGTAGAAATTATCGTCGGCGTAACGCCACACGCGACAAGAGACTTATGTCCCTACTGAAGTCAGAAAACGCCCTGTAGGTTTGCATTCGTCGGCTGGCCTGTGCGCTTGAGATCGAAAGATTCGCGACGATCGAATCGACTCTGGCCCTCATCGTCCTGTGACATTAAGAAGCGAAGGAGCAAGCATCCTCGAAGAACTGAGCAGGTCTGTTCCTGATGCGGTGGTCGTCGTAGTGCGCAAACTCTGTGTCACGCCTTCTCAATTGAGGGCGATGGTGCAGAAGACTGGCCTTGATCGGGTTGTCGTAGCCTGTCGCGAAGGCGCAGAAATGCGCGGAGAATTGATGGCGCACTTGCGAAGAACGGGCGCGCATCCCTCCGGGGTACGAGTGCTTGACATGCAGCCCGAAGATGGTGTGAGTCCCGAAGACGTAGCGGCAGAATCGGTTGTGCGAATCGAAGCGGCGTTGGCGCGGGTGCGTTGCGGCGACATCACCGCCCCCATTCGTGAGCGAGGACTGGCGACCTCGACACGCTTCTCCCGACGGAATATGTTTCGTCCGGATAGCATCGTACGAAATGCAGTCGCCGACTGGCGCGAGGAGTCTTGCGATAGCGGTGCAGCGTTTCGAGCGTGCGTTGATTCGTGCGCCGTCGGGGCCTTGAAGGCAGTGGGTCATCGGTTGGAAGTCGACGAGACCCTTTGTACGGGGTGCGGTGCGTGCGTAGTTGCATGTCGTTCCGGAGCGATGTCATTAGGCGGCGTGCCGTTGAACGCACTGGAGTGCGAGGCGCAGGTGCTGGTCAAAGGGTCATCCGGTTTACGTTCTCGGCCGGGCGTGGCAATCGTCTGCGCCAATTCAGACTCTGGGATGCTCCTCGGAGGAGAATGGTTGCCACTCGAAGTGCCGTCGCTCGAAATCGCGAGTGTCGGTTGGCTGCTCCAGATTCTTGCCGCGGGCTCGTCCGTGCGACTGGTTGATTGTGACGATGAACCTTGCGTCACCCGGGGACGCGAGATCACGACGCTTAGTCACGCGTTAGCGCAGCGGGCTTCGCCAGAGTGGAACTGCGAACTGGCAACGTGCACTGGTCCTGATTCAGCACGTTCGGCGCTCGGCTTGATGTGCGGAGCCCAGCCGACCAATGTCGAAGGCGTCACTATTGGATTCCGAGAGCCCGAGGCGACGATGAAGGCGTTGTAAAAAATGGGTTCGGCCGACGCCACGCATGTTGATGGAACGCTGTGGCGAGCGACGGCTGAGGAGACTTTGGTTTCGAGTGAGAGCGGACCGTGGTGTTTCGAGTCCGCATTATTGCCGCACGGTGACGTTACGGTGAGTGGATCTCGCTGCTCGGCTTGCGGGCGTTGCGTTCTTTCCTGCTCGACGGGTGCGCTCGCGCAGGGAAGTGATGTTGACGCGCCATTCCTCATCACATTCGATTCAAGTGCGTGCTCGGCGTGCGAGGCATGCGTGTCGTCGTGCCCGGAAGGTGCAATCGAGGTGCGTCACGTGATCGAATCGTCGCAATTGACATCGCACCGACGCACCGTCGTCGACATCGCCAGTAATCCCACGTGTAGTTCCTGTGGGTCCATACTCGCCGGCGGACTCGCGTCGTCAACGATTGTCGAGCGTCTAGCGACCTCGCATCCGCGTTTGGCGGAGCGACTGCGTACCGAGGTGCGGTGCACGGATTGCTTGTTGACTCTTTGACCGACTACGCACCCGTCGACGAGACCCGCGATTTGCGTCACCACTGATCAGCGCAAAGACGCGGTCGGTACTGTGACTTGTGTGCGACATCTCATTATTCCCGCGCAAGTGCGCGAGTTCGCGGCGTCCCCGTTGAACAAACTTTGACGTACGCTTAATATCTCCTCAAAGACCCTTCCGTAGCGCGCGACCGCTCCGTCGAGAACTTCGGCCACTGTCGCTCCAACGATTGCGTCGTTCCGTGCTCCCGTGACTCCGTGGCCGGACCAGCAACAGGATCTTGGTCATGTCGTTGTCTCGGGGAGCGGGGTATCGAGCCGGCCGAAATCGAGAATCATCGTTCGCACCAATTGTCCGCGATCCAGTCCCTCACCGTCGGGAACCATCGCGAGCGCGTTGGCACCGGCGATGGCGCTCACCATATGAGATCCCTTGCGCATGATATTCGTGACGTGCGGGCGTCCGTCAGCGCCGACCGCCACTTTCACGTGTATCACGTGGAGCTTGCCGTCGAGTCGTCGCGACAACGCTGAGTCCAGCACCGAGTTGAATACGGGCCTTTCGAGCAACCGGTGCCCCCCGAGCAGGCGTAAAGAAGGTCGCACGAAGAGTTCGAAACTGACGAGTGTCGACACTGGATTGCCGGGGAGTCCGAACAGTGGCGTACCGTCCTCGCCGGCGATTCCGAATGTCATCGGTTTGCCGGGTTTGATTGCCACTTGCATCGAACGCGCCCGCGTGCCGCAGAGTTTCAGAATGGCACTCTTCACGTGATCGACGTCGCCAACGCTTACTCCTCCCGTTGATACCACTGCATCGAAATCCCCGATCGCGTTTTGGAACGCCCGGGTGATCAGTGACTCGTCGTCCGGAACTATTCCGAGGTCAGTAGCTGTGAAGCCGGATTGACGCAATGACGCCAGCAACATTGGGCGGTTGAGGTCTCGGATCGCTCCTTGTGGCAATGGACCCCGGGAAGTGGTGAGTTCATTGCCCGTCGACAGAACGCCGACCCTCGGACGGGGAAAGACCTTGGCGCACGCCAAACCTTGACTCGCCAAGACGCCGACTTCGACGACGCCAAGTTCGGTGCCGGCCGCGATGAGGACTTGGCCCAACTCAATATCCTCGCCGGGGAATCGCACGTTCTCTCCACGGGCCATGGTTCGATTTATCGTGACGGCGCACCCATCGGGGTCCACCGTCACTTCTTCGATCATGCAGACGCAATCAGAATCGTCAGGGATCGGCGCGCCGGTCATGACGCGCATGGTTTCGCCGACCTCCAGCGGCCCGGTCGGCACGTCGCCCGCCATGATTGAACCGGTGACTCGCAGTCGCGTCGCCTCCGCCGAGGTGTCATCCGCGCGCAAGGCGTAGCCGTCCATGGCGGAGTTGGCGAAGCCCGGAATTCGTTCGCGTGCAACTACCTGCTCAGCAGCAACCAAACCCAAAACTTCATCGAGCGCGAGTTCCACTGGACGTAGCGGCGCAAGGTCCCGACGGACAAAACTCTGCGCTTCCTCAAGTGAAATCACGAGGAGGGCGCCCGCGTCGAGGCAAAGATTGAATTCACCGACGTCATGGACCAGGAACCTCTCGAATGGCCCGAGTGTCGCTGCTCCACGTTGCACCGCCTCGCCACAACTCTGGCTTCCACATCGGAACGGATTTCTTGCGCGTGTCGATATAGAACTGCGCGGTTTCGAACGCGTCGTGTCGGTGTGGTGCCGATGCCCCCGCGACCGTCGCGATTTCGGTGAGTACTATGCGTCCAATGCGGTGATGAACGCCAACGGCGTCGAGGTCCGGCCCACGGGTTCGAGCGGCGCCGATGATCCTGCGGATGCTCCGCTCCGCGAATTCGCCGTTGGTTTCGTATTCGAGCGCCTCAACTTCGTCGTGGACGGGCGAATGAGTACGAGCCGTACCGCAAAACGACACCACTGCGCCACCGTTGGCGCGGGTTGCCCACCCCGTCGCGGGCCCTGCGGATAACGGCGACGACGAGATGAGTACCCAATCTTGGTTCGGCGTCGAATCCATTGACTTAACCTTAAACTTGCAAGGTGCTGGTGAGCCCGAGTCGGACAAGATCCTCGGGGCAGTCGACATCGCAGAACTGTTCTTCAGTGACGACGGCTCCCCAGTCCGATTCGTCAAGGTACACCACGCCAGATTGATTTGAAAGGTGTTGCAACGAGCGAACCCCGCGATCGACGTAGTCCTGCGCGTCACGGAGATCTTGGGGTGACCATTTGGCGCATAGAGGCTGGGGCCTCCCTTTAACCACCGGCACGACGGAACCTGGGGCGTCCCATTCGATGATGAGGCGCAGTAATTGCTCGCTGAGGAAAGGTAGGTCGCAAGCGACTACCAACGCAGAGCCCTTGTGGCCGAGTTCACGGAGGGCGTGGGCGCCGGCCGCCACGGCGACCAGGGGACCTTCACCACGCTGTGATTCGAGGAACGAAGGCAGCCCGGACACTCCCGGTCCCACCTCAATTGCGGTGTCCGCGACGAGTGTGAGCAGCTGGCCCGTGCGCACGGCCAGTGTCACGCCTCCAATGGTGAGTAGGGACTTGTCGCGCCCCATGCGTCGGCTCGCACCCCCGCTGAGGAGGATTGCCGCCACGGAACTCGAAGGAGTGGGCATCAACACATCGTAACGAGGGCGCCCTCAAGTGTCTTTCGTCCCGAGTCGGCCAAGGCCGTGCGAACACGGTTTGAATGGGCCGTCGTCGTGCGCGTGAGGCGAAGGTGCTCCGAGGGTGCATGGTCCTACTGCGGACTGGTCTGGCCAGCCATTTCAAGGGCGAAGCACGCTGATCGATTGAGGAGGGCGTGGTTGCCGGCGAAATGTATAGTCGTTCAGTATGCGATTAGAGATTACCCGCAAATCCGACATCGCCACGCGAGCTCTCCTCGAACTGTCGAGCGACGGTTCACGTTCAAGGGCCTCAGATTTGGCACAAGTGCTAGGCACGACGCCGGGGTTCTTGTCACACGCCATGCTGGCTCCGGTCCAACGAGGTTGGGTTCAGTCCGTGCCGGGTCCCCTCGGTGGCTATTTCGCCACGTTCGATCCGGATCAGGTCAGCGTGCTCGACGTCATTGAAGCCGTTGAAGGCCCGACTGATACCGGTCGGTGCGTCCTCGAAAGTCGCCCCTGTGGTGAGGCGGGACGATGTGCCCTTCATGCTTCGTGGGCGAGTGCGCGAGCGGACCTACTCACCAGTCTCTCGTTGACCCCCCTGTCTCGCCTGAGATCGGAAGACCGGCGGTGAACGATGGGGGACTCCTCGACGCTGACGCGATGAATCGCGTGGTGAGGTCCGCGACGTCGTGTCGACCGTGCGCGGCAGAACTCCTCGCGCCAAAGGTGGCGTCGTGACGACGTCAAACGACAAGCAAAACGACGCGAAGGAGCGCTCAGTGATTCTCGCAGTTGCCGTGCCGAGGGAACACGGCGGTTGGGGGCTCACGCTCGAGCCGGGCCTGCTGGGGATGTTGTTGGTTCCCGGAGTCGCCGGTTTGTACCTGGCCCTCGCCGCGCTGGTCGGCTTTTTGGCGCGTACACCACTTCGCCTCGTCTTGGTTGACCTGCATCGTGGTCGTTCTTTAGAACGCACGCAGGTGGCGCGTTGGGTGACGGCCGGGGAGTTCGTGGTCTTTGCGGCGCTGGTCGCCGCGGCCCTCGAGGTGGGCAAGGGTCGATTCTGGGTGCCCTCACTCGTTGCGGGCCCACTCGTCGTCGTCGCGTTCTCCTTTGAGATGCGCTCTCGGGGTCGGCGACTCATCCCGGAACTGGCGGGTGCGGTCGGCATTTGTTCGGTTGCCTCGTCGGTCGTGCTCGCCGATGGCGGGGGTGTTCGCTTGGCGATTGGCGCGTGGATCGTACTCGGCGCGAGGGCCGTGACCTCGATCCCTCACGTCAGAGCGATGATCGCTCGTCTTCACGCTCGACCGCAATCGGCGAGGCTCGGCGTCCTGGCCGACGGAACCGCCGCGGTCGCGGCGGTGGCGGCGGTCTGCCTGGACCACGCACTCATACTTGGCGCTGCGGCCGTTCTGCTCGTAATCGTCATTCAGCGACTCAGTAGTCGCTTGCCGGTCGCTCGTCCGGTGGTGCTCGGTGCCCGACAAACCGTCATGGGGCTCGGCGTCGTCGCGGCAACGGCGATCGGCGTGCACCTATTTCACTAGATGAATGGAGAAGAGAAAATGAACGATGACATTGAGATGGCTCAGTCGATAGCCGAGATCACGGCGGTCCATCCGGCGACAATGCGGGTGATGGAATCAGTTGGTCTGGATTACTGCTGCGGTGGTCGACGCTCGCTGTACGCCGCGTGCGAGGAAGCCGGAATCGACCCCCAAGCCCTGCTCGCGACGCTGCGCGCTACCGAGAAGGGACCGGAGCCGGACTGGAGCGCGATGGGTCCGGTCGAACTGGTTGACCAGATCGAGGCGACGCACCACGCCTACCTGCACACCGAGCTCGACCGGTTGGGCGCTTTGGTAGAAAAGGTCGCAACGAAGCACGCGGTCAGACATCTCGAACTCAATGAGGTACGCACCGTCTTCACGGAACTCAGCGAGGAGTTTGTTCCGCATCTGGCTAAAGAGGAACGCGGTTCCCCATGATTCGAGAGTTGGCCTCGGCGTCGATCGCACCAACGTTTCAGTGTGGCTCGCTTGAGAACCCGATCTCGGTGATGTTGCTCGAGCACGACCGAATCGGTGAACTTTTGAAGAAGCTTCGTACATTGACGAGCGACTATCAGACTCCGGTCAATGGGTGTCGAAGTTATCGCGCTTAGGGGGTATCCATCTAACCGGAGTAAACAGCTAGTTTTCGGGCTTTTCGCTCACGAGAGGCGAACACAGGTTTAGATATGGCCGACCCGCTAGATCGGCTGGCACGGCTCTAACCTGAAGGGACAGTCCAAGGGGTAAGACTTTGCCGCGGGAGGACAGGTGTTAGGTATGAGGCAGGTTCACATCTCGAAGACCACGGCCTTCCTTGTGGTGAGTGCGGCGCTGTCGTTAGGCATCACCGTTCCGGCGGGTGCCACGAGCAGGGTCACGCTATCGCCCTACGCGCCCTTCCCCCGAGCCGCCTTGACTGCGGTCGGTGCCGCGTTCGCTCGCTCGACGCGCGTGCAGGTCACAAGTGCAAGGGTCTCTGTCTCTCGGGCGTACGCCGTAGCACTCACGCAGGCTGGATACCTGCCAAAGGGCGTCAAGGTCACGATGCGCCTCGGCCTGTTCAGCGACGCGATGCAGGGTAAGCCCGCCGCCCTCTCCTACGCGGTCACCTTTGACGGCGTCAATGTGCCGAACTACGGGCCGACCGCCGGACCGGACGGACACGAACTCGTAGTTATCGTGAACGCCAAGACGGGACGAAGCATCGAGGCGTTCTCGTACCGTTGAAGCGCTCGCCAGTCCGGTTAGATGGATCCCCCAATCTTTTCCGACTGCCTCTTGGACATTTCACTTCGTAATCTGAGTCGTGTTCTTCACGTAGGTCATCTTGGATCGTCAAGATGTGACGGAAGTCTCTCGTGAGCAATTCCCGATTCGTCTGGGAACCGCGATTTTCTCGTCTAGAGGTTCCAACATTGAGAAGTCGATCAGAGTCAACCTCCAATCGCCGCGCAAAAACCTATGGCGTTTGTTCGCCTTCACCGCCCATCAGGTCGGTATCGGTTCGGCTCTCACCGCCCATCAGGTCGGTGTCGGTTCGGCTCTCACCGCCCATCAGGTCGTTGTCGGCTTTGCCTTCTACTCCCATCAGGTCGGTATCGGCTCGGCTCTCACCGCCCATCAGCTCGGTGTCGGTTTCACCTTCGCTTCCCATTAAGTCTGGATCATCACGACCCTCCGGTACAAAGTCACTTGTCTCCTCATCCATCTTTTCTCCCTTCATTATTGATTCGATCCATTGACATGTGCATACCCGCGCGGAGCAGTGTCACTGCGGAAAGGCAAGCGAGATGTAGTCGCATTGTGGCGATCGACCCGCGACTTCATCGTGTTCACATCTGGAAACATAGAGTCGCCCGAGCCACTTGTGGGTCCGTCTCACCGGCTGAGGAGTGCTCGCCAATATCGGCCTGACGCCGTGAAGCCTTTCGAACGCCGCTGACCAACTTCTCGCACCGGATCCTCCGGCGAGTACGAGAGTTTCATCAACGTCGAACAACACGACGATTGGCGCGGTCGATTGGAAGGGCGTGGTCATCGGGCGCCTCACACCTTCTTCTCGTCATGACCACCGAAGCCCTTGCGCATCGCCGACAACACCTTGTCGGCAAAGTCGTCGAGTCCACGAGATGCGAATCGCGAGTACAACGCCGTCGTAAGTACAGGCGCCGGTATACCTTCGTCAATGGCAGCAATTGACGTCCAGCGCCCTTCGCCGGAGTCCGAGACTCGTCCTTCGTACTCGGCCAGGTCGGGCGACGCGAACAGCGCGGTGGCTGTTAGATCTAAGAGCCACGACTCGATGACGCTGCCGCGGCGCCACACTTCGGCTATTGCCGAAGTGTCGAAATCGAACTGATAAAACTCCGGCTGTTCCATAGGTGTCGATTCGGCGTCCCCTACACTGCATCGCCGACCTGCATTGGCGTAGTGCAAAACGTTGAGCCCTTCGGCCAAGGCCGCCATCATCCCGTACTCGATGCCGTTGTGAACCATCTTCACGAAATGCCCTGCACCGTTTGGCCCGCAGTACAAGAACCCTTGCTCTTCGGGAGTGGTGGCACCGGTACGCCCTGGTGTTCGGGGTGCCGAGTCCGCGCCGGGCGCGATGCTCAAGAAGATCGGTTCAAGCTTCGCCACTATGTCGGGCTCGCCGCCGATCATGAGGCAGTAGCCACGTTCGATGCCCCACACTCCTCCGCTCGTCCCACAATCGATTAGGTGCAGTCCCTGGCCGAAAAGCTGGGCGGCCCGCCTCATGTCATCCCGGTAGTACGAGTTCCCTCCGTCGATGATCGTGTCGCCGCGGTCCAAGAGATTCGCGAGGTCGTCAATCGTCTCAGCGGTGACGTCGCCAGCGGGCAACATTACCCAGACGACTCGGGGAGTGTCCAATTTTCTGATGAGGTCGGCCAGGGTGCGAGCCCCGATGGCACCTTCTTTTTCGAGTTTCTTCACGGGCCCGGCAGACACATCGAACACGACGCACGAGTGGCCATCGCGTATGAGACGACGCACGATGTTCGCACCCATTCGTCCTAGTCCCACGACGCCAAGTTGCATTGGCTTCTTGGTGGTCATCTATTTGCCTCCTACGAAGGTCGACATCGAGCACTGTGCACATGTGACGACGTTCGTTGCGGACGTCGTCGTCACGCGGTGACCTGATCCGTCGGGGAAAGCCATGGAAGCTGCCACGGGGTGTGGCCCCTCATTAGGCCGTCAGCTTGCCTTGGACCCCACGAACCGCAAGCGTAAGTAGTGATGGCGGGCGGTTGATCAATTAACGGTTGGAGGACCCGCCAAGTCTCTTCAATGACGTCCTCTCGCGTGAATTGCGAGAGGTCGCCAGAGAACGCGTCGTGGAAGAGGCGCTCGTACGCCCCTGAAGGTCTACCAAGTTCGCCGACGAATGAGAGGTCGAGGTGAGCGTCCCTCGACCCTCGACCGTCGGGACCTTTTGACGTCAAGGTGAGTCGCATCCCGGGATCGGGGCTGACTCGGATGATTAGTTGATTCGCGTCAACGTGATGTGGAAGGTCCAAAAAGCTCAGACGAGGTGGTCGCTTGAAGACCACTCGTACTTCGGTCGCATCAGCGGCCAGCTCCTTACCGGCTCGGATGAAGAACGGCACGCCCGACCATCGCCAATTCTCAATTGCGAGACGCAACGCTACGAAGGTCTCAGTCTTTGATCCCTTCTTGACACCGACGACGTTCTGATATCCATCGTATTGGCCCCGAACGCAGCGCGTCGGGTCGACGTCGGCCATCGCTCGGAACACGTCAACTTTACGATCCCATAGCGCCGTGTGACCTGGTCCAACCGGCGCCTCCATCGCGAGCACCGCGATGATCTGCAATAGGTGGTTCTGGACTACGTCGCGAAGTGCGCCGACGGAATCAAAGAATCGTCCTCGATCATCAACGCCGAAATTCTCGGCCAATGTGACGTTGACGCTACTTACGTGTTCGCGATTCCACAACGGTTCGAATAGCGAGTTGGCGAAGCGAATGCAGGAGATGTCGGTCACCGGCTGCTTGCCTAAGAAGTGGTCAACCCGAAGGATCTGTTCTTCGTGAAGGACCCCGTGAAGCTCGTCATTGAGTGCGCGCGCTGAGGAGAGATCGTGACCAAAGGGTTTCTCGATCATGACTTTGGCGTCGCGAACGAGGTCCGCTTCGCCGAGGGCGATGACTACAGGGGCAAAGAGCGCGGGCGGAATCTCCAAGTAGTACAACGGACGCGATTTACCCTTCAAACGCTTGGCCAGTGCTTCGTAGGTCGCGGCGTTCGTGAAGTCGCCTTTCACGAAGTTGAGTCTTTGCGCGAGGCGATCGATCACGTCACTCTTCACCTCGGTTCCGGAATCAACCAACGCTGTTCTCAACGCTGAACGTAAGCGATCATCGGACCAGTCCTCTATGGCGACACCAATGATCGGGAAGTTGAGCAGTCCGTCAGTTTCTAAGTTGTACAAAGCTTGGAACGTCATCTTCTTGGCGAGATCTCCCGTGATGCCAAAAATGACGAGCGCATCCGTTGCGTTCTTAGGATCCTCGCTCACATCCCTTCCACCGTCCGGTCGTCTTCATGCGTGAACCGGTTCGCAGAATCTCGAAACCTCCGATCTACGGAATGTCGTCGACAGGGGTAGGGGGTAGACCCCTGTCGACGAACGGCACATTTCGTCCGTAGCGCGGACGACCTATTTGCGCGGTGACGGTACTCGTCGCGTTCTTCCCACGCGCTGCGACTTTTTCGCATTCTGCGTCGATTTCTTTTCGATGTCGAGTTGAATCGAGCATCGTCGTCGAGCGTCTTCGCATCTTCCTCTTCGATCAGATCGAGGCGAAGGGCGGAGTCTCTTGCGGTAGTGAACTCAAACACGTAATGCCCTCTTCTATTCAAGTTCGGCGAATGTCGATCAAGCGAGAGGCAGGGTCTGGGCGTCTTCGTATTGAGCGTACGTTGCTCGATGCGATATGTCAATGGTCATGGCATTGACGCGTCGAAGTCGATGTAGGGCTCTCGCACGTGAGCCAACTGCGGGAGTTTTCGTGACTATCGATTGACCTATCGGCTTTGCAATTGACGCGGAGATCAAGCGTCGGGGATGGACGGTCTCGATGTCCGCCACTGGTTGCGAGTCGAAGACTGCGTTCATTATTAGCCAAATCGTCCTCTTGGTGTTGTTCGCGAGTGTTCTGAATCCATTGACATATCGCATGCAGAGTCTTACTCTCTGAACGGAGACGCCTAGACCCCGCAATTCTTCACAGTGGAATTCTTATTCAGTGAGGACCATATAGGCGGTGGCGAAGACGGAATCTGAGCCGATAACCACCCTGATCCCGGAGCGCGTTGACAGGTTGCGCTGGTCGCACTTTCACACGCGCATGGTGATCGCGTTGGGCGTCGCCTGGATACTCGATGGGCTCGAGATAACCGTCGCAAGTGACGTGGCCGACATCCTCGAGAGGAAGAACACGCTTCACATGTCGGCGCGAGGGGCCGACGTGAGACGAGGGGTCATTATCAAGAACCGGCGGGTTGACAGCCCACTAGAGACGGCCGTTTTGTGCTCGCGGCGAGGTTTGGCATGATTCAACATCCGGCGTTTTCGGTGGAGCCATGGTGCCTGCGTGAAAACGAATTAGACCTAGGCGTCTTGGCTCAGAGCGAGTCACTGTTTGCTATCTCCAATGGTCACATTGGTTGGCGCGGCAACCTCGACGAGGGAGATCCGTACGGCCTCTACGGCTCGTACCTCAATGGCGTCCACGAACTTAAACCCGTGACCTACGCAGAAGTCGGATACGGGTATCCCGGCCAGGATCAGGTCATGATCAACGTCACCGATGGAAAGACGATTCGTCTCCTGGTCGAAGATGAACCCTTCGATGTTCGCTATGGCGTTCTACATCGCCACGAACGCGTTTTGGACTTTCAAGTGGGCACACTTCAACGCTGCGCCGAGTGGTCATCGCCATCTGATCGCCGAGTGCACGTAACCTCGACTCGCTTGGTGTCGCTGGTCCAGCGGGCCATCGCCGCCGTCAGGTACGAGGTTGAGGCGGTCGAACACTCGGTTCGCGTGGTTGTCCAGTCCGAGCTCATCACGAACCAACCATCGTCGGCCGCGAGCAGTGATCCGCGCGCGTCGACCGCAATAGAAGACCCGTGGCGAGCGGTGCATCGTTCGAGCGCGGGAACTCGCTGCGAACTGGTGCACCAAACCAAGCGGAGCGAACTTGCCATGGCGGTTGCAATGGACCACGTCGTCGAAGGTCCACCCTCGACCGAAGTCTTCGCTGAATGCGAGGAAGATCTCGGACGGGTGACGATCCGCGTCACCCTCGAGCCGGGCGAGCGTTTGTCGATCGTGAAGTTCGTCGCGCACGGGTGGTCCGCGCATCGATCGAACCTGTCCTTGCGCGATCAAGTCGACGCCGCCTTGGTCGTTGCTTCACGTACCGGTTGGTCGGGGTTGCTCGCGGAGCAGCGGCGATTCCTCACGGACTATTGGGATCGCGCGGACGTCGAGATCAAGGGGGACGACGAGATCCAACAGGCCGTGCGCTTTTCACTGTTCCACGTGCTCCAGTCCGGGGCTCGAGGTGAGGGTCGAGGCATCCCCGGCAAAGGCTTGACGGGCACGGGCTACGACGGACACGCGTTCTGGGATAGCGAAACGTTCGTGCTGCGCGTACTTACCTACACTATGCCCGAAGCCGTGGCCCACGCATTGTCGTGGCGCCACGACACCCTCGCGTTTGCGAAGGGACGCGCGACCGTTCTCGGTCTGGTCGGTGCGGCGTTTCCGTGGCGCACGATCACGGGAGAAGCGTGCTCGGCGTATTGGCCCGCGGGTACTGCGGCCTTTCACGTGAACGCCGATATCGCCGACGCCGTGATTCGCTACCTTCACGCAAACGAGGACTGGGAGTTCGAGCGGCGCGTAGCCCTGGAACTATTGATTGAAACGGCACGATTGTGGTACTCGCTCGGTTGTTTTGACAGTTCCGGAGAATTTCGGATCGACGGCGTGACGGGTCCGGACGAGTACAGCGCCATTGCCGATAACAACATCTACACCAACCTCATGGCGCAGAGAAATCTACGCGCGGCGTCCGACGTAGCGCAGCGCCACCGTGAAGCGTCCGTTACCTACGGCGTCGACGAGGCGGAGATCGTCGCGTGGCGTCGCGCGGCAGATAAAGTGGTAATTCCGTTTGACGCGGGTCTTGGCGTCCACCAACAAGCCGAAGGCTTTACAGACCACCAGGTATGGGACTTCTCTGCTACCACGGCTGAGCAGTATCCACTCTTCTTGCACTTCCCGTACTTCGACCTCTATCGCAAGCAGGTTCTCAAGCAGGCCGATCTGGTGCTGGCCATGTACTTGCGCGGGGACGTCTTCGACCTCGAACAGAAGCGAGTCAACTTCGACTACTACGAGAGCTTCACAGTGCGCGACTCGTCGCTCTCGGCATGCTGCCAATCGGTGATCGCAGCTGAAGTGGGTCACATGGCGTTGGCCTACGACTACCTGGGCGAAGCGGCGCTAATGGACCTCGACAATCTCGAACATGACACTCGCGATGGCCTCCATATAGCCTCGCTGGCGGGTACGTGGATTTCGTTGGTCGCCGGTTTTGGAGGCATGCGTGAATACGACGACACTCTAAGGTTCGCCCCTCGGCTCCCCATCGGGATCGCTCGACTCGCGTTCGGCGTCGAGTTTCGAGGTCGACGAGTTCGAGTTGAGACGACGCCGACGACGACCAGTTATACCCTCAAACGCGGGGACGATCTAGAACTCTTCCATTTCGATCAAGCGCTGCTCGCTTCGACGAGTGGTCCGATTGTCTTCGACACCGCGGTCGCAGACGCCAAAGGCGAACCGTCCCCGGTGCCCAGCCAGCCCTGGGGGCGGGCACCTCGGCCTCGAGTCGCGAATTCTCCGTTCGAGCAGAAAGGAATCTCGTGAAAACGAAGAAAGAGGGCGATCACTACGATCGCGCGGACCTTGGCGTGTACGACGCGTGGCTATTTGACATGGACGGCGTGTTGACGAATACCGCTTCCGTGCACGCCGCGGCATGGAAGCAGACGTTCGACGAGTTCTTGACGGCCGAATCAGGTCGTACGGGAACGACGTACGCACCGTTCGACGTCGAGAGTGACTACGAGAAGTACGTCGACGGCGAACCCCGAGAGGACGGGGTTCGCAATTTCCTGGCCGCGCGTTCCGTCAAGCTCCCTGAAGGCGATGACAGCGATTCGCCCGACAAACGCACCGTCAAAGGAGTGGGCAATCGAAAGAACGAGCTCTTTCTGAAGTCGATGAAGAAAGACGGGGTAAAAGTATTCGACGGTGTGGTGGAGCTCGTAAACGAACTTCGTGGGCGTGGAGTCAAAGTCGCCGTCGTCTCGGCGAGCGAGAACACCAAAACGGCGCTCGAAACGGCCGGAATCGCTGAACTGTTCGACGCCATCGTTGACGGAGGGGTCGTGAAGGATCTCCATCTGGCGGGAAAGCCCGCGCCAGACAGTTATCTTCAAGGAGCAAAGGTCTTGGGGGTCGAGCCGGGCAAGGCCGTGGTCCTAGAGGACGCACTCGCTGGGGTGCGGGCGGGTCGGGCCGGGCACTTCGGGCTGGTCATAGGCGTCGACCATCACGACAAGGACGGAGTGCGTGACTACGCCAAAGAGCTTCATGATCATGGCGCCAATGTTGTGGTGACCGATCTCACGGAACTCGTGAGCGCCAGCTAGGAGACTGTTGAATAAATCGGCACACAATGCCGGTTTTGCGATGTTCCCGCAACGAGAATTGTTACATGCAAGGGCTCAGCGAACTCAATCGTGAATTACTCGACGCGTCGGCGCTCTGTCGACAACTCGTGCCTCAA
>DATKRC010000080.1:0-41133 GCA_035532375.1 Acidimicrobiales bacterium
ATTGCAGACCGGCTTCATCTGTCGCCAATCACCAACTGAGTTTCGTGCGGCGAAAGCCAAAAGCCGCGGTCGCGCGAGGTCTCATCTCGGGCGAAGGCGCCAATGCGTGGTTGCAGAACAGTTGCGTCGGGCCTCCGACACCAGTCAGGACGATTTAGTCGAGTTGCCAGTGCTAGGCATTTCGACAGCTGCAAAAAGTAACTCTCCTCATAATCCTTCGATCGTGAAAATGCTTTCGTGTCTAGTTCGAATACCGCTTCAGCGGCGATCTGTCCCCAACGAGCCAAACGTGACCGAACGGATCGTTGAAACCACCTTGACGGTGAACTCCCCAGGGAACGCGGTGATTCTGAACGCCATCGGTAGAGACAATCGCACCTGCAGCGACTGCCTTCTCAATGAACGAGTCGGGCTCATCGATGAAGACTTCAATTCGCACGGTGGTATGGCCAATGACAGCAGGACTTGAAAATCCCTTGTCGTTTGATTCGTGGAGGAGAAACGGTGCGCCCCCAATGTCCAAACCTATGACGGAACCGAGGCTCCACAACTCACTGGCTCCGAGCGCAGAGATATACCACTCGGCGGCTACTGGTGCATCCTCGACAGCGAGCATGAATGAAATCGACAACGGCATGCACCACATCGTAAGCGACGGCCGAAAACAATGTCACTGATGTGCGACATTGAAAAGCAATATCGACTCCTCACCGCCAATCAGTTCCAGATTTCATCAGGTCGCCAGTACAAGGTGGCATTCCTGTGGCGTCGGGCCACCGACACCACGAAGCGTCCCAGAAACTATGGAACCTCGGACCGCCTCCGTTTGTGGTCCCACAAAGGGAGGGATTTCGTAGATTACGTCACGGCCCCGGCTTTAGGCCATCGCGCGGCCTCGTGCCTCGCAAGCGACTGCTTTAGTATCTGACCGTGAATGAAGCCATAAGGTCACTGGCCGATCAGCTCGTTGCAATTCGACTCCAAGAAGAGCCCTTGGAAGCGGCACTACTCGGTCTGCCCGACGGAGACGCTGCGCTTGGCGACCTCTCGCGTGACACTGAAGATGCCCTCTTGGGTGCCTACTCCTCGCTTGCGACGGCCGCGACGTCGCTGCACAACGAGCTCGTCAGAGAGGGTTCAGCGCTCAACGAGTTTGACCTCGTAACTCTCGATCACGTCCGCTTCAGCGCTGCCAACAGAGTTGACGCGTTAGGCGTGCGTGGCGTTGAGTTCACAATCAGTGACTTTCATAATTCGCCTCTTTCGATGCTCATCGCCGTTCTTTACCAGTTACCCCTTGACACCACGAATCGCAAGGCGGGGCACCTTCGCAGGCTCGCCTCGTTGCCGGCCTATTTGGAAGGGGCAGTCGAGCGCCATCGCGACGGCGTCGCTGCAGGACGTGTGCCGACTGTCCGAGGCGTGCGAGCTGCGATGGCTCAGATAGACAAGGTGCTGGAAGAGAATAACCTGAGCGGCCTTCGAAGGAGTCTCGATGACGTTGACGACACTTTCGCCAGCGACCAGGACAAACTGATTGAGTCGGCGGTGCGACCCGCGATCGAGCAGTACCGAACGTTTTTGATGCGCGAGACGCTGCCCGTTGGTCGCCCCGACGACAAGCCCGGTCTCTGTTGGCTGCCGAACGGAGATGAGGCGTACAAGATGTTGGTGCGTGCTTACACGTCCGGCGCGCGAACGCCCGAGGATCTTCACGCCACGGGCATCGCGATCACGGAGCGTTTGCGCGAGGAGTACGCCGAGGTCGGTGGACGGCTCTGGGGTACGAGCGACGTGGCCGAAATTCACTCGCGTCTGCGTAGCGACCCAGACCTACGCTACGCCGACCGCGAGGAGATTGTCGCCAGCGCGATCGACACCGTTCGCCGAGCCGAAGTGGCCGCCCCGGAGTGGTTCGGCGTCGTGCCGTCTATGTCCTGCGCAGTCGAACCTGTCCCAGAGGCCCTCGCGGACGGATCGGCGCCCGCTTACTACTTTCCTGGCGCCCTTGACGGCTCGAGGCGCGGCACGTACTTCGTTAACGCCACCAAGCCGCACGAGCGCTACCGCCACATGGCCGAAGCGATCGCGTTTCACGAAGCGGTGCCGGGTCACCACTTCCAGCTGACCATCGCCCAGGAGCGAAAGGGGGGCCACATCGTCTTCTCGGTCTTTGGCGACACGGCGTGTGCCGAAGGCTGGGGACTCTACGCTGAGCGCCTCGCCGACGAAATGGGTCTCTACAGCGGTGATTTGGCGCGACTGGGTATGTTGAGCACCGACGCGTGGCGCGCCGCGCGACTGGTGGTAGACACCGGTCTCCACGCGATGGGATGGTCACGTCAGGAGGCGATCGATTGGATGGCGTCTCACGTGCCCATGAGCCAACTCGAGATCAATTCCGAGGTGGATCGCTACGTGGTCATGCCAGCCCAGGCGCTCTCCTATATGGTTGGGCGCCTCGAACTAGATGCGCGTCGGCGTGAATCAGCCGCACGTCTCGGCGCGAAGTTCTCGGTACGCGACTTCCACGACCTGGTGTTGCGTACCGGACCGGTATCCCTTCCGGCCCTCGCGTCGGCGGTAGATCGTTGGATCGTCGCCGGAGGGGGTACGACCAGTTAGTTGAGCCTGCGCGAACGCTTATGACGATGGCCGCCGACATCTACCAGTGAATCACGCGAGTCGCCAAAGCAAGGGTTGCAGCCCTGTCACGTCGCGTTTAGTGGAGATCTTGGTTGATTTGCTGCAGATTAAGCCCATACAGGTCGATTTACTCGGAAGACGTTGTTCGAAGACGACCAGTTGGCCCCAACTACTGGCGAGCCAACGAAAGTGTCGGCTACAACCTTGTGTTCGGATCCCGGTAGTCGAACACTGGCACGGTGAGACCGTGCTTGGCCAGTGTTGTCCAGTGCCTATCTGCAGTAAGCGCTGGGAATCCGTGATCGAGAGCGTACCCCAGACACGCTAAGTCGCCGAGCGACAAGGTCTTGGCAGGTCCCATTCCGGCTCTCCCTTGGACTGCGGTGCTTTTCTTGTCGATGTCCTTGAGCTCAAGGAATCGTCGAGCCACTCGAAGGTCGACATCGGCAATCGTTAGTCCGGTGCTCGTCAGGGCTCTCTCGATGGCCGCAGGCTTGGCCGTAGACGATTGCCCGAGTTTATAGAGCGCCTCGCCAAAATTTACGGTTGTCGCCACCGATCGGCCAAGGACGGCCACAAATTTCTGTGCGTCTGGTTGGCTCCGAATCAGGTCAATCAGAAAGGTGGCATCAACGACGACGATTCCCTCAGGAACCACTCTGGAGACTGGCACCTACTATCGCAGACCCGTCTCGAGCTGACGCTCTGCAATGAGCTCCATGGCCAAGTCAGTGGTGTCACTATTGTCCACCATCTCCACAGCAATCGCCGCCTGCACCTCTCGCAAGAGCAACAGGGGATTCTCCAGAACAATTCTCCCCGGCCCCTCGGCTCGGGCGATCAACTCGACCCCCTCGTCGTCAATGCCAGCCTCATCGAGCAGAGCCGATGGCAAGGTGGGACGTCGCCGACTGTCAAGGCGGACGCGGTAGGAAGTCTCGAAGTTGGAGGTGCCGTAATTGCTCATGTCACCCATAGTACCAGAAGTCGTGGGTAGCACACTCATCGTCCCACGAAATGTACCTTAGTGGGTAACAAATGTAGCGAACAACTAAATGGTGATGGTCGGGCTGGGGAGATTCGAACTCCCGATCTCTCGGCCCCCAGCCGAGCGCTCTAGACCAAACTAAGCCACAGCCCGTGAACGAACAATCGTAGTCGTTGGGAATTCGCTAACCCGTTGGCGAGTGCGCACCGTGGGCTTGATCGGGATGCGTCAACCACGCTCGCGCCTCGCATAAGAAGGCGATCGTCTCACCTGTTGCCTTCGCCCGAATCGCATCGAGGATACGTTCATCCAGTGCCTGAATCAATCCGTCTACCTCCACCAACGTCCCCTTTTTCTCATCCACCCGCCACGGCGGTCACTATCTCAATCGCACTGTTATCAACGATGGGCGTCTCGCCCCACTCGGAACGACGCACGATATCACCGTCGATTGCAACCGCCACCCCTCGAGGTTCAATCGCGAGGCGTCGAAGCAGCTCCTCAACCGACTCGGCGACGAATGGCTGGTCCTCACCATTGACGCGTATCACTTGAAGCTCTCAGCAAACCGGAGCGCTTCACGCGCAGCGATGGGCGCGAGCGTTACGCCGTGACGGAAGTGACCCGATGACCACGCCCATCGTCCGTCCGTTAGCACCTCGAAGAACGGGCGAAGGTCCTCGCTCGCGGGTCGATTGCCTTCTCGGACTTCGAGGATCGATGCGGTCTCCAACGCTGGTACGACATCGAGGGCGTCACGCAGGAGACGCTGCACCTCGCCTACGTGAGCGCCGGTTTCACTGCGTTCTTCCGACGACGCGCCCAAGACGTTGTAGCCGCCGGGTCGACTCACCATGTAGACCGTGGAGCCCTTCACGAATGAGCGAATCATGGGCTGCGAGCTCCGGTCAATACCACGCACGCGAACGGTGATCCCATGAACCGGCCGAACTGAATGAGTGCCTGAGGTTGTCACGCCGGAGGGCACCGGAAACGCGCCGGTCGCCATGATCCCGATATCGCCTACGAACTCCCCGGACGCCGTAGTTGCCTTCACGCCATTGGCGTCGCCACCGACGTGGAGCACGGCTTCGTCGACGAACGAGACGTCAAGAGTTCTGTTCGCTTCACTCACGAATTCCACGACCTGGTCAGGGTTGAGCCACGCATCGCCGCCTACCAGTAACCCGTCAGGGATTCGTGGAGAAACGCCCTCAAACATCGCTGGTTCCTCGCTGCGGGACACACGTCGCGGCTCTACTCCAAGTTCAGCGGCGACCAGGGAGAACTGGTCGACCAACCGGCGGTCGCTCCCATCCCATCCGAGGAGGAGCGTTCCCGTTTCGACGATCAAGAGATTCTTCTGCGTCGTCGCACGAACGTCATCCGCGAAAGTGCGCCACGCCACCAGGGCGCCTCGCTGCAGTTCGTAGTTCGCCTTTTCACCAGGACCGATTTCCGCGATCGGCGCAATCATGCCCGCCGCCGCCCAGGTGGCCCCGCAACCTGGTGCCGGATCAAAAACGGTAACCCGCCAACCGGCGCGAGCCAATTGAAATGCGCTCGTGAGTCCGATCACGCCGCCGCCCACGATGAGTGCGTCTTTCGTCGTCTTCACGTGAACAGCGTAGGTCGAAGGTTCAAGTTCCTTTTCGGTATGATTGTGGCGGGTCAGCGTTGCCCCTTAGGAAACGCTATGACAAAGACTCTCTACGACCCCTCTTTCGAACACGACGCCTGCGGCGTCGGGATGGTCGCGGATTTGAACGCCGCGGCGACGAACGCCACGATTCTCGACGCGCTCACCATTCTGGAAAACCTCGAGCACCGCGGCGCGTCGGGTTCGGACGTGAATTCGGGCGATGGTGCTGGCGTCTTACTGCAAATGCCCGACGCTTTCGTGCGCGTCGTCTTTGGCGACGTTGTGCCTCCGTTGGGGGACTACGGCATCGCGCACTGGATGGTGCCCGAGGAGTCGGACATTTTGGTCCTACGTGAATCGATTGATGACGTTCTCGAACGAGTCGGCCTGACGAGTCTCGGTTGGCGCGAAGTGCCGGTCGATTCGACGGTTCTGGGACCCACGTCGCTCGCGTCGGAACCTCTCTTCGTCCAACAACTCATCGCGTGCGCCGAACACAACCCCGCGCCACACCTCGAGCGCGCCCTTTACTGCGCTCGCAAAGTCATCGAGCACACGATGGACGTCTACGCCTCGTCGTGCTCGCCGCACGTCCTCATCTACAAGGGCATGTTGACCGCGCCCCAACTTCGTCAGTACTTCGACGACTTGCGCGATGATCGACTCACCTCGGCGATCGCCGTGGTGCACAGTCGATTCTCGACCAACGTCCTACCCCGTTGGGACCTCGCCCAACCATTCCGCTACATCGCGCACAACGGCGAGATCAACACCGTGCGAGGCAACCGCAACTGGATGACCGCGCGCGAGTCAACCTTGGAAAGTGACGTATTACCGTTACCCATTGCCGAGCTCACGCCGCTCATTACGGCGGGCCTAAGTGATTCGGCCAGTTTTGACGAAGTGGTCGAACTCTTGGTCCAAGCTGGTCGGTCGCTGCCCCATGCGATCTTGATGATGATTCCCGAGGCTTGGGAGCGCTCGACCTTCATGAGTGAGTCCCGTCGTGACTTCTACCGCTACCACGCCGGACTCATGGAACCGTGGGACGGACCGGCATCCGTGACGTTCTGCGACGGCAAGATCGTGGGGGCCGTGCTGGATCGCAACGGCCTTCGTCCGGCACGCTACTGGGTGACGAAAGACCGTCGGGTTATCTTTGCGAGCGAAGTGGGAGTCCTTCCCGTCGATCCGGCCAATATCGAGCGCAAGGGTCGATTACAACCAGGAAAGGTCTTCCTGGTCGACATCGAACAGGGACGAATCATCGACGACGAGGAGTTGAAGTCCGCCCTGGCCGAGCGAGCTCCCTACGGTGAGTGGCTACGCGAGCAACAACGTTCCTTGGATGAGATCGATGCTCCGGCCATGCTCACGCCGAATCACGCGTCCATCGTTCGCCAGCAGAAGAACTTCGGCTACAGCGAAGAAGACCTTCGCCTCATCATCCGGCCGATGGCCCAGGTGAGTGAGGAGCCGATCGGCTCGATGGGCTCAGATTCGACCGTGCCGACCCTCTCACAGCTCTCGCGACCGCTCTTTGATTACTTCACGCAACTCTTCGCTCAGGTCACCAACCCACCCCTGGACGCCATCCGCGAGGAACTCGTCACCTCGACGCGCGTCACGATCGGCGGTGAGGACAACCTGCTCACCGAGAGCACCAATCACTGTCATCAACTCGTCCTACCGTCGCCGATTTTGAGCATCGACGAGCTCGCCAAGATCCGCTACATCGAGGAGTTCGAGAGCATGCGGGGCTTTACCACCGTGGTGTTCGACGGGCTCTTCGAAGCCCACGGCGTCGGCACTGGTGCCGAGCGGCTCGCCTCAGCGATCGAGACGTTGTGCGACACAGTCGTCGAAGAAGTTCGTGGAGGGACCAACATCATCATCCTCTCGGACCGCAATACCACCCCCAAACTCGCCGCGATACCGAGTCTGCTCCTGGCGTCAGCGGTGCACCACCGCCTCGTCGACGAGCACCTGCGAACGAGCGCCGCACTAATCATGGAATCCGGTGACGTTCGTGAAGTCCATCACGTCGCGCTCTTGCTCGGCTTCGGCGCTTCGGCCGTGTGCCCATACCTGGCCTATGAGTCCATCGACGCCCTGGTCGAGGCGAGCGAGCTCGTTGGGCTCAGCTCCTTCGAGGCGCGCTACCAGTACGGCAAAGCGCTCAACAAGGGGGTCGTGAAGACGATGTCCAAGATGGGCGTGAGCACCGTGGCGAGTTACGTCGGTTCGCAACTCTTCGAAGCGGTGGGGATATCGGAGTCCGTGCTGGCGAGATATTTCCCGGGTTTCACGTCACGCCTCGGGGGCATCACGCTCGAGCACATAGCGCGGAGCGTGCTCGCGCTGCACGCCAGCGCGTATGAACCGGTCGTGGGGGAGCGTGTGGAACTGCGCAACAACGGTGAGTACCAGTGGCGCCGCGAGGGCGAGATCCATCTCTTCAACCCGCGTACGGTGCAAAAGCTCCAACACGCCACGCGCGCCAAGCGCTTCGACATCTTCAAGGAGTACACGTCGTTGGTCGACGACCAATCGAGCGCGCTGGTGACGCTGCGCGGACTCATGAACCTCGTGCCGAGCCCGACGCCATTACCCCTCGACGAAGTGGAAAGCACCGCCTCGATCATCAAGCGATTCAGCACCGGCGCGATGTCCTACGGATCGATCTCGGAAGAAGCGCACAGCACGCTTGCAATTGCCATGAACCGTCTGGGCGCCAAGTCCAATACCGGCGAAGGCGGCGAGGACGACGAACGATTCGACACCTCCGACCCTCTCTGGAACCGCAGATCGGCCATCAAACAGGTCGCCTCGGGGCGCTTTGGCGTCACCAGTCGATTCTTGGTCAACGCCGACGACATCCAGATCAAGATGGCCCAAGGGGCCAAACCTGGTGAAGGCGGCCAACTGCCGGGGACGAAGGTCTACCCATGGATCGCCAAGACCCGACATTCGACGCCGGGTGTGGGGCTGATATCGCCGCCCCCGCACCACGACATCTATTCGATCGAGGACTTAGCCCAGCTGATCTACGACCTCAAAAATGCGAACGACCAAGCACGTATCCACGTAAAGCTCGTGAGTGAGCAGGGCGTCGGGACGATCGCGGCCGGCGTCGTCAAAGCGCACGCCGACGTGATACTCATCTCGGGTCACGACGGCGGGACCGGGGCGGCTCCGCTCACCTCGTTAAAGCACGCGGGCACGCCGTGGGAACTCGGCTTGGCTGAGACCCACCAGACGTTGGCCGCCAACGGGCTGCGCAGTCGCGTCGTGGTCCAGGTCGACGGTCAGCTGAAGACCGGTCGAGACGTCATTATCGCTGCCCTCTTGGGCGCCGAAGAGTTCGGATTCGCCACCGCTCCCTTAGTGGTCTCGGGTTGCGTGATGATGCGCGTGTGTCACCTCGACACGTGTCCGGTCGGCATTGCCACCCAGAACCCTCGACTCCGAGAACGCTTTACCGGTCAGCCGGAGTTTGTCGAGAACTTCTTCGAGTTCATTGCCCAAGAGGTTCGCGAGTACCTCGCCCTGTTGGGAGCGCGAACGCTCGACGAGGTGATTGGCGACGCCACCAGGTTGTCGATCCGATCATGCAACGATGAACACAGTGATCTCGATCTCTCGGCGCTCCTGGTCACCGTCGCCCCTGATCAACGCCATCAGAGTGTCAAACAGGACCACGGACTCGACGGCGCGTTGGACTGGTCGTTCCTCCATGAAGCGCTGAGCGCCGCTTCACGGAGCGTGCCGTACCGATTCTCGACGGCCGTGCGAAACGTGAACCGGGCCGTGGGCACGTTGACCGGCAGTGCCATCACCCGTTCACTGGGCGAACGAATATTGCCGGACGACCTCATCGAAATCGACCTCGACGGTTCGTCTGGTCAGAGTCTTGGCGCTTTTATACCTCGCGGCATGACCCTTCGGCTCACCGGCGACGCGAACGACTACGCCGGCAAGGGCCTCTCGGGTGGACGCATCATCATCCGGCCGTCGCTCGACGCCACGTTCGCCAGCGAAGACAACATCATCGCCGGCAACGTCATTGGTTACGGGGCGACGAGCGGTGAGATCTTCATCAGCGGTGTCGTCGGCGAGCGTTGCGCCGTTCGAAACTCCGGTGCGACGATCGTCGTGGAAGGAGCCGGTGACCACGCGTGTGAGTACATGACGGGTGGTGTGGTCGTGATTTTGGGAGCCGTCGGACGAAACCTCGCGGCCGGCATGTCGGGTGGCACGCTCTATCTCTACGATCCCCGCCAGAGCGTGTACGACCATCTGAGCGCCGGCGTCTACGAGATCGATCCGCTGGAATACGACGACGACGAACGCCTTCGAGAGATACTCGGTCGTTTTGTCGCCGAGACTGGTTCGCGTCGGGGTCGAGACATTGCGAGGGACTGGCGCACCGAGCGAATGCACTTCGTTCGGATCGAAACCTCTGAGTATCAGCGCATCCGAGACGAGATGCGCAGTGGGTAAGGTGACCGGCTTCCTCGAATTTCCGCGACAAGGACCGAGACTCCGACCGGTGCCGGTCCGGCTCCGCGATTGGCGAGAGGTGTATGAACCTCAGAGCGACAAGGACGTCTCGATCCAAGGCGCGCGGTGCATGGACTGCGGCATTCCGTTCTGCATGCAGGGCTGTCCCTTGGGCAATCGTATTCCCACCTTCAACGACGAGGTCTATCGCTCGAACTGGGAAGAGGCCGCCGCCCAGTTGTTCGACACCAACAATTTCCCTGAGTTCACCGGCCGGCTCTGTCCCGCGCCGTGCGAGTCGGCCTGTGTACTGGGCATCTCGGACAGTGCGGTCACCATTGAACGAATCGAGTACGAAGTGGCCGAACACGCCTTCGCGATGGGCTTCGACGTCGCTCATGACACAGACGTGCGCACCGGCCGACGTGTTGCCGTCGTGGGCTCGGGGCCAGCTGGTCTCGCGGCTGCGGCGCAGTTGGCGAGCCTCGGTCACGAGGTGCACGTCTTCGAGCGCAGCGACGCGATCGGTGGGCTCCTGCGCTACGGGATTCCTGAATTCAAACTCGAAAAATCAATTCTCGATCGTCGCCTCGCGGTACTCGAGGCTTCGAGCGTCACGTTTCACACCAACGTCTGCGTCGGCGACGCCACGATGCCGCTCTCGAACTTGCAAGGTGACTTCGACGCGGTACTTCTCGCCCTGGGTTCCACGAGGCCTCGCCTGATCCCGGTGCCGGGAGCCGATCTGACCGGCGTCTACCCGGCCATGACGTACCTGGAGGCCGCCAACCGAGCGGTGCGCGACGCGCAGCCGACCACGATCGATGCAAGCCATAAGCATGTCGTGATCCTGGGCGGCGGCGACACCGGGGCCGACTGCTTGGGCACCGTGCATCGTCAAGGTGCTCGCAGCGTCGTCCAAATTGAGATCCTCGATCGACCCCCCGACGAACGTCCGGACGATCAACCGTGGCCAACGATGGCGAGGATCTTCAAGTCCTCGCCAGCCCACGACGAAGGCGGGGAGCGCCGATTCTCGACCGAGACCCTGGAATTCCACGGCTCCGGATCAGTCGAGCAGATCGTGATTCGCGACGACGTCACGGGTGAATCCTTCACCATGTCCGCCGATCTTGTCCTGATAGCGGCCGGATTCGTCGGCCCGGAACTGGAATCACTCGACCTCGCGGAGGAACCCCACGTCACGTCACGAGCCACACTCTCAGTCGACAGTGAGTGGCGCGTGACCTCGATCGACGGAGCAGCGCCGGTCTACGCCTGCGGTGACGCCGTGCGGGGCCAAAGCCTCATCGTGTGGGCCATCGCCGAAGGTCGCAGCGCCGCGGCGGCCATCGACACCTACCTGTCGGAGCGCCCCAGCGTTCTGCCCGCGCCAGTGGAGCCGTACAGCCTTTCCTGGTAGCGCGCCCAGCGCGCTCACAGGAGTTTGTAGCATCGTCGCAATGGAGCAAGAAGGGGGATCAGTGCAAAGCACGATGCAAGATGCGCCGCTGCTCATCAGCGGGATCATCCGCCACGGCGAGTTCGTCTACGCCAACAAGAAGGTGCTGACCGTCACGCCCGAGGGCGTCGAAGAAGCGACGTTCTATCAAGTCTCCAAGCGCGCCGAGCAGTTGGCGAACGCCCTCACCAAGCTGGGAGTGAAATCCGGCGACCGGGTCGCGACCTTCATGTGGAACAACCAGGCACATATGGAGATTTACATCGCCGCGCCGTGCATGGGTGCGGTCTTGCACACGCTCAACATCCGACTCTTTCCCGAGCAGTTGGCGTTCATAATCAACCACGCCGAGGATTCGGTCATCATCGTCGACAGTTCTCTGGTTCCGGCGCTCGCCAAGGTCCGCGACCAGATCCCGACGGTCAAGCACATCATCGTGCACGGTCACGACGAGAGTGGACTGCTCGGCGAGACGATCGACTATGAGGAGTTTCTCACGTCCGAACCCACCGGATTCGAGTGGCCCACCCTGGACGAGCGTTCCGCCGCCATCATGTGTTACACGTCCGGCACCACCGGCAGTCCTAAAGGCGTGGTCTATTCGCATCGATCGACCTGGTTACATTCGTTGGCCTCGACCACAACCAATTCCATCGGTCTGAGTGAGCGAGATCGATGTCTCTTGATTGTGCCGATGTTTCACGTCAACGCCTGGGGGGCTGCCTACACGGCATTTTTCGCCGGTACCGAGTTGATAATGCCTCAAATGTTCTTGCAAGGCGAGCCGATCGTCAAAATGATTCAAGAGCTACGACCGACCATCTCCCTCGGCGTCCCCACGATTTGGAATGACGTCCTTCGCGTGACCGAGAACAACCCGGACGCCGATCTCTCGAGCCTGCGCGGCGTGGTGGCCGGCGGGTCGGCCGTGCCGCGGGTATTGATCGAAGCGTTTCGAGATCGATTCGGCATCGACGTGATCCAGGGATGGGGGATGACCGAGACCAGTCCTTTGGCCGCGGTCTCGATCCCTCCGGCGGGGACCCCGAGCGACCTCCAGATTGACTATCGCGTGAAAGCCGGACGCGTCGTGGCCGGTGTTGAAATTCGCGTGACCGACGAAGACGGCAACGTCCTGCCACGTGACGGCAAGTCCGTCGGAGAGTTTGAAATACGGGGCCCCTGGGTCACCGGATCGTATTTTGGCGTCGACGACCCTGAGAAGTTCCACGACGATTGGCTGCGAACGGGCGACATCGGTGCGTTGGACGCTGAAGGTTTCATGACCGTCAGCGACCGCTCGAAAGACGTCATCAAATCGGGCGGGGAGTGGATCAGTTCAGTTGAACTCGAAGGATCGTTGATGGCACACCCGGCGGTCTTCGAAGCGGCCGTCATCGCGGTGCCGGACGATCGCTGGCAGGAGCGTCCGCTCTGTTGCGTGGTGTTGCGCCCCGACGCTTCGACCAGTGCCAAAGAATTGCAAGAGTTCCTCGCCACCCGGGTCGCGAAGTGGTGGGTCCCCGAACGTTGGGCCTTCATCGAATCAGTTCCCAAGACGAGCGTCGGCAAGTTCGACAAGAAGGTACTGCGCTCACAGTATGCCGATGACGAGCTGCCCTACGAGACTCTGACGTAATGGAATCCTTCGAGGGCCTCGCCGACGAGGTGGGTGCCCTGGAGAGCCGGGTCGCTGACGCCATCTTCGATTCGGTGCGAGCCCAGATGCGATTCGACGGCGCTGACGAGGCCAAGGAACTGGAGCGACGACTCTCCAAGGTGCGACGGAGTCTACAAAAGGCCGAGAGGCTGCTACGCGGGACCAGTGACGATTAGGCCCACTCGTTGATCCGGTTGATCAGCATCCGTAGATTGACGTAGTTGCGACCATCGAAGGCGAAGGAGATCGTTGTATCGTCTTCGAACGCGAAGCCGGCGTCGCGGGCGAAGTGCGGCACCACGCTCGCGAGCTCTTGGAGTTGCGCGTCGCTCGGTCGACGGCGGACTTTGATGACACCGCGATCGCCGCGAACCTCAAAGCCCACGTAATTAGAGAAGAAGTGCTCGATCTCGGACACAGCGTCGTCAATCGAGGTACAGATCCGAACGAGGCACATGTCATTGACGTCGATGTAGCGATCGGCGATGACGGCGTTATCGACGAACGTCATCCACTGCGTCCAATAGTTCCCGTCGGGCGTGTCCATTAAGATCACCGGTGCCGGCGAGGTCTTGCCGGTGTGGAGCAAAGTGAGCACTTCGAAGGTCTCGTCCATGGTGCCGAGACCACCGGGGAACATGACGAAGGCGTTCGCTGGCCGCGTCATAGCGACCTTGCGAGTGAAGAAGTACTGCATGGCCACGAGCATCGTCTCGGCGTCGATATAGGGGTTGGCGAACTGCTCGAAAGGCAACGCGATATTGACACCGAGTGTGTGCCCGCGACCGGCCCCCTTGGCGGAAGCCTCCATGATCCCGGGTCCGGCGCCGGAGATGATCATCCATCCGCGCTCGGCCATCGTTGAACCCAGTTGCCGTGCTAATTCATAGAGCGGGTGATCTTCGGTCGTTCGTGCCGATCCCAGGACGGCCAGTTTGGGCACGTCACGCCACTGCGAGAACAGCGTTGAGGCTTCGGTCAGCTCGTTGAGCGCTTGCACCGCGACCCGCAAGTCACCGACGTCATGGTCGACCATGGCGAGTTCTACGAATCGAACCAGGAGAGTGCGCAGGACCTCAATGCGGTCATCGCTGAGTGGAGATTTTCGCCGCAGCTCCTCAAGGAAACCTTCGATCAATTCGTCCACGGCTACAATGTCTGATACAGGGTGCTGCGTTGGACGAGGCGTCGACCGATGGGCTCGACGAGATCGCGCAGTGTCTGGACGTCCATCTCTTGACCATGGCTCGCTCCGGCGGCTCGCGAGATGTTCTCGTCCATCAACGTCCCGCCGACGTCGTTGGCGCCCGCCTCCAAGATCCTGCGCGAACCGGCGATGCCCATCTTCACCCAGCTCACTTGAATGTTGTCGATCAGCGTGGCGTAGTGGAGTCTCGCGACTGAGTGCATCAGCACCGCTTCGCGGAACGTCGGACCGCGCCGCGCGCGGCCCTGCAAGAAAATCGGGGTCGCCATGTGCACGAAAGGGAGTGGGACGAATTCGGTAAAACCGCCTGTCTCCTTTTGCAACTGACGCGTGCGCAACAGGTGCGTCGCCCAGCTGTCGACGCCCTCTACGGCCCCAAACATGATGGTGATGTTGGAGCGCAATCCGACGCTGTGAGCGGCGCGGTGCACCTCCAGCCACTGATCGGAGTTGATCTTGTCCGGGCACAGCACTGCGCGCACTTTGTCATCCAGGATTTCGGCCGCGGTACCCGGCAACGTCTTCAATCCGGCTTCTTTCAACCGCGTGAGATACGTCACCAGATCCACTTCGGAGCGACGAGCACCTTCGAAGACTTCGAGCGCGCTGAAGGCGTGAATATGAATCCGAGGGGAACCGGCCCTCACCGCGGCGACCACGTCGATGTAGTAATCGCCGTCGAACTTGGGGTGGATGCCGCCCTGGAGGCAGACCTCGGTCGCTCCCTTGGCTTCGGCTTCGCGGACGCGCTCACTGATCTCGTCCAACGTCAATAGGTACGGATCGCCACGCAGGTTCAACGAAAGCGGACCCTTGGAGAACGCGCAGAACCGGCACTTGAAGGTGCAGACGTTCGTATAATTGATATTGCGATTAATGACGAACGAGACGTCGTCACCGACGAGGTCTCGTCGAACGCTGTCAGCGCGCTCGACCACGGCATTGAAATCAGCGCCACGGGCGTGAAAGAGCGTCGTCAACTCCTCTCGGTCGAACTCATAGCCCGGTTCGTAGCGAGCGAGCAGCGAGGAAACCGCACTCGTTCGCGAGAGCGTGGTGGGCGCAGTCGGTGGAGTGATTTCAGTTCCCGACGCCCACACGTCGTTGCGCGCCAGGAACGTCGAATCGGCGTGGGCGAGGACGTACGGTCGAACCTTCTCGTCGAGGAACCCGCTCTTGGTACCGACGTATTCGGGATAGACGGTGAGTCGAGGCTCGAGATTAAATCCGCGACTGTCGCATTCGCCACCGAGCACACTCAAGGCCGGCCAGGCCCGTTCAGGGTTGACGTGATCGGCCGTGACCGGAGAGATTCCGCCGAAGTCGTCAATGCCGAAGTCAAGAAGCCTCGTGGGATCCTCACTCAGATTCGGAGGCGCCTGAAGATGAATCGAGTCCGGAAGTATCAGTCGAGCAACGGCGATGGTCCAGTGGAACTCCTCGTCACTCGCGGCCGGCTCATGAGACATCGCCGTACGAGGCTTGGGCAAGAAATTCTGGATGATCACCTCTTGGATGTGAGCGAATTCCTCGTGCGACGACGCGATGGCTCGAAGTGTGGCGATGCGCTCATCGCGCGTTTCGCCGATGCCGACGAGCAGACCGGTCGTGAAGGGGATCTGCAGTTCTCCGGCGAATCGCAAGGTGTCGAGGCGACGCTGCGGATCCTTATCGGGAGCCAGGCGGTGCGCGGCAAGGTCAGCCAGGGCCTCGATCATCATGCCCTGGGACGCCGAGACGGTGCGAAGCTGCGCGAGTTCGTGATGGTAAAGCGCGCCGGCGTTGGCGTGTGGCAACAGGCCTGTACTCTCAAGCACCATTTGTGCGGCGTTGGCCACATAGTCAACGGTGGACTCGTAGCCACGCGCCGCAAGCCAGCGTGCCGCTTCGTCATAACGCAGTTCCGGTCGCTCTCCTAAAGTGAACAGCGCCTCAGTGCAACCAGCGTCGCGACCCGCTTGGGCCACGCCCATCACTTCGTCGAGTCCCATATAGGGCGCGGTCACGTGCGCCGGAGCCTGAGCGAAGGTGCAGTAGCCACAACGATCGCGACAGAGTTTGGTGAGCGGTATGAAGACCTTGGGGGAGTACGTGACGACGTAGCCGTATGCGGACCGTGCCTTTGCGAAGGCCGCACTCGCCAATTCCTCCATCGGAGTTTCGAGGAGTTCGGAGTAGGTAGTGGCACCGCGCGACGACGTCATGGCGACATCATAGGGTGCGTCATCCATTTATTGAACTTATTCGGCGTGGTTCGCGAGGGCGGCGTCAAGGGGTGACGAATTAGGAGCGGGCCTGCATCTTCTCCTTGACCGTCGCCAAGAGTTCCTCATACGACGTGACAAAGGCGCTCACGCCGTCCACTTCGAGTTTCTCCGTTACCGCTGCCAGCGAAACGACCGGAGGCAGCTGGTCCAACAGGGCGGCCGCTTTGGCGATGCTTTCGTCGTTGCGCAGTTCCGACGACGAGAAATTACCGTGGTCCAGAGTGGCCCCCAGAGTGGTGTCGGGCATCGTGTTGACCGTTTCGTCGGCGACGATCGTATCGACATACAGCAGGTCGAAGTACGTGGGGTTCTTCGTCGAGGTCGACGCCCACAGCGGTCGCTGCACCTGCGCACCGGCGTCGAAGAGCGCAACTGCGCGGTCACTCGACATTCGGCGCTTGAACAGTTGGTAGGCACCCGCCACTTGAGCGTTCGCCGTCGTGCCTCGACGCGGATCACCCTCGGGCAATAACGCATCGACCGCGACGTCCACGCGTGAGACGAAGAACGAGGCGACACTACCGATCGTGCTCACGTCGCTCCGGCGCTTGAGGGCAAGTTCGAGTCCCTCCATCCAGGCCGTGATGACGTCGTTGTAGCGGTCGAGTGAGAAGATCAACGTGACGTTCACGTTGATGCCCGCGCCGAGCACCTCGGTGATCGCGGGCAGTCCTTCTTTGGTACCGGGGATCTTGATCATCACGTTGCTGCGACCAACTTCGGCCGCCAGTCGCTTTGCGGCGGTTACCGTGGCCACGGTGTCGCGCGTCAATCGCGGCGACACCTCGAGTGAGACGAAGCCGTCGCAGTAGCGACGTTGCTTCTCGACGAATGTGCTCACCGATGAGGCGTACACCGCCGACAACACGTCGCAGGCGTCGCGAACGTCGCGCACGGCCAACTCTTCGAAAAGTACCTCAACGTCCATGTCACCCTTGCCCTCGAGCATGTCGTCATAGGCCGACGATGTTGAGAGTGTCTTGGCGAAGATGGATGGATTCGACGTCACCCCGCGTACTCCCTTGGCGACCATCGCGGCGAGCGTGCCGTCATTCAGCCAGTCACGCCGGATGTTGTCGATCCAAGGACTTTGTCCGTAATCCGCGAAGAGTTCATCCAACTTGGTCATCGTGTGTCTCCTAGGGCCTCGTGCACGTGGGCCACGAGTGTCGCGGCATTCATGTTGAAATAATCCATGACGTAACTTCCCGGAGCGGACATTCCGAAGGAATCGATCCCGATCGCTTGGTCCACGTACTTGGTCCACCCTAGGGTCGCTCCGGCTTCCATCGACACCGACGGAGTACTGCGTCGTAGCACCTCGTCTCGATACTTGATGGGCTGGGCGTCGAAACATCGCCAGCAAGGTAGAGCCACGACCCGAGTGACGATGCCCTCGGCGGCGAGTATGTCGTTGGCAGCGACACAGTGTTGGACCTCTGAGCCGGTACCGACCAGCGTGAAGACCGCGTCGTCGTTCTCACGAACGACGTAGCCGCCACGGCGCGCATTTGATTTCGATACTGTCGCGTCCGATTCATTGAAGACTGCCACGTCCTGTCGAGTGAGCACCATCGCCGTCGTGACGGGACTTGGGGCTGTCAAGAACTCTTCGACGAGGTCGAGTGTCTCGTTGGCGTCCGAAGGGCGTACGACGTGTAGGTGGGGCATCGCGCGAAGCGACATCAGTTGTTCCACTGGTTCGTGGGTCGGACCGTCCTCGCCCACACCAACCGAGTCGTGCGTGTAGACGAACATCACTCCGGCCTCGCTCAATGACGCCAGACGCACCGCGGGCCGGGCGTAGTCACTGAAGACGAAGAACGTAGAGCCCAAGGGTCGAAATCCCCCGTGAAGAGCTTGTCCGGTCAGGTTGGCGCTCATGGCGAACTCTCGGATGCCGTAATGGAACTGTCGACCGCCAGGATTGCTTGAACTCTGCACCGAGAGAGCCGAGAGCGTCATGCCGGTGTTGTCGGTGAGGTCAGCCGAGCCCGCGGTCAGTCCCGGTGTCTGCACGGCGTAGGCGTCCATCGCTCGTTGCATGGCTTTGCGGGTAGCGGCCTTGGATCCGGCTTCGAACTGTTCGGCCAACGTGGTCACCTTGGCTGCACCATCGTTGTCGAGTTGTTCCAGGAGTTTCGCGCCCTGGGCGCCGGCGGCGGTGACCCGAGACTCCCAGGCGAGGCGCTCGTCGCGCTGCGTCTTGATCGAGTCGACCAATTGAGGTGGTACGTCGGGATCGAAGTTGAACGCCACGTCGGGCACGCCGAGGATGGCCTTGGCCTCGGTGATGACCGCCGGCTTAAAAGGATTGCCGTGCGCCTCGCGAGTATCCATCATCTCGGGCGACGGAAAGGCGATGTGCGAGCGAACCACGATCAGCGTGGGACGTTCGGTCTCGGCGATGGCTTGGCGCATGGCCGCTTCGAGCACATCGAGATCATTCGCCTTTTCGCCCACGTCGATGACCTGCCAGCCGTAGGCACTGAAGCGCTCAATGGTGTCGTCGTGGAAGCTGAGTTCAGTGGCGCCATCGATCGTGATGTGGTTGTTGTCGTAGAAGATCGTCAAATGATCGAGCCCGAGCGAGCCGGCCAACGACGCCGCCTCGTGGCTGATGCCTTCTTCCATACATCCGTCGCCAGCGATCACCCACGTGCGGTGATTCACGAGATCGCTGCCGTAGTCACTGCGCAAGATCCGCTCGGCGATCGCCATGCCGACCCCGTTGGCGATGCCCTGTCCGAGAGGTCCAGTGGTCACTTCTACAGTCGGCGCGGTCCCGCGTTCGGGGTGACCCGGCGTGCGTGAATGGGGCTGGCGAAAGGCGCGGAGGTCATCGACACTCAGGTCGTAGCCGAACTCATGGGCCAGGGCGTACTGCAAAATACAACAGTGACCGTTGCTCAAGATGAATCGGTCGCGGTCGCTCCAACCCGGGTCGGTGGGGTCGTGGCGCATGACGCGTCCCCACAGCGTGACGCCTAAGGGTGCGAGCGCCATGGCCGTACCACTGTGACCTGAGTTTGCGGCCGCCGGAGCGTCCATAGCCACCGCGGAAATCTCGCGGATGGCTTGGCCTTCGAGTTCGGTGGCGCCAGGAAACAGAGAGTCAGTCATGCCTAGACAGTAGTGAATTCGTCTCCTCGTGAGAGCGGGCGACGCAGATAGTCTTTGGCGATGGTCCTTCAGATTCCACCGAATTGCGATCTGACGCTAGGTCTGACGTGCCTAGAAAAGCGCAGCGACGCCACGACCGTGTGGCGGATGCGCGTGGACGAACGATTCCTCAACCCCGCCGGCATCGTGCAGGGTGGATTCATCTCGGCGATGATGGATTCGGCGATGGGCGCTTCGGCGGTGCTCACGGTGAAAGATCGAAAGGTCTACGTCGCCAATACCGAGATGAAGTCGTCCTTTCTTCGACCGACTCGAAACGGCGACGTGCTCACCTGCACGGCCAGCGTCTTGAAGCCCGGCAAGGTCGTGGCGTTCTTGCAAGCGCGAGTCGAGGACGAGAAAGGAATTCTCGTGGCAACCGCAAGTTCCACCTACCTGATCAAAGAACGTGGTGAGTAGGCTGAGTACGTGAAAAAGGCGACCTGGCGCAAGTTCATGCGGGGAAACTCGATTCAGCGAGACCTTGATGAAATAAAGGATCTCGCCTTTCGTTACGTCAAGGAGGAGACCGTCCAGCCGCTGAAGGACCTGGGTCGTTTCATAGCGTGGGGGACACTCGGGAGTCTTTTGGTGGGCTTCGGCTACTTCCTCTTGCTCTTCGGCGCCCTTAGGTTTCTTCAGGATCAGTTCAAGGTCTTGGACGGCTCGCTCTCGTGGATTCCGTATCTGATCGTGGTGGTCTTGGCGGCGATAATCATAGCGTTGACGCTGTGGCGAATCGTGAGCGGCACGGCGAAACGTAGGCTGAAGGACCCGAAGTGAGAGAGCAGACCGCGGCCCGACGGCAGCTCGAGGCGTCGATTCGCGCTCTGCTGCCCTCCAAAGAGGACATCGAGGAGCTGACACCTTCGAAGAACTCGACCACGTCGATCGCCGGCTTCGGGGGCATCATGACCGGCTACGTCTGGGGCCGCTACCGAGGTCATCAGGTTCGCAAGAGGCGCGGGTCTTGATTCTGAAACGGATCTTCGGCTTCGTGACGGCGAGCGCGCTGGCCAAGGCGTGGGAGAAGAAGTCCTTGAAGTGGCTGTCGCTCGCCGGTGGGTTGGTGTTGTTCCAGCTGCTCGATTCGCGAGCTGGTCGCAAACCATTACCTAAAAAATCCGCCAAATGAACAACGCCATATTGAAACTCGGTGAGCGGGTCATGCTCATCGACGCCAAGGACCGCCATTACCTCATCACCCTTCGTGAAGGCGCCGAGTTCCACACGCACGCGGGCATCGTCCAACACAACGACATCATCGGCGCGCTCGAGGGCTCGCTCATTCGCGGCAGCACCGAACGGAGCTTCCTAGCGCTTCGTCCGACGCTCTCCGACGTCGTCTTGAAGATGCCGCGCGGCGCCCAAGTCATCTACCCCAAGGACCTCGGAGCCATCCTCATGCAGGCCGACGTGGGTCCGGGGATGCGCGTGCTCGAAGCGGGGATCGGCTCGGGCGCCCTCTCCATGACGTTGTTGCGCGCGGGTGCCGTGATCACGGGCTACGAGATCCGCGAGGACTTCGCGGTCCAGGCGATGAAGAACGTGCACGACATGCTCGGCGACGAAGTGAATTACGCGGTGCAGATACGTGACGTGACGATGGGCATCGACGAGACCGACCTCGACCGCATCATCTTGGACATGCCCGAACCGTGGGACGTCGTGAAGCACGCCGAAGGTGCGCTTCGACCCGGCGGAATCCTTCTGGCCTATCTGCCGACCATCAATCAGACGCAACTACTTCGCGAGACGCTCCGTCAACACTCTTTCGGACTCGAAGAGACGGTGGAGATTCTGCGTCGAACCTGGCACATCGACGGACGCTCAGTGCGACCGGATCATCGAATGGTCGCGCACACGGGATTCATCACCAGCGCGCGTCGACTGGTAAAACGAGTCGAAGGTATCTAGTCGTTTTCGATGAAGATGCATTCGCCGGGGCACTCTTCGGAGGCCTCGGTCACCGCGTCTTCCATACCGGCCGGAACCGCAGCGATGCCTTCGGCGCCACCCGGAGCACTCTTCACGTCGGCGCCCTCTTTCACGTAGGCCAGGCCGTCGTCGAGCAGGGTGAACACGTCGGGGCAGATCTCTTCGCAGAGACCGTCTCCGGTGCACAGGTCCTGGTCAATCCAAACCTTCATTTATGGGCCCTCCGTGGCGTGATGTGTCTAGTTACTCTAGCGGGCGACACCTAATGCTGGTGACTTTCAAAGTCGTGCCGCACTCACCTAGGGTGACGATATGGACCGCTCCGCGCCTTTCGGCAGTGACGACATTCCTGAGAACGACGACCAGATCGTCGTCAGTTCACCACGCGACGCCACGATGAGCGACGTCGAACAGGCCAGTCGACGCATCGAGATGCTCGAGGAGAAACTGCTCGAGGCGCGCGGTGCCCTGGCCCAGAGCCGATCGAACAACGAAAAGCTCACCATCACCATCCAACAGACGCGTGATCAGATCGCAGCCCTTCGTGACGAAGTCGAAAAGTTGACCCAACCACCCGCCGTCTACGGCACCTTCATCGACTTCAACGACGACGGTACCGTCGACATATTCGCCTCCGGCCGAAAGATGCGCGTAGCGCTACACCCTGGACTGGACCCCGGTCAGATCGACCGGGGCAACGAGGTCGTGTTGAATGAGTCCTTCACGGTGATCGGCGTGCGCGAGTCCGACGGCCAGGGTGAAGTCGTCACCGTGAAAGAAGTGCTCGACGAGCGTCGGGTACTCGTCTACGGCCGCGCCGACGAGGAGCGGGTGGTGGAGCTCGCGGATTCGCTGCGCCACGTGAAGCTGCGTAGCGGTGACGCCCTGCTGTTGGACATGCGATCGAATCTCTTGGTCGAGAAGTTGCTGCGCCAAGAGGCCGAGGAGCTCATCCTCGAAGAGGTCCCGGACATCACCTACGCCGACGTTGGCGGACTCGACACCCAGATCGAGGCCATCACCGACGCCGTCGAGTTGCCGTACCTACACCGCGCGCTCTTCAACGACTACGACCTGCCGGCGCCCAAGGGCATCTTGCTCTACGGCCCTCCGGGATGTGGCAAGACCCTGATTGCTAAGGCGGTCGCGAATTCGCTCTCCCAAAAGGTCGCCGAACTCACCGGCAACCGTAACGTGCGTTCGTACTTTCTCAACATCAAGGGTCCGGAACTTCTCAATAAGTACGTTGGCGAGACCGAGCGCCAGATCCGCGTGGTCTTCCAGCGCGCTCGAGAGAAGGCCGAAGAGGGCGTGCCCGTCATCATTTTCTTCGACGAGATGGACTCGCTCTTTCGCACCCGAGGGACCGGCATCAGTTCGGACATGGAATCCACGATCGTCCCGCAACTCTTGGCCGAGATCGACGGGGTCGAATCGCTGCGCGACGTCATCGTCATCGGCGCCACGAACCGTGAAGACCTGATCGACCCAGCGATCCTTCGCCCGGGCCGCCTCGACGTGAAGATCAAAATCGAGCGACCCGACGCCGAAGCGGCCGCGCAGATCTTCCAGCGCTACCTCCATGGCGGTCTGCCGATCGACGAAGGTTCGATTCGCGACCTCGGCGGGGGAGACCGCTCGAAAGCCATCCAGGTGATGATCGAAGAGACCGTCACCGACATGTACCGCGTGCATGACGAGAACCGATTCCTCGAAGTGACGTATCAGGGTGGCGACAAAGAGGTCCTCTACTTCAAGGACTTCGCGAGCGGCGCGATGATCGAGAACATCGTTCGTCGCGCAAAGAAGCTCGCGGTGAAGCGAGAGATCGCCGAGAAGGGTCGAGGGCTCCGTGCCGAAGACTTGATCGAATCGATTCGACAGGAGTACCGCGAGAACGAAGACCTTCCGAACACCACGAACCCGGATGACTGGGCGCGGGTCTCGGGAAAGAAGGGCGAACGGATCATCTTCATCCGAACGCTCGTGAACCGCGAAGAGACCGACGTTCTCGGCGGTCGTTCAATTCAACACGTCGGCACCGGCCAGTACCTGTAGGACGATGTCCGTCGCGAAGGTCCTCGGGATCGAGACAGAGTACGGCATCGCAGGAGGTCCCGACTCCGATCAGATCGTGGCTTCGAGCATCATCGTCAACGCCTATGCCCAGGAGGGTCGCACCCGGATCAACTGGGACTTCGAAGGCGAGACCCCCGACATGGATGCGCGGGGCCTTCCTGACTTGACATCATTCGCACCCATCGTCGAGACACACCTGGCCAACACTGTCTTGACCAACGGCGCGCGACTGTACGTCGACCACGCACATCCCGAATATTCTTCTCCCGAGTGTCGTACCCCGCTCCAAGCGACTCTTTATGACGCCGCCGGCGAAGAGGTCATGCGACGCGCGCTTACCGTAGCCAACGAAATGGTCGAAACGTCCCAGGCCATATCGCTCTATAAGAACAACTCCGATGGCAAGGGCAACTCGTACGGCACTCACGAGAACTACCTCGTGAGTCGTGACGTCGAGTTCAACCACATCGTGCGCGCCATGGTGCCGCACTTCGTCTCGCGCCAGATCATCGTGGGTTGCGGCAAAGTCGGTGGCGAGACCGAAGCCGCACTGGAGAGCGATCCCTTCTTCCAGCTGAGTTCACGCGCGGAGTTCTTCGAAGAGGTAGTGGGACTCGAAACGACACTGAAGCGGCCCATCATCAACACCCGTGACGAGCCGCACGCCGACGCCGAGCGCTTTCGCCGGCTGCACGTGATCATCGGTGACGCCAATATGAGTCAGGTCGCGACGTTCGTCAAGCTCGGCTCGACCGCTCTACTCCTCGCGGCGCTGGAGGATTCCGGACTGAGCACGTTTCCCGCGATGCCGCGCCAGCCCGTGGGCGCGGTTCGCGCCTACGCCCTCGATACGAGTCTCCAGTACGCGGTGCTCTGTGAAGACGACCGCGAACGAACAGCCTGGGACTACCAAGACGAGCTCTGGCACGTCGCGAACGACCACGTGGAGCGAAAGGGCGCCGACGCGGTAGCTCCGCCCGACGAAGTCCAGTTAGTCCTCACTCAGTGGCGCGAGTTGCTTGACGGCGTGCGCGACAATCCCGATTCGGTGGCTGACCGCATTGACTGGGTGGCCAAACTTCGTATCATTCGAGGCTTCCAGGACCGACATGAGCTTCCGCACGGCGACGCGCGGCTTCGAGCCATTGACCTCCAATACCACGATCTACGCCCCGAACGGTCCCTGGCCCAGCGAGTGGGACTGCGTGCACTTCACAGTGATGACGAAGTTCGTGAAGCGGTTCACAATCCGCCCGATGAGACCCGAGCCTATTTCCGAGGTCAGTGCGTAGCGCGATATCCCGATGAGATCGTTGCGGCCAATTGGGATTCGGTGGTATTCGATCTGGGTGAAGGACCCTTGCAAAGGGTGCCAATGCTCGATCCCTTAAGGGGTACACGAGTTCTCACTGAAGAGTTGCTAGAAACAAGTGCGACGGCACAAGCGCTTCTGGAAGCACTAGACAGGTAGAAGAGACGTATGACAGAACAAGAGCGAATCCAAAAACAGCGCACCGAGCGAGCGAGCGAATCTGCGCCGCCGGTGACGGTCGACGCCACCAAGGGTGACCAGTTGAAGGCTGACCTCGATGATCTGCTCGACGAAATAGACGAAGTACTCGAGGAGAACGCCGAGGAGTTCGTTCGCAACTACGTCCAAAAAGGCGGCGAGTAGATGGGTCTACCGCTGTTCAGCGCCTCGGATGATCCGGGGCCTTCTTTCTTCCACTTCGCTCAGACGACCGGACTGACGCCGCCGGTGTCGAGCGCGAACGCGTCCTCAGCCCACGCCACCACCGTGATCGCCGTGCGCTACAAAGGCGGCGTCGTCATGGTGGGGGATAGACAGGCCACAAATAACTACATCGCCAGTCGCGACGTGCGAAAGATCGAGGCGGCCGACCAGTTCACCGCAATCGCCATCTCCGGCACGGCCGCGCGGGGCATTGAATTCATCCGAATGGCGCAGCTCTCCTTCGAGCACTACGAGAAGATGACCGACACCGCTCTGACCTTGGAGGGGAAGGCGAACTACCTTTCACCGATAATCCAACGCAACAACCTCTCGTCACCGCTGATGGTGTTGCCACTACTCGCCGGCTGGGATACTTCCGCCCAGGTCGGACGGATCTTCGAATACGACGGTGCCGGCGGTTGCTACGAACGATTCGATTTCTCCACCATCGGCTCGGGTACCCCCTTTGCCGAAGGAACCCTCCGGCTCGGCTTCAACGCCGACCTGGACCAAGACGGCGCCATCGAACTCGGTGCGTTGGCGATGTACGAAGCCGGCGACAACGACCCGAGCACGGGAGGACCGGACTTCGTTCGAGGTCTCTTTCCCATGATCGTCGCCGTCTCGAGTGAGGGTTTCCGCGAACTTGATTCCGACGACGTGGCGCGGCGCTTCCGGATCATCAACGAACGGCGCACCGAGAGCGGCGGTGTCGCCGGAGGATCGCTGCGATGACCAACTACTTCTACGTCGCCCCCGAACAACTGATCCGCGACCGCGCCGAGTTCGCGCAAAAGGGCATCGCCCGAGGTCGCTCGATCGTCGGCGCGATCTTTGACAACGGCGTCGTGCTCGTAGCGGAGAACCCTTCGGCGTCGCTCTTCAAGATCTCGGAGATCTACGACCGCATCGCTTTCGCCGGGGTCGGTAAGTACAACGAATTCGATCGTCTGCGTGAGGCGGGCATCCGCTGGGCCGATTCAACGGGATTCACGTATTCCCGCGGTGACGTTGACGTGCGCGCTCTGGCCAACTATTACGCCCAACATCTCGGCGACATGTTCACCGAAGGGCAAAAACCCCTGGAGGTCGAGATTCTCGTCGCGCAATTGGGAAATTCGACTCGCCCCACCAAGTTGTACCGGATTGCCTACGAGGGCACGATCTCCGATGAACCGCAATTCGCGGTGCTCGGCGGCGACGCCGAGACGATCAAGTCTCGCTTCGCCGCATCCGAAGATTCGCTCGAGTCGCTCAACACCACGCTGAAGAATGCCGTGGCCGCGCTCGCCGGACCCGATCGCACTATTGAAGTCAGCGACCTCGAAGTCGGAATCCTCGAGGACCGGGGGAGTCGGCGCACATTCACTCGCCTTCAAGACCCTCAAGTCAGCGAGCTCCTTCGCTGAGGGATCGGCAAGGGTGACGACGTGCTGCGACGCATATACGGCATCGAGACTGAATACGGAATCACTTTTTCACTGCGGGGCCAACGTCGCTTGAGTCCCGACGAAGTCAGTCGGTTCCTCTTTCGCAAGGTCGTCGCGTGGGGACGCTCCAGCAACGTCTTCTTGGAGAACGGAAGTCGCCTGTATCTCGACGTGGGTTCGCATCCGGAATACGCCACTGCGGAATGCGACACCCTCGTCGACGCGGTTGCCCAGGACAAAGCCGGCGAGTCGATCCTGCGAGAGTTGGTCGAATACGCGCAAGGTCAACTGAGTGACGAAGGCATTCGCGGCGACATCTACCTCTTCAAGAACAACACCGATTCGACCGGTAACTCCTACGGCTGTCACGAGAACTACTGCATCGAACGCATCGACGACCTGACGCGCCTCGAACAAGTCTTCATCCCGTACCTAATCAGCCGGCAGATATTCACCGGGGCCGGCAAGGTCGTCACCAACGCCAAGGGGACGGCGTACTCGATGAGCCAACGCGCCGAACACATCTGGGAAGCGATCTCTTCGGCAACCACGCGCTCTCGACCGATCATCAACACCCGCGACGAGCCCCACGCCGATCCCGAAAAGTATCGCCGCCTCCACGTCATCGTCGGTGACTCCAACATGAGTGAGTTCGCCACCTATCTCAAACTAGGCACCGCCGCCGTGGTGCTCGCCATGATCGAGGACCGCAACACGATATTGCGCGACTACAACATGGCGTCGCCCATCAACGCATTGCGCGACATCTCCTATGACCTGTGGAGCAAGGAACCGGTGAAGTTGACCAACGGCCGTGACCTCACAGCGCTCGAGATCCAAGACGACCTCTGCGAACGAGCCGAGCAATTCTTGCAAGGTCATCCCCTCCCGGCCGATCAGGTCCACGCCGTACAGCTGTGGCGAGAGGTGATCGAGCAATATCGCAATGACCCGATGGGACTAGCCGACCGCGTCGATTGGATTGCGAAGTTGCAAATCATCGAACGCGAGCGCGAACGAAGCGGAGTCGATCTGAGCGACCCGAAGATCGCCCTGATCGATCTGATGTACCACGACACGAGCTTCGAGCGCGGTCTGTACTACCGGCGTCAGGCTCGAGGACACCTTCGTCGGATCGTGACCGACGAAGAGGTCGCCACGGCCACCCATACGCCTCCGGCGACGACTCGTGCACATATGCGCGGCACTTTCATCAAAGCAGCCAAAGAATGGCGACGTGACTACACCGTGGACTGGGTCCACTTGAAGCTAAACGACGAAATGCAGCGCACCGTCCTGTTGAAGGACCCTTTCAAGAGCACAGACGAACGCTTTCAGAAGCTGTTGCTCTCGCTCGAGCGCCACGGTTGACCCGACTAACCTTGATCAGTGTCTGATTTAACCCCCCATGAAGCCTCAGGCGTAATGACGTCTGAGGCACCAACCACTCCCGAGCCCCCCGCGAAGAAGAAGAATCACCGTCGACGGATATTCATCGAGTGGGTCGCGATTCTGGTGGTGGCAGTACTGGTGTCGTTTCTACTTCGAACCTTCGCCTTTCAGACCTTCTTCATTCCTTCCGGATCGATGGAACCGACCTTGCAAGTCGGTGACCGCATCATCGTCAACAAGTTGGCCGTCAGCCTCGGCACCATCAACGTGGGCGACATCGTCGTATTCAGGGCTCCCCCCGCCGAGAATTGCGATCCCGGCAATCCCGTCACCGATCTCGTCAAACGAGTGGTCGGTATACCCGGCGATTCTCTCAAGTCCAGTGGGAACACGATTCTCATTAAGGAACCTTCTCAAACACAATTTCATGCATTGGTAGAAAGTTGGACTCACGCTGAGCCACTTGGCGAAGCCATCACACCTATCACGTTGAAGAAGAATCAGTACTTCATGGTGGGGGACAATCACTCCGACTCGTGTGACAGTCGGACGTGGGGAACCGTGCCGCGCTCGGACATCATCGGCAAAGCGTTCGTCCGTATCTGGCCACTTTCCCGCATCGGATTCCTTTAAACACCGACCTACAATGGGCTGATGTTCCTCAGTCCCGTCAAGATCATGGTGATTGTGGCCGTGGTCTTGCTCTTGATGGGTCCCGACAAACTGCCCGAGGTTGCGCACCGTCTGGGATCGAGTTGGCGGGCGCTCAAACGTCTCCAAGAGCGCGTCGAGAGCGAGGTCCGCGACGCCATACCGGACCTTCCGAGCACGGGGGACATTGCGCGGATCGTTCGGAGTCCCGTCAATTTGTTGAACCAACTGTCCGACCGAGTCGACGCCAAGGAGGCCGCCGAAGACCAGAAGAATGCGCCGCCGGCGCCGGCCGAAGTGGTGGCACCGCTCCTCACCCCACCTAGTAGGCCGGTCGTTGCGCGAACAGACGATTCGACGACGCTGCCACCTGATCCGTCCCTGAACTAGGTCGAACGTGTCTCGCTTCAGCAAAGCCCAGTCCGGCATGACGCTGGCCGAACACCTGGCCGAGGTTCGACACCGGTTTCTCGTCTCAGCGATCACGGTGTCACTTTTCGGCGTCGTAGCTTTCATCTTCTACCCGCAGATACTGCACTTCTTGCAAGAGCCGTACTGCAACGCGCGCAACGTAGCCCACAAGGGTTGCCAATTCCTGGTCACCGCTCCGCTCGATGGGTTGACGCTGCGAGTAAAGATCGGTTTTTTCGGTGGGATCTTGTGCGCGTCACCGGTCCTCTTTTGGCAGTTGTGGCGGTTCATCACACCCGGACTGAAAGCGCGAGAGCGCCGCTTCATCATTCCCTTCGTCACTGCATCCCTGGTCTTCTTCATTGCGGGAATGACCGTCGCCTACTTCAGCTTCGGGCACGCGATCCAATTCTTGGAATCGATCGGTGGAAAGTCGCTGCTCAACGAGTACAACCCCAATCAGTACCTGACCTTGTTCTTGTTGATGATGTTCATTTTCGGCGTCACGTTCGAATTCCCCGTGGTGCTGGTCGCGATGGAGATGGCCAACATCGTGACGCCGAATCAGTTGCTCCACTATTGGCGCTACGCTTTGATCGCCATCACGGTGGCTTCGGCAGTCTTCACTCCCAGTGGTGACCCGCTCTCGATGTTGGCACTGGCGCTGCCACTCACGCTCTTCTATTTCATCGCCATCGGTGTAGGCAAGTTGTTGAAGAAATGAACGACGGCGACTACCGCGTTCGGTTCGTCAACAGCCTCGCCTTCGGATTGGACCGCTTTCAACTAGAGGCACTGGACGCTGTCGACGAACACGTCAATGTCTTGGTGAGCGCGCCCACCGGCTCGGGCAAGACCCTCATCGCCAACTACGCAATCGGACGGATCTTCGAACGAGGGGAGCGCGCCTTCTACACGACTCCTCTCAAGGCACTCTCCAATCAGAAGTATGGCGAACTCTGTTCTCTCTACGGCGAGCATCGCGTCGGCCTTTTAACCGGTGACGTGTCGATCAACGGAGGCGCCGAAGTCGTCGTCATGACCACCGAAGTGTTGCGCAACATGTTGCTCACCGAATCCCACCAGCTCAAGAGCCTGGGACTCGTCGTGCTCGATGAAGTGCACTACCTACAGGATCCCTTTCGAGGCGGCGTGTGGGAAGAGGTCATCATCCTCACACCGCCCGCCGTTCGCTTCGTCGCGCTCTCGGCGACGATCGGCAACGCGAATTTCATCGGCGAGTGGTTCGCCGAGGTTCGCGGGCCGACGGCGATCATCGTCGAGAACGAACGACCCATTCAGTTGCACAACCATTTGGCGATCGTGCGACGGGGTCAGCCCAACGTCGAAATCGTCGATCTGCTCGACGGCGAACGCCTCTCGGACGAGGCACGACGCATCGACAACATGATGAAGGCCACGCGGAAGTTCCGTTCCGGTCCCAAGTGGAAGGGACCGAAGTCGAGTGCGCCACCACCGCCGTTTCGAGCACCTCGGCGCAGCGAGCTACTCATGGCGTTGGAGCGTGAGGACCTATTGCCGGTCATCGTCTTCATCTTCTCGCGAGCGGCGTGCGACGACGCGGCCCACCAGTGTCGACGCGACGGTCTTATGTTCACCACGCCAGAAGAGCGTCGCGACATCGAGGCGATCGCGCAGGCGCGATTGGTCGACTTCTCGGACGATGATTTGAAGGCTCTGGAGTACGCCGACTTCATTGACTGTCTGCGCCGAGGTTTGGCCATGCACCACGCAGGAATGGTGCCGGCTTTTCGCGAAATCGTCGAGACCTGCTTCGAACTGAATCTGCTCGCCGTGGTCTTCGCCACCGAGACGCTCGCGTTGGGCGTCAACATGCCCGCGCGTTCGGTTGCATTAGAACGCTTCTCCAAATACTCCGATGCCGGTCGCAAGTTCCTCACCAGTGCGGAGTTCTCACAGATGACTGGGCGGGCGGGACGACGCGGACTCGACGACGAGGGCCACGCCATCGTCTGTTTCGCCACCGAAGTGGCGCTCATGGACGTCGGACGGGTCGCGCTCGCGCCGCCGTCAGACCTTCACTCGTCGTTCCGACCGACCTATAACTTCACCGCCAACTTGGTAAATCACTTCGAGTACGAGACCGCGCTCGAAGTCGTGCAACGCTCGTACGCACAGTTCGAGGCCGACCATCGACCGACAGGCAACAAACGTCCGCTCGGCGATCAAATGGTGGCGCGCCACCACGTGCTCGAAGAACTCGGCTACGCCGATGGCTGGCACCTCACGAACCAGGGGCAGCTTCTTCGCTCGATCTATCACGAGTGCGACCTCCTCATTGCCGAATCAATCACTGCCGGCGTGTTCGAAGGCTTGGAGCCCGCCCAATTGGCCGGACTCCTGTCCTGCTTCGTCTTCGAATCAAAGCGTGCTGGTCGCCCGGCCAACGCCTCGCGACAGGTGACGACGAAGAAGCGTCGAACGTTGAACGACCGTCTCGGTCAACAGCGCCGCGGCAACCTGAACGACCGACTGGCGGAGATCTCGCTCACTTCGACGATGATTCAAGGAATCGAGAGCCGCTTCAAGGTTCCCAGCGCCAAAGAGCCCGACGGCAAGTTCGCCACGACCATCGCAGCCTGGGCTCGCGGCGCGTCGCTGGGCACCGTGCTGGACTTGGCCGACGTCGAAATCGGTCAGACCTCACCCGGGGACTTCGTGCGAAACGCCAAACAAGTGGCCGATCTTTGCGAACAGTTGGCCCGGATCAGCGATCTCACGTCGGTCGCCGAGGTCGCCGCTGCGGCCCGTGACGCTGTCCTGCGCAGTGTCGTGGCTGGCTATTCCAGCGTCCACCCACCGGCCTGAATTCGCCTCTAGCCTCGATATTCCATGCACGCCTACGTTGCCGAAGAGTTCACCGACGCCGAGGTCGCGATTCTCCGTCGGTACTTCACGAATCTCGAAGGACCCGTCTTCGCCTTGGTCAACTTGCCCGAAGTCGTGAAAGGTGCGCTCTTCGCGCGCTACTCGAGGTCGTCCAAGAGCTTGCGCCGACTCTTCCTCGATGAATTCGTCGGGGACCTCGATCTCTCTGGTGACGCCACGATTGACGCGAGGGCCGGCCTCGACCGCGCTGACGAGCTGTACCAGCGGATCTTCGTCGAGTACGGCGACGATTCGGTGGCCCAACTTGGTGGCGTGCACTTGGCATGCGAACAGGCGAGCAACGTGCTCACCAAAGTCCTCGAGTGGGGACGGCTCATGAGCTATCTCGAGCAGTCCACTCGTTATCTCGGCTACGACCGACGATTCACGAACGGCCAATACCGTTTCTATCGGGACCACGACCTACTCGAGTCAAGGTTTGGCGCGCGCTACGTCGGTGATATGGACCGCATGTTCGACACCTACGCCGAACTGTTACCGGTGCTCACCGAGTGGCTCACGAATAAGTTCCCGAAGACGCCCGAGGACACTGACTTCGTCTACCGTCAGGCAATTCGGGCCAAGGCGCTTGACGCGACGCGCGGACTCTTACCGGCGAGCGCCCTCTCGAACCTCGGGATCTACGCCTCGGGACAGGCGTATGAATCACTGCTCCTGCACATGCGCGCGCACCCACTCCTGGAGGTCCGTCTCTACGCACAGCTCATCCTCGATGAACTCGTCAAAGTGATTCCGTCATTCCTCAAGCGCGTTGAAATGCCCGAGCGCGGTGTCGCGTGGTCGACCTACATGTCTGAGACGAAAAGTGCCACACACGAACTGCTGAAGTCGATGTGGGAGAGCGTGGTCGAAGATGAACCGACCGAACAAGTCCGTCTCGTCGCCTTCGACCCGGACGGCGAGACACGCGTCCTCGAAGCAATTGTCTTCGGTAATTCGACGATCTCGCACGTAGAAGCGCGCGTGCGTGTCGGTGCGATGTCGACGGCGGAGCGCGCAGCTTTGATGTCGACGTACGTCGGCCACCGAAAGAATCGTCGACATCGTCCCGGACGAGCCTTCGAGCGAACGGACTACCGCTTCGAACTCACGACCGACTACGGCGCGTTTCGCGACCTCCAGCGTCATCGAATGCTCACCATCGAATGGCAGCCCCTCACGGCCGACTTGGGCTACGACGTGCCCGAGGTGATCCGAGAGGCCGGCTTGGCCGAGCGCTATGAAGAGTCGCTTCGCCGATCCGCCGAGCTCTACTACGACCTTCGTCGAGTGTTCCCGGAGCAGGCGCAGTACGCCGTTGCGTTGGCGTTTCGCATTCGCTACGCCATGCAGATGAACGCCCGCGAGGCAATGCACCTCATTGAACTTCGTTCCAGTCCGCAGGGCCATCCGAGCTATCGGAGCGTCGCCCAAGAGATGGCCCGACTGGTTCGCGAGGTCGCCGGTCATGAGTTAATCGCCGACGCCATGAAGTACGTCGATTTCTCCGATACTGACCTCGAACGACTCGACGCCGAGCGAGCGGCGGAGCGAAATCGGCTTAATCGCTAGTTTTTGTCATCCTTAGCCATTGTTTATGCCAAATGACGTCACTCCAGGACCAAAAGGCTCTACAATGCCAGCGCTATAGAAGAGGGATTTATGTCTAGTGAGAGCAACACAGAAGAAGTATTCGACGAAGAGGAGCTCGCCGACGGCTTCGACGAAGAGATCATTGGCGAGGAAGACCTCGAGGACGTCGAGGACGTTGACGTCGAGGACGTTGACGTCGAAGATGTTGAGGACGTGGAAGACGTCGTAACCGACGTAGTGGTCGATGTGGACGTTGACGACGTCGAGGCAGTGGAAGACGAAGACGTCGTGCCCGAAGTCGTCGTCGTGGAAGACGATGACGTGGTCGACGACGCCGACATCGAATTGGCCCTTGACGAGGTACTTGCCGAGACCATTCGGCGAACGTCGACGCCCGAGGATGACGAAGAGGCGCCTGGTGAAGTGGATACCTTGGTCGATCCGGCCGAGACCATTTTGCCCAAGCAAGATGACGAATTCCGTTGCTCATCGTGCCGTTTACTAAAGAAGACGAGTCAGCTCTCGGACCGAGCGAACATGCTCTGTCGTGACTGTGTGTGAGTCGAGACCGGTTTCAATTCCGTCTACTTCATAGAAGTTGACGTGCAAGTTGCCCAACCTCGAAACGTCACCGACGAACTTCGTGAATTGTGGGAACACGCCCTAAAGCGTCTAGCGAGTCATCGCGGCGGACCTGAGCTTTACCTCACGATTCGTCGAGATACGGACGACGATGAGCTACTGACGCAATTGGTGGGCTCTGGCGTGCTCTGGACCATCGCCGCGGAGGGGCGACTCGTGGGCTTTGCCGTCGTGCGCGACCAGGTCGTTGAGGGCGTGTTCGTCGACCACGAGAGCCGACGTCAAGGTGTGGCCACGACCTTGTTGAAGACCCTGGTGGCGGGAGAGGGGCGGCCGAAAGACGGCTTGGCCCTTCCGGGAGATCGAGGTATGAAGTCCCTTTACGAGTCCCTCGGTTGGAAGGCCCGCCTCCTTACGATGCGCGGCGAGTAGGCGGACGGCGCGTCGTCGGACGGCGCGCAATTCTCGTAGGTGGTGGTGGCGGTGGCACCTTCATGCCGAGCAACTTCGCGAATTCGGGAATAGCCCCGGCGCTGTGAATGGCAACTGCCTTTGACGACTCGTCATCCGGAATACCTAGAGGCTTGACGTTTCGACGGATTGACGTCTCGATCGTGAGTGCAACGATCTCTTTCCACAGTGTCGCATCGGTCTCAGCCGTCAGGGCCTCTGACGTGATCGCGACAACCTTGGAAGCCATATCGGCGCTCACCCTTGTTGACATGTCAGGTGGCCGAGCGACGAGCGCAAGCGCCTCTTTCACGTTCTTCGATTCGATTGCCGCTTCGAGTTTCGCGTTCCACTGGGTTCGCAGATGTTCCAGACGCGCAGTCAACGAAATCTGAAGTTCTTTGAGTTGAGCGCGCCCTTCTTCGTCGAGTGACACGGTTTTTGCCGACGTCACCACAGCGCGCAGGTCGCGCAATCTCAGTTCGCGCCCGGCCCCGACGGCGCCGGCGGCACGGTCTTTCCAGAGTGCGAGATTTGTCTTGCCCAAAAGCTCTTCGGCGATTCGATCGATCGTCGTGGGATCTATCGTCGGTCGACCTTGCGACGTCGCGTTCTTGTTCTGTTCGGCGACCGCCGCGCGAACTGACGGCATTCCGCCTCGCAACAGTTGTTCAGCGACGGGCAGCTGCTCGGGCGAGAGAGTCGCCAGCAGCGAATTGCGATGCGTCGTCGTCATCGGAGGCGTGATGGGCCCACTCGGACGCTCTGGCCTCGCGGGACGAGCACCTCGAGCTGGTCGGTCGCTGCGCGGTGCGCGCGCTGGACGATCACTCGGTGGCGAAGTCGAATCTCCGCGCTCGACGGGATTCCTCGGCGGTCGCTTGGTCCGAGGCGTCTTTTCGCGGCCCTCCGAACCCTCAGGCTTAACGGTTCCACCCTCTCTGCGAGTAGGACCGCTTTCACGGCGACCAGGACCGGATTCGCGGCGCCCTGGGCCACTTTCTCGACGACTTGGACCACCTTCACGTCGGGTGTCCCCGCCCTCTCGACGAGCACCGCCACGGCCCTTGGGGGCGTAGGTGACGACCACATCGGGTCCCGTCTTTGTGTTTGGAATCAATTGGAGACGTTCATTTCGAGGGTCGACCGGTGACGCAGTCTTCGGCGCCATGACCGAGAGGATTTCGATTCCCTCCATGTACTGCTCCACGTCGGCTCGATACACGTTGCCCACGACGGGCCCACCAGGCACCAACGAAGAGTTAAGGACACCCTTCGGCAACTTGGCTCCGGCCGCTCGCCACGTCGCCACGTCGCCATTCAAACTCGTGATTTCGATCTCAATGCGACGCGACATAGGGTCTCCAATCTAGCCGACCGCCAATAAACAAACATTTCGCGCGCATTTAGGTCAATTTTAGTTTCAGTGCCTAGCATGTCCGCATGGCAGATCTTCCCGATAACGACGCCCCCGCGACGCCGGAAGAAGTCACCGTCACCGAACCTGTTGTCCCGAGTGATCCCGAATTACTCGATCGCGCGACGCGAGATGGTACTCCTGTGGTGCCTTTGGCGCCGAATCCGATCGTCGATGTCGTACCACTCTCTAGCCAGCCTTCTGCGCGACCAGCAAAGCGTTCTCTCTGGTCAACACGGGTGTCACTGCTGTTAGTTGCTGCCTTAGTCGGAGGTTTGGCGGGCCATTATGCCTCCAGCGCGAACTCCGGGCCCGGGGGAGTGACCATCGACGCGGTGACCAACAAACCAGGAGCGGGTTACTTACCAGGCGGCGTGAGCATCCCAAAACTGATCGACAAAGCATTGCCGTCGATCGTGTCTATTGACGTCAAGGGCGGGGGTCAAGAAGATCAAGGCACCGGCATGGTCATCACTCAGAGCGGACTCGTCATCACCAACAATCACGTGATCGCAGCGGCAGCGAATGGCGGCACGATTACCGTCACGCGAACCGGCTCCACGAAGTCCCTTCCGGCGACGCTGATCGGCACGGATCCCGTTGACGACGTGGCACTCATTCGAATCAATAACATCTCCGGGTTAACGCCGATCACGTTCGGAGACTCGAAAGATCTCGTCGTGGGTGACGCCGTCGTCGCCATCGGCAACGCGCTAGGCCTCGCCGCGGGAACCCCGACCGTGACCTCGGGCATCGTCTCGGCGCTCGGGCGCACCGTCACCGCTGGTTCGAATACCACCAGCGAAACACTCACCAATATGATCCAAACCGACGCCGCGATCAATCCCGGCAACTCGGGTGGCCCCTTGCTCGATTCCAGTGGCAATGTGATCGGCATGAATACCGCAGTCGCTGGCACATTGCCTGATGGGACCAGTGCGCAGAACATTGGTTTCGCCATTCCAGATGCGACCATCGAGTCGCTCCTAAAGAAACTGAAGGCCGGTGAAAGCGTGGTCAATCACGGCGCATTCATCGGTGTCGAGATCACCTCGATGACGCCTTCACTGCAGCAGGAATACGACTTCACCGTCTCAAGCGGAGCGGTCGTCATGAGTGTCATCTCGGGAACCGGTGCTGCCGCCGCTGGTGTCAAACAGGGCGACGTGATAGTAGGCATCAACAAGACGACCGTCGGCAGCGCTCAAGACGTCGGCAGTGTTATATCGGCGCTTCGACCCGGTGACGTGATTGCGTTGCACATCGTGCGCGGCAAGCGTCACCTCACCATCATGGTCACGCTGGGTACGCAGCCCAAGAGTTAGAGCAACGTCGCGATTCCGCCGTCGACCGGCAGAATCGCCCCCGTGATGTAGCTCGCCGCGGGCGACGCGAAGAAGATCGCGGCTCCGGCCATGTCCGACGGTTCTCCGATGCGCTTCATCGGCGCGGCCTTGGCGATCTCGTCACCGAACGCTTCAAGGGTGGCGCGCATCATTCTCGATGGAAATGGTCCCGGGGCAATGGCATTCACGGTGATCGTCGGTGCGAACGTCTTGGCCAGGTGACGGGTGAGCTGATGCACCGCCGCCTTGGACGCCGAATAGGCGAAGGTGTCCATCGACGGCACGTGAATGCCATCGATGGATCCGATGTTGATGACGCGCGAGGGACTCTCTTGCGTGCCATTCGCGTCGAGCAGGGGTCGCAAGAACTTCGTCAAGTGAAAGACGCCCTTCACGTTGAGCGCGAGGACGCGTTCCCACGCCGCTTCGTCGTACTCATCCAACGGTGCACCCCAAGTGGCGCCCGCGTTGTTCACGAGGACGTCCAGGTGATCTTCGCGCGCGGCGATCTCATCAGCCAGACGACGGCACTCAGCTTCGGTCGAGAGATCGGCCGGTAGGGAGGTGCACGATCCGATGGCTGAGAGTTCCTTCGCGAGGGCGTCGCAGACTTCGGCTTTGCGAGATGAGATATACACCTTCGCTCCAGCGTCGACGAATCCTCGCGCGATCATTTCGCCGATGCCTCGACTTCCACCGGTTACAAGTACAACCTTGCCATTGACGTCAAAGAGAGAGTTCACGTGCGAAGTGTAAACCACGAGGGGTCCATCATTCGAAAATCAGATTCGTGCACCGACCTGGTCTGGCACCGCGGCCGTGGGAGTTTTCACCGTGGATCAAGACCATGACAGACCCGTCAGTGACTTGCCTCAACTCTCACTTGAGACATGCACTTGAAGGCGTTCCTCTACACCGCTCGAAACAAAGTTTGGTCCAGGGACCAACAATTAGTTGAGGACGCGAAGGTTCGTAACGGCGACAGCTACGACATCGGTCTGCGGCACGACCACGTACTGAGCATGGACTTCCCAGACACCAGGGTCCGGGAAATTGAATGCGCACTCGGCCTGGCTTTGATTAATCCACTGGAAGCGACACACAATGTTCGAATCATTGGTACTTGCCGGTGCGACGGCGAACATTCTTACGAGGCCAGTCGTATCGCCAGGTAGAACGTCGACAATTACATTGAACGAACCGTTCGACGCTGAGGCGGGCGCCGTGTTGTCGCTGTAATCGAACGACATCAATACCCTTTGAACAGGGTCAGCAGTGGCTGGGAGGACGAAGATCCCGACGGTTGAGGCCACGATCAGAGCAGCACACAGTAACCGACGCATGGATGGGAGTATAACAGTGAAATCCGATTAGAACGCCGATAATGTACGTTATGTAAAGCCAAATCTCAATTCGTACGTTGTGACAAACGCAATTATTTCGCAACACTCACGTTAACCAAATTGTAATCAATGGCAAACTAGTTTCGAAGTACCGATGCGCTCTCACATCACCCTCTCCCCTAAACAACTTGGACTCGCCGTGCTCTTCGTGGCGACGGGCGGCGCCGTTGGCACACTCATTCGCGATTTGCTCTTGAAGATCAATCTGTACGCCATACCTCGTGGCACAGCTACGTATCCATCACTGGATTGGACTCATCAGATCCCGTGGGTGTTACTCGCCATCAACACGATCGGCGTCTACGTAGCGACGGACCTTCTGCGACATCGCTTGAAGCACCACGATCCGAATGATCCAATGCGTTTGGTGCTGGTGACGGGGTTCTTGGGAGGACTCACCTCGTATTCCGGCCTCTTCGTCGATCTCGCAGCCATCTGGCACCTCACCATAGGTGGATGTCTTTTAGTGACCGCAGCGGCCATTGTGGCCGGCCTTTTTGCGGGCTTGCTGGGATTAGGTCGACATCGGCATCGCGCGTGACATTGTTGCTCATCTCAATTGCTGGAGGCGTCGGCTGTGTCGTTCGGTATGTATTTGAATATCTCGTTCGACGTAACCACCCGACTAGTCGACCTTGGGCCACTGTGGCCGCCAACGCTCTAGGTACCGGCATCGCCGGTTACGCGGCGTATCAATTAATTGGATTTAGTGACGCAAATATTCGTTCAATTGTGTTGACCGGTTTTTGCGGGGGACTGACAACATTCTCCTCTGCTCTCGCGGTTCCGATGATCCTCCAGCGCGAACACCATTGGGGATACGCTGCAGCACTCGTCACCACTACCCCACTGCTCTGTTCAGGGATGTTCGTTGTTGGAATGTCACTTGCGCATTAACACGGCAAGTTGGGAATACTCGCTCCCCTAGTCTTGAAGTCGTGCGTGCGGGTTCACGTCGGTCCTCCGACACCAACATTCTCCGGTACCTTGAGTCCCACTTCGGAGAGCAGCACGTTGATCGACGGACTGCCGACCACCTTGACTTCCAAGTGATCAGGAAACACCTTGATGAACTCCACCAGATTCTCGACCAGGACTCGACGTTCGAGCTCGTCAGCCTCCGCCCACACAGTGTCCATGTCGAGGTCAGCGAGGATGCGCGCGACTTCCTCAAATCGAACCTCTAGATCGCTCTTGATTTGCTCCTCGTGGCCCTCTAGTGCCATCTGTTGACGAACAGCCTCAATGGAGGTGGCGATCCGCGCTTCCTCACGGTGAAATCCGTCCATGCTGATCTTCTCGGCGTAGTAGAGGCCGAGGAGTTTGTCCCTTTGTTCATCGAGGGTTTTCAAGGTCTTCGCTGGTGCTGCCCGTCGGGTCCGGCGCGGCGTCCCCGCCGCGTCCGGGCCCCCACCGGCCAGCCGCCGTCGAATGGCCCTCCGCAGACTCTCGTCGTGACCAACGAGTCGAAGTCCCACGACCGCAGCTCGCGCCAAACCTAGGTTGCTCCGCGACGGCTGAGGACAACCTTGACCTCGATGACGACATTTGAAGGTGAGATGACCCTTGCCGTTTTGCGCGACGACCATCTTCCGATTGCACATTCCACACACCACTCGTCCCGAGAGAGGATCACTCGACTGACGAACACCCTTGGCGGTGCCCCGATGCGCCTTCTGCCACTCCTCTTCGCTCACGAGCGGTTCATGCACGCCGGGATACCACTTGCCCTTGCGCAACGTCTCGCCGCGATAGATGCGCGAGTCCAGAATCGACTTCACGGTCGAGTAGTTGAATCCCGTGCGCTCCTCAATAACGCGATAGGAGCGTCGTTCCCCCCGAAGTCGAAAACACTCGACAATGAGCGGCGCGTCGACATTCGGCACCAGGAGTTTGTCGATCATGTCGTAACCAGTCTTTGGCTTATTGATCCACCGCCCCTCTTTCACAGCCCGGTCGAGGCCCATGCTCACGTTCTCCGAGAGCGCTTCCCGGTAGTACTCGGCTTGACCGCCCATCATCGAAAAGAACCAACGGCCCGCAGGCGTCGAGAGATCGAGATTCTCACAGACCGAGTGCAGGATGACGCCGTGCTTGTCGAAGAGGTCACGTATCGCCATGAGGTCACGCAGACTTCTTGACAGCCGGTCGAGTTTCCAGACGATGACGTGAGCGGCGTGGCCCGCCTCAACCGCTGCGAGCAACTGTTGGACGCCAGGTCGCACCAAGTTCTTGCCAGAGATGCCGGGATCGGAGATG
>DATKRC010000081.1:0-74042 GCA_035532375.1 Acidimicrobiales bacterium
AAGGTTGGTATAACACGAGGCGTCTGCACTCGAGCCTCGGCTACCTCAGTCCCGCCGTCTATGAATCGCTCTACTGCAACACCGTCCGTCAAGTGGCATGATCAAGTGAAGAAGGTTGTCCGTCGAACCGGATCAAGTCCACTCATAGCGCTTGTCTTGTTCACGAATGTTCGGCACAGGCCAACACAATACGGACTAACCGCGAACATTGAGGTCGGGCGTATCGGTCGGGGGGTCGAGCGCATACAACCTCTCGCCGACGCATGACACGATGTATCGTTCTTGCCATTGACAGGCGAGGCCATTCGCGAAGGAGTATTGATGAGCGCCAGCAGGAATAATCGCGCCAGGCCAATTCGTCGCACTCTGGCCAGCGCGACGTTCGTTACGATCACGCTCGGATTCGTCGTGCTGCCCTACAGCGCAGCGAGCGCATCTGGCCGATCGACGTTTACCGCGACCACCTCCGCGAATACCGGCGTCGTGATGCTGGCTCTCGTGGGTGGTCTCCTCGTGCTCGTCGGTATAGGTTCCGTCGCCTTCACATTGGCTCGTCGCAAGAAGCGCCCGATCCCGTGCGCGGACCAACGCGAAGCGCTCGCGTTGGCCGAAAAGGCCGTGCAGTATTGGGAAGCGGTCCGAGCTCACGTGGTCACCGTCGAAACGGAGCGGTTGAGCGGCGACGGTGCAGAAAGCGACGACGCGACGCATGCGACGCAATTGGCGAAGGCGGTTGAAGGACTCAGTGCGGCGATGAAACAGCGCGATCAGTGTGAGATGGACTTGATCCACTGCATGGCGTCAGGGGTTCGATTGGCAGCGATTGCGCCACCACAGAATCACCCGTTCTTCATACCCGGAACTGATGGAACGTCGACAGAGAATTCACCACACGCCGACTGATCGCTAGTTCGTGATTAAACCCATTTCGAAGAGAACTCGAAACACTTCGTCGGCGGCGTCTTCGGCGCTCTCGAACGAGTAATCGATGTGCACTTCGGGCGACACGGGAACTTCGTAGGGTGAATCGATGCCCGTGAAGTTGTGTAATTGACCGGAGCGCGCCTTCTTGTAGAGTCCTTTCACGTCACGTCCCTCGGCGACCTCCAGTGGCGTGTCGACGTGGACCTCAACGAAACGTCCGGGTTCAAAAAGTCCGCGCGCCGCATCGCGTCCTTCACGAAACGGCGAAATGACGGCGACGAGGACAATCATGCCCGCGCCGCTGAAAAGGCGCGCCAGTTCGCCAACTCGGCGAATGTTCTCCGCACGATCGGCGTCACTGAAGCCGAGATCACGGTTCAGTCCGTGACGAAGTGCGTCGCCATCGAGGTTGTGGACGGGCAGTCCCAGATTACGGAGTCGTTCTTCCACCACCGATGCAATCGTCGACTTTCCGGCGCCCGAGATGCCGGTGAACCAAATCACGTAAGTGGAAGCGATGTTCTCAACCATCCGCGGAACGCCTCGACAAATGCGACTTCGACGTCACTCAGGGTCGTCGCGTCAATTTAGTCAACCGACCCAGGAGCGGCCCTGGGAGGCGCTGTATTAACCGTTCGTTTTCAGCTCGCACCCTCTCCAACTCATCAAGAGCTGCGTCACCGCGTTCCAAGAGAATCTCGTTCTCTCTGACGAGATTCGTATTATGGATCTGCAATTGTGATATTTCTCCAAGCGCCCACTGAAGCAGGAGGCGCCGCTCTTCGAGCAGCGAACCTTCCCACCAACTCGGTTTGAGTCCGTTGACCATGGCAAACGAATCGTGGCGGCCGCGTTGGTCCATTGCGAGTTTCATCAATTCGTTGATCTCCACCGGCAATGCCTCGGTCGCGATTTCTGCGTCGACGATTTTATTGCGGCGAAGTTCGGGGTGTATGGATGCGAAGGCCCTTGTGAGATCAAGGTCCTCACCCACCTCGCCCCATTCGCGCAGACTCGCGGCGATGGCCCCCAGGACATCGCGAGGGTTCTCGATGAGCTCGGCGTAGTTGCAGACGTGCACCCGCGCGCCCTGAAGGTCGCGGAACGTCGCTCGGTTGTAGGTGGCCCACAACGCAAGTCCAGTCAACGTCGGCAAACCGTTTCGACGGTGAAGCGACGCCGCAACCTCAAGCGGATCGCGCACGATCACTACCGCGCAACCGTCGTTCGTGATCTGACGCCACAACGGCAGTAGGAGCGAAATCCGAGGATCCTTCAGCAGGTACCGATCACTCGCGAAAAGCCTTCGAACGTCCGCGCGACCCTTTTGAACGAATTCCAAAGCCGCGTCGTCGCTCGTCCAATTCGGTTGGAACTCTGGTGGACTGTCCCAGCGCCCTCCGAAGTGCGCGAGTAGATCATCGTTCGCTCGCACGACACTGAGCAACTCGAAGTAGCCCTCGGGATTGCCGATGTCGGCGGGCATGAGGTCATCATCAGGTCCGACTTCGAAACCCATCGCTTCGAGCGCGCCGGCCAACGCAGACGTGCCCGACCGATGCATACCCAAAACCAAGATTCCCATGACACAAAACTACCTCCGGGCCATCGCCCGATTCCAATGGATGAGCGTCATGTGATATTGGTCGCAACACTTTCACAGGTCGCATGAGTCACTTCGCCAAATTCTTGGAGATCATTCGTTGAAGCGAGGCGACGACACCGCGCCGTCCATTGGTTTCGGTCACTACGGGACAGAAGCCGCGGCACTTCCGGCTACGGTTTATTTCGCGACCTCGAGATAGAGAACATTGACCTTCACCACCTCATTAGTCATACCGGCCTACAACGAGTCATTACGACTCGAGGCCGGCTTCGAACGACTTCGTCCGGTGCTCAACGAGATGAACCCCGAGCTGATCGAAGTGGTCGTGGTCGACGACGGCTCGCGTGACGACACCATGCACGTGGCCCAAAGTGTCTACGGTCACCTCCCCAATGTGGTCTTCGTCCGGCAGCCGGAAAACCGAGGGAAAGGAGCCGCCGTTCGCCTGGGCATCTCGGTCGCGCGCGCTCCATTCGTCATCGCGACCGACGCCGACCTTTCGATCCGTCCGGTCCACCTTCCCGATTTCGTGCTCGCCCTGCGTGATAGTCCGCTCGTCCCGGGATCCAGAGAGCTCGACAACGACGATGGCTACGACACGTTTTTGCGAACACTCGCCGGTCGCGTCTTCAATCGCCTCGTGCGCCACTACACCGGTACGACGTCGCGCGACACCCAGTGCGGCTGCAAGGGATTCCAACTGGGACCGGCGAGGATACTGGGGCTCTTGGGTTTCTACGACCGTTTCATCTATGACGCCGAGATGCTCTTCCTCGCCGAGCGACTGGGTCTCGCGATCCGACCCTTGTCCGTCACGTGGGACGACATCGCGGGTTCCACGGTCCACGTGGGACGCGACTCCTTGCAGATGATTCGCGACCTTCGTTCACTCAAACATCGCAAGTACGAGAACCCTGTGGTCGAACTCGAGGTCACCGTTGACGTCGACGCGGTCGACCAGGCGGCTCGTGCCTCTCGTGTCCAAGGACTCGTCATAGCTCGCGGCGAGACCAATGCATTGGTCGTGCTGCCACGGGAAGGCGCGGTCGCCGGCGTCGGAATCGCTTCAGCGCTCGGTGGCAAGCTACGCACTGCGGGACTCGCTGAGCTACGCGGTCGTACCTTCGATGCGGTCACGCCGAAACAGTAATCAGAGGTCCTCGAAACGAACGATCTCGTCGAACGCACTTATCCGTCGAAGTGCCCGACCTCGCCGCAAAGACTTACAAAGCGCGTTGTTCGAGAGTCGAGAGGAAACGATTCAGCGAATCGAGCGTCGCCTTCACGGCCGAGACGAGGTCATCCTCGGACCGCGCAATACCGAAGCGATCGGCGTCGTTCGCGAGCGATCGAAGCGTCACGATCACGGGCCAGTCACGGCCGTTCGTGACGTTGGTCACGGTCATGAGCGAATACGGCACGTCGTAGCCGAGGTCGCGTAGCGCCGCGAGTGTCGCTTCAGCGCCACCGATCAGCGGACCACTCCCCGCGCGCCCGATGCCGGTTCGACCGTCGACGGAAAGTTGTACTTCACAAAAGCCGTCGGAGGTGTCGTAGTCGGCGCGAATCAACGCGACTCGCGGCCCGTCACCTCGCGCTGTGTCGTTCAGCGTTCGATTGGCATCTTCGACCACCACTGCGGCCTCAGGGTAGTACAGACTGGCGATCTGAGTAGCGGCGCTTCGCGTCGCGAGAGGATCCTTCGAGTTCGCCACGAGGGTGACGACATTCACGTTGCCATTCGAGTGCTTGGTGATCCCAACATTCAGCACCCCGGGCAACGAACGCAACTCGAGTTCGAAGTCTTCTTCGGTCCTTGACATCATGCGATGCGAATGCCCTTCTTCTCATAAAGCCTGGCGTCGGCCATCCGCAAGAGCTCACTCGGGTCGGTCGAGTCACGAGGCGACGCGGCGGTTCCGGTCGTGAACTCAACGGTATTGCCGAGCGCGATGAGGTGACCCTTCAGTCGTTCGGTGAAGCCCGAGGATTCGTGACCCTCGGCGTTGCTCAGGATGACGGCGAATTCGTCGCCACCGACGCGTGCCGCAATATCGCCTTGGCGAACGGCCTGACGCAGCGAGAACCCGAACTGTCGAAGTAGTTGGTCCCCGAACTCGTGACCGAACTTGTCGTTGACGGCCTTGAAACTGTTGAGGTCCACCAGCACCAGGGTGAAGGCCCAGCCGTAGCGAGCGCTGCGGGCGGCGGCGACTTCCAGGGCTTCATCGAAGCTGCGACGATTCGAGATATTCGTCAGCGGGTCGTGCGCGGCGCTGAATCGCGCGAGGTGCAGCGACAGCGCCAATTGGCAGGCCGTGCGCACGGCGTCGCATTCAGCAGCCGGCACCGTGTCCGGATCGCAGTACACACCCGGTGACGCATTGAGATGCGCCGCCATATCCGTCGTCACCGCTTCACCGCCCAGTCGGAACATCTGCGTGCCGAAGCTTTCGTTGACGAGCACTACGGCGACGTCGCTTAGTCCGTGTCGGGTGGCAAACAGATCGAGGATCGAATAGATGAAGCCGACGCCAAGTTCACGTTCCGACAGTTCATTCAGCATCGTTTGGAAGAGCCAGGGCTCGTAGCCCTCGCCCGAGAAGCCGCGACGTGCATCACTCGCGTGGATCGAGGTGAGTATCGCCGTTGCCTCGGATTCTTCGTCGCTGTCATCGCGCATGGACTCGGCCGTCGATCCGTTCTTTGAGTTCACAACTGCAAGTCTGCCAGTTCGACCGCGGACTGTTCAACGGACCGCAAGATCGAAACGGCCACCGCACCTTCGCGCAGCATCTCGGAGAGTTCCGAGGCCGGAACCGGGCGTGAGATGAGGTACCCCTGGCCGCGGTAGCAACCAAGATCCAGGAGTTTTTTGATGATCACGTCGGATTCGATTCCCTCGGCGATGACGCCCAAGTTCAGGGCCGCGCCCAGTCGGATTATGGACTCGGCAATGGCTCGGTCGTAGTCGTCCGTCGCTATACCGCGCACGAAGCTCATGTCGAGCTTCAACAGATCCACTGGAAGATTCTTCAGTCTGGTCATTGAAGCAAAGCCCGTACCAAAGTCGTCCAAGGCGATCTCAACCCCGAGGGCCTGGAAACTCTTCAATATCCTGGCAATTCGTTCCGGCTCGTCAGTTACGACCCACTCAGTGATTTCAATGCAGAGACGGTTCCCGGGGACGTTGTTCTCACGAAGACAGTGTTCGACGAACTCGACGAGATCGCCCATTTTGAAGTCGGCGGGCGACATGTTGATACGCACGATGAACGAAATATCCGCGTATTCGTTCTGCCAGATCGCCAATTGACGACATGCCTCGGCGAAGACCCAGCGACCGAGTTCCGTCACCAGTCCGGTTTCCTCAGCGATGGAGATGAACTCTGAAGCCGCCAACAGTCCCCTCGTCGGGTGTTCCCAACGTACGAGCGCCTCGACGGCCAAGACTTGACCAGTGCGAAGATCGACCTCGGGCTGGAAATGAAGACGAAGTCCACCCATCTCGATCGCTTCACGCAGCATCAGTTCGGTGCGAGAACGATCATTGACCTCTTCTCGCAGTTCACGATCAAAGACCACCGCTTGATTTCGGCCTCGAGACTTGGCCGCGTACATAGCGACGTCGGCCCATCCCAGCAGGTCAAGCCCACTCTGTTCTCCGGGTTCGGCCATGGCGATGCCAATGCTCGCGGTATGCGTGACTTCTTGTCCCGCGAGAGCGACGGGTTGAGCAATCACGTCGAGTATGCGGTAAGCCGTCGCGAGAATCTCCATCTCGCTCTTGGCCTTATCGACGATGAAGACGAATTCGTCGCCTCCGAGGCGCGCGGCGAAGTCGTTCGTACGAATACTGGTGCGGATTCGATCGGCGATCGTGACGAGGAGTCGGTCGCCGGCGCCGTGACCCAGGTAATCGTTCATGATCTTGAATCGGTCGAGGTCGATCACCATGACGGCAGTCTGGCGCTTGGCATCGAGGCGAGACTTCAGCTCTTGGATCAGGGCCCGGCGATTCGGAAGTCCGGTCAACTCGTCGTGGTTGGCGTTATAGCGCGTGCGCTCTTCAGCGTCGATTCGACCCTGAAGTTGCACGAGCATCGAAGCGACGGCCTGGAGGGCGTTGATCTCGGGCGGATTCCAGTTGTGAAGGTTGAAATGAAGGAAGCCCAGTACGCCCCAGGTTGAGTCACCGAGCAGAAGAGGAACGGCGGCGCCCGCGGCCGGGGTCACACCCCTGCTTTCCCTAATCCGATCGCGGTAGTCGTCGTTGACGTCCTCGGTACCCGTCAGGTACGGGGCGCGCAGGTCACGAAGCGCCATGAAAAGAGGGTCGGCGTCAAAGGAGACCTCGGCCAGGGGATCCGGATCGGGAATGTCGTCGCGCACTGGCCACTGCGCTTCCAGCACCGAGAGTCCTCGTATCAGGTCATTGCTTCGGATGAAGGCGACGTCGGCTTTGAGGAAATCTGCAAGAACCTGACAGACCCAGTCGAGGACTTCCTGACGATTCTGTGCCGACGCCGGCATGAGTTTTTCTGCCACTTGAGCGACTAATTCGTCGAGTCGGCGTTGGTGCAACAAGAGTCCTTCACGCGTCGCCAGGGTCGCCACGTGACTGAGCAGCGAGCCGAAGGCCTTCGTGAGCGAGCGTTCCCGGCCCGACCAGGTGCGCCCGTGACGAGCAACTACCAAGGCGCCCACCACGTCACCTTCTTGCACGGCGATGGAGTCGACCAAGACGCCCCATTCGACGCCCAGCACGACGCACGAGAACGAGCCAAAGGGAATTTCGCCGGTCAACTGTTGACGAACTCGTTCGCTGATCGTGTCGAAAGCGCGCTCGGCGTCGGTGCCTACCAGTGGTTCGAGCTCGAAGCCAGGGATCGGTTTAGAGAGATTCGTAACCACGGCGACGATTTGTGTACCGGGAATGACCTGGAGAAGTGTCTCTACGACAAGGCGCGTCTCTTCGCCGGCGCGGTCGAGATACGAGTGGTTGAGACTTCTCATGGGGAATCTACCTTCGCCGACACATCAAGGCTTGGAACAAGGGTTGAACCACGCGATTCGACCTCTGTCTGGAGGGTTTACTTACCAGAGAAAGATTATTACACAAGCCGTGTAGGAAGTAAACATCATTATTTTCACCACATTTCATCTTTTTTCGACGGAATAGGGCTCAATTGGCGAGATTGTCTCAGTGTCGCGCACCAGTACGTGACTCAGGGGAAGTCGGACGCTATGGACGGACGGTGGCGGAGCCTGGAACACCCGGAAGACCAAAATGGCCGTCTCACCGTCACCAAGTCCCCAGAATTCGTTGAAACGCTCGGACAAGTTGTGCATCTCATCGAGGTAGCGCTCGCCGGCCATCACCAGCATGTCGGATTCGTCGACCGCATAGAGAAAAACCGGTGACGTTGGCTGCAGCGCCAGCCCGTGCATCTCCGCGCTCAGCCAGAACCGTTCCATCGCCGAGCCGCCGCGCAAGTACCACATCGGGTCGGCGCGAGGCACGGTGATCATGGCGAGGGCCGAACTGGTCATGACCGACGCCTGCATGCGCATGCCGAGTGCCGATCCGGCGCGCCAGTCCGAGAGGTGGGCCATGACGTCGGGCCTACCGAGGATCTCGAGCGCGGCGTAACCGCCCGGATCAAGTTCCAGCGTGCGAACGTCGAGTCCCTCGTCCAACACGTCGCGACCAGGCCAACGAAGCTCTGACAGCATCTCTTGGTGAACCGTCGGCAGCAAGAACCGCAGTCGATCTGACGCGGCGAGAATTTCCGCGCCAGCATTGATGCGATCGCGGTCGGTGGCAAGCAGCAGTCGTGCTCCTTCGCGCTCGACACCACGCGTCAGGCTCGCCACCGTCTCGGCATCGATTTCGGAGGGCTTTCCGATTCGACGGTTCGACGCGCGCGAGTACAGATATTCGCGCAGCGGCGTGATCGCCACGTCATCAGAGGTGCCGAGTCGCATCGACGCGACGAGGTGTGAGGGACGACCTTCTGGAAAGAGCTTCACCGGTCCCAGCTTCTTCAGTGAAGCGGCCTGGACTCGGGCGTTGAAGAGGGCTGCACCAATGCCGACGTAGGTGGCGCGATGCGCCACGTCCATGGTGGAGGTTCGCTCCGGGATCATGAAGAAGCGGATCTCCTCGTCGTCGGCCTCGAAGCGCCACGGTTGCACGTTGCCGCCCGACGGCGCGCGGCGCGCGGCGTCGGCGATCATTTCAACCGGATCGTCGCTTACGAGCGGAGGGTCTTCAGGCGGTGGAGTAAAGAGGTCAGCTTCTGCTTCCAGGTTGACTTCGACGGGTCCCAGGCTTTCCAGGATCTCTTCGACATCGAAGCGCACTCGACCGGAAGGAAGTTCTCCGGCCAAACCGATCCGGCGCACCGCTGCGGCGACCGTCGCAGCACCGAGGGTGATCTCGCTCCCGAGTTGGGGCCAACCGGTGATCGTTTGACCGACTTCCAACAATGAGGCCGCACCACGCGACGACGCTTCACGAGCCCCGATCAAACGAATGACGTACGGAGCCTTTTGTGCAGTCGTCAGATTCGCCAGCTTCGAGGAGTCCATGTCACCGAGTAGACCGTGGAATATTGGACGATCGGGCTCGAGGTCGAATCGTTCAACGTCGAGGACGCCGCGGTCACTCGTTTCCATGATCACCGGTATGCGCAGATCGCGCGCCGCTTCACGAATGAGGAACTTCATGTCGAGCGAGTCGCACTCTTCGATGACGAGGTCGAGTCCGTCGAGGAACTCACCTAGGTTCTCGGGACGAAGCCCCGTAGGCTCGACGACGACTCGCAGATAGGGATCGATTTCGGCAATCCGTCGAGCCGCGACGATTGCCTTGTTGACACCCAGGTCCAACACACTGGCGGGAATACGGTTCAGGTTCGAAAGTTCGAGGGTGTCGAAATCGGCCATTCGGATTTCGCCCGCCAAACCTTCCATCGCGATCACGTGGGCAATGGTGTGTCCCGCACTCAGACCGACGACGCCGATGCGCAGCGTTCGTTGTCGCGCCTGTTCGGCGCGGGTCAGTTTGTTGCGATTGCGATCGAGTCGAAGCGTGGAGAACGAACGAGGCGCGAGTAGGCGCACTACTGCGCGCCGCCACGGATAGTAAACCCAGCGCGAACCTTCGGTGAGCAGAGCCTCAGAAAGTCGGGGGACAATCTCGCCAAGCTGCTCACGCTGTTCTGCGAATCGATCAATGATCTGTAGCGCCGAGTCCTCGCGAAGAATTCGCAGGACCTCGCGCTGCGCGCGTTCACCGACGTCCAAGATAAGCGGACGACTGGCTCGATTGCGCGTTGAGGCCGGTTCGATCGGTCCCTCGCCGCTCTTCGAAGGGCCACGAAGTAGTTGTTCCGACTCCCGTCGATAGGCCCGTTGATTCTCGGGTGTCGAGAGTTCGTAGGTTCGCCCACGTTGCCACGAGACGGCGATGGTGCGGTAGCGCTCGTCCGGGAACGGCACCCACTGGGTTCCGACTTGTATCGCGCCGGTCACGTCACCGACCGGCATCAACGTGTCCGACACGGCAGCGATCGCGAACTCCGCCCCGAGCCAGTTCATACCGTGAGTGACCGAACGCGAAAGAGCGGAAACCAATCGAGTGCCCACGACAGCGGCACCCTTGGACCACGCGCCCTTGAGCTCTACCGCACCGAGGCGAATCTCCTGCTCGATCAGATCGCGAATGACGCCGATCTCGGGCGATGAGGCCATCTCTTCGATGATCGCGGCCTGGTGGCTGCCTTCCAAAGGTCCGTGGAAACGAACGCCGGCGACCGCGGCGCCGTCGGCGTCGAAGCCCAAGATGAACAGGGACACGCCGTTGCCGTCTTCGAGCTCGAGCCGTCGTAATGTTCCTTCAAATCCTCGACTGCGGAAGATCCCTTCAGCCTCATTGAGGTAGATCTTCCACAAATCGGGCCGCTCCAAAGGATGGTGACCTTCAAAACGAACGCCGGATTCTTGGTCTACGAAACTCGAGCCGTACCTATAGCGACGACCGAATGAGTTGCCCACAGACCACCTTTTCCATTTCGTCTTTGATGGGCGACCGCCGTCAATTTGCCGCCATTTCCTTTGAAACTATAGTGAAACGCGCCCGGAATATGGTGGATTACGCCGTCTCAACTTTGCTCACTCGACCGTTCAAAAGTGCGAATCGCCTCGACGCCGCGTCACTGAGACTCGAAGCACGCACTCAGAATTCCGTGCGCTACAAACTGGAAAACACACGCAACGTCCATAGAATGGTCAACGAGTCGACCACCAGTCCTCTCGAAGTGCAGCGATCAATGAGGTACCGAAGTTAGTTTGGAGTTTTCATTGTCATGGTTTTGTCACGAAATTGGCTGCTAATACGGATGGAGAGATTTGACCAAGATTCTGGTCGTTGATGACGACTCCGAGATTACAAAACTTCTCGACACCTTTCTTTCAGGAGAAGGTCACGACGTGCTCGTGGCCGCTGACGGCGGAGCCGCCGTTCGGGCCACGTCGTCGATGGAGCCGGACCTCGTTTTACTGGACATCGTCCTCGGGACCGAAGACGGTCGTGACGTCCTTCGCGAACTTCGTCTCATCAGTGACGTGCCGGTGATCTTCCTGACCGGACGAGGTCTCGAATCCGAACGCATTGCCGGACTGAAACTCGGTGCCGACGACTACATCGTGAAGCCTTTTTCGCTGGGAGAGGTATCGGCGCGAATTGAGTCGGTGCTGCGTCGTTCAGGCGCCAACATGGCGCAGTTGCACATTGACACGCCGACTTTGCACTTCGGTGACTTACTGATTAATGAGAACACGCACGAAGTCCATCTTCGAGGAGCGCTGCTCGAACTCACTTCGAAAGAGTTCGCGCTCTTGGCCTTTCTCGCTCGGTCGCCGCGTCAGGTCTTCTCCCGCGAACAGTTGCTCGAACACGTGTGGGAGTCATCGAGTGAGTGGCAAAACGAAGCCACGGTGACTGAACATATTCGTCGACTACGCGCGAAACTGGAAGTGGACCCCGATCAGCCCCGCTGGATCACGACCGTGCGCGGCGTGGGCTATCGCTTCGAGTCAGAATCGGTGACCACGTAGCGAACGAGTTGGCGTTCGAATCTATGAACGACGGGCCAACAGTGCGTGGACTCGATCAACCAGATCACTCGGTTTGAACGGTTTGGCGAGAAAATCACTCGAATCCGAATTGAGGTCCTTCAAGATTCTGCGATTGGCGGTGCCCGACACCAGAAGCACCGCGAGTCCGGGATTCTTCACTTGCAACGACGTCGCCAGATCACGACCCGACATCTCGCCCATCACGACATCGCTTACGAGGAGATCGAAATCACCCTCGAACTCATCGACCACTCGTAGGGCACCTTCGGCGGAATCAGCTTCGAAGATCCGGTAACCGTTTCGCTCGAGAATTCCACTCATGAATCGGCGAAGCTCTTCGTCATCATCAACAACCAAAATCGTCGCCGATCCTCGCGGTCGCTCGGGTGCCACGAGTCCCGAACTCTCCTCCACCTCATCGCTCACCGTGGGAAAGGTGATCTCGAAGGTGGTGCCTTCGCCCTGCTTCGACCGGCACAGAATCGCACCGTGACTCTCCTCGACCAGCCGCCTCGCCGCCGCTAAACCCATTCCAGTTCCCTTAAACGGGCCTTTCGTGGTGAATAGTGGATCGAAACAGCGTGCGCGCGTTTCGTCGTCCATCCCCACACCGTTGTCGGTGAAGGTGACTCGCGCGTATTCGCCCTTAGCGAGACCGAGCGATTCGGCGCTATCTCGGTCCAAGGCCACAGGAGTGACGGCAATCACCAATTCTCCGCCGTGAGCCATTGCGTCGCGCGCATTAATTGCCAGGTTGAGGATCATCTGCTCAAACTGATCAGCATCCACCCGCACGTTGGCCGCACGCACGTCAAGCTCGAATCGCACGTCGATGTTGCTGCCCAGGATTCGGTCGAGTACTTCGGCGTTCGACTGAATGACCGTGACCGGATTGAAGACCACTAGCTCGGGATCGCGCGTACGACCGATTGCTTGCAGTTGGGTCGTCAACATGGAAGCGCGAGAGGCCGTCGATTGAATCTCGTTCACCATCTGACGCGCGCGCTCATTGTCGCGGAGATCGCTCGAGAGGATCTCGGCATAGCCCGAAATGAGAGTGATGAGGTTGTTGAAGTCATGCGCGATTCGACTCGCGACCTGACCCCGTATCTCCATTGTGTAGGCGTGACGCAATTCGGCCTTCAACTCGCGATGATTCGTCACGTCATCGATCAACGTGAGAATGCCCGGAGTTTCTGTGCCAGTGGCCGGCAGGAGGGCGGCCGACGCACTCAAAACGCGCATCTTGCCAGCGATTTCGACGTCCACGAAGTCGCGACCGTCGACCGAACCACCACGCAGTACTTCCGACCAAAGGTCGCGTAACTCCGGCAGTGTCGCTTCGGGAAAACTTGACTCGTTACCCACTGTTCGCTCGTCGTACTCCGGCCACGCGAACACGCTGCTCGCCGCGTGGTTCCACCAACGCACGTGACCGTCAATATCCGATTCGACGATCCCGACCGGCGCGGTCTCTATCAATACGCGAAGTCGCGCTTCGCTTGACTCGACGCTCCGACCGAGTTCAACGGCTCCTAACGCGCTCGACGCCATCTGGGCGAGTAACGCCACCACTTCCTTGTCCTCTTCATTGAACGCAAGTGCGCGCCGAATTGCGATGACTCCGCGGGCTCGGTCGCGTCGCTCCAGGATTGGCGATACGAGCCATTCGCTGTCAATGAAGGTTTCGTAACCCCTTTCCGACAAATTGGGATATGGCGCGGTTTGAGGATCCGTCGGTACTTCGGAGACCGCCTTCTTTCCCCTGCGCGCAACGCCTCGCAAAGGAGCCGCCGGTCCGGAATCGAGTGACACGAAAACTTCGTCTGCGTCAAATACCGTTCGAGAGCTCCTCGCGAGACTTTTCAAGATGTCGGGTTCGTTGCGCAACGTCGCGACGATGATGGACGCTGCGATCAACTGGTGAAGTTGACTGGCGATGCGTTGTGACTGGCGCACCGAGTCGTGCATCGTCGGCGACTCGCGCTCGCCAATAGCGATCTCGTCAACTGCTTTCGATTGGAGTTCTCTCGCGCTCACGGCGACGCTGTTCGCGTTCGGTGACTTCGATCGAGGAACGGGGGCTTTACCCGGCGAAGAGCGCAGCGGATCAACGAGGCTTCCTGTGAATATTGAGAAGTCTTCGAGATATCGATCGATGTCGGTCGCTTCGTGCGGTCTGGAGAATAGATAGCCCTGACCGACACCTACTTCTTCCAATTGAAGTCGTCGTCGCTGTTCGGCGTCCTCGATGCCAGACGCCACGATCTGCAATTTGCTTTTCTTGGTCAGTTCCACCAAGTGGTGGACTAACTCAGTCCCCTCAGGATTGTCGGAGAGCGACGTGATGAAGTGCCGGTCAAGCTTCACGATGGATATGGGTAGCTTCTCGACATCGGCGAGAAGTGACTGACCCGGCTCAAAATCGTCAACCGAGAGGAGCACACCCAACGCTGCGAGCTCGTTGAGTCGCGTGGACGAATCTCCGGCCAATGTGGTTGATGCGAATTCCAAAACCAAGAGTTCCGCGGGGAATCGACTCGCCGCCAATTCCTCTTCGACCTCATCGACAAAGTCACTCCATGCGAACTCCAGCGGAGAGATGTTCACCGAAACCGTGAAGCGAAAACCCTTGTCGTGCCACTCGGCGCCCTGAGCACACGCGGTCGCCAGCGCCCAGCGTCCGACCGCAACAATCAAACCACCGGATTCGAGATCGGGGACGAATGCGTCCGCACTCAGGACGCCGCGTTGAGGATGACGCCAACGGATGAGCGCTTCTACCCCTACGAAAGCATTGGAGTTCAGGTCGATTTCGGGCTGATACACCAAGAAAAACTGGTCATTTTCCAGTGCATCTTTAAGTTCGTCCGATACGCCACGATCCTTGGCTGCCTTGCCGGATGATTCAAACTTTTCGGGCATCACTGATCGCTTTAATTAGGCCTTATATATAGACATATACGTCGGCGTCGGAACAAGGTCTTCGGTGCCGAGGTTACTAGGAAGGCAGAAAAATCCGTGGCTCAGCAGTCGACTAATAGCCGACGATGGGGCCATTTCCCTATTCAGAACATTCAAACTCGTTGGGGACCGAACGGAAGGGCATTGGTCCTTGATTTGACGCGAAACCTTCAAGGCAGATACGTCGTGGTTTGTCCACACTGCGGATTCACGAGATTGACGTTGAGTAAAACGAAGCTCACTCGATTGCGAACTGAGTGAAGACTTAGAAAATCAACAACGTCAAAACGGATCTCAGAATCAGTTTGGCAACCAAATCTCCCTTAGAGCCCTCTTAAACATGGAAGATTCTTCATTCAATTTCTCCGTCCGACATGGGCGTCACGCAACGTAACAGCAATGAAATATCAAGGATTTGACAATAGAGGTGCAAAACAGTTAACTTTGGCGCTCGCAGGGGCGAACGGAGACGGCAGTCATGAGAAAGAACGTTCGGGTGATTCGCGGCGATGGTCAAACAAACATTTTCGTGTCTTTGCGCGCGGCAATGTCATTGGCGGTGATCGGGGTGCTGGCCCTGGGGACAATCGCCCTATCGTCTCTCACTGCGAATGCGTCCTCGGACCCGACCTACGTTTCGGGCAACATCACCACCTGTGGCGCTGGCCAGGATATTTTCTCGAGCAATGCCACTGGTGGCGACGGCAACGTTAATGTGACCGTGGCCGGCGACCTTTTCTCCATCAACGTCGTCGTCACCGCAACCGGTCTGGCCAACAATGTCGAGGTTAACGCCGTCGCCGTTAAGGCGGCCGACGGGTACTACCTCTACACCCCTCCAATGGTTCCGAACGTTTTCAAGGGTCCCTTCATCACTCCCAACACCAGCAATAACAGTCCCACTTCCCCGCAGGCGACCCTGAGCCACTTCGTCGTTTGCTATGACACGAACGCTCCAACCACGACCGCGGCTCCGACAACGACCACGACGGTCAAGTCAACCACCACAACGGTCAAGTCAACCACCACAACGGTCAAGTCAACCACCACAACGGTCAAGTCAACCACCACGACCGCGGCTCCGACAACGACCACGACGGTCAAGTCAACCACCACGACCGCGGCTCCGACAACGACCACGACGGTCACGTCAGCCACCACGACCGCGCCACCGACGACAGCGCCGTCCGGAACAACTCCGTCAACTACGACAACCATTCCGACAATTGCGCCGACCACGATCCTTGTATCGCCGCCGACGTCGCCGCCCGGGACGAAGCCGCCAACTATCCCGAAAGCGACCATTCCGTCTGGCGCTCCTTCAACCGGCGCTGGTGGCGCAGCAACATCGTCGGACAGTGGAGTTGTTCTGACAGCTAGTGGGTTGGCACTCTTTGCCGGTCTCGCTGGTTTGGTGCTTATCGCTCGCCGTCGCCGTCACGCTTGACCCGAAGGTGATATCTAGTTAGGCCAACCTAGAATGAGCGATGTGATGTCGCTTAAAAAGAAACGGCCCACTCACATAATGTGGTGGGCCGTTTCCCTTTCTTTAATCATCATTGGGACCTTGGGTGTCATCTTCGTCCATCACAGCCAGCCCAAGGGACCGACCCTGAAGTCGTCGTTAGGCGTCGTCTCGTTGCCCTCAACCGGCGTCGTCATTAATTCGCCAACGAAGTCAACGACCACCACGACGAAGGTCACAACGGTGAGTTCGGCGCCAACGACCACTACTACCGCCAGGCGAACTTCGAACACGGATCCGACGACCACCTCGGTACCACTCGGAACCGATTCTCGATCGACACATAGATCACCCCCTCCGACCTACGTCGCTGGCGCAATTGGTCGGTCGCGACCAGTCCATTTAAGGATTCCAATAATCGGACTTTCACTGCCATTGTCCGTATTGACGCTCAACAAAGACGGCACCGTAAATGTTCCGACGAATTTTGCTGAGCCTGGTTGGTACAGCGGCGATCGAGCGCCGGGGCAAAACGGTTCGGCGGTAATTCTGGGACACGTGGACAACTTCCACGGACCGGCAGCGTTCTTTTATCTAGACAAACTAAGTCTCGGGAATCGGGTGTACGTCACGTTGGCCGACGGGAAGCAATTGGTGTTCGCGGTCATAGGTGAGCGCATGTACATGAAGACGAATTTCCCTGACGCTCTCGTGTATGGAGCGCGCAACTATCCGGCGCTGCAACTCGTCACATGTGGCGGCATCTTCGATCCCGCCACCGGTCACTATCTTTCCAACATCGTCGTCTTCACCGCGCTTATTAAGTCGTAGTCGACTACGCAATCGTTCTCATCAACGGTTTCGTGGCGACCTCGACACGCGAACGCTGAACCCGACGAAAATCGGTACCACCGACTACTTCGCAATCAAAACTTCAACGTTCCGATCGCCGCGACAACGCGCCAACAATCTCCGCGCAACTTCATATCAAGTCGGGGATAATCTCGAAATCGAGTGGCACACTCGTTCTGCCTCGCACCACGCGAGGGCACTTCTCAGAACTCTCTGAGGTGGACCACCAGCATGCCCTTGCGTGATGGTCCACGTCCTGAATGCAAATCGTACCTCAAATGTCAGGGACAATTTCAGGTGCATACCTCCTGATCGTCGCTCAGTAATCGACGTGTTTCAATATCACGTCGCTTCGACGTGCGCTTCCATCGTCAACGTCGACTGCGCACGAGCGGCAGACCGTTTGTTTCGGGATGAACCCGCGACGTACTTCACGAAGTTCTCACACGTCTAGACAACTTTGGCCACTGAAATGCTGCTGGCCGACGAGCTCGTTCAATCCGTGAATTATCTGCTCGATTGGCCGGTGACTGAACCGTTAGCACTGTCGCTTTCGTCGTCTCAGTGGAGTTTCAATCGAATTGAGCGGATGTTGAGGCGTAGTAGCGGGCACTTTGGAATTAGTTTTCGACAATTGCTTCATGACCAATATCACGCAAGGGCAAAATCTCTCCGGAGACCCCAAAGCACGAACTTCGACTTCACGTCGGGGCCCGCGCCGTTCTGTACTCATCGGATCCATCGGATCTCTGGTCCTGGGAGTTGTCCTTAGTACGACGGCACTTCCCGCCATGGCGAACATCGTACAGCCGTCCGCCGAAATCGGCTCTGGCACGACCACGACCGTGGCGACCACGTCTACGACCGTGGCGACCACGACGATTGCGCGACGCGTCGTGCACGCCAAGGTCAGGGTCGTCCGACACTCGCATGTTGTGGCCACGACTTCCGTTCGAAAGCCGCGATCAAACTCGAAGGGCTCCCACCACAGCCCAACGACCACGACTCCACCTCCGACGACCGTCGTAACCCCCACGACGGTCGCCCCCACGACAGTTCCGGTGAAGAAGGCGCCGGCTCTTTCCATCTCGAACCCTTCAGCCAACATCGCTCCGAGCCCGGATTTCATGGCACCCGGGCAGTGTGCGATGGGCTCCGCTGTGTGGAGTTGCGCCAATCCCTGTGTGAACGGCACGGCGACTGCGCTTTCATGGCCTGGCTTTACGAACGGCGTCGCGTGCACCAACTACATTCTCTCGGCAATCAACAACGCCCGCGCCGTCGAAGGCGTGCGGCCAATGGTCTTGCCCAGCAACTGGTTCGGTCTCTCGGTACCCGAGCAACTCTTCGTCATAGCGGACCTCGAACGAACGGCGCGGGGCCTGCCGCCCTATCTTGGAATGAATTCAGCGTTGACCGCCGATGCCCAGCATTCCGCGGCCACTCGAAGTGACCCGTCCGTTGCACCGGGATTTCCGATGGGCAACGACGCGCAAGGATCTCCTGGCTTTGGCGGCGCCTGGTCCGGCGGTTTCAACGTTCTCGCCGCTGACTACATCTGGATGTACGACGACGCATGGGGTGGGAGTGCCGCCAAGACGTCGAACATCGCGTGCACCTCGGCGGGCGCTGCTGGCTGCTGGGCACACCGCGACGAGCTGCTTGGTTCGGACCCCGGTTACAACCCAGGCGTCGGTCTCGGATGCACCAACTGTGAGATGGGCACCGGCTTTGCAATGGTCGGCGGTGGCGGGTCCTACGTTGACCTCATCGAGATCCCCAAGGGTTCACTTCCACCCATGTCGTTCACATGGACCAACAACGTCCTGCCCAACCTGCCGTAGCGCTAGGGCGCTACGCCGATTCGAACTTTCAGTCGGCGGTAGCCGGAGCTGACGGTGCCGGCGGAACTGTCGGTGCCGGACGCAGATGGAAATATCCCATAAAGGCGAGTGACGCGAGTGCGAATGCGCCGAAGGCGATAAACACCGGTCCTAGCGCGACGTGATGAAGTTCGCTCGGACTACCGCTGCCCGGTGTCAACAGCACCGCGACAAAACCAATCAGGCCTATCGCCGTGATGATCAGCCACGCGATTCTGTTCCACTGTCGAACATGTCGACCGGGAAGGAACGGAAGGGGCAGCATCCCGAAGGCGAGACTTGCGAAACCACCCAAGAACGCGACGTTCAGCGCGGGATCGAGAATCAACCAAAATGGCGAGGGATTTACGGCCGTAGCGGCGTGATACACCGGCACGGTCAGAAGGAACGCCGCGGTGCTGACGACAAGTACGCAGACCGAGGCGATGGCGTGGAGGCGACCCCAGTCCTTCTCGTCGGTGTGGGGACGCAGGACGAACACGGCGATCAAGCCGTAGCAGTATCCAGGTGAGAGGCCGATAAGCCGCGAAGTGCTGACGCAGATGATGGCGATGATCATTCCACCGACCAGTACGTGCATGTGGATCTTACGGCGCTCTCTAAGACCGCCGAAGAGAATCGGGAGTTGAGAAGTCAGCGTGACGATGCCGACGCCGATGGATTCGCCCAGGTACAGCCAGAGCGTGGTGCGATTGAGACCGAAGCCCTTGTCGAGGAATGAATTGATGAGCCCGGCGAACGCGATGAACCCGAAGAAGAGGAGCGTGCCAATCACGACTCGCCGCCTCAACGACTTCTCTTTCTCGCGGTCGATGAATAGTCGCGGGAAACGTCGTCGCGCTCGAGCCTGTATGCGATCGCGATTCTCGGCGTAGGTCGAATCCAGCCACTCGCTGGGGAAGCCGGCTGCGATAAGACGACTCACGAGCAAAAAGGCCACGCTGAGACCACCCGACGCTGCGATGTGCTTTCCCAACTCCGTCGGGCTCGGCATCGCGGTGCTGAACTCCGAGAGGTGGTTCTTGGTCAAAGTCACGTCGAACGGAGTTGACCGAAGGAAAGGACGCTTGGTCAAGCACGATAGCTCGAGGTGATGGGCGCCTAGAACGGCATCGCCAGGAATCACCAAATGCGGCACTGCGAAACCCGTCGACGCGCTGGTCACCGAATCGATGAGTCGGTCGTCGAAAAATACGTTGACGGTTTTGCAGTGAGGCTTGAAAGTCGAATCACGAAGAGCGATGGCGATTCCCGGTGGACCCGACGATGGTGACGACTGCAGCGACGACTGAATCTTCAGTGAGAGTCGCGCCCGGGCTGCAGGGCTTCCGTTGTTACTCACCGTTTGTCCAGTGAACGTCTTCGTTGTCGAGGTCCCATCGGTCCCCACCGCGGTGACCGACGCCTCATAGGTCCCGGGTTTGGCGTACACGTGCGTCGTCTTTGACACCGTCGTGGACGCGGTCGTGCCGTCGCCAAAGGTCCACTTGTAATGCGAGATCGGAACTGACGTGGACGGCGAACCAGCGTTGAATCGAGTTTGCTTGCCGGCCGGCGCTGAGACCACGGTTAGATGCGCGATAGGGGCCTGACCGGGGGCAATCGCTATTCCGAAGCTGGCGGAGCCCACTTGAATCGGCGCTTCTGCACGGGGTGACTTCGCGGCAATATTGATCGGCGTGACGGTATTGCTCGCGTTGGCGACGAAGGCTGTTCTACCGTTCGGGGCGATCGTGATCCCGTCGGGCTGCGTGATGCTCCCAACGGAAAACGCCTTCGCAGGTGTGGCTGGCGAAGTGGTGAGATTAATCGGCGTGACGGTGTTGTCATTGTTCGCCGTGTAGGCCATGGTGCCGTTCGGTGTGACCGCGATGCCCAATGGTCCGTTCGCCACGGTGATCGCACTTTCGAGCCTCGGGGTCCCTGATCTCAAGTCAATTGGCGTCACCAGGTGGCCGTTGGCCACGTAGGCAACAGTTCCGTTCGGGGCAACCGCAATGGCTTGAGGTGCGCGCGTGAGCTGCAGTTCGGTCACGTGACGCGTCGAAGTGTTGATCACGCTGACGGAACGACCCTCGGAGTCAGAGACGCAGACCCACTTCCCGTTCGGACTCACCGCGATGCTCCACGGGCCGTTGCCAACCCTGATGGGCCGCTCTGTTGTCGCCGGATTCGTGGCCAAGTCGATGGGAGTCACCGTGTTGGAGTTGAAGTTACTAACGTAGGCCCTGGCGCCATTGGGAGAGATGGCGATGGCGGCCGGTCCACTACCAACGCGAATTGGCGTCTCGAGGGAGAACGGCGATGATCTGATATCGATCGGCGTCACGGTGTCTCCGCTGGAATTCGTGACGTAGGCGGTATCGCCATTCGGTGCGATGGCGATACCGAGCGGCCCGTTCATCGCGGGTGGTGCTCCGTGGGCGACCGTGGTCTGACCATTCGCCGCGTTGATGGCGGTCACAGAATTGAGGGAGAGGTTGGTCACGTAGACGGTTCCCGCGGACGTACTTGTGGCCGAGGCGACCGCCGGCGCACTCGAAAGAACTGCCGGTAGCGGACCTAACAGAAGGATCAACGCGGGGCCCCAAAGCGCTTGACGAATCCGGCGTCGACCAACCGAGGCGACAGGGATCGGTTCCACGCCGGTGACTACTTCGCTTTGAGTGTGGCGACGACTCTTCGATTTGCAGCTCGACCCTTCGCCGTCGTATTTGTACCAACGAGGACGATACTGTAACCAGGGACAATCGTAGTGACGACCTTGGTGTCTTTTAGCGCCTTGAGGTCCAACGCCAGTTGCGCGGCCACACCATTCGCACGCTTGTGATTCAAGATGACATTGAGCGCCGCGGTGAAGACATTATCGGTGTAGCCCGTCAGATCCACGGACGTGTAGTGCTTCTTATCAATAATCTTCGCCATGCTTAGAATTTCCGTTTTGAGTTTCTTCGACAAACTGTACGAACCCTCGGCGAACGGCGCGACTACGACCGTACGTGGGCGAGGAGGCGCCGGCGGAGGTTTGGAGATTATGTGAACCGGCGGAAGTGTCGGTGGAGGCGCCTTCTTCTTCGGAATGGTCGACGTCGTTGTTGACGGTGTCGTAGAGGTCGTCGACGTTGGTGGCGGCGGCGCATTCCGATGCAGTGTCGTCGTCGTTCTTGGAACTGTGGTCGTGGTGGTAGTAGTAGTAGTAGTAGTAGTAGTAGTAGTAGTAGTAGTAGTAGTAGTAGTAGTAGTCGTAGTCGTAGTAGTAGTAGTAGTAGTAGTCGTAGTTGTGGTCGTGGTCGTGGTCGAAGTGCAACCCGTAGGTGTGCCGTCACCGCGGCCGTGGTTGGTGCAGTTATTGCCTCCGCCGTTGTCCCTGCCTGGATCGGCATTCGATGCGAGGGCCGGCATTGCCACGACGATCAACGCGCTCACAACGAGCGCACACAAAACAGATCGTGCGCGCCGAAAAAACCTTCGGAGTGTGTCCGAACATATGGTGATCTCTCTTGTCGATCGCCCTTGCATTTCGTTATCGCCCCCACGGTCCCAACCCTGGGACCGTATCCCCCCGCATCAGCGGATTCCGACAAATCTAACAAGTTTGGATAACCTATGCATTTTTGGCGAAAGGGGCGTTTCAGACAGTACGACTAGATCTAGGTCCCGGCCTCGGCTCGCATCGTGACCGCAGACGCACCGGTAATCAGCCTTTCACGGTCGAACATTTTTGAGACGATTCGCCACGCCGCCACGTCGATGGCGGCGAGCGCCACCGCCACCACGATGGCCACGGTCACGGTGGGCTTGAAGATTTGAAGTGACATGAGCAGCGGAAAGACGAGTGCCGGAAGACTTGCGAGAGTCCCCAGCTGCTGGGCCACTCGAACATCCGATGACCGTGCCGAGATTGCCGTGCCCACCCATACCGACCACGCGGCCAACAAAGGCGCAAACAACAACTCCGCCAAGAACCATGCCGGTTGCCATACGGCGTGAGCGACCACACTCGAGGCGCCAAATCGAATCGCCAGCACTAGGACGAGGAAGAACCCGTACGCGACCGCGACGGTAGGAATCGTGGCTGCGAGCGACTTGCCCAAGAGGAACTCTTCTCGACTGATCGGCGTCGTGAGGAGCGGCTCCAACGTGCCTTGATCGCGCTCGCCAATCACCGAGTACGCCGCAATCGTCGCGGGCAACACCACGGGGATGATGAGGAGCAGGAGTAGCGTGATCGCCACCTCGGTGCGGACTTGCGTCGGATCGGCCGAGGCCTTGATAGTAAAGAGTGAAATGACCGGAAGCGCGGTGAAGATTATTGGCAACGTGGCCATCGTGTAGATGATGAATCGGTTCCGTCGGTACTCGCGGAACTCTTTGCGTATCACCGCCCGAATTCTGATCACGCTCTCGCTCACTGTGCATCACCTTTGCCAACGGTTCCCACGAGTTCCAAATAAACCTCTTCAAGGGAATGGTGGCCCTCGACGATTGAAAGCACATTGGCCCCCACGGCGACGAGCGCTCTCGTGATCGCGGGCGCGGCGTTTCGAACGTCGGCCACCGTCACGACATATCCGCCCGCGTCATCAATGGACCAGTGTTCAACGCCGTCGATGGTCGAGAACACGCCATTCGGATCGGTCAACGGTTCGGCCGTAGAGACGAGGATCGACTTGCGAAACATCCTTTGGCGCAGGTCGTCGATTCGCCCGACCGTGCGAAGCGAGGTATTCAAGATCGCTACTCGGTCGCACAGTTTTTCAGCTTCGTCCAGGCGATGCGTTGTCAGGAACACCGTGACGCCCCGGGCCTGCAGTTCATGAATCAGATTGTGAACTTCGAGCGAAGCGACGGGGTCCAGACCAGCGGTCGGCTCATCCAAGAAGACGATTTCGGGATCGTTCAACAGTGCTCGAGCCAGCCCCACCCGTTGACGTAGACCTTTTGACAGACCACTACAAAGGTCATCGATCCTGGACGAAAGGTTGACGGCTTCCAAAGCCCGATCGATTCGAGGTGAGGCGTTACGGTATCCGTACAGTCCCGCGAAGAAGACGAGATTCTCCCTGACACTCAAGCGCAAATACAGACCCGGGACTTCGGTCATCACTGCGATCCTTTGACGGATCGCAACATCATGTTTGCCGTCGAGTGGGACGCCCGCGACTTCGGCGGTACCGGACGTTGGTGCGACCAAAGTGCTTAGCGTTCGAACGGTCGACGTCTTGCCAGCACCATTGGGTCCAAGGAATCCGAAGACCTCGCCCCGACGAACATTGAATGAGACGTCCTCGAACGCCACTCTCGAACCGAACTGCTTTGTGAGATGATGCACCACAATGATCGAATCAGCTGGCACTTCGCCGTCTGCCTGGACCGCGAACCTTCCCGTGTGCGACACGATCGCTTCAGCGATTTCGTGTGGCGTCTGCGATCCATAGATTTCTGGCGGCACCGGATCTTTGACCGCGGTGTTCAGTGGTATCGGTTCTTCCTCGGCGTCAACTGATTGCTCGTTCGTTGGAGTCAGCCGCTTCGTACCACCCAAGCTGCAGGCGATGACCAAATAGAGGGCGATGACGCCCACCAAGAGAATCTCTCGAGTCGTCGTTTTGAGGCCAACCACGCTGCCGATCACCGCGCCGGCCGCCACAGCGGTAATGCTCCAACCTTGCCAGGTCCTGGGACGAACGCCAAAGCCGTATCGGCGCCGTGCGAACCACTGCGGGTTAGACACTGGCGCTGCTTGGCGCGAAAGTTCCCACGGGCTGCGCCATGGCTCAATCATACGAGTCGTGGAGCGGCGCTAAAAGACGATGACGTGACCTCTACGTGTTACGAGCGTGTCGACGTGCCCTGCGACGAGCACGAGCGATCATGCGAATACTCAAAAATGCCACAACGATCACGAGGTTGGCGTTGACCGCTGGAACCCAGCGCACCTGTTCGTCCTTAACGACGTACACACCCGCCGGCATCACGACTTCGCCGAATCCGCCACCAGAACCAGTGCTTTGTACGTTCATCGTGGAATTGTCGACGTCGGAGTCTGCCACGTCGTGTGAGTCGGGCGTCACTGGCCCCACCGGACCCTCGCCCCCACCTCCTCCGCCGGCCACGAACGCCACCGGAATGACCAACGAACCGCCTTTTTCGTACGGCGTCCCGAAGGCGCGGCTCACCGACAGATGTTGGGCAACCTTCCCTAAGAGTTCTTGAACGTCCACGTCAGACCAGTCCTTACTCGCTCGGGACAACATCTCGAATGTACGCGTCGTTGCACGCACATGTCGAAACGACTTCGTCGGACGCTCAGGTGATCCACCGAGCGGCGACTACTTGTCCAGTTCAGCGAGAACTTCGCCGATGATCTTGGTCATCTTGTGCGCCGGTAGCGGCTCTCCCCCTTCGGCCTCAGCCACCTCCTCGGAGAAGGCTTCGACCGAATGGGTACCACCGATCAACACGTGTCGCAACGCTTCGCCACTCGCTTCGGAGTCGTGAACGTCGTTGAGGGCGGCGGCCACGTCATGGTCGGGCGACCCCGCCACGGCGTGAACAACGTTCATGGCCTCCTCGCGGCCACTCGCCGTCGATACCGCGGGCGCGCGGTCCGGATTCTGTTGGAGGTCCCACTCAGCGAGCGCTTCGTTATAGCCGCCCTCGCCGGGATGCAGCACCCTGGTGGTCAGTGCCGCGACGTTATCGGTCTCAGCGCTGCTAGAGGCGTCGACCTCATCGTCAACTTCGTGATGTCGCCCTTCGGGAATAAGCACCACCAAACTCCCGTCCGGATTCCGGATGATCTCCATCTCGTCGCTCCTTTCGAACACTGTGTCGAGTACCCCCAACCTAAAGGGCACGTCTCAATTGACAATCCGATACGACGCGTTCGACCAGAACGCCGGAAACCTAACCATTCGAGCGTCAAAGTATTCTCAGAAGATTCTCGGCGAAACGGGAACAAATTGAAATTCACGGTGGCCATCGACCGCACCATCGGACGAATGATCTACCGGTGGCATATGCGCCTCTACCGTCTGACACGAGGCGCCATTGGCCACAAGAGTCCGCTTGGTCCGATGTTGATTCTCGAGACGCGCGGTCGAAAGAGCGGACTGACTCATTCGGTAACGCTGCTCTATTACGAGAAGGACAACGTCATCTATGTCGTCGCCTCCAATGGAGGACGTCCGCACCACCCGGAGTGGTTACTCAACTTGAGACAAAATCCCGAAGTTACGGTGCAGATCGGGGCGAAGAGATTCTCGGCAATCGCCCGAGCGATACCTTCAGCAGATGAAACAGATATGTGGAGCGAGCTTGTTCGCCATTACCGGGGTTGGGCCCACTATCAGAGACTGACCGATCGCACGATTCCGTTCGTCGAACTCATGGCCAAGGCCGGTGAGGCGTGACTCAGGTCCGTATTCCTGCGATCACGACGTCGAACATGGGATTGACGCGCGACTGATCCGGCGCCTGTTCGTTGGCGATGACGATGCCGTGCATCAATCGAAGTAAGTCGACCATCTCCACGTCGCGGCGAACCTCGCCGGCATCCTGCGCTCGACGCAGCAATACTGCGCCCGCCTCTCGCATGTCGACGCAAGCAATTTGAATCTCTGTACCTTCGGTATGTTTTGCGTTCATGACCGCGGCGCCCATGCTGCGTCCGTGAGCTCCAAAGTCCATTTGCAGACGCAGCCAATCGATCAGCGCGTCAAATGTCGCGGGAGCGGACTTCAACGCTTCGGCACGTTGACGTAGTTCTAAAGCTTCGTCCAGAAAGGCGGCCTCGAGCAGTGCCTGACGCGTGGGGAAATGACGATAGAGCGTCCCTATCCCGACTCCGGCATTGCGGGCGATGTCTTCCAGCACGATGTCGCCACCACGCTCAGCGACTGCGGCGCGAGCGGCTGTCAATATCACTTCGTAATTATGCTGAGCGTCTGCTCGGCGAGGACCTTTCCTCGTGACCGTTTCGCTCATCGCCGCTCCTTTGAAGTGACTGCCCCAAAAGTTTTTTAAAGAAAGACTTGCAACCGGAGGCTCCCTCCATATAGTATGTGGAGGCACCCTCATGTTAGGTCTTCCGGGGACCAAAATCAATGTCTTCGGGCACAGAGGTTGTTGAAACACCATTTTTCCGGAGATTTAAGCCTCTATCAAAAAAAGGAGCCATTGTGCCTTTGACCTCGCACGCCCAAAAAAGAGTCTCAACGATTGCCTTAGCCATCATCGTTACCTGTCAGCTAATGGTCGTACTCGACGCCACCGTCGTCAACATAGCGCTGGTGCCGATTAAGCACTCGTTACATTTCAGTCCGGCCGGATTGTCGTGGGTGATCGACGCCTACAGCCTGGCTTTCGGTGGACTGCTGCTTTTGGGCGGTCGAGCGGGTGACGTCTTCGGTCGTCGACGGATGCTCATTATCGGGTTGACAATATTTACCGCCGCGTCATTGCTGGCCGGCATGGCCACGAGCTCAACGATGCTGCTTCTCACTCGTGCCGTCCAAGGCGTCGGCGCCGCGTTGGCGGCACCCAGCACCTTGAGTCTGATCAGCGCCACCTTCGAAGAGGGACCGGCTCGAAACAAGGCATTGGGAATCTTCACCGCCGTGTCAGCCGGTGGCGGATCACTCGGCCTCATCCTCGGTGGTGCTCTGACGTCGTGGGTGTCCTGGCGCTTGGTGATGTTCATCAACGTGCCGATTGGCATCGCGATCATTTTGTTGGCCCCGCGCTTCGTACCCGAACCGCCGCGCAACGGTGGACGTCTCGACGTAGCCGGCGCAGCGCTGGTGACAGGTGGACTCGGGAGCTTGATCTACGCCTTCATCCGTCTCGCCGAACACGGCAGCCGTTCGGTCACCTTGGGTTCCTTCGTTCTCAGTGCGCTGTTGCTGGTCTCATTCGTCCAGGTCGAGAGGCGACGGGCGCAACCGCTGCTTCCCATGCGGTTGTTGACGGACCGCCTGCGAGGACCGGCGTACTTCACGATGATGCTCGTGCCCTCGGTCATGTACGGCGTCTTCTTCTTCATCAGTCAGTACCTCGAAGGCGATCTTCACTTCAGCGCCATCGATGCGGGATTCGCGTTCTTGCCCATGACCGCTCTGATCTTCACCAGTTCACGCATCACGCCACGACTCGTCGGCCGAATAGGGGCCCGACCGATTCTCCTGTTCGGTCTCGTCATGTTAGGAATCGCGACACTGTGGATCTCCAAGGCCACGCCGTCCGAGGGCTATTTCCAGAGCCTCTTTGGACCTCTCGTCCTCTTTGGCATCGGAGCCGGTTCGTGCTTCTTGCCGCTCAGTGTCACGATCCTGGCGGGAGTTCCCCACGCGGACGCCGGCGCGGCCTCGGGAATGCTCCAGACAATGCAGCAGACGGGTGGCGCGCTCGGTGTCGCCGCCCTCACCAGCATCGCCGCGGCGCACGGGCGTTCTGACGCACTGCTGACGGGAGCGGGCATCATCACCGTGGCCCTGCTCATCGCCTTCTTCCGAATTCGCCCCACTCAGAGGATCGCTTCCAGCGCCGAAGAAACGGCCGAAGAGATGATCTCCTTGGCCATGGTCGAATAGATCGTCCGACCTACGCTGACGTCGTGACGTTCAAGCATTGCCATCACAGAGCCTCCTTCGGCAACGGCTTTGTAACGAAAATGCCGCTCCCCGATACCGTTATGAAGGCACCACGCGAGACGGCCGAGTGCGAATTGAGAGGGGATGCAAATGAGCAAGAAATACGTGAAGGACCAAGAGGCAGTCGCTCGATTGACTCCCAATCAGTACGCCGTGACTCAAGAGAGCGCTACCGAGCCCGCGTTCCGCAACGAATTCTGGGACAACCACGAAGTGGGACTTTACGTCGACATCGTGTCCGGCGAGCCACTCTTCACTTCGACCAAGAAATTCGACAGCGAGTGTGGTTGGCCGAGCTTTACCGCACCCGTCGAAACTGAAAACGTCGTTGAGCACAAAGACCGGAGCTTCGGTATGACAAGGACGGAGGTTCGTTCGACGAACGCCGACAGTCACCTCGGCCACGTGTTCGAAGACGGTCCCAAAGAAGAGGGCGGACTACGTTATTGCATCAATTCCGCGGCTTTGCGGTTCGTCCCGTACGACGAACTCGACGCGTCCGGGTACGGTGAGTACAAGCATCTGTTCGACGCGGCACCGAAAGAAGAGGCGTCACAATGACCAACGAAACCGAGACTGCGGTACTGGCCGGAGGTTGTTTCTGGGGAATGCAGGATCTCATCCGCAAGCGACCCGGCATTATCTCGACTCGCGTGGGCTATACCGGCGGCAACGTCGAGAACGCGACCTATCGCCACCACGAAGGACACGCCGAAGCGATCGAGATCGTGTTCGACCCCGCGGTCGTCTCCTACCGCGACATCCTCGCGTTCTTCTTCCAGATCCACGACCCGACGACGGTCAATCGCCAGGGTAATGACGTGGGCTCCAGTTATCGTTCGGCTGTCTTTTATCTCAACGACCAAGAACGTCAGGTCGCGCTTGACGTCATCGCCGACGTGAACGCGTCGGGACTCTGGCCGGGCACGGTCGTCACCGAAGTCAGCCCGGCGGGAGCGTTTTGGGAGGCCGAACCCGAGCACCAGGACTACCTGGAGCGCTACCCCAACGGCTACACCTGTCACTTCCCCCGACCAAATTGGGTACTACCCCACCGCAGTGATCGCGTGACTTCCTAACCCGCCGAAGGGCGGGGGCCAACGCAATCTAGGACTTGGCGAACGCCGCAATATCGGCCGCCGTATTGTGGCTGATGTCGGGACAGAGCGGCGGAAATATTTCGGTGCCGTGGATCGTTCCGAGTACCGTACGCCCTCGTGCCGCGACACCGGCGGAAAGCAAGAGACGATAAAAACCGATGCCCTCATCACGAAGTGGATCACATTCATTGACGCTGATCACCGTGGGAGGAAAACCGGTGACGTCGTCGATCTGGGCAAAGCTGGGCCACGCCAAAGGGTCGCGGGCCGTGAAGGCGTCGATGCCGTAACTTAAGATTCCTCGGTTGTTGTGAAGTTCCAGGAAGATTCCGTTGTTCTCGAGCGTCGAGGGATATCGATCGTCGGGGTACTTTCCGACGATGTACGGACACAGCGCGTAGAGACCCTTGATCAGGCCGAGTTCGCCGTCACGCTTCAGCATGAGACCGGCGGCCAGAGTTAGATTGCCTCCTCCACTCTCGCCGCTGACAATGATCCGCGCCGGATCGATTCCGAACTTCGACGCGTTGGCGATAGTCCACTTGAGACCCGAAATACAGTCGTTCAACCCGGCCGGATACGGCGCCACTTCGGGTACGGCCGATGGCACGACGGCGTTGCGAAACTCGACCATCACGACAGCGACGCCGTTGGAGGCGATCATCCTCGCCCAGGCACGATAGTTACCCAAGAAACTCGACAACGAGGCCATCCCTCCGCCATGGATGTAATAGACACAGGCCACGCTCTCGTCATTGTCCGGACGTATGATCTGCAATTTGATCGTGTTGCCGTCGGGTGAGGACGTCACTTCCTCATTTGCGAATCGCAAACCCTTCGACGGCGCCACTTCCTCGCTGTCACCCATGTTCATAGAGCCCGCAGTCATCTCGTACTTCGCGACACCTTCCGGCGAGGTGGCTTCGGCGAGGATCTGTTCACGGCTGTCCGCGTCGGTCACGTTTTCGCTCGGCATCATGGCAAGCACGGACTTGAGGCGTGGATCAAGCCGGTCGTCGGATTGCGGGTCGTACGTCACGAAGTCTCCTCTTCTCAGGTCGCCGCAAGGATAACCTGCACAACGCCGACCAAAATCTCCTCAGAGCGCGACGCCCAGACGCACGTTGACGGTGTCGCCCAGGCTGATACCTTCAGCCTTTCGAATCGCACTCTTGAGCGGCACCGCGTAGCGCCCATCTTTCGGAAAGAGTGAAGTCGTCCATCGTGTGACTCCAATGGTGGCTTCGACGGGAATCATTCCCCAGCCGTACGTGACGTGTGACGAAAGTGACTCGAGTTCAGCGCTCTGTTCGTCCGGAACACTGACGAAGTGAAACGGTGACGGTCCCCGCCACTCCCACACTTCGCCGCTGAACTCCAATTCCACGTGGTCACCATATCCGTCCCCATCTACGTAGGCGACGCAATATGCCTCCAAACCGTGTGAACCTAGACTTCAGTGGGTGTGCTCGCGAGTCGCACAGTTGAACTCATCTGATGAGTTCGAATCCGCCGATTCCCCGGACTGTGAATGGGCGCAGAATGTCCCAACATTCTTCAACCTCGACGATGTCCGCGTTTCACTGCAACACCGAGCAAAGGAGTTCAATGGGATTCGTGACCAGTGCACAGAAATTCGACATCGTTAGCCTCGGTGACGTCGTCTCTGACGAGTTCATTCATCTCACCGAAGGCTCCGTACGGTTGCGCACCGATGACGAAGGACGATGGCTGGAAATACCGTGGGGCACGAAATTGGCGATCGAGGACGATTCATCGCCGACCGCTGGCGGCAGCGCCGCCAATACGGCGGTAGCCATGTCGCGCCTTGGACTACGCGTGGGTCTCGCCAGCTATCTGGCCCACGATCAAATTGGACTCGACATTCTGAGTGCGATGCGCAGCGAAGACGTCGATACGAGCCTCATACACGTCGATTCACCAAACCACACGGTTCGAAATTTTGTCCTTACGCTCGGTGCCGAGCGGACGATCCTCGTGCGGCACGCAGATTTCAACTACAAGTGGAAGGGGTTCCGGGACAACGAAGTCCCCGCCTGGTTGTACATCAATTCCCTCGGACCCGACGCACTGGACTATCAAGACGAACTTGCCGACTGGTTGGACAAGAATCTGAAGGTACGCCTGGCCTTCCAGCCCGGCACGTTCCAATTAGAGGCGGGAACTTCACGACTAACCCGGCTGTACGCCAGAGCAGAACTGCTCCTCTGCAGCCGTGCCGCAGCCAACGTCATCGCCGGCGACTCGACCGACGCGCGAGGTGTGCTCGATGGTCTAATGGCGCTAGGAGCGAGCAACGTTGTCGTCTTCGACGATAACGGGGGCGCCGTCGCCAGGACCACCACCGAGCGTGTGCAGATTGATCCCTACACAGACGCTCAACCTCGAATTGACCTCACTGGTTCGGGCGACGCGTTTGCCTCCACCATGGTTGCGGCGATCGTCCATGGCGTGGCGTATCGCGATGCCTTACGCTGGGCGGCCGTGAACGCTGCCGCCACGTCGAGCCAGTACGGGACCCAGAGTGGCCTCTTGCGATATGACGATCTCGTCCTTCGCCTCGACGGCATAGCTGAGTTCCAAGCTCGCGACCTCTAAATCCGAAGGACCCGTACTTCGACGTACGGTTGGCACACCCAACGCAACCAATCTCGTCGCCCGGGGCTCGAACGGTCGACTCGGTGCACGACGCCACATTCAGGTTCCAACAAATGACATTTGCCCCTACATCGCTCTTCGGGGTGGCACCACAATGATTTCAAGGCGAGATCAATGAATACCTGTGATCAGAGGAGCGTGAGATGTCAATTCGCATCGCAATCAATGGTTTCGGGCGAACGGGGCGGTCGCTGCTGCGATCGGCGCTGACCTCTCACCCCGAGTTGGACGTAGTCGCGATCAATGACCTTGGTGCTCCCGAGGCGCTCGCTCGACTCTTCGCTCACGACTCCGTCCATGGGAGTTTCGCCAATCCGGTGAGTATCGAGCAGCAATTCATGATCGTTGGCGAGCGCCGCATCCAAATGCTTGCCGAAGCCCATGCCAAGGCGTTGCCGTGGGCCGAATTGGAGATCGACGTCGTCATTGAATCAACTGGGAAATACACCAAGCGAGAAGACGCGACCGATCACCTCGAGGCGGGCGCCACGCGTGTGATCATCTCCGCCCCCGCACAAGACCCCGACGCCACCTTTGTCATGGGGATCAATGAGGATCAGTTCGATCCTGACAAGCACTTCATCATCTCGAACGCTTCGTGCACAACCAACTGCCTGGCGCCTCTCGCGAAGGTACTCGACGACGCCTTCGGAATAGAAAATGGCCTAATGACGACGGTGCATGCGTACACCGGCGATCAGAACTTGGTCGACGCCCTTCACAAAGATCCACGCCGGGCTCGAGGCGCGGCCATCAACATTGTCCCCACGACCACCGGTGCCGCCCGAGCGACCGGGCTGGCGTTGCCGAGCGTGGCGGGTCATTTGGACGGTCTCGCCCTGCGCGTTCCTATCCCTGACGTCTCGATCACCGACTTGGTCACGACGCTGCGCACGATACCGAGCGTGGCTGAGATCAACGAGGCGTATCGAAGTGCGACCGAGGCAGGCCGTCTAGTGGGACTGCTCGAGTATTCAGAAGAGCCCCTCGTGTCCAGTGACATCATCAACTCTTCGGCGTCGTGTGTCTTCGATTCCGGTCTCACTATGGCCCAGGGCAACTTAGTGAAGGTGCTCGGTTGGTACGACAATGAAGTTGGCTACTCGAGCCGCTTGGCTGACCTTGCCGCAATGGTCGGCGTCGTCGGACAGAAATAAAGCGAGTCGAAATAGTGTTCCAGATACGTTTCCATGGCCGAGGAGGACAGGGCGTCGTCACCGCCGCGGAGATGCTCTCAGTCGCTGCGTTCGCGGAAGGAAAATTCTCGCAGGCCTTCCCAAGTTTTGGTTCGGAACGTACGGGGGCACCCGTTGTTTCGTTCTGTCGCATCGACGATCGGCCCATCCGCAGTCGCGAACCCGTCATCAATCCCGACGCTCTCATCATCCAAGACGTCACCCTGATCCACCAGGTGGACCTCTTCGCTGGGCTCTCGACCGAAGGCTACGTATTGATCAACACTTCCAAGAGTTTGGATGAACTTGGTCTCGGCGAGTACCTCGCTACGTTTCGGCGCGAACGCCTGCTCACGTGTCCGGCGACCGAACTCGCCCTCGAGAATCTGGGGCGTCCACTTCCAAACGCGGTGTTGCTCGGCGGTTTCGCGGCACTCACTGCACAGGTCTCGCTCGAGTCCATAACGACCGCCATCAACCAGCGCTTCAACGGTGCCATCGGGGATCAGAACGTTGCCGCCGCCGCGTCGGCCTACCAGCTCGTGATGCGAGCGGAAGAGGAGTTCGCCAGTGTTGCGACAGATTGAAGGATCGAGGGCGGTCGCCGAAACGGTAGCGCGCTGCAGGCCCGAAGTGGTGTGCGCGTATCCCATCTCACCCCAGACGCACATAATCGAAGCCATTGGCGCAATGGTGAAGGCGGGAACGCTCTCGCCGTGCGAGTTCATCAACGTGGAGTCGGAATTCGCCGCGATGTCAGTTTCCATCGGCGCATCGGCGACGGGCGCGAGAGCGTACACCGCCACCGCCAGCCAGGGCTTGCTGTTCATGATGGAGGCGGTCTACAACGCCGCCGGGCTCGGTCTGCCGATAGTGATGACGCTCGCAAACCGAGCAATTGGTGCACCAATCAACATATGGAATGATCACAGCGACGCGATGGCGGCGCGCGACGCGGGTTGGATTCAACTCTTCGCGGAGACGAACCAGGAAGCCGCTGACCTGCACGTCCTCGCCTTCCGTCTCGCCGAAGAACTCTCGGTGCCGGTCATGGTCTGCATGGATGGCTTCATCTTGACTCACGCCGTCGAAGGCATCGACGTGCCCGAACAGCTCGACGTCGACACCTACTTGCCCCTCTACGAACCGCGTCAAGTACTCGATCCCGCCGAACCGATTTCCATCGGCGCGATGGTGGGACCCGAGGCGTTCACCGAGGTACGGTATCTCGCACACCTGCGACAACTCGACGCGCTCTCACTCATTCCTACTCTGGCGTCGGAGTTCACGGCCGTGTTCGGACGCGAAAGTGGCGGCTTGGTCCATAGGTATAAGACGCAGGACGCCATCACGATCGTCGTGGCGTTGGGTTCTGTTTTGGGCACGATCAAAGATGCGGTCGATCAGCGCCGCGGGGCGGGCGACCGGGTTGGAGTTCTCGGCATCACCACCTTTCGGCCGTTCCCGTTCGACGAGGTCCGACGTGCGCTTGCTCACGCTCAGCGGGTGATCGTCATCGAAAAGGCGTTCGCAGTCGGTTATGGAGGCGTGCTCTCCGCCGACGTTGTGTTGGCGACGTGCGATTTTGACAGTTCACTTCATTCTGTCATCGCAGGGCTCGGCGGCCGTGCGATCACGCAACGTTCGATCGAGAAACTTCTGAGTGACGCTGAGTTCGGACAACTCGGTCCTGTCACCTTCATGGATCTCGATCTCGGAATCGTCGAATCGGAGCGCGCTCGAATCGATTCACAGCTACATTCGGGGCCCTCGGCCGAGAACGTGCTGGCAAACCTCGGCGCCGTTGCTTCCAAGATCGGATGAACACCATGACACGACAACCCGTTCGCTTTTATCAAGTGGGAAGTTTCTCTGTAGGCAACCGACTGCTGGATGACAATGATCGCACGATTCAGTCGGATGCGCGACGCACGGACTCGCTCGATTCCGGTCACCGAGCGTGCCAGGGGTGCGGTGAAGCTCTGGGCGCGCGGTACGCGCTCGATGCGGCGATGCGAGCCACCGGTGGTCAGCTCATTGCGGTCAACGCCACGGGATGTCTCGAAGTCTTCTCCACTGCGTACCCGGAAACGTCGTGGCGTATCGCCTGGCTACACTCCCTCTTTGGAAACGCCCCCGCCGTCGCCACCGGCGTCGCCGCGGCGTTGAAAGTAAAGGGCATGAGCGACGTTCGCGTCGTCGCCCAGGCCGGCGACGGCGGGACCGTCGACATCGGATTCGGATGCCTCTCGGGCATGTTCGAACGCAATGACGACGTGCTCTTCATTTGTTACGACAATGAGGCGTACATGAACACCGGCGTGCAGCGTTCGGGCGCCACGCCGCCCGCGGCGCGCACCGCCACGACCGAAGCCATCGGGCCCGAGCCGGGCAATGCTTTCGGTCAAGGAAAGGACATGGCGCGCCTGGCCATGGCTCACGGCATCTCGTACGTGGCGACCGCGACAGTGGCCGACCTGCACGATCTCGAGAACAAGGTGCAGCGAGCAATGCAAGTGCGTGGTGCACGTTACCTCCATGTTCTCGTGCCCTGCCCGCTCGGGTGGGGATCGGCCTCGTGCGACACGATCAAGGTCGCGCGGCTCGCTAAGGAGACCGGTCTCTTCCCGGTCTTCGAAGCCGAGCACGGCGTCGTCACCGGCGTCTCGATGATCCGTCACCGCACGCCTGTCGAGGCGTATCTGTCGATTCAGGGGCGTTATCGCCATCTGTTCGGGGTACCCGGACGACTCGACATCATCGCGAGACTCCAAGAGATCGCAAATCGGAACATCGAGCGCTACGGACTACTCGAAGACATCGAACTCCTAGACGACCTACAAGAGTTGACACTATGACGAAGCTTCCCTTCGCCATCACCCTCGAAGTCGGATCGAGTCACGCGAACCGCACCGGTTCGTGGCGAGTGGAACGACCGGTGTACGTGGAGCGCATTCCTCCGTGCAACGACGGGTGCCCCGCCGGAGAGAACATTCAACAATGGCTCTACCATGCAGAATCCGGCGCGTACGAAGCGGCGTGGCGCCAACTAGTGAAGGACAATCCGTTTCCCGCGGTGATGGGTCGGATCTGTTATCACCCATGCGAAACTGCGTGCAACCGAGCTCGACTCGATGAGGCCGTTGGCATCAACGCGATCGAGCGATTCCTCGGTGATCTCGCCATCGAACGCGGTTGGTCGTTGCCCTCTCCCGGCAGCGATACGAACAAACGAGTACTCGTCGTCGGCGGTGGGCCCTCGGGATTGAGCGCCGCCTACCACCTTCGCCAACTCGGCCACCACGTTCAACTCGTCGACGCAAGCGAGAGGCTCGGCGGCATGATGCGCTACGGCATCCCCGCGTACCGACTTCCTCGTGACATCCTTGACTCCGAGATCGAACGAATCGTCGATCTTGGAGTGGAGGTGCGACTCAACCACACCGTGCATGACGTCGAGCGCGAGCACAGTGAGGGTCGCTTCGACGCCGTGTACTTGGGCGTCGGCGCTCAACTGGCCCGACGAGTGGAGATTCCTTCGGGTGACTCCGCAAAGATTCTTGATGCTGTTTCGTTCTTGCACCGCGTCGCCGATGACGAAGCACCTCAACTCGGTCAGCGTGTCGTGGTCTACGGCGGTGGCGACACCGCCCTCGACGCCGCGCGTAGCGCACGTCGCCTCGACGCGAGCGACGCGGTCATCGTCTATCGCCGCAACCGCACGCAGATGTCCGCCCACGACGAAGAACTCGAAGAGGCGTTAAAGGAAGGCATCACGGTCCGCTGGCTCTCGACGATTCGCAACTTTGAAGGCGACCGTCTCACCATCGAGAAGATGTGTCTCAATGAAGAAGGCTTCCCCGAACCGACGGGCGAGTTTGAAGAACTGGGTGCGGACGCTGTCATCCTCGCACTCGGCCAGGACAATGACCTGTCGCTTCTGGATCATGTGTCCGACATTGAAATCGATGGCGGCACCGTTGGGGTCTCATCCTCCATGCGAGCGACAAACAGCGGGATCTTCGCTGGCGGCGACGCGGTGCCCTCGGAAAGGACGGCGACCATTGCGATCGGACACGGCAAGCGCGCCGCTCGTGGCATCGACGCCTACTTGGCCGATCATGACCTCATCGACACTCCGCGACACGATTTGGCAACGTTCGATCATCTCAACACTTGGTACTACTCCGATGCGGACCGCACGCGACGCCCGGAACTCGCGCTCGCTCGACGTCAGAACAACTTCGAGGAGATCGTCGGTGGTCTCAGCGAAGATAACGCCCTGTTCGAGGCCCGTCGCTGTCTTTCCTGCGGTAATTGTTTTGAATGCGACAACTGTTACGGAGTGTGTCCGGATAACGCAGTGATCAAACTTGGAGACACGCAGCGATACCGCTTCAATTACGACTTCTGCAAGGGCTGTGGAATCTGCGTCAGCGAGTGCCCGTGTGGCGCCATTGCAATGGTTCCAGAGCAGATCTAACCCCCTCGCTCGGTTACCACGTATCGCGTTGACGGTTGCGGCGAGTATCCGACGCGGCCTGACACGGTCGTGAATCCGTCATCACTACGCGAGGAACGAGCCTTGACCTCTCGCGTTCAACTCCGAATCGTCGAACGCATGGCCCGAAACAGCGGTCCCGGACCATTGTCACCGGGAGCCAATCGCGCTTTGCAATCGACGACCAACGCACCGTTCGCCGTGACCACGATGGGGTTGAGATCCAGCTCCACTAGCTCGGGCACGAGTTCAGCAACCTTCGCAATAGTCTCGAGCACCGCGATCAGGGCGTCGCGATCGACTTTGGGAGACCCGCGATAACCATCGAGTAATGCGGCGGCGCGCAATGAACGGATCATCGTCTCCGCGTTCCCGGGGTTGAACGGTGGAACGCCGAAGGAGTGATCGCCCAGGAGATCGGTCATGACTCCACCTAGTCCAGCCATCACGATGGGACCGAAGTCCGGATCGACGGCGAGTCCAATGATCGCCTCCACTCCAGTGGCAGTCATCGGTTGGAGTACGGCTCCCCCCATATCGGCACCAAGCCGATCGCACATCTTCGAATATGCGTCGCTCACCGCCTCGGCGTTTTCGAGTCCCAAGATGACGCCGCCAACGTCCGACTTGTGAACGAGAGAGCCCGAACGAGCTTTCAGCACGACAGGAAAACCAATGGACTCAGCGACCTCGACAGCCTCGAGCGCACTGGTCGCGGCCCGAGTGGTCACCACCGGTACTCCGCACGCTTCGAGTAGATCTGCCGCGTCTTCGAGTTCCAGCCACCCGCCGTCTGGGTCGTTCGCCAGTTTGGTCGCGACGATTGTCCGGACTTTGGTGTCGTTCGCCAAGTGCCCGATCTCTTCGGTCGAGAGGCAATCGTTCTGCCGCCACTCGGCGTAACGACGGACATGATTGAGCGCCGCCGCGGCTCGTTCCGGCGAAGGGAGTTCGCCGACCACTGAAGAGCCGCTCGGCGCACGCTCGGTCGTCGCGCCAAGGAGACACGCCACCACTGGCTTGTGATACTTCTGCGCCACTCGGGCGATCGCTAGTCGAGCATCTCGAGTGCTTAAGGCCACCACTTCAGTGACCACCACAATCACGGCGTCTATTCCTGGATCGTCGAGGACGATTTCGAGGGATCTTTCCAAATCGGCGGCGGCGCCGTCTGCGGTGAGATCGACCGGGTTCGAAACCGCCGCTGCCGTGACGAGTGCCGCTTTCAACCTATCCTTCGTCGTGTCGTCCAACTCTGGTACTGACAGACCACCGGCCTCACAGGCGTCGGCGGCGAGGACCAGCGGGCCACCGGAGTTGCCCACAAGTGCGACGCGCCGGCCCTTGGGAAGCCGTCCGGTTAGCAAGATCTCTGACACGTCCAACAATTCGTCGAAGTGATCGACCTTGATCACCCCGGCACTCTGCAGCAAGGCGGTCACCGTGATGTCAGGCGACGCCGCAGCGGCCGTGTGTGATCGGGCGCCTCGAACGCCCGCCGAGGTCCTTCCGGCCTTCAGCGCGATGATCGGTTTGTGAGCCCCGACTCTGCGCGCAATTCTGGCGAACTTGCGAGGATTGCCGAGCGATTCCAGGTACAGGGCGATGACCGAAGTGCGTTCGTCGCGCTCGAAGAAGCAAAGGAGATCGTTCGAACTCACGTCGAGCTTGTTGCCAACTGAGACGAAAATGGAGAGGCCGAGTCCGGCCGCACTGGCCTGCTCGGCGAGCACGATGCCTACGGCACCCGACTGCGACACGAGAGCGAGTCGACCTGGCAAGGGGTCCAGGCTAGCAAACGTGGCGTTCAATCGAATCTGCGGGTCTGTGTTCACCAGACCGAGGCAGTTCGGTCCGACGATGCGCATTCCGTGGCGCCGAGCGACACGGAGGAACTCGGTCTCGGCTTGCTCCCCCGAACGACCCGTCTCGGCGAACCCAGAAGTGATGATGGTCGCGGCGCGTACGCCCTTGGTGGCAGCCTCTTCCAGCACGCCCGCCACGCGATCCGCCGGCAGCGCAATAATCGCGAGATCGACTGGTTCGGGGATCGCAGCAAGTGTGGGGAACGCTTTCACGCCGCAGATCGAACGCGCTGAGGGATTGACCGGATACACGGTCCCGGAAAAGTCGCCAGCGAGAATTGAGCGCACGACTTCATGCCCAGCGCTTCCCTTGGTGCGTCCCGCGCCGACGACGGCGACGGTCCTTGGTCGAAGGATCGATGACGTGCTCGCGACCTCGGCAATGGCTTCGCGCGCATCGCAAATTTGACGGTACTTGGCGGTCGGTCTGAGATCGATCTCGATCCGCACGGTTCCCTCGTGTTCAACGCTCGTCGAACGTAGTCCTGTTGAGATCAAGATATTGAGCATCGACGTGTTGGAGGCCTGCACCTCAGCAACGAAACGCTCGATCCCCGAAGCGTGTGCGTACGCCGCGAGGCTTTCGAAGAGCAACGTGGCAATCCCTCGATGCTGAAATGATTCGTCCACGACGATTTCGATTCGCGCGACTGAACCACCTTCGCCGACCCGATCAAAGCTCGAAAGGGCCACGACTCGGTTTCCAGCCACCACCACGAATGCCATGCGCTCTTGGTAATCCACCGTTGTGAAGTGAGACATCTCACTCGCGATGAGTGCGGGGTGCGTCACGAGAGAACGAAATGACATGGTGCCTGGGATGGCGTGCACGCGAAGTCCCGCGAGCGCCGTGGCGTCGCTCGGCAGTACCGGCCGGACCAAGACGGCTTCACCATCGTTCAAGAGCCCGTCGAACTCCCAGGACGCGGGATAATCCGTCGGCTCGGACTGTCCCAGATCTTGCGTAGGCGTCGTGCTCATGTCGTCCTTTACCTTTCGACATTTTCACAACTTCTGCCCTGAGTCACTAGGGACAAATGACTCACTTTGCTTCGATTGAGAGGACATTTTCCTCTATCTTCGATCGCGCACTCCACGACACTCTTGATTGAAGGGGCTGAGAGGAGTGCCATGCGAGTTGGTCTATTGACCGGTGGAGGTGACTGTGCGGGCCTCAACGCGGCGATTCGCGCCGTCGTGCGCGCGGGTTCGTCCTACGGCGACGACTTCGTGGGATTCCATCATGGATGGCGCGGCGTGGTCGAAGACGAATCCTCGATCATGACGACAACTGACACGAGGGGCATCTTGCAAAGTGGCGGCACCATACTGCGCACCGCCGGCTTTCACCCGCAAGAACACGAAGGTGGCGTCAAGGCGGTGACGGAAACCGTTGAGCGTCACGGACTCGACGCGCTCATCGTGATCGGCGGTGACGGCACGCTCGGCTCAGCCAATCACTTGGCGCAACTGGGTTTGCCCATCGTTGGCATTGCCAAGACGATCGACAATGACGTCGAGGGCACGAGTTACTGCATCGGATTCGACACCGCCGTCGCCACCGTCGTCGAGTCCATCGACCGACTCCAGACGACGGGCGAAAGTCATGATCGACTCATGATCGTCGAAGTCATGGGCAGAACCGTGGGTTGGCTCGCCGTGTGTTCGGGAATCGCCGGTGGCGTGGACGCTCTCTGTCTCCCCGAACTGCCAACCGACTTCGATGAACTCGCCAAAGCGGTTACGCGTCATCACGACTCGGGCTCGACGTCGTCAGTGGTCGTGGTGGCCGAAGGTGCCCTGGGAGGGGCCTTTTTGGGTTCACCGGACGGTTCCGCGGGCTCCACGGTCGCGAGGGAACTCGCGCAGCGCACCGGTTTCGAGACACGCCTCACGGTGCTTGGTCACGTACAACGCGGAGGATCCCCGACGGCGACTGATCGCCTGCTTGCCACTCGTTGTGGCGTGAGCGCCGTGGAAGCGGTGCACGCTGCACGGTTCGCGACCCTGGTGTCGATAGGTGACAACGGCACCGAATTGGTTCCACTCAAGGTGGTGGCCAATGGGGCGCGACCAGTACCCGAGCCGCTGCTCCGGGTGGCTCGCACAATGACGGCTTGGTGAGTCATCCTTCGCCACGACTGACGCAAGGTCAGTCGTGGCGAATCAGCACGACCTAGTGTGACGCCCCGACGAGTGTCGGCGGCCACTGCTCGCTTGCTTCGACTTCGAGAACTCGACGCGTCGTCTTCAAGACCGTGTCGGGGTTGAGGCTCATCGAATCGATGCCCAGCTGGACGAGGTATTCCGCCACCTCCGGATAATCCGAAGGTGCTTGACCACAGAGGCCGGAGTGAATGCCATTGCGTCGACATCCCTCGACGGCGAGCCGGATCATTTCCATCACGCCTTCGTCACGCTCGTCGTAATCAAACGCCACGATTTCACTGTCGCGATCAACCCCAAGTGTCAACTGCGTGAGGTCGTTCGATCCGATCGAGAATCCGTCGAAAAGTTGGGCAAAGCGGTCGATGAGTATCACGTTGTTTGGAATCTCACACATGGCATAGACCTGCAGTCCATTCTCGCCACGACGCAACCCGAGTTCTGCCATTCGAGTCAAGACCACTCGGGCCTCGACGATCCGACGAACGAAGGGAATCATGAGAATCACGTTCGTGAGACCCATTTCATTGCGGACCCGCAACATCGCACGGCACTCGAGTGCGAAACCCTCTTCGTACGCAGGGTGCGCGTAGCGCGACGCCCCACGGAATCCAATCATCGGATTGCTCTCGAGGGGTTCGAAATCGCTGCCTCCGAGAAGACTTGCGTACTCATTCGATTTGAAGTCCGACATTCGAACGACGACCGGCTTCGGCCAGAATGCGGCGGCAATCGTGCCGATCCCTTCTGAGAGACGTTCGAGGAAGAAGTGCTCACCGTCGGCATAGTTGGCCGTCAATTTGGCCAACTCGACGCGCACTTGAGGATCACTCACCTTCTCGGGATGCAACAAGGCGAGGGGGTGAGCCCGAATCGACTCACTGATGATGAATTCCATACGGGCCAGTCCCACACCGTCGTTCGGAAGAAACGACGTCTTGAACGCGAGGTCGGGATTACCCAGGTTGATCATGATCTTGGTCGCGGGTCGAACCAAATCGCCGACGTCGCTGCTGTCAACGTGGAAACCGACCTCACCCCGATAGACCAGTCCACTGTCGCCTTCGGCGCAAGAGACGGTCACTACTTCGCCAGTCTTGATTGTGGTCGTCGCGACACCCGTGCCCACGACCGCCGGTACTCCGAGTTCGCGCGCAACGATTGCCGCGTGGCACGTCCGTCCACCACGGTTGGTGACGATCGCCGCCGCCGTTTTCATTACGGGTTCCCAATCAGGGGTTGTGGTATCGGCGATAAGCACCTCGCCAGGTTGGAATTCGGAAAGGTGCGCCACGTTTTCAATCACCCGGGCTGGCCCGGTCGCTATCTTCTCGCCCACCGAACGTCCTTCGATCAGAATTTCGCCACCACCGTCGAGAACGTACGTTTCAAAGAGTGTCGACTGTCGTTGCGATGCGACGGTCTCGGGTCGGGCTTGGACGAGATAGAGCTTTCCGTCAAAGCCGTCTTTGGCCCATTCCATGTCCATCGGGCGCCCATAGTGCGCCTCGATGACGACGGCGTTGTCGGCGAGTTCGAGAACCTCATCATCGCTGAGGCAGAAATGCGCTCGATCGGTCTTCGGCGTAGGGATGTTGCGAACGGTTGCCTTCGTCCCGCCTTCGGCGAACACCATCTTCACCCCTTTGTCACCCAGCAACCGGCGCAGAATGGTGCGATGTCCGGACGCCAGCGAAGGCTTATGGACATAGAACTCGTCAGGGTCGACCGCGCCTTGCACGACGTTCTCGCCTAAACCGTAAGCACCGGTTACGAGCACCACGTCGCGAAAACCGGACTCGGTGTCAAGTGAGAACATCACACCGGACGAAGCGAGATCTGAGCGCACCATCTTCATGACGCCGATCGAAAGGGCAACTTGAAAGTGATCGAATCCCTGGTCAACACGGTAGTGAATCGAACGATCGGTGAACAAACTGGCAAAGCATCGACGACACGAATCGAGCAGGCTCCCTTCGCCGTGGACGTTCAAGAAAGTCTCTTGTTGACCGGCGAAACTGGCGGTCGGCAAATCCTCAGCGGTCGCGGATGATCGAACGGCGAGGCTGACGTCATCACCGTATTCGTCGCGCAGTCGCCTATACGCCACGAGAATCTCGGAGGCTAAGTCATCGGGAATATTGGCGCCATAAACAATCTCGCGAGCTCGCTCGGCTCGGCGAGCAAGGTCGCCCATGTCGTTCGCTACGAGACCGTCCAACGCCTCGTGGAGCGCTGCTTCGGCCCCGCTTTCTTTGAGCATGTAGCGATACGCGTCGGCGGTAGTGGCAAATCCGTTGGGCACTCGGACACCGTCATTTGACAGTTTCTGATACATCTCGCCGAGCGAGGCGTTCTTGCCTCCGACCATCGGAACGTCTTCGATACCGAATTCATTGAAAAAATGTACATACGTGGGCTTGTCCATCTTCATTCCTCCTTACGTTCGGAGGTCGATTGCGTTGCACGTGCTCTCGACATCTGTCGGCCTCCGTTCGCGAATTGCCTTTAAGGCCCAGCATCGCCCGCTGCCTGTCGTTGCGCTAGGGACAAACGTCATTCTCGCAGGTTGCCACCGCGGTCGCGCCAACGTGTGATTCTCTAGATACGGAGTGCCGATCGTCACTACCGCACTCGCTACAAGTCTTCCTCGGAACGCTGATCTACAACGACCACTTCGACCAGACCGGCCGTCCCCTTTGACTGCGTCTTCTGGTCACCTATCGTCCGAACGCGACCTGCTTGTTGATGGCGTCCAAGGCTTCCCTAGCCAACACCTTTGTCGCCTTTACCTGCCCATACCACACCGCTCCGTTCTCAGCAGACGGAGCGGAGGTGACGCGGGCATAACGGAGTTCGTGCAGCAGATCGAACAAACTCAATCCTCGGCGTAGCGAGCCACGGTGAAGGCGATCGTTGTTGGAACACTCAGAGTGAATACCGCCAACATGCAGGTCACAATGAGAAGTGACGCGCCGTTCGTGTGGTCTCGCACAAACGCGAACTCAATCATGGCCGCCGTAACCAGGTCAGAGAAGATTGCCCACTTGAAGACTTTGAGGAAAGTCCGGCGCGAAAAGTCTTTCAAACTCACAAGCAACACTCCCGCGGACAGGAGCAACAACGCTCCCGCCACCAGCAGGGCGGAAGGCACGCCGAGAGGCGCCTTGTGTGGTGCGTACGACGCCATGAGAATTCCACCAATGATTACCATGGCGAGTGCGCCGGTGCTCAACCAGCCAATGGGTGGATACGAGCGTTCCGTGCTCGAAGGCACTGGCAACGACTGATCGACACTCATTGGCTTGCCACGCGGGTCATGATGATCAAGGTCGCGATCTGCATCAGGCCCGTGATGCCGGCGGTATAGATGAATCGCTTCATGAGGCGTCCAATGAGTTCGCCGTTCGGCACTGGTTTGTTCATCTCGAACAAGACGGCGATGTTCGCGGGCTCAAGGACGCCTAAGGCGATAACGGCCATGACGCCGACGACGCAGAACGACGCGATGAGCCAAGAGTGGTTTGGGCTATTCGCGTAGAGGTTCCCCATCTTCCTCGCGATCTGAAACCCAGTCGCCAGGGTCATCATGACCACAGTCGGCATGATGATGACCATCTTGGGCATGAACCTCGCGGAAAATTCCGCACGTGCCGGAATGGAAAGGCGGCCCAGTATCGGGCCGAGCACAAGCCCGACAAAGAGATCGATGCCGGTCCACAAGCCGCCCCCGGCGACGTGACAAAACACCAGCGCCCATTGCCAGTTCCCGGCGATTGCCAGAGTCACAAACACCACGGCCGCAGCTGATATTGGCAGTCCCTTCAACGGAACCACCTCAATCTTCGGCCGCGCACGCGGCGGCCCGTCGGTTACCAACGACGCGACGTTCTTCACGGTATCGGTCATGCTCCCTCTCCGAAAACTGGTTCCTGAACGTTGCTAATTTAACGGTTCACGGGGTTCGTCGCCGGGACCAGTCTCCATGTTCGGAGGAACTGGCACAACATGGGTCGGTAGCACCGCTCGGGGCCGCTTTCGGCGGTGCGCTGGCGATCCTTTCACGCGGACCGAGTAATGAAATAGCTCTCTCGACCCTCGACTCGAAGTGGTGACACGACTGGTCGCTCTTCCTTTGAAATCGGGGAAGTGATCCAACAGCTCAGCGCCAATATGCTCGCGTTCAGCTGGTCGGACGTCGCGTCTCTACCAATTGGACCTACGCCAATCAGGCGGACGTCCTTATCTCCTGACCATCGAAATCTGAAAGGAGCAACACAATGGCGAAGATCCCTTATACGGCAAATGCACATGTGACTGGTGGACGTGACGGTCAGCGGCGTACCTCAGACGGCGAACCCGACGTGAACCTCTGCAGACCCAAGGAGATGGGCGGCGAAGGTGGTGGAACGAACCCCGAGGAGTTATTTGCGGTCGGGTACGCGGCGTGTTTCGCGAGTGCACTCGCTGGGGTAGCTCGTCGCGGACACCTCGATGTCGGTGAGGCATCCATCGACTCGGCGATGAGTTTGCTTCCAACAGGCGATGGGTGCTTCAAGCTCGCAGTCACGCTTGACGTGCCGCTACCGTCGTTTGATCGCGACGTCGCAGCCGAACTAGTGCGAAGAGCTCATCAGGTCTGTCCATATTCAAATGCCACCAGGGGCAACATCCCAGTCGAACTTTTGCTGGGCGGTCAACTGATCTAACAGTTGGTAAGTTCCAAGGCCCAGGCTGTGCCTGGGCCCTCGATTTTCGTGGCGGGGGCAAGATTTGAACTCGCCACCTTCGGGTTATGAGTTCGTTCCAGTTCGTTCCGTTGCGTGCCGCGGAGTCCGTCTCGTAAGACTGATATGGGCCCTCACTCTTACATGGCTCTATCAAGTCCGTCTGAGGTCGTTCGGTCTGTGACCAACTGTGACCATGAACCAGCACCACTATGGGTGTCATCTTGATGCTAAAGTGTATTTATGGCAAAGACGAGAACAACCCTGACCGTCGAAGACGAGGTCCTTCGAGCGGTGAAAGTACGCGCGGCCCGAACCGGAAAGGGTGAGAGTCAAGTCATTGAAGAGGCTCTGCGACGCGACCTCGGACTCGATTTACTCGATCAGATTTGGGCACACGGGACGATGAACGAGGACGAGGCGATGGCTCTCGCTGTCGAAGCACAGCATCGTTCTCGTCGAGGTCCGCGCTGAGTTGCGCGCCGTCCTCGATCCAAACGTCATCGTCTCGGCGCTGTTGGCACCGTCGGGTACTCCAGCAAAAGTACTTCGAGCATGGCTCGACGGAGACTACGAACTCATCGCGTCGCCACTCTTGCTCGCAGAATTAATCCGAGTATTTGATTACCCGAAACTTCGTTCACGAATCAGCGAAACTGAGTCACGGCAGTTCATCGAACTCCTCAAATATCAGGGCGAGATCGTTAACGATCCTGACCTGTCACTCCCCGTCCAATCGTCGGATCCTGACGACGACTACCTCATCGCGCTGGCGACGACGACACGATCCGTCATAGTGTCCGGCGATCACCATCTTCTCGATCTTGCCGATCGCCTACCGGTTTACTCCCCCGCAGCGTTTTTGGAGCTCTTGATCGCCGGTCACTGAGATTGTGACCGTGAATCTATTACGCGCGACGACCTCGGATGCGCCGCACGGCTGCGAGACAACACATCGCCGCGAGGGCGAGTACGACCAGCCCCAAAACAGCCTGGAGAATCCAGAAATGGTCGGCTGGTTGATAGGCCAACCAGTACGTGTAATGGTGGAACGCTAGCCATCGCGATGCGGCGTCAGGGTCGTTCGCACCTCCCTTCGCCATATACAGGCTGATTGCGTGATCACGAATCCTGTTCGCCGCGTGTGTGGCAATCAGTTGGTCGCCGGGACCGGTGAACCACCCACGCGCGAGAAAGCTCCCGGCAGGCCCTACACCTCGAGAACCGTCCATGTTGATCGCACCAACTGGAAAATCGCTGAGCAAGGTACGCGAGGTCGTGATCGCGCCCAAGTCGAGAATCCGGGGGAGGAACTGGCTTACCGCGATGAGAACCCCGCCGACAATGACCGCGCTGGTCGCTATCGAGGCGACCGTGCGCTTGACGAGGGCCCCAATGAGCGTGCCGAGCGCCAGCGCGAAGAGCGCCCACACCGGCGTCATCCACCAGGTCGTCATGAACAAATCGGCCCGCCACTGACTCGCAACTCCAGGGTTGATCACCGCCCAAGGACGCACGTACCAGCCCCCGAGCAGGAGTCCGAGCACGACGGCTACCAGTGTCACGAATAATGCCAGCATCACCAACGTCACGAGCACCAAGCGAGTGCGTCCCACGCCCTGGGTCCAGGCGAAGCGGTACGTGCCCGACTCCACCTCACGCGCAATCAACGGCGCTCCGACGAAGGCTCCTACGACCAACGGAAACAGGCGAAGCGCGATGACGATCGGCGTGAAGCTTGGGATATCGGCAAATGTGTTGGCAGTGTTTGCACACACCGCCAGATTGGTTGGATGAGCGAACGTGCAGCCAGCGGCGAGGTAGCTCGCGTAGCTTGCGCTCACGGCGTCACGCCCCAAGATGATGACGATAACGAGGACAACAAACGCTACGAAAATGGTAATCAGCGCCGCACGATGCTGGATTAGAGCGACGCGCATTAGGCGACGCCACGAGACGGGTTGTCCCGACGAGGGGCGGTCGCTGGAGTCGACCGAGGAAGAGGCGACCGTCGTCGTCATCGCGTCACCTCCCCGCACGGTTCGCGGAAACCGCAAGCGGACCGGACATCGCGGAGGCGGACGGTTCGCGCAGGTAGGCGAGCACCAGTTCATCGAGCGAGATGCTCTCGGCCATCCAGCCGCTCGGGAACTCTAACGGAGCATCGATTCGCGCGACGAAGGCGGTTTGTCGCCCTGCGTGCTGGGACTGGACGACAGGGAACAACTCGCCGATGCGCTCCGCCTCGTCGGTGGGTCCGCTCAATATCACGTGCTTGGCGAGAAGATCGTCAATCATTCCCACCATCTGGACTCGACCGTGACTCATCAAGATCAGGTAGTCAGCTACTCGTTCCAATTCGGACACCACGTGCGAGGAGAAGATTACCGACAGGCCCTCCTCGGCCACGGCGGACATGACGACGGCCATCACTTCATGGCGTGCCAGCGGATCGAGCCGGGCGAGTGGCTCGTCGAGCACGAGCAGGTCGGGACGGCGAGCCAGCGCCAGTGCGAGAGCGAGCTGAGCCTGTTGGCCGCCGGAGAGCCTGCCGACTCGGCGGTTGAGCGGGATGTCGAGGGACGCCAGGCGTGCTTCGGCGAGGTCTCGGTCGAAGTGCTGGTTCAAGTTGGCCGCCACGGTGAGCATCGCTCGGACCGTGACGTGGCGATATAACGGCGCGTCTTGCGCCACAAAGGCGACGCGCTCAAGCGCGTCGGGCGAACCGGCCTCGATGCCATCGAGCACGGTTATCTCCCCGGTCGTTGGCTTGGCGAGTCCGACCGCGCAGTGGAGCAGTGTCGTCTTGCCCGCACCGTTCGATCCGACGAGGGCGACGATGTGCCCTTCGGGTACTGCAACGGTGCAGTCGCGAAGCGCCCACGTGCCCCGGTAGGAAACACCGAGCCCGAAACTCTCGACGACGTTCACGCAACTCCCCCCGTCTCGCGCGACGCGACGCGACGCGGGCGCGACGTCCGTCGGTGCTCGTCGGGTCGGTTACGAAAATCTCCTAACGCGCTCGTGAACAGTGCGACGATCCCGTCTTCATCAAGGCCGGCCGCTGTTGCTTCGCGCAGCCACCCCGCGACGAGATTACGTCGCAGCGTCGTGAGTTCGGCGAGTCCTACTGTCTCCGGTGCCGCCTCCACGAAGGTGCCAAGACCCGGTCGTGCTCCAATGAGGCCCTTCTGCTCGAGATCTCGATAAGCCTTAAGCACGGTGTTGGGATTAATAGACAGAGAAGTTACGACGTCTCTTATCCGAGGGAGTTGGTCCCCGCGTCGAAGATATCCGAGCCGGATTGCGTTCTCCACCTGCTGGACGAGTTGGAGGTAGGTGGGCACGCCCGAACGTGAGTCCAACCGAAAGACGACTGAGAAACTGGAGGAGTCGGGTCCAGTCTCATTGGTCAAGTCGTCATGTTTATCTATCATCATAGATAAACATAGTACATCACTACGAACGCATCTATGACCTAATGACTTGACGGGCTTGAGAACTCCTAATCTGTCTACCTAGACCCCGATCGTCTTGCCTGCCCCTCAAAAAACTTCTCGAAGACCTGCAAAATTTTCAAATCTTTTATACGGCCGGCGGCCCGTTTTGACTGTGCGATGTCCTCAACGGACGCAACTTGAGTTTCGGTCATAAAAATCAATATCCATGGTGGGAGGAATTGGTAGGTCTTGCGCAATTGCCGCAAATGCTCCGATCGCTACGTAGTCGACCGCGAATCTATGAGTGCCTCAATTATCACTTCTGCTTCTAGTTCGTGGTTCACTCGTTTCCTCAATAACTCGCGCGTTTTTGAATCCAGCAACATTTGCGTTATGTCGGCCTTCGACTCGCTGACGTTCTGCGTCACTCCGCCTGGAATGTCTCTCAAGTAACAACAGGTCGTGATCATCGAGGTTTTCAAGACGAATTCTTGGTTCCAAGCCCACCGAAGCAAGAATGCGCTGCACGTATCGAAGCGGACGCGAGCGAGGAAGCATCGAGCGAGTAGTCGACCTCCCTGGTCACCGCGGTCAAGGTGGTTAACACTTTATGTGGGCGTTGCCGCGACGAGTTCGCTGACCTAGGTGAGCGCGGCGATCACCAGTGCGGTTTTTGATTGATTCGTCGAACCAGTGTGGCCGGGCGTTGGGGAACCGTTACCCTTCGCGTTGACGGTGAAGCCCCGTACTCCGAGAGCCCTGAGGCGCTGGACTAGGAACGCCTCGACCGCGCTCGCTCGACGCTTGCTCAAGGTAAAGTTCGCGGCCCACAGTGACTCATTGAGTTGGTCGGCCGCCGATAACTGGTCACCGTAACCGACGAGAACGATGGTCTTATCCCTATCGGTCTGCACCGTGCGCGCAAGATTTTGGACCTCGCCTTCCAGTGACGCCGTCAGCGTCGACGATTTGGTCGCGAAGGGCCCGATGGTGACGGTCGCGTGAATCGCCGGCTTCGGGACTATCTTGTGATGCCACTGGGCGTACAGCGTGACGGAGGTCGTAAAGGGATACGTGGCTCCGTTCGCGTAATGCGCGCCCGATCCGTTGGCGTGGGTGTTCCAGTCGACGAAGGTGAACCCGCTGCGCGTAAAGCGATTGTGCGTGAGCCCCTCGGGCGTGCGATGGCGTTCCCTCGCCATCGCGCCATTGCCCCCATGAGCGTTGAACGTCACGGTCGGAGCGGCCGGTAGCGCGCGCCACTGGGCGTACAGCGTGACGGAGGCGGTAAAGGGATACGTGGCGCGATTCGCGTAATTCCGGCCAAAGCCGTTGGCCGCCATGTTCCAGTCGACGAAGGTGTACTTTGCGCGCGTGAAGCGATTACTCGATAGCGCCGTGGGAGTGTTGTCGTGTTCGATCGCCATCGAACCCGTGCCACCGTTCGCGTTGAACGTGACGGCGCGAGTGTTCGATTTGTTGATCTTCCACTGAGCGTAGAGCGTGACCGATTTTGCGAAGCGATAGGTGGCGCGATTCGCGTAACTCGTGCCCGATCCCCTGGACGTCGTGTTCCACTTCACGAAGGTGTACCCGGTGCGCCTGAAGTGATTGCTCGAAAGGGCCGCGGGCGCGTCGCGACGCTCCGCCGCCATCGAGCCCGTGCCACCGTTCGCCCTGAACGTGACCGTGACCGTGACCGTGACCGCGACACGAGTAACCGTGAGGGTGTAGGTCCACGTACCCGAGTTGCCGATCGGGTCGCTGTCGGTACCCGAGACGGTGTACTTTCCTGCGGCCAACGGTCCCGTCGTCGTAATGACACCCGCGGCGGTGACTTCTAAGGCGGTGCTCGAAGTCGTGGTGACGAAAGTGACGGGTCCCGTGTTGTTGACCACGACGAGGTGACCGGGTGCAAACGTCGAGGACCTCGTGGTCGTCGTGGTCCCTGACGTCGCTGACGTTTGGACGAGGGCGTCGTTGACGATCAGCGTGTACGTCCAGGTTCCCGTGTCGCCAGCCCCGTCAAGGTCAGTGCCCGCGATCGTGTAGCGGCCCGCTACGAGGGCCCCGGTCGTCGCAATTTGGTCGCCGCTCAAGGTGAGTCCGGGCGAGCCGCTCGTCTTGGTGAAGGTCACCGGGCCGCTGGCGCTCTCCACCGTGAGAGGTGCCGCTTTGAACGTGCCGGACGCCGTGGTGGTGGTGGAACCCGCGATGGCTGACGACTGCGTGAGAACGCGCCCACCACTCGGGCTTTGGTGCACCGTCAGGGTGTAGGTCCAAGTACCGGTGTCGCCGTAGACGTCGCTGTCGGTACCCGAGACGGTGTAGGACCCCGCGGTGAGGGTGCCCGTCGTCGAAATGGCGCCGCCGCCGGTGACGTGCAACGCGGCACTCGAGGAGGTGGTGACGAAGCTTACCGATCCGTTGTTGCTCGCTACCGTTATCGAGCCCGGATTGAAATTGTTCGACGCGTCCGTCGTGGTGGTGCCCGACGTAGGAGAGGTCTGCGTGATCGTCGTGCCCGTGACCGCGAGAGTGTAGTTGAAGGAACCAGTGTCGCCGTCGGGGTCGCTCAAAGTCCCGAGTACCGTGTCGTTGCCCGTCGCGAGAGTGCCGGCGACGAGGACTTGGCCGGTACTGTTGACTGACAGATCAGGGTTGGTGCTCGAACTCTGTGTGTAGGTCACGTCGCCACCATTGTTGCCCGAGGCGTTGAGTTGGTCGGAAAAGTTGTTCGAGGCGACGACCGTGGTGGTATTGCCATTCGGTGGTTGTTGAGTGATTGATGAAGCACTCACCGTAAGGGTATAACTGAAGGTCCCCGAATCAAGATGGGCGTCACTCGTCGTCCCTGTCACGGTGTAACTTCCGGTGGCGAGGGTACCGGAAACGAGGACTTGGCCGGTGCCGTTGACCGATAGATCAATGTTCGTGCTCGAACCCTGTGTGTAGGTCACGGGATCATTAAAGTCGTCGGTCGCGATCAACTGGTCAGAGAAGCTGCTCGACGAGTCGACCGTGACCGTCGTGGTATTGCCATACGGTGCTTGTTGAGTGATGACGCCAGGGTCTGCCGAGGCTCTCGGGGCCGACACGACGGCGGCCGCGAAGAGGAGCAGCGCGACGCAGATCAGTGTGACGGCCCTCATTAAAAGCGCCCTCACAGTCATGAGCGCAACCTAGTACGAAGTGAGAGAACGAATAAAGGCAGGCCAATGACCACGTCCATTGGCCGAGAGAGAGTTCCAATTCGTTTGATAGCGGGGTCTTCGAGCGACTGGGCAGACCTTGACCTCAATGAGCGCCAGGTTGGTAGTAATGAGTACTGGTGATTAACTTGAAACGAGGGCTCACTCTCCAAACGCCAAGCGACCTAACGCGGGCTTGATTTAATTCTTTCGCTTCTTCTTCTCTTTGCCCTTTTTCTTCTTCCCTTCAGATTTATTTGGTGTTCGCTCGAATGCTCGGCCCGAAAGGAAATTCCGAAACGACCGTGGCGCTCGATAAGGTCGTAACCTCCGAACTTCCGGGTATGTCAGGGACTTCGAGAACGTCCGGTAGTTCAGGGACGTTCGGAACTTCGGGAAGATGGGGCAGATCCGGAAGGCCGGACACATCGGGTACATCGGGAACGTCAGGCAATCGAGGAGCCCGAGGAATCTCAGGAAGGTTGATTACTTCGGTCGCGAGGGGTGTAGCTGCGCCAAATTCCCAGCCAATACTCCTCCTCGTCAACGTCGTGCACCTCATCGACGACGACCCGTTTAGCAATGACTACTTGCTCGGTGTCGATTTCGCTCGCCGTAGCTGCGAGCAAAATCGACACCGCACACTCTAAGGATGGTCGCAATGCCACGACGACGGTGGCTGCGTACAGGGTGAGGAACTCCTCGATCGAGACGTTGAGAAACGCGGTAAGCGCGGGGAATACATCGACGGACGGACGCCGGGAGTCGTTTTCGTAGGAACTGTTACGTCGTGCGACTCATTCGGACGTTCGTGGCCGCCTGGACCCGGGAGATACCGAACTCCAGGCGCCGCTTGGTAAGTGCGCTCCCTATAGTGGTGTCACTCATGCTGGAAACACGTCGACTTCCGTCCGCTCACTCGCGTAGATCCCGTGATCTCCGCGGTCCCCAAGAATCGCGAAAGTCGAGCGTCGCAATCGAATGGACTCTCGAACGTTGTGAATTTGGTGCCACGAAGAAATGCTCGTGCGAGGACGTCCGCTGGATGGTTCAGGTTCTGAAGGCCCTTGCATATCAAGTGCGATACTAAGGCACCAGCATTGTCGTTTCATTTCCTTAGTAACCTCAGGTTCAGCATGACCTTTTCCAAGATGGGCGCGCGTCTACGGCTGGTGCGCGCTCATACGCGTTCATGGGGCCGCCAGCTGGCGGTCGCGGCAACGGTCATGGCGATAGTTGCGCCCCTGGTAGTTCAGGGACCCGCGGTGGCGAGCGCGCGACGCCCCCCCGTAACCGTTGCCGACGTGGTGGGACCGTATCCCGTCGGTTTGCCCGATAGTACTGAGCCCTCGGGGATGGGGCCGCCCACTGCCACCGCCCTCGTCGGCTACGCGCAGAGCTACGTCGCCGACTTCGCGGGCACGACGCTTCCGCCGGGGTGGGACGTGTTCACTGGCGTACCGGGTGGTGATCCGGGGGGTCACTTTGGTATCTCGCACGTCGTCGTGAATGGTGGGGAGTTGGAGCTCACCACGTATCGTGATCCGGCGTGGCACAACCGGTGGGTGACAGGGGGGCTGTGTCAGTGTGGTCTCGCTCATACCTACGGCGCGTACTTCGTACGATCGCGCATTACGGCGCCCGGTCCCAATGAGGCGGAGTTGCTCTGGCCAGCGGGAAAAGTGTGGCCGCCCGAAATTGACTTCAACGAAACCGGAGGGACCACCGCATCGACCAGCGACTCCGTGCATTTCGGCAAGGCCAATACCATTGTCCGGTCTCATATTTTTATCGATATGACGCTGTGGCACACGTGGGGCGTCATTTGGACGCCGAAGTATATTCTGTTCACCGTTGACGGATCGGTCTGGGGTTCGTTCAGGGTTGTTTCAGAGATATCGAGGGCGAAGATGACGCTCGATTTTGAGCAGCGCCAAATCTGTGTTGAGCATCGTCAGTGTCCGACCGCTCCGACGTCGATGCTCATCGATTGGGTGGCCGAGTACGCCCGAACGTAGCGGTCTCGTCGCGAGGTGTGAGAGCGAACTCTCCCTTCGAACGGGTTTACCTAGGACCGTCCTGAAGCACGTTTGAGGGTCGAGGTGCCGTATGATTTACGTCACGGCACCGATGATGAAGACAATCGTTCGAAAGCGACAGTGAACAGCAGCGTGGCCGACAGCGTGGAGTCGAGCACGTGCAGGAGTGTTGTCAGTTCACTTCGTTTGCTAATAGGTGCGGACGGTCGGTCAGTCGCGTGAGCGCACGGAACGACCGAGCGACATCGCGGGCGCGTTCACTCGGTAGCGCGCGCAACACTCTCGTGATCATCATTGCCACGGTGAGTGTTCTTTTCTCACTCGGCGTGGCCTGGCGGGCCGGAGTGCGCTACGCCACTAACAACTCAAACACCACCTCGACGTTGACGTTTGGTACGACGTACCCCAAGGGAGTTGCCGACAGTTCTCAGCCGTCGGGCGAGGCGCCGCCGTCGAAGTCGGCGCTGACGGGGTACCGGCTCACGTACGTGAACAACTTCAGTGGCGACTCGTTGCCCTCGGGGTGGAACGTCTTCACCGGAATTCCCGGTGGTGACCCGGGTGGCCATTTTGCGGGCGATCACGTCGTCGTCAAAGGCGGGCTCCTTTCACTCAACACGTGGAAAGACCCGGCATACCAGGATCGTTGGGTCACCGGTGGTCTGTGTCAGTGCGGTCGAGCGCTGACGTACGGGGCCTATTTTGTCCGGTCCCGTATCACGGGCTCGGGGGCCAGTCAAACGGAACTGCTCTGGCCACTCTCCAACGCCTGGCCTCCGGAGATTGACTTCAACGAGAACGGAGGCCGTGTCGACGCCACCTCGTCGACAGTTCACTTCGGAACCACCAATCACATAGATCAACGCCACCTCCTCATCAACATGACCGAGTGGCACACCTGGGGCGTGATCTGGACGCCCAAGTCCATCACGTACGTTGTCGACGGCTACGAGTGGAGTTCCGTGTCTGTTCCAGCAGAGATTCCGGATCAACCCATGACGCTCGATATGGAGCAGCGACAGTCGTGCGACTTAGGTCGAGAATGTCCTACCGCGCCCGAGTCCATGGAAGTCGACTGGGTTGCCGAGTACGAAGCGAAGTAGTCGACCCTGGCGAGACCTCATTGGCTTTGCGTTGAGTGGCGATAAACGAAGTATCGAGGGCACCGAAGGAACATCGTCGAGCGCACAGCGCCCACTACTTCGGTGCAAACGACGTCATGAGAGGTGACGCTCCACCGTCATTTAGGAGGCGTCGTTCGTCGAGGCAACGACCTGGAGCGCTCGACTCGTGGCGTCGAGGAACTCGCGTCCGTGGAGTTCGTCGGGCTCGAGATGGTTGCCCTCGCCCCACTCATTCCATGCGTTAATGAAGACGTAGCCATTCGACCCGTCATGGTAGGTCGTCGCAATGCGCTCGCTTCGCGAAAGAGCGTTCTCCAACCATCGCTGATAGGTACTCGGTGATGAACCAGTAAGAATGGTCGCGTTACGGCGTCGTCGAGCCGTGTTGTCGAAGCCCGGGGTGACACCGGGCCAGCGCGGGTAACTCGCGTCAGCGGTTTGCATTGCGCGCTTGGCGACGTCGTCGTAGCGAAGGATGTGGTGCGAATATCGCGGATTGAGCCAACGTAAACTTCGGCGCAAGAGATAACGCGGCGGTTTCATCGGTAGGTTGGCCCAGGAGGGCTGAAACTCGACCGCGGCGTCGAATCCGAGCGCACGGGGATCGCTGACCGGGTCGCCACAACTTTCGATGTTCAAGAGGTAGAGCCCCGGCAGACCCCATCGCTCGACCTCCTTTCGCCACAGGTCAATCGTGACGCGGGGATTGGGAAGTTTTGATTCTCGATAGATCGCCACCACTGGCTTGCCGTCGCGACGCAGGTACCGGCCGTCGGTGAGGGCCGGTCGCAGGGATCTGATGTGTTCGAGGTCGTCGTCGAGCGAGTAGTGATGTTCCATCAGAATCTGGTGTTCGCCGCCGTCCCAGTGCCGTGTCCAGTTCTCATTGGCCCACACCAAAATGAACGGAAACGCGGGCTCTTGAAGTCTCAGCATTTCCTCGACGGGCTGTTCTAAGAGCTGTCGACCATTGAACCAGTAGTGGTAGTACGCGAACGCGTTGATTCCGGCGTCTTTCGCCATTGTCGCCTGGCGTAGACGTATCTCGGAATTGCGCAGGTCGTAGTGGCCGAGGTCGGATGGGACGTGTGGTTGGTAGTGACCAGTGAACTGGGGCTGGGCCTTGGTGACGTTGGTCCACTCGGTGAACCCGGGACCCCACCACTCGTCGTTTTCAGGAATCGGGTGGTACTGGGGCAAATAAAACGCAAGCAGAGTTGGCGCGTCGTGTTCGCTCATCAGTCCTCTTCAACCGGGTGACTACATATTAGTCCTTTCGTCCAGTTCCCCACCTCGATGCGGTTGGCACCGCATCGTCACCCCTTACTCGGCGTCGAGCTCTCCCGCACTCTTTATCGAGCCCAGGAGGCGCGAACACGCGGTCTACGTTATGGCGTTTGCACGTTGAGGCGTGAGTCGCACGCCGAGTCGCGAATTCACTGGCGAGACCACCAGTTCGGTCGTGTCGTCGCCGTGTTCGTTGCTCTCGCGATCTTCGCCCGAGCGCCACGCGAACGACATCTGGTCTGCCCGAGATGGTTCTTGGAGCACACTTATGGTGGGTAACGTTCGCGACCGACTATGGGAACTTGGATGGGCGGGGTCGAAACGGGTTACCAAAATCCCGGGGATTGGACGAGAGATCGCACGATTCAGTGACCGGAGATTCTCACGACGTTTCGTTGCCGATCTACTTCGTCTGCACGACGTGCTCGCGGACACCGAGATTTCCGGTCGCAACTGGGTCTGGGCGGCCATGCTCCTTGGCTGGGCTCGCGAAGGAGACTTGTTGGCGCACGACCGTGACGCGGATTTCGCTTTGATCCCTCAATAATGGTCGGACTCGTTGAACATCCGGGCGAAAACGTGACCCTGGTCGATCACTATCGGACCGGAATGGACGGTTCGCGTCGTCGCTCGAGATGACGAAGGTTGACCGCGAATCGCTGCGCACCAATCTCCAGACGCTGTCCTTCGTCGCGGAAACGCCCGCCAGCGGGGGTAATTTTCTCTTGGTGCAGTTAGAGGGTACTGACGCGCGTTTGGCCAGTCAGGTTCGAAACTGGCTACTCGAACAGTGCAACATCGAGGTCAAGGACGTAAGTGCGAAGTTTGCTGACGACGTTCCGCGTCTGCGCCTGCCGGTGCGTTCGAAAGCTGAGAACGAACGACTGGTGGCGGCGCTGCGTCATCTTGCTGAGGAACTCGCGCAGATTCAACGGTCGTGAAGATCGGGATCTTAAGTGCGTCGCTCGGATTCACGTTGCGGCGGTGTTCGCTCCGCTCCGAGGAGGTTCGCTGTTGGAAGTCAATCGGTAGCGCCTGATCGAAATCGGCAAGAAGAAGATCGCCTGAAGCGTCGATGAGACAAGCGACGCAATGCCAATGGCAAGAATGCCGTGGCGTCGGATGAGGATGAATACGAGGCCGAAGAAGATTATCGCGCTCACCAACTCCATCAGTGTCATCCACCAGATCTTCTTGTCGAGCCACGCGAATGAACTGTAAAAAATATTGACGGCACTTCCCGGCAGCGACAACAAAAGCATTCTGAGGATCGTCGTGCCGTGAAGTGCGTACGTCGCTCCGAATATCCGCAGTATGTCGTGGGCGAAGATGACGCCAATGACGACACTCGGTACCAAAACCCCAGCTAACGCCCTCAGTGTGACGTTGGCGTTGCGTCGAAGGGCGTGTGGTTCGGACGCGGCTTCGACGAGAAACGACCGGACGATACTCCAATTGAAGACAGCGAGGGCCGTCGTGATCAACGACGGAACGTAGTAGTAAGCATTGGCGACGGCACCAAGACGATCGATGACGATGAGGGCCACAATGGAAGGCGTGAAGATGCTGAAGAGCACGGTCGCGTACTGAGCACCCGCGAGAAGAATGAGTTCACGTGACGAGGGCAACTTCTCACTCAATTCGCTCAAAGATTCGTGCTCGGGTATTCGTTTCCTAAATAAGTACCAATTCACCGCAACGATCGTGAAGACTACCGGAGTGATCCAGGCGAAGAAGATTCCTTGGCCCTTTGACACGACGAGGAACGCGGGAAGTAAGGCGAGTTTTGCCGCGGCAAAGAGAATGTTTTCGATGGGCACGATAGGCGAAGCCCGTAGGCCAACCAGCACGTTGTCTTGCAGTATAAATATCGTCCACAAAACGACCGCAACCACGAAAAGAGCGTGCCAGGCGAACGAGGTCGGAATGAAATTATGAGCTAATCCAGAAGTGACGTAGATAACCGAGGCAATCAGAGCGAACGTCACGCACATGACGTAGGCGCGTGATATGAAACCACGGGTTTGTTTACCGGCAACTGGTAAGAATCGCTCGAAAATGGAACCGAAACTCAGTTGCGCGAGGTTGGCAATCAGTACCATGGCGGCAATTTCGGCCGACGTTCGTCCGACCGTTGCGGCAGACGCCAAGTGGGTCGCGGTCGTCCAAAAGACGAGGCCGAGCACCGCCGTGCCCCCTGAGGAGACCATGAGTGCAAAGGCGTTCCGCAAGAGGCGCCCGACGTGTGGGCGAAACTTCGAAGCTTCGAGTGGCGCTCTGCTCGTCGTTCTCCGGTTGGCGCGAATGGTCCGATTCTAGTAATCATGCGCTGGGGCCACTAGAGTGACCGCCGTCGACGAACCGTGCAAGTGCGAGTTACGCCCAGGTTCTTGGAAGTGACCGGATCTTCGATGGATTGAAGGGATCGAACGTCCGCTCACCCCTCTTTCCACGAAGGAGAATCTTGCCACCGCCACCAACGTGCGTTAACACTTTGTAACTGCCAGATACTGTTCATTCCCGAATTGACGAGACGCTCGTTCATGCTGAGCATCTGGGGCAACGCTTGATACGACCTCGCGGCTCGAACCTGATGCACCACGCGACAACCGTCGATGATTCCCGTGCGAAAGCGCCCTTCCTTGATCCGGTACCACAGAGCCTCAATTCCCCAGCCCATGTCGTCGTCTTCGGGGAAGGGGAGAATCAACTTTGCGAATTCGGGGTCGGCGATGATCAAAGGACCTTGTTCGACGTAGTTGGTATCCCTCGCGTATAGAAAGGGCCGTGAAACGGTGAAGAAGAAGTTCCACCATCCCAGCACGCTCTGTCCCGGTTGAGCGAGTGAAAGGCCCGATCTCTTCATCAAGTCGATCGTCCGATCCAGATCACCTTTGATGAAAAAGACGTCATCGTCAGCGAGTATTACCCAGGAGCCATTCAAAACAGGACTGGCGTTGTAGAGACGATTGAGGTGAGTGAAACGCATACCGACCCCGCATCCAAGCGTTTTGCTGGCCAGCTCCGGTGCTATCGCGTCCAACGCCCAAAGCCGAACGTCCGCGTTCGAATCGAGCTGACGAAGCAACATCTGAACCAACGAGACGTTCACTGCCCGATAGACCATGAGGACCAGGGTAGGTGGCGACGAACTGGTATCTAGAAGCGTTGCGCGCTCAGCAGATTTGACGTACGCCCTTCTTCGCACCCGTGATCGAAGTGGTTCCGAGAGAATTGACAGCGCCGATACGGAGTGACGAACCGTTTGGCGAACGAAGACGTTGAGCGACGATCGTCGAGGTAGTGCCACGGATGTAAGAGTACTAACGACGTGATGAAGAGGAGGAGTGGTCTGCGGTGACTCATGCGAGGCAGAGTAAAGCTGACTTCAATGTTGGAGAACGAAATCGCGCAATGGGCCTATCGACGTGGCTCATTGGCGTGACTCGTTGTGACTTCGACACGAAGTTCGATTCGTGGCTTCGACTAGCTGACCAAGGGAACCACTCGGCGATTCATCGCCCGACCGGAAGGTGTGGCGTTTGACGCCACGGGTTTACCGCTACCCGCACCGATGGCCGTGATCGTGACACCTGATATTCCGAGCAGCGAAAGTCGAAGCGCGAGATAGTTCTTCACCACCACGGCTCGATCTCTACTCACGACGAGACAACGCGCCGGTGTCTCCACGTTGTCGCTGTAACCGACGAGTTGGACGTTCGTGTCACTGTTGACACCTATCTGATCGGCGAGACTCACGATCTTTGCCTTGAGACTCGCGGAGAGTGCGTGAGAGTTGGGGCCGAAGGGACCCACCGTAGACGTCGTCGTCGTCGAGGCGGTATATTCAGCCACCCAGTCGACATACGTCGACTGGGCCGACGCGGGGCAGGCGAAGCCCGAGGAGCACCAGGTCTGTTGGGTGACGTCGAGGGTCATCGGCTGGTTGGGAATCTCTGACGGCGTGGACATCGTCGCCCAGACGTGACCGTCAACGGTGTACGTAACCGACTTCGGCGTCCAAATAACGCCCCACGTGTGCCACCGCGTCATGTTGACGTCTAACGCTGCGTTTACCTTCTTGTTCACGGCCATGTAGTGCAATGTCGCTGACGTGGCCGTATCGCCGCCGTACGTCTCGTTGAAGTCGATCTCTGGCGGCCAGCCCACCGTGGGCCAGAGCAGTTCGACTTGCGTGGGCCCGGGGCCGGTTAGTCGAGATCGGACGAAATATGCGCCGTATGTTCGCGGGAGTCCGCACTGACAAAGGCCGCCACTCACCCACCCGTTGTTGTGAGCCGGATCGCGCGAACTGTTGAGTTGAAGCAGTCCTCCGCCCACCGTGACGTGACTTGGCTCCCACAGTGACCCGGGATCACCGCCGGGCGTCCCGGAGAATGCACTCCATCCCGAAGGCAGCGACGTTCCCGTGAAGTCATTGACGTAACTCAATCGGTAGCCAGCGAGCGCGTTCGATGGTGGTGGTGACTCTCCCGAAGGTTCCGAACTATTGACGACGCCGATCGGAAACACGGAGGCGTCCAGCGCCGCGATGGAGACCGTGTGGGTGGTTGACGATCTGGAAGGTGCGAAGTCGTGGACGCCGATGGCGAGTGACGGGGTCGACTGGGCACCGTACGCCGGGAGCGCCCCGGTACAGATCGCGACGCACGCGGTGACGATGGTGAGTGCGCCGACTCGTCTCTTGCGTACTCGAAGCGTACCGACGCACGCGCCGAAGGTCCGAGGACGAATAAGCAATCTCATCAAGTCCTTAGTCCCACTCCCCCTTGGATCGAACACACACCAACCATCAGAATCGACAGCGAACTCCCCTTGTATGAAACGATTTTAATGTTCAACGTTAACTGGTTTCGGGGCCTCCCCGTGGGAGTGGGAAATCCATGCAATAGCCCTATAAATTGCGCTCCCAATGACGCGGTGTCGGCGCCGCAACGTCGACTCGTCGCCCAAGAGTCGCTGTCCCGAGGCGGCCGTAAAAAGCATCACCCGGTCAACGGGGGCCCCAGACCGACGAGAAACGTTGAGACGGGGTGACGATCGGGTAACACGCGCAGCAGTGTCTTGTTTCCCGCGTATGTGCAACTATCGAGCCACAGCACGTCGTCCTCGTACTGGAAGCGGTCAACGACGCCACGTCAGATTTGAATCCCTGGCGCAAACTTGGTGTAGTTCTCGTCGTAGACAACCTGGAGGCCAAAGAGTCGCACGTCCGATCCGCGTAACACGGCAGTTTGAGAGCTACAGCGGCACTCTTCAAGTATTCCGCGACGGGACCGTCGGCGTCGACGGCTTCGAGGACCAATATTCCCGCGTTCTCGACCCTCGTTGTTCCACCAACGTTGTAAGAAGTGTGGCCGCCGTCTCGACACCGTGAAGTTCACGCACGAGCGGAGTTCCGTCGTAACGCAGACGACGTACCTGTGTCGTGAACACGGGCCGTCGAACGCCGGACCAAGAACTACTCGGCTGTTCACCTTTCGCGACGCGAAGGACGGAAATGCAGCCTGAGATTCGCCCCTCGTCCTCGGCGATGACGAGCAATATTTGATCTCCCTTCGGAAGGTAGCGTGCCGACGCGATAAGGCACTCTGGCTCGAATAAGGGGTTCGGTTCGATAGCGTGCGTCGCTAGATCACGCCACTCTTCAATGTCGTCTTCGCTGAGAAGGCGAATCGGGACGACGCGGCCGATTACGTGGAGAAGGATTGGCGCGAGGGTCTTGAGTACATCGGATTACCGGTGGTGTACGTCCCAAAGTTGCGATCGGACGACCCCGAAAGGGGTCACCGCAACACATCGACAGGACTAAGAACTCTACCGTGTCGCCCTTCGTCCGCCCATCTTCAAGTGGGTAGGGCTCTGCCGAACATGAGAGGAGAATCCACGTTCGCGGTCTCGCGGAGGTGTGGCGAACCGCAAGAAACGTATCCGGACTCCGCGTCGACGTACCCAACACCGATGGCATCATCGGGTACGGGCCATTGAAGAAGAGGATGGCAGAACGCCACGCTCCAACTAGGCGCTCAAACGATTTCGAATGACACTTCGCACGTAGGCCAGCGGTCCATAGACCATACCCGCCACCTGGTAGATGAGGGTGCGCCGCGGGTAGCTGGGCGAAGAGCTTACGGAGCGCGCTTCGGGTGAGCGAAGGAGGTGGGCGACCCCGACCGGAACGCGGCGCGCTAACGCGAAAAGGTGTCGGGGGTCCTTAACGATCAATGCAGTGTACAGCGCCGTGAGTCCGGTCCCGTAGTCGAAGGCCTGATTTAGGAACTCCGCCTCCGTTCGGCGATGACGGTGACGTATCACGGCTGCCGGCTCGTAGGCGTACGTGCCACCCTTAGCCACGAGATTCACCGCAACCAAAATGTCCTCGCCGCCTTTCGAGGGCGTACCGCCGCCGAGACACACGTTGAAGTTACCAAGCCTCTGAATCGTCGAGCGGCGATACGCCATATTGCAGCCCGCGCCGAAGCGTCCGACATCGTACGGGAACATCTTGTCAACCTTCTTCAAGCGAGCCATACTCAGTTTCTCGAAGCGAAACGACGGGCTGAAACCGCCGTAGAACTCTTCAAACCAGACCTGCGGCGCCGACTCGAGTTCCCACGGAAGCACGAGTCCACAAATTCCCTCAATTTCGGGATCGAGCGCGAATCGCGTGCCAATGACGCGAAGCCAGTCCGTCGTGACGATCGCGTCGTCATCAGTGAAGGCGATGATGTCACTCGTGGACATCTCGATGCCGCGATTTCGCGCCGCGGACGCACCGGGCGTACGCTCCCTGAACACGCGAACGCGAGGGTCGCTGGGAAGTTCGGGAAGTGATGGAACGACACGGCCGACTCGGTTGTCGACGACGATGATATCGAAATCGGGGTAATCCAGTGCCACCAGCGATTTGACGAGCCGGACCAATTCGAGTGGTTCGCGACAGAGCGTGGGCACGACGACCGACGCTCGTGGCAGCGCGTCGTCAGTGAGGGGTACCAGCGTGGGGATCCCGACGTCGTTAAAGTCACTGGCCAGCTTTTCAATGACCGACGCCGGTAGCGCGTCTCCTTCAGCGCGCCCATCGATGACGCCCACCACGTGACCGTCTTTGACCACTTCGATCCAGAGACGGTCACCGGATGAAACCTGAATCGTTGGCTTTTTCGAACGTTCGTCAACGTCGACTTGCAGGATCTTGACTGGTCGCGAGTGCTGTTCGTCGTCTCCTTGTCCGACACGCTCATCACCAGAGCGTGAACGCCGCCACAACATTGACTAATGCTAATCCCCTCCAGCTCGAGTGACCTCGGGAGCGAGCGTTAGGGCCCTACGGGACGGCGGTGGTTGAATTCTTCGGCGTGACCTTCAAGTTGGGGACGAGCACCGTCGCCGTTGGCCACGACGCCGCGACGTGGTAGCCCGTACTAACGAGCGAGATAAACAACTTGTTCTCCCACCCTCGAGGAAGGCCGACGACAATCTCTCCCCAGTTCTCTTGTGACTGGCTGAGGAGGATGAACTGCGGATGCAACTTGGTGAGATCTTTGCGGAGTTGCTTCACCGTTATATAGCCGGCGGTCTCCCAACTGTCCCAGTTCAACGAACCCACTTCGGCCTGGTTGAAGGGCATATACGGTGACACCATCGCGATCGTGTTGCTAGTTTGAGCATGGGTGTACACGTAGTTCACCGCGTCGAGTTCTCCGACGGAGAAGGATTCGAAGGCGTCGTTGCCGCCGCGGGCCACCGTCGTGGCGAAGGTGCTACCGAGGATGATGAAGAAAACGAGAGCCCAGAGCGTGACCCGACCGTATCGACCGGGTCGAAACGTCGGCAGTATGGATCTGAATTGACCTGAACGTTGTGGCAGGACCGCCGACGCCGCGAGAAAGGCGGTGTACGGAAGCGTGTAAAACACCATCCGCATGAGCCCCTCGCCGACGTAACTCTGAATCGCGAGAAGTAAGAATGGCGCCACGGCGAGCACCTCGAGCACCCGAGTCTCCGCCGATCGTCGAAGGACGCCAATACCGGCCAACACGTACAGGCCCCCGATGACCAAGATGCGGGTCTCGACGGCGTACTGGTGCGCCGCGCTGCCCGAGACTCGACCCGTCACGTTGGAACTCAATGTTTGACCGAAGTTCAGAAATCCACTGAAGATATAACCGAGGTGGCCAATCCAATAGTCGCTCGCGCCGAGACTGAGCCAACCAACAACGAAGAGGGCCGAGGCGATAAGGAGTTCGGGCCGTCCCAAACGACGCGTGACGAGACAGCCGAGGAGCAAGAGGACCAGTGCGTACGGGGTCAGTTCGTGGCTGATCGCCATGGCAAGGGAGATGAGCCCAAGGAGACCCACGACGCCCAACGTCTGCGAGTTACTCCACACCGAGACCGTGTCGTGGCCCTCGAGGCGAGAAAGCCGAAAGACCGCGCGGACACGAACGTACCGAAAGCGAATTGTTCGTAAAAACCCAGACAGGGGAGGTTTCGGACTTGGTTTCGGATGCCACGTAGCGAGTACAGCGGCCAAGGTGATGAGGAGAAAGAGGTAGCCGAGCGCCTGCGGCGAGAAATAGTCCTGATAGATCCAGTCCGACGTGTAGAACAACGCAACGCCGAGCCAACTGGCCCTACGACCAACACCGACTGACCTGGAAATGACGAGTAGTGGGGCGAGGTACATGAGTTCGATGAACAGCGGAAAGTAGCGCGTGAAGCCCAAGGAGTTTGCCTGGCCGGCGAAACCCACGAACACGGCACCGAGGGAGAACGACCCGGGCCACGAGAAGTCAGCTTCGTAGTGGGGAAGAGCGTGCCCGTGTTGAAAGAAATATTGAAGGATGCCCGAATGCCGGTACGCGTCGGCGAGAGGAGCGATGGGTTCGATGGCGCACGCGGTCCCAAAGAGATACAGCACCATGAGGATCACAAAGACGAGGAGCCAGCGCGGTCGCATGGGTGTTCGAAGGAGCTCATTGGCGAAACCCAAGGCCACCAACGCTAAGCCGACGAAGTACGGCCAACCCAAGAGTGTGACAAGACCAAGCAGTCCCATGTCGGCGTAGACCGCTTGGCCAACGGCGACGAACCATAGGAGTAGAGCCATCACGGCGAGCGTCAGCACGCCGTAGTGAGTTCGAGTCATCAACGAATAGGTGCGATGCCAGGTTGCTAAGGCGGACGTGCGCACTACTCAACCGCCAAGCGTCTTGAATCTGAAGAACACGAGAACAAAGAAGAGCACGACGAGGGTGATTGTCAGATTAGTGAGCAGCAGATTCATTCGTCGGGTCATCCCCACGTTGGTGATGCCGATCCACGACCGTAGTGACAAGAGAATGATGGTGGTTATTAGGACGATGAGTTCGGCCGGAGAGTTAGCGAGTGAGGCCGCGCTGGCCAGTAGCATCGCGTTCACCTGGAATTATTCGATTGCCAAAAGCCCCTGGACTGCAGCAACAGTGATGGCAAACAGACCAAACACGTTCCTATCTCGAGACCAGAGAGATTCCAAACGTGCACCGTAATCATGATCTGCGCGGCCACCATGAGCAACGCCAGACTCGCGCCAACCGAAAGGGAAAACTCCAACGCGGCGTTACCTAACTTCATGAGACCGACGACTGACCATCCCGGGACGAGCAAACCAAGAACGACGCCGAAAACGAACCTCACCGACCCGTGATCACCGGCCGCGGTCACCACGAGCGCAATCACGTCCACGGCGACCAGTGATATCGACGCGAGCGACCTCGCAGTGCGCTGGCGTCGCTGCTGCGAAAGCTCGGCCTTAACTCTAAGGAAGTTGGCGCGCCAGGAAGGAACTTCCTTCGCCTCGCCTGGGTTTCGTGCACTCAGAGACGATCTCCTTTCGTGTCTAAAGTTGTCACTTGGCCATACCTGACTTCAACTGCGATCAGGAACCAATCTTACTGAACGACACCGCGGTCTCCCCAAACTTCGAATGAGACCCACGTTGTTCGCGCCGCGTGACGCGCCAGAACGGAGCGAACAGGGTGACACAAAGGACTTGATAGCGACTGGCCATGGTCAATAGCGAACCGCACACCCGAAAACTAGTCACGGAGATGATCTCCATCGCTGACTGATCGATCGACTCGAAACGCGTTCAGTTGTCGCCGTCGAGTGACACTTCTTTCCGGGTAAACGTGCCGTGCTTATCGACAAGTACATCCGGCGTGAAGTCCTTCGTAGCCTTGGCCACGTCGTCTGATGCTCCCCAGGGAAAGTGGACACCTAGCAATCCGACTCGAGGGTCGGGTGGAAGGATGTCACCCGACCGGTAAAGAAGAAGCAAGTGTGTGGACACGCGCACGCATGTCATTCGCTGGAAAAGTCACTTGGACTTCTCGAATTGCCACGTCTTCGGCGCTCGATGGTCAGGAACCTTCCGCGTCAATGCATTGGATGGGCTTTGAAGAATGACCACATCAGTTGATTGGCATTGATGGCGTTCGTCTGAGGCCCTAGGAACTGAATCTGATTCGGCGCCAAGGGCGGACCCCCGGGCCACACATGTCCCGCGCCGATTACTTCGTACAACTCCACCGCCGCACCATTCGCGCAACCAACGTACTTGGTGTGCACGACCGTTGGATCGGCGGCACTCGTCGTGACGCTGTGGGTGCAGTGATCCTGAAGCATCCAGTATCTAATTGCGCTCGTCACCGAGTAGGTCCAGTAAGCCTGGCCGGCGCCATCGAAGGGATTGATCGGGTCCGCTGATCCGTGAAACGCAATGACCGACACTGCCCGGCGAGTCTTGCAGGGCGTGGGCCGACGCAACCCGCCTACGGGGGCGATCGCCGCGAACACCCCGGAGGCGTCACAGCCCAATTGACTGACCTCGCGAGCCCCCCCGGAATAGCCGGTGGCGTAGACCTGTCTCGGGTCGATGCAATAGTGCCGTTCGAGGATCTTGACAAGGGTGACTAAGAACTTCACGTCGTTTGGTGAATTGGGTGGCACGCTAACCCCTCCGTACAGGGGTGGGACGTTCCATTGGAAGCCCGTGCCAGCGGCGATGTACGCCTGAGGGTAGGCGACGATGAAACGCTTGGCATCGGAAGTCGCATCCATGTTGGTGATCGATTGTTGGTAGGCCGCGTTGTTGAAGCTCCCGTGGAGATTGAGCACCAGGGCCATCGGAGTCAAGTTCTTCGAGCCGGCAGGAACATGGACGATCACCTTGCGCGCGTACCCATTCACGTTCAGGGACAACAATGCAGATCCCGGTGAAGTGGACCGGCAACCGGGCAGTGCGGAGGCGGAAAGAGCCGGCCGGCTCCCTCCCAATGTCAATGCTGCCACGACCAAGACAAGGGCCGTCATCGCGCTTAAGAGATGTCGGATCCACGATCCTTCACACCGTGATGACGTCCTGCTCTGTGCCGCTGACGTCAAATCGTCACGGTGCGAAGAGGTCATGTGCCATTGTCGCACCATTGTTACTACTGGACAACCCCAACGCCCAACTCGACACCGAACGGCGGCGCAGCCCATCGCAAGTTGATCAGATCGAGATCGTCCCATTCGCAAGTCGACGTGCCCCGACCACCTTCGTAACAGGACGGCTTCGCGTTAGCCCCCACGGACCATTCGAGATGCGTGCCCAAGAATCAGGATCGCCGACTGGCCGGTCAGGTGAGCTGAACCAGATTCTCTCAGCCAATTCGGTGAGTGCACTCCCTCCGTCCCGATTCAGAGTACATATTGGGTCGTCACCGTTAGCCCTCGGGGTATCGTGACTGACCCCGTACGGGCCCGGAGATCGAAGGCGGGGCAAGCGTGCAAGGGCCGACGGATGTCCGGGGACACCCTGGGCGAGGTGTCCGTTGCATCAACCCAAGCGACGGGGCAAGTTGCGAGCGATTGGGGCCGTCAATGACTAATGTAAAGGCGATCAACGGATAGTCGTCGTGCAACGTCTACACGAAAGGTCGGGATTCTGCAAGCGATGGAAGGTGCTTCGAGGGATGCACGACCCGCGACAGTCGTGTTCGTCGATGACGGACGAATGGCCACGTTCTATCAGTTTGCGACCCGCCTGCGTCGACTTGGTACGCGAGTGGTCCGCATCACGACGATGCGTGACGCCCAGTCGTTGATGGCCTCGAGGCTCGTCTTTGACCGATGCGCCGCACTGCCAGAAGAGCGCGTCGAGGACGCCCTTCGCGCTGAATTCAAGAAAGAGAACGTGATCGACGTCCAGTTCGCTGAGACTTTGAAGGAACTGGTCAGCGCCGGTCTCCCGGCGCTCAACTCCCCGGTGTCGCGAATGGTGCAACGCCGCATCGAAGTGATGGACAAGGAGTACGCCGGTGTCATGATCGCCGCCGCAGGTGTCGCCACGCCGCCGCGTGCTCTCTTCTCAGAGATGGACGCGCGCGAGTTCGCCGCGCGCTATGGATTCCCAGTCGTGATCAAGGACCGCACCGGTTACGGCGGCATCCACGTCAAGATCGTGGAGTCCAGTGAGGAGCTCGACGTCGTGGCGGCGCCATATCGGGGCCTGGAGAGCACCTACCTCGAGAAGTACATCGAAGGCGACAAGGTCAACTTCGGCGCGGTGCTTGGTTCTGACGGTCTGCTCCAGGGGCTGTGCTACAAGACCCATGATTGGGTTCGCCCGCTCGGACCATCGAGTGAGATTGAGGTCTACGAGGATCCAACCCTCTATGAAGCCGGCCGCAAGGCCGTGGAGGCCGTTGGAGTGCCAGGACTGGTGAACGTCAATTTCATGCGCGATGCTGAAGGAGGGTTATGGGCCATCGACCTTAACGCTCGAGTCTTCGGAGGCGTCGCCACCTTTCTGGCGTGTGGAGTGGACCTGACGGCAGGCTACTTGGTCACGCTCGGCATCTTGCCAGCCGTGGAGGCGAAATCAACGATCAGCTTCATCCGGACCAAGGTCTTTCCGACGTCGCTCGCCGAGTTGGTCGAGCAGGGCCGAATCGGTCCTGTCACTAAGGAGTTCGCAAAAGAGTCAGTCCCTTATTGGAGGTGGCTCGGTCCCCGCTACATCCTTTCTGAGGCGTTGGCCACCATGGGTGCGCTGTCCAACGCCCGTCGTTGATAACCGCCCGGAGCAATCCTGAGACTCGCTTCCGATGCTCTCGCGGCCCCTCGCGGCATTCCAACTTGCAGTCGCTGATCTGTTATCGGTTGCGTAGCGATCGAGCACCATCGTGGCGCTGAGGACGCGGGACGACCCGACGGAGGGACCAATCAGCGGCTGATGCCTTTTCTCTTTGACATTCGAGCGGGGCATCGGCAAGTTCACCAGATAGCGTGTCAACGAAGGCTGCAGTCGAATGCGTTCCCGAGTCCTATTCGCAGCCAAAACCAACTTGAGCGCCGCCAGCTACGACGTCGAACAACCTGACCACAGACAAGGGAACCGGCTCACATTAGAACTGACCGGTCAAGTTCTCGGACTTCGGTGACACCGATCAGACCAAGGGTGACCAACATTTCCTCTCGAATGATGCTGATGATCCTGTCAATCCCGGCTTCCCCGTGTGCGGCCGCGGCGTAGGCCCACGGTCGCCCAATCAGACACGCCCTGGCCCCTAGAGCCAGCGCCTTGACCACGTCCAGGCCACTGCGAACTCCGCCGTCCATCAGCACTTCGCACTGACTTCCAACCGCATCGACAATTGCGGGAAGCGCACCAATCGACGAAGGAACATCGTCCAATTGACGTCCACCATGATTCGATACGACAATGGCGAGGACTCCTCGATCCACCGCCTCACGGGCGTCATCGGCATCGAGGATCCCCTTGAGCACGATCTTCCCCTTCCAATTCTCCCGCAACCAGGAAAGGTCCGCCCACGTGAAGCTCGAATCGAACTGATTCGCGATCCAGCCATAGAAATCCTGCGGCTTTCGAGCGTCGGGCAATGCCTTCTCCAAGTTCCCGAATGTGAGTGGTCGGCCACGATACACGACATCGCGCACCCAGTTGACGTGACTAATGAGGTCGAAATCACGGCGCAATCGCTTGGCGACGCTGAGCCTTCCATTGATACCGTTGCGGATATCTCGGTATCTCAATCCACCGAGTGGCATGTCCACTGTGAAGACCAAAGTCGTGCAACCAGTTCCCTCTGCTCGCGACATCAGGTCTTGGACGTAGTCGCGATCCTTCATCATGTAGAGCTGGAACCAAGGTGGCTGACGCACCGCCGCCGCGACCTCCTCAACGCTGCATATGGAAAGTGTTGCTTCGCAGAATGGGATTCCTGCTCGCTCGGCCGATCGAGCGGCCTGGACCTCTGCCCGTCGAGCGAAGAACCCAGCGTTTCCCAGAGGAGCCAAGATCAGCGGCATTGCGACCTCCTGCCCCAAGACAGTGGTTGCGAGTGTGCGCTGAGATACGTCCCGTAGCACTCGCTGACGAAATCTGATCTCTTCCAAGTCTTTTCGATTCGCTCTCAAGGTCACTTCATTGAACGAACCACCATCGAGATTGTCAAAGATGATTCGCGGCAGTCTGCGACGCGCCAAGTCTCTGTAGTCGTCCACAGATGCCGGAGCTAGATTCAGACTCCCTGACTTGCGTTTGACGGCCATGGGACACCATATCCCCCACTATCGATGAGCCTCGCTAACAGCGGTCACTTCCAACTCGGCAGCCATATTCTCGCTCGGCGGAGACCTAACGTTCTCGAATGAAGGCTCGCGGAGTCTGGACGTAACCGAAAGACTGACGAGTTGGCGTGGCATCGGAAGTGCTGATTGTCAGGATGGCTCCGTCGACGATGGAACCGACGGCACGTAGCGAACTCCTCGGGAGCCAACGTTCCTCTCCGCGTGCTCGGCCTACCGGTCAGAAGTGATTCGGTCTGGGAATTGTGGAGGCTCTGACCTGCGCTGGGTTTTGTTACCTTTCTGTTTGTTGAAATTGGGCCTAAGTGAAAGGCTCAAATCATGCCAACGTCCTATCCCTCAGAGTTTCGACGGCGAGCAGTCGCACTCGTGAGATCGGGTTGGTCGGTCACCAAGACTGCTCACGATCTCGACGTCACGACCACCACCATCTACAACTGGGTCAAGCAGGACCGCATCGACCGAGGTGAGATTCCCGGTGTGTCGACCACGGAGTCGAAGGAGCTCGTCAGGGCGCGCCGGCGCATTCGCGAGCTCGAGACTGAAGTGGAGATTCTTCGGCGCGCGCATGAACTCCTCGGCAAGGATGTACTGCGCCCAAAAGGGCCTACCCGGTGATCGATACCCTCGTCGGCGCCGGGTTCAGAGTGAAGAAGTGCTGCGAGGTGCTGGGCGTCTCGAGCGCCGGCTACTACCTGGCCAAGACCCGGCCGATGTCGCCCACGATGATCCGTCGCGAGTGGCTTACCGGACTCATCCGAGAAGCCCACGCCGATAGCCGTGGCACCTACGGGTCGCGTCGCGTGCACGCCGAGCTGACCAAGGGCCGTGGCATCCACGTCAGCCTGGCACTCGTGAGAATCCTGATGCACAACAACCAGATCGTCGGAATTCCCGGGCCTCGCAAGGTCAAGCGCATCAAAGGCACCCCGACGTCCGACGATCTGGTCCAGCGCAAGTTCGAGCGTTCGTTCCTCGACGAACTTTGGGTCACCGACATAGAGCGCCACGAGGCGCTCTTGAACCGAGAGGGGGTGCAAGACCCCCTCCACCAACTTGTCGCAGCAGGTTGGTGAAGTTGGAGACAGTCTGACCCTTGGAACGAAGGGAAGGATGGCAAGCAGTCTCGACAAAGCCGGGACGGACCAGCACCGTTAGATGGTCTGGGTCCGGCGAGCAAGACGGAAAGGTGTAACGAAAGTGAACCAGCATTTGAAAGCCCCTCAAGAGAGAACCACCAGCTCGAACCTGACGGATGTGGGCTGGGTTGCTGCGCGCATCGGTGCTTGCGCACCGAGAACTCTTCGGCGGGTAGATGTCGCTCGCCGAGAGGCCACGATGAATGCCTGCGGCGTAGTCGTGGCGAAGCAGCAGGGGCATAGTTGGGCACCGACCCCGTCGAGCGGTTCAAGAGTGAACGCGGGAACTACTTCGAAGGCCCCCTCTCCGACCAACATCCCGTTGGTCGGTGGGAAGACCCGTTGCCGGTCGAAGCCTTCAAAGTGGGACGGAGGACCCGTAGTAGTCCGAGGTCGGGAAAGCCGACTACATGGCGAAGGGGTCCAGCGGAACCGCAGTGACTACGCAACACCCAAA
>DATKRC010000082.1:0-6671 GCA_035532375.1 Acidimicrobiales bacterium
TCGAATACGTCGAGGTCTTCTACAACCGCGAACGGCACCAGGCGATTCTCGGGCACTTGACACCAGCCGAGTACTACGCGACCGCCAAGGTGGCATAATCACTAATCAGTTCGTGTCCAAAGAACCGTGGCAACTCCAGACCATGGCTAGGGTGTTTCCAGGAATCCAAGCATCAACGAGAAATGGCAAGTCTCGCAGCGGCCGCCTCACCTTTTCCAATCCCCCGAGCTTCATCTGACGACGGTGAAACAGGCCTCATTTTAGGCCTCATATTTCTGCAACACCACAAGACGAAACCGACATGAGACAACGCATTTCCTTGAAAACAAACGACATGCGCGACCAGACCGACACATAACAACCGATGGAAAGTTTCTCTTAATCAACAGGTTCCGGGTTCAAGTCCCGGCCGGCGCACCAAAGTAGTCAAACTCTACGGTCTCATGTATTCCAACGGTCCTGCCGACTGGGCATCGGCATGAAGAATTGAAGCTTTGGAACAGCATTGGTAAACGCGAAACCCGCCGCGACTCTCATAACGCACGACGACGGAGGTGATTGTGAAAGTCGTTTTCATCGAGATCTTCTGGGGCCGAAGTCGTGGTGCCAGTGGGGCACTTAATCTCGCCTGTGACCTTGCCCGTGCGCAAATCGGCTAATCAATATTGCAAATTCCAGCACAACGCCAAGAAGGATCATCAACTTCAGAGTTGAGTCTCGACTTTCATAGCTTTCCAACAAGACGGAGTCGAATTGTCATTGGCTCATTCTTGATCGCGACGACTGCTCGAGGAGGCCAGTGAACACATGGAAGGCGTAAGTGGTTCCATCGACGTCACCGGATGCCAACAGATCCAAAAGCAGGCCCCGGGTCACCGCCAGACCGAGGCGGGCAATAGCCCGAGCATCTTTCTCCTCGACTCCTACGGCGACCAACTGGTTGGTGACCGGGGTGATCCAGCCATCGAGCGCTTCTTCCAAGAAGCCATCAGTGCCTGGACGCCCTAGGAGTGCATGAGAATAAATTTCGAAAAACAATCGCTCCTGAGCCCGCAACGATGGATCCGCAAGTCGATTCCATTGTTGGCGTGCGTCTGCGACCGACGGGGTAGTGTCACCGAGCGTTTGACGTTCCCGTCGCTCGACCTCTCGAACAATGGCCACAAGTAGGCCGTCCCGCGAACCGAAGTGGTAGATGAGCATCCGATGACTCGTGCCGATTGCGGCCGCGATCTCACGCAGACTCAGGTCCAAAATCCCCTCGCTCTTGGCTTGCTCCACAACGGCCAAAAGCAGACGATCCTTGGCTTGCGAAGTAACCACGTTAAATTGTACCATTTGGTACAGGTGCCAATGGTGCTAAAGGAGGTTTATTCAATGAGCCAACTAGAGGTGCAGGCGGAAGGTGTCACCAGAGCAGGTCCAGAGATTGTGTGGCCACTCGTGGCCGATGCGAACACCTACTGCCATTGGGGTCCATGGGACGACGGAGGATACCGACCCCCGGCCGCGGGACCATCACGACAGAGTTCGATTCAGTGGTTCCGCTACGGACGGCGCACTACTAGCGTCGAGGAAATTGTGGAGGTAGAGGAGCCTCGTCGTGTTGTGTACAAGGTGGTGAGCGGCCTTCCCGTGAAGAATTATCGGGCGGAGATCACTCTGACTCCGACCTCTTCTGGCGGCACGTCGATTCGCTGGGTGGCAACGTGGGACAAAACGTTCATGGGCAAACTCGTACGGCGGAAACTGCGGCAGATCTTTCCCGAGATTGTCACGTGCTTGATCGCAGCGGCAGATAATCAAGAAGCCTCCAACGATCTATCGTGACACTTCGCTGACGAATTGGTTGCTACCTAGAATCCGGGGAATCCCCCCCCGGGGGGAAGGATCAACTAATGGCAACGAGGTAGACGGGGGCCTTCAGGGCCCGACGTGACACGTATCCAACCTCGCACTCGCGACTTCTCGCGCAAGGCGGTGGTACTTCAGATTGACGGCCGCACTTGCAGGGCCCGGAACACAAAGCCGTCCTGCTCCACTTCGCTTTCAAAAGTGAAACGAACCAGCTGACCAGCAAACAGGAACTTCCGACCGGGGACGTCAATCATCGAATAATGCAACCAACAGCCTCCAGGCGTGTCTAGCGAGTCAATGACACCGACACCTTCACGATCGTCGTATTCTCGGACTACGCCGTCCACCGAACCTTGGTCCATGACGCGATCATAAGACGGGTTGGTGACTGTGCCCCCTTCTCTGCTGACAACACGGCAATGACGATTCTCGGGGATTTGAAGCGAATCCGCACGCCTCCACCCTATTTCCCTCCAAGATTTGCGGCAAGAAAATCCCACAGAAAATCCGACACACCAGCGCAACTCAGAAAGGCCAAACCGACTCAAAACAACACGATTGCCTTGAATTTCAAGACCAAGGCAACCAGAACGACGCTGCAGAATGATAGGGAGCTCGCACTTAATCAACAGGTTCCGGGTTCAAGTCCCGGAGTCTCACAGGCGCACCAAAGTAGTCAAACTTCACGGACTCATGCGTCCCAACGGTCGCGCCGACTGGGCAACGGCATGAAGATTCGAAAATTTTGAGCAACATTGGTCAACGCGAAACCCGGCGCGATGCACCACGTGGAATGCCACCAAGCATTAGATGAATCATCCCGGGCTTTGTGTACGAAGGAATCCAAATATTGAACTCCAAAAATCGGTCCGGTGCGATCATTGATGCTCCTAATGGGCGTTGAGCAGGATGGAGTTTCGGAGGACAGATTTAAGTGACTGAGTCGCAAGGGAATGGCGAGAAAACGAGTCGCTGAGTTTTCACATCAAGTGCAACGTGCCAGAACCAATACATCCCGAAGGCCATCACGTCGACTTTCGGACTCTCTGTTCTCAGGTCGGGGGATTCGAGCCTGGCTTGAAGACCACCGATGAACGTTCGGGATGGTCGGGATCGAGTCGAACGGCGAACGGCTCGTCGTCGGTGGCCTCCCCGTTACCCTCGACCACGATGACGACGTCTTCGTCCTGGTGACCGTAGATTGCCTGCGCCATGCCGAGCATCGCCTGACCAATGACTTGACCCGGCGTTGACTGGACTATTTGCCTCACGATCTTTGAAATGGACTCCTCAGGTTCGTCGGAAAGAACATCGTCTGTCGCCTTCAGCCACCCGAGCCACTGCTCATCGGTCCACTCATCAGGATCCGATGGCGGTTCGATGTAGTCCATCTCGATTACCGTAGCGCTGCAACCCAACTGTCGCGCCGACTGAGCAACGGGATGAAGATTCGAAGTTTTGGAACGACATTGGTAGACGCGAAACCCATCGCGATTCACCACCCGTTATCTTCCCCGTCACCACCGGCGACCACGTTTCCCTGGACGAATTCGCTCGCGATAGTTAATGCAGCGCTCGCGTTTTCCCACACGCGTTAGATAGCCCACTTGCGGCATCTTGAAGATCTAATTGACAATGAGAGACGGGGCAGCGTCACGGACAGTAACGTCACGGATCGCTTTGACCTCGAAATGTTCTAAACGGACCTCATCATGGAAACCACGTCGTCAACGCGATACCCCTCGTTACGGGCGTAATCAAGGAGCTCGCTGATCTTCGCGAGCAGTGCACTTTTTTGTGGAGTCCCAACCACTCGGATGCCTCGACCGCGCGTGAAGTCAAGCAGTCCCTCATCGCGCAGTTGGTGCATGGCACGAATAACGGTGTTCTTGTTCACACCAAGAACTGTCGCGAGATCGACCACCGGAGGTAATCGTTCACCCTGAAGGATCTCTCCCTCGGTGATGGACCGGCGTATTTCGGCTGCCACCTGAACGTGGAGCGCGGTGACTTCGTTGCGATTGACCTTCATAACGAAAATGATACCATTCCTACTAATACCATCTAGGAGCCGAATAGTGAAGTCGCCGACAACAATCGAGCAACTACCTCCGAGCGCCAACGCTCACCTCGATGAGGAGGCTCTTATTAAAGAGGCCCGGGTGCTCGCACGACGTCGACGTCAACGTCGCGGCCTACTTGCCTTCACGCTTCTCGCCGTGGCGGGCCTCATCGCGGTTGGCGTCACTCGTCTCACTTCAGTGACGACGTCCTCTAACTCCAACGACGCATCAACGTCGGCGACTCCGATATGTCAAAACGTTCAAGCGAAACTTCTGGGCGTGACTGCGATACCCGGCGGGCTGGGACATGCAGGCGTCGTCGTGCGCGCCTCGGTCTCTTCTTCGGTGGCGTGTTCAATCAGTGGCTATCCAAAAGTGAATGCCACGCTCTCTAGCCACTCGACAGCGACGGCCAGCGACGTGCGTAACGCGTACCTCGGCGGCGCCGCCAAGACGAACTCACCACTTCCACGACTCTCAATATCGTCGCGTCCACGTCTCGTGTCCTTCACGATCCAGTGGGCCGATGGCAACGGGCCTACCTATCCGGCGATGAAGGCGGTCCAGATTTCGTTTCCGGGTTCGCCAAGTGCGCTTGATGCAAGTTCGATGTATGAGCCTGGAATGGGCAACACTCAATTCATGGGGATTTACCGCAGCAACTTGATTGTGACACCACTGGTCAAAGGTTCGAGCGGGTCGACACAGTAAATGACGAATTGGAGCGTCTCGATTAGCAGGAGCTTGGTCGCTCCAGCCCGAACGGTTCGATCGAAACGGCAACTTGATGTGTTATTCCAAGAAAGTTCATCGAAATCGGCAACGTTGAAATAACCCATGTGTTGTCAGGTGCACTGTCGCATGAGAAGGTCTCTCGAACCACAACCCTCTCAGAACTGTGAGATCCGAGCACGAATGGTTTGAAGGCTCCATCGCGCTTCCAAGAACTTGACTTCCCGATACGAACCTCTAACCGCGACGTGTGGCCGAGGGGCGCAAAATAAACCGACACGGGCGCGCCAACATTGGATATCTCCACACCCATTGGTCCGCGATTCGAAATCGTCGCGACGACTTCAAGCACAGCCTTCCCCAGTGGCATGATCCATGTTCGTTCGACACCAAAATCAGGTTTTTGCGCCACCTGCGAACCGTCAGGCGTCGACACAACGTTCGTGCTAGACCCCATTGCGTCGGTGCTGATTGGTTGGTAGTGAAGGGCGCCGATCAACCCCACCACGACGACCAGCGCGAAACCCAAAGCAGCGATGACTCGCCAGCGCAGCCGCAAAACGCGGCGAATGACGTGCCGCGGTGTGGCCTCCGCGGACGAATCTCGAATGAAATAACTTTGCTTCACCTATAGGCCCCGAACCACACTGTCGACACACATTTTCGGATAATCGATAACACCTGGATGTTGCAAGGAAACACGCGTGGTTGAATCCTGTACCCATGTCGCAACCACGTCGTCATTGGTCCAACTCAGAAGTTCAGGCCGCTTGGGAGTCGTTCGCGATTTGCCAGCGAAGAGTGACCTTCCGCCACACCCATACTCCCTCGGCAACAAGCGCCAAGAAGAGGAGCGCGAACATCGCCTCCGGGGCCCCAATGGACGGTCCAAGGAAAGCTGGCGCCAACACTGAGAGATGCACCAACACCAACAAGGCGAACCAACTCAGTACCTTCTGTGGATCTCCTCGAACTTGACAAAGCCAGACCTTTCCCCCTCCACTATTGCTTCATTTCGCACCTGAACACCATTAAAAATTGGTGCAGTTGAGCGGCAGGTAGCGATTCGCAGTGCCCGACTTCCGGGTTCCGTGTAACGCTGGCTTGGGTGCGGACAGTACTAAGAGTGAAATCCAATGGGGACGAGGCGACCGCTTGGGCGGCCGTTCTGAGCAACGACGGTGATGCCTTCGTCGCCATCTTCGACAAACATCGAGACCGTGTGTTTCGCCACGCTCTTCGCATGACCGCGAACGTGCACGACGCGGAAGATGTCACGGCCGGTGCGTTCCTTGAACTTTGGCGACGAAAGAAGGCCGTTCGGGTCGTCGACGGTTCCGTGTTGCCTTGGCTACTCGTCACGACGACCAATCTGGCGCGAAACCTGACGCGCGGTCTTCGTCGTTATCGGTCACTCATCGCTTCGCTTCCGCGTGCCGATGTCGCGAGAAGCGCCGAGGATGTCGCGCTGGAACAGATTGAAGAACTTCGAGTCGTCGCGCAGGTACGTGAAGCACTGATCGGCCTGTCGCCCTCGGACGCCGCCCTCATCACGCTCACGACGTTCGAGCACTATTCGCCGGCCCAAGCCGCTGCTGCCTTCGGCATCACCGACGGCGCCGCGCGCACGCGTCTTTCACGTGCTCGAACCCGTATGGCCGAGGTTTTAGCAACGTTGGAGAACGGCGAGACCGTAATTACTACAGAGGAGACGAGTCGATGAGCACTCTGGAGATGGATCCGGTCTTCACCGCGGCCCTGCGCGAGGCACTCGTGATAACGGTCAAGGAGACTCCTCGCGTGCGGCGTCGCTGGCGGTGGCGTATGGGAGCGGGAACGTTCCTCGGTCTGTCGCTCGCGGCGGGCGGAGTAGCCCTGGCGTCGGGAGTGTTTTCTGCCCCCGGCGCGCCGGTGAACTCTCCCGTTGGCAATGTCGTTACCGTAACGCGAACCGGAACCGCGACGATTGATCTCGGCGCGGCGCCCGCATCGGCGACTGATGTTTCACTCGCCTTGACG
>DATKRC010000083.1:0-5134 GCA_035532375.1 Acidimicrobiales bacterium
CGGCCGCTATCGAGCACCCGACTCCCTCATCGCCTTCCTCGAGGCCCTTTGATTATGCCGACCATTTCAGGTCGTTCACCATGACGGATGAGGAGTTATGGATTGGCGTCGGCATAACGCGAAGGTCGGCATAATCGTGCACGTGCCAGTCACCCAATCCAGCTTTCCGACAAATGCCCTTGAACTCGCGCAAGAGATCGCGTGGGTCCAGTGGCGTGCCCACGATTGACGTGAAGATCAGTCCCGTCTCCTCCCAGATTCCATTGAGTAACTCACGCTCCTCGTCTTGTCGCTCGCGGTGTCGACGCAACAGCGTCAAAAGTGGTTGCTTCAGATTCACGGCCCGTCGACTCGTTGAGGTCTTGGTATCCGCCACCGCGAGTCCCACGCGGTCGCGTCGCAACTGTCGCCGCACTCGAAGTACGGCGGAAACCTCGTCAAGGTCGTCCCAGCGCAGTCCGAGCGCCTCGCCGCGTCGCAGTCCCGTCGCGAGCATGACGGCGTAGAGCGCCTCGTTCCGGCGCCCCTCAAGAGCCTTTAAGAACGCGCGAGCCTGTTCGGGTGACAGGGTTCTCCCCTCACGGCGAGGGACCTTCGGTGAACGCGACAACGTCGCTACGTTTCTCGTTACGTAGCCCCAACGGGTGGCTTGATCGAGGGCTTGTGCCAGCACCGAGCGAACGCGACGCACGGTGGAGGGCGCCAATCCCGATTTAAGTTTCGTCGCGAGCAGGTGATCGACGTGCACCGGCGTAAGGTCCCGGAGACGTTTCTTCCCCAAGGTGGGCAGCACGTGGTTTTTAGCGATGCTCAGGTAATTGAGCGCCGCCGCGTCTTGGACCTGGTGACACAAGACGTTCTCGTACCACTTGGCAATGAGTTGCTCGAGGGTGACGCCGTGATCTTTCGCCTCGAGTCCGTCACCGACGTCGCGTTGGAGTTTGGTGAGCTTCGCCACCGCCTCTCGACGTGTTGCGGCACTGACGGTACGGCGTTGGGGCCGGCCGCGTTCGTTCAAGCCCACCACGATCGAGCCGATCCAACGGCCGTCGCTGGCGCTGGTAGATCGATCCTTCGCCGTTTCCGCGTTTCCTTGGCACAATTTTCCGCCCGTTGCTTACATGGTTGCTTACACAACGGTCGCGGGCACCAAAACGGTGAAGTGAAAAAACGAAAACCCTTGCAATTACTGGGTTTAAATGGTGGGCCGTACAATGGTGGGCCGTACAATGGTGGGCCGTACAGGACTTGAACCTGTGACCCCTTGCGTGTCATGCAAGTGCGCTACCAGACTGCGCCAACGGCCCCGTGGGGAACCATCCTACCACTGGCCTACGGAGCGAAAAACCCATCGTGACATTCGTATTGATCTAGATCGACACGAAAAACTCGTCACCCTCCGTTGGCAATGAGAGTGACGTTTGACCGGCATTATTAAACATCACCTGTTCCATGAAGACTTCAACTGAAGCTCGCGCGTCACCGAGCGCGTCGTGACCACCCGGTGTCACACCGTAGTGTTCGCACAGATACGGTAGGCCCCTTCGCGGTCGAACTTCTCGGCTCGGCTCTATCGCGAGGTCGTGTTCCACAACGTCGATAATTCGCAGGAGCGAGATATCAAAGTAGGCATCGTCAAGCGCACTGCTCAAAATCGACATCGAGCTTCGTCGGAGCATCTCAAGGTCGAATCGCCCCACGTTTGAGCCAACAACGTACGCTCCTCGTTGATAGAAGTCGTGGAGGATCTTGATCGCGCGCGTCAACCCTCCTTCCACGTTGTACACCGGTTCGATGCCGCGTTTGCTCTCAAGGTCTTCGATAGTGAGCCCATGCACTCGTTGAGCGCCTGGGCTAATGGGACGATCGGGAATGACGAAATAGTGCTCGGACCATTGGGGGACTCCGAATCGATACGCACAGAATCCATACGAGATGGCGCGTTCGCTCAACACGCTGAGTCCCGTGGTCTCGGTGTCAAAGCCAAGAATGAGCTCGGGCACCTGCAAATATCTCTTCGGCACCCTTCCACTCTTTCAGTCTCTTGTGACACTCGCCAATTTGGCCGCGGAGGCACCGAGGGAGACAAAGCTTCACCTACGAAACGAACGAACCTGGCCCCGGTCAAGGTCAGTTTCATCGACATCTTCGAACGAGGGTGTCTTCGAGGACCTCTATCGGCGCTGCCGGGATTACACAGCGATGGAACACGAGCCCACGACTCCGACGATCGTGATACCACGCACGTCGTGAACGCTGCGGCGTGCGAGAACAATCTCGACACGTTGTCGAAAAATTGCCGTGCGAACATTCATCGAATCCAGTTTCGGATTTCCAGAAGTGTTACTCTTCAACTTATTGCGCGAATTAGCGACGTCAATTGACCAAGAACTCGCACGACGGGGGTGACCCACAAGATCCCCTCTTGTCATTGTTAAAGAGCGACCCCGTCCTAAGATCGGTTCCAATCGGCATCGTGTTGCGAAACTCACGAGGCGAAGTCACTGATTTCAATGAGCAAGCCGCGTCGATAATTGGTATTCCTCGAGAGGAGTTTCACGCTCGGCCAACGAATGACTCTTCGTTTGACACGTGGCGCGAAGATGGTTCCGACTTTCCTTACGACGAGCAGCCGTCACAGGTGACGTTGAGAACAGGTGAGCCCTGCTTCGACGTCGTCATGGGTGTTGCGTACGAACGTCGAAAGCGTCATTGGGTCATAACGAGCACCGCCCGAGTCCCCTTGGAAGACGGCGACTTCGGCGTGATCTCCACCTTCTATGACGTCACGCCGCGAATAAAGAGTCGACGAATCCTGAAACTGGTCGCCGAGGCGAATCGAATCGTCATCACGTCCAAGGACGAGAGTGAGTGTCTAACGCGACTCTGCGAAATGCTCGTCGGACTTGGTGGATACAAACTCGCTTGGATCGGACCGGCGTCTTTCGACGCTGTGCGCCCACTCGAGATCACCTACGCCGCGGGCGCCACTGAATACCTAGAGGGTCCGCTCACCCCATGGTGGGAGTCGAGCACCAACCCGTCTGACGCGTCACCCACGTGGCGACATACTGACGCGGTCCAGATCGTCGATGACCTAGCGAGTCACGAGTGGGACGAGTCCGAGCGTGCTCGCGCGAAAGAGTTCGATCTGGGATCATCAATCGTCCTGCCGCTGGATTCCTCGGAAAGCGACAACGTCATCGTTGTGGTCGACGAGGCGACCTTCGCCTTCGACGAGACGACCGTGGCCGGGTTCGGCCAAATCGTGAAGGAGATCGAATTCGGTCTCGTCCACCTTCGGTCAATCCGCCGGACCGAAGTTGCCCTTCAGGAGCTCACCGTCGTCAACGACGCGCTCCAGGTCGCTGAGCACACGCTCGCCGAATCCGAACAGTGGTTCCGCGAGCTCCTGGCCAACTCCAACGACCTCATCGTCGTCATTGACGAACAAGCTCGCGTGATCTACGCCAATCCGGCCAACGCCATCGCGAGTGGCTACGATCCCGAGCAACGCCTTGGGGGTGACGGCTTCGCGCATATCCACCCTGACGACTACGAACTCGCTTTCAAAACGTTCAATGACACTGTGCACGGCACTGGCGACGGCGAACCGATCGTCGTTCGATTCATGAGGGCGAACGGTGAGTGGCGGTTCTTGGAGTGCGTCCTCGCGAACTGTTTGAACGATCCAGCGATCAAGGGCGTCATCGTCAACGCTCGCGACATCACCGAGCGCACACATCTCTCTCGAGCGCTGCGGACCTTGTCGAATGGAAACCAGGTCTTGGTCAGCGCCACCGATGAGGCTTCGCTCATACAAGAGACGTGTCAGACAATCGTCACCAGTGGGGAGTTCCTCCTTGCGTGGGTAGGTCTCATCGCCGAAAACGACAAGATCGTCCATCCCGCTGGCGTAGGTGGTCGAAGCGACTACCTCGACGAACTCGTAGTGACGTGGGACGACAGTGTCGGAGCGCTCGGCCCCACGGGAAAGGCGATTCAGACCGGCATAGTCCAGGTACTCCCGGATATCCAACAGTCGACGTGGCCAACCGCCGGCAAGATTCGAGCCGAAGAGTTCGGTTTTCGGAGTGCGTGCGCGTTTCCACTCAAGATAGGTGGCGAAATCGTCGGAGCCCTCACCATTTTCTCTGGCGAAGAGGGGGTCTTCGGAAATGAGGAGATCTCGCTGCTCGTAGAGTTAGCCGACTCCCTAGGCTATGGGATCGGTCGTCTGCGCGACGCATTCCGTCTCGCCGAAAACGCGGCCCTTCAACGAGAGTCCGAGCAGCGTTTTCGTCTCGCGTTCGAAAGCAATTCTGCCCCCATGGTCTTCAGTGACCTCGATGACCTGGCTCTCGCGGTGAACGACGCGTTCTGTCGAATGGTGGGGTACTCGAAGGAAGAGCTCCTTGGTCGCGACTCGGTCCACTTCACGTACCCCTCGGATGTCGGGATCACCGAAGAGACCATCGCGCGCCTCAACGCGGATGAGGCTGATCAACTGCGCTACGTCAAACGCTACATTCGAAAGGACGGACGAATCATCGTCTCGGAGGTATCTCGTTCCCCGGCGCGTGACGCCACCGGCAAGACGATCTACTTCGTGTCCTCCGAGCGCGAGATAACGGAGGAGCGGGCGCTCGCCGAACAGCTGACGCACCAGGCGCTCCACGACCCGCTGACAGGTCTCGCCAACCGAGTCCTCTTCGAAGACCGCCTCGTCCAGGCTCACGCACGGATTGAACGCCAGGGCGGTTTCGGCGCAGTCTTGTTGTTGGACCTCGACGACTTCAGCGCGGTCAACGATTCGCACGGACATTTGGTCGGCGACGAACTGCTCGTGCAGATCGCGCGCCGCTTCGAAGCCGTTACTCGAGCGTCGGACACGCTGGGTCGATTCGGGGGCGACGAGTTTCTCTACTTGGCAGAGGGCCTCGAGTCCGCGGCGCAGGCGGAAGACGTCGCCGTGCGACTCCTCGACGTCCTTATCCAGCCGTTCTCCTTTGACGAGGTGCGCTTCGGCCAGCACGCGAGCATCGGCGTCGCCATCTGGGACGAGACGAGTGCGAACTCCAGCGATCTCATTCAGAACGCCGACGTCGCGCTCTACGAAGCGAAGCACGGCGGC
>DATKRC010000084.1:0-8165 GCA_035532375.1 Acidimicrobiales bacterium
TGCTCTTCAGCACCTTCTTGCTCGTCGTGACGAACGTCAGAAGGAGATTGCCGCCAGTCGCCAACCAAATGATTAATTAAAAATTTCAACCTCGTGCGCCGGCCGGGACTTGAACCCGGAACCTGTTGATTAAGAGGTCTAGGTGGCGTGTTTTGAAGTTTCGTAATGCACAGCAAAGCCCTTTGTTTTCACGGAAGCTGGTGGTGCAAACGTCTATAACGTCTTACCGTGTTTTGGAAAAATGAGGGATGTAATGAGGGATGTTCCGGTCCTGAAACGGCATTTGATTAAGAGGAACTTGCGAAGTGTTGTTGTGTGTCTGCTCGCGTAGTTCGTTTGTTTTCAAGGAATCGTGTTGTCTCTTGTCGGTCCGGTCTCATGGTGTTCGAGAAATACGAGGCCTACAATGAGGCCTACTCGGACCCAGCAGCTCGTAATCTGCTAGGTGAGTTTGAAGTTCGGATTGCTACGGTTGCCGTGCGTGCGGGCGTGAAGCCCTTGACGAAAACCGGTCACAGGGTGTCGCTACATTGGCGTCATGACGCGGCAAATTCAGTCCAGAAACGTCGCAAACCGGCACGGTGATTGTGGTCTGCACCCGGGGTCTGCACGGACCCTTACTAGAGAGGATGGACAGCACCTCTCCGCGAGGTGGCCTTTCACCACAGATCCCCCGCCACCAAGTATTCAATGAGCGAAGTCATAGGCCCAGGAATATCGAGGGCCTTCGCAACGTCCGGGGTGTCTCGGAGGCACCGCCGTGCTCGTTCACGTCAATAATCCTCTTTGCAACTGCATGACCGGAGCCCGTTTCTCAGTCAACCTGGCCTTGACCCCGCTCCCGCCCATCGTTCGCGGCACCTCTCGAAGCTGAAGAGATGCGTATATCGAGCCGAGACGCCGCAATGTCAGGTCCCTTCGGCCTTACATGAAGGAAACACTTGACATGCGAAGGCGTGCGTCCTACACTCTCGCCATGACAATGGAAGGGATTGCCACTCAGTGGAAGCATCGGTCCGGCAGGTAGCGAAGACGACGGCGGACAAACTGCCAGTTGGCGTTCTGACTAGGGTGTTCGCCATTATCGGGGCGCTGGTTGAGGCCTCCCCGAAGTCACTCTCTACACTCGCCCGTGAGACACGTCTGCCGCTTTCCACGACCCTGAGACTTCTCGGCTCACTCGAGGAGTTCGGCGCTGTCTCTAGGGATCGCAGTGGCAACTATCACCTCGGTACCCGGATGATCGAGATCGGGTTTCGCGCACTGGAAGACGTCGCGCCGATCGAGGCAGCCCATCCGCACCTCCAAACGCTCGCCGTGGCGAGCGGCGAGAGCGCCAACCTCGCTATTCGTGTGGACGAGGACGCCGTCTATGTCGACCACGCGCAGAGCGATCGCGCCATTCGTCACGTCAACTGGCTCGGTCGGCGAGTTCCTCTTTCGACTACGGCGATCGGTGCCGCGCTGCTCGGGCGACTGAACGGCGACGGATTCGCGTACACGCAGAAGACTCTCGAACACGACGTGACCGCGATCGCGGCGCCGGTCGTCGGAAGCGCCGGCGTCACCGTTTGCGCTCTAAGTGTGACTGGTCCGAGTTATCGACTTTCGGGCGAACGCATCGACGAAGTCGGAAATCTCGTTGCGCGCACCGCTGGTGAACTGGCGGGGGTGCTCGGCGTGATCAGGTTTTCGGCGTATGCCGAGTCGTGGATGCGGGGACAGCGCGCGGCCCCTAACGAAGAGATTCGCGAATAAGGGAGGAACACTGATGAAAGACCAGTCATTTGTGATCGAGCATCACGGGATCGATCCGATTCCGGAGTCGGAACGTCATGGGACGCCGAGAGGTCAGTTCACGCTTTGGTTTGCTGCCAACATGCAGATTACAACCGTGGTCACCGGAGCTTTGGCCGTCTTCCTAGGACTCTCGTTCCCTTGGGCGATCGTGGCGATCCTCCTTGGGAACCTCGTCGGCGCCATATTCATGGCCGCGCACTGCGTCCAGGGCCCACGGCTCGGCATCCCGCAGATGATCCAGAGTCGCGCGCAGTTCGGGTTCATTGGCGCCATCCTGCCCCTCGTGCTCGCGATCATCCTCTACATGGGTTTCTTTGCGAGTAGCGCTGTGCTTGGCGGTGAGGCCCTGGCCGCGTGGTTAAACATCTCGACGAGTGTCGGGATCGTCGTGAGCTCGGCCTTCGCCGGACTAATCGCGCTCTATGGTTATGACCTTTTCCACCGTTACCAACGTTGGATGAGTTGGCTGTTCGGCGTCGTGTTCTTGTACCTGACAATCCGTATCCTCGCCACACAACCGCTCAGTCATCTCAAGGGCGGGCACTTCACCGCGGCTTCGTTCATCCTCGTAGTGTCCATCGTCGCGACGTGGCAGATCACCTACTCAGTCGCCGTCTCTGACTACTCCCGCTACCTTCCGGTGAACACGAAGAGCAAGAGCACTTTCCTCAACTCCTATTGGGGAACGACTGTCGCAACGATCTGGATGATGATACTTGGGTGCCTCGGCGCCCTCCTCGGTGCGTCCAGGTTCGATTCGAACTCGGTCGAATACATCGGAAAGGCTGGAGGCTCGGGTATCGCCTGGTTTGTCTTCATCGTCATCGTCCTCGGTGTCATCTCCGCCAACGTGATCAACGTGTACGGCAGCTTCATGTGCGCGTCAACGTTAATCCAGACGTTCAAGCCGGTTCCAAACTCACGCAGCGCTCGAAGCACGTTCATCGTCACCGCAACGATCGTCGGCATGGTAATCGCACTGTGGGGGCAGGGCAACTTCTTGACCAACTACACGAACTTCTTGAACTTCCTCCTGTACCTCGTCGTGCCGTGGACGGCGGTTAATCTCACGGACTTCTACGTGGTTCGTCACGGACACTACAACGTCGAGTCAATCCTCCGACGCGACGGCACGTATGGAGCCATCGGTTGGCGCGCGATGATCGCCTATCTCGTCGCAGTCGCGGTGCAGATCCCCTTCATCGACACGACCCTGTACGAAGGACCGTTGGCGAAGCAGATCGGTGGTGCCGACATCTCGTGGATCCTCGCCCTCATCGTCGGATCGGTCTTGTACTACCTCCTGGCGCGCGGTCAGCGCGTCCGCGAGGTTGCACCGCTCGCGACGCCCCTCACATCCGGCGATCAGTGATTGGTGGAGGAAAGTCATGCCCGCCTTCGAGAGGATCAAACGCGAGCAGGTGCTGGCGCGCTTTCTCGAGCTCGTAGCCATTGACGGCCCGAGCGGCCACGAACGACGAGTCGCCGACCATTTGCTACCCGTCTTCGAGGAACTCGACATGCGAGTCGTCTTCGACCACGCGGACTCACAAGTGGGTGGCGATTGCGGCAACCTTTTTGCGTGGTGGAAGGGGACCAATCCGGACGCCGAGCCGATCTTCCTCTCGTGTCACATGGACACCGTGCTACCGACGGGCAACCTCCGGCCGGTGGTAGACGATGGTCTGGTGAGAAGTGACGGTAACAGCATCTTGGGAGCGGACGACCGGGCAGCGCTCGGTGCCTACCTCGAAGGGCTTCGTGCGGTACACGAGAGTGGCGTTCGATGTGGTCCGGTCCAGATAATCCTCACCGTCAGCGAGCAACCCGGCATGTTGGGTGCTCGGGCGATGGACTATTCACTCGTGCGCGCGAAGAGAGGGTACGTCTACGACAGCAGCGGCGACGTCGGCCAGCTAATACTCCAGGGGCCCTTCAGCGATCGCTTTCGCATTCGCTTTCGAGGACGTAAGGCCCACCTCGGTCTCGCAGTGGAAGAGGGGATCAACGCTATCGCGATGGCGGCGAACGCTATCGTGAACACAACACTTGGACGCATCGATGCGGAAACCGTGGTCGGCATGGGCGTAATCCGAGGCGGCGAGATGGCGTCAATCATTCCGGACGAGGTGGAGGTCGTCGGAGAGGTACGCAGCCTCGTCGAGGACAAGGTGCGAGAGCAGATTGATCGAGTGGCAGCCATGGCCAAGGAAGCTGCGGCCGCTTTCGGTGGCCAAGCAGAAGTTGTGATCGAACCAAAGTATCAAGGGTGGAGTATCGACCCGGCGTCCGAGCACGTTCGTGCGGCGAGTCGTGCCGCGGAGTACATCGGGGCGACGCCCTATTTCGCCGAAACGCTTGGTGGGGCCGACACGAACATCTTTGTGGAGCACGGGCTCACTTGCATGACGCTCGGGATCGGGTTCCAAAAGATCCACTCCTTCGATGAACACATTTCAATCGACAACTTGGAAGCAGCGGCGCGTCACGTCGCCGCGATTATCGAGGGCCGGACCGTTGCCAACCAATAGAGTCGGGACCTCCGTACGCGCACTTCGCGGGAGCGAGTTGCGGTGCCGCGGCTGGCGACAGGAGACGTTGCTGCGCCTTTTGGAGAACACGCTCGAGAACGGTGAGGATTCAGCCAACCTCGTGATCTACGGCGGTTTCGCGAAAGCTGCTCGGGACGATCAGAGCCTGCGCCGGACGATGGAAGCGCTCTTGAACCTTGAAGCGAACGAGACCCTCGTAATCCAGTCCGGAAAACCAGTGGGAGTGTTTCCCGGACACTCCGGTGCGCCGCTGGTCCTCATGGCGACGAGCAATCTCGTCGGCCGATGGGCGAACGAAGCCGAGTTTGATCGATTAGAGCAGCGCGGTCTCATCATGTGGGGCGGGTACACGGCTGGCGACTGGCAGTACATCGGATCGCAAGGCATCGTTCAGGGCACCTATCAGACGTTCGCGGAAGTCGCGGGGCTTCATTTCGGTGGGTCGCTCGTTGGCGAGCTCGTGCTCACGGCTGGCTTGGGGGGCATGGGGGGTGCGCAACCGCTCGCCGTGCTCATGGCCGGCGGGGTTTCACTGTGTGTCGAGGTGGACCCAGCCAAGATCGAGCGGAGGGTCCAAACCGGCTATCTCCAAGACCGGACGGACTCTCTCTCGGAGGCGCTTGAGTGGGTCGATCAGGCGCGCGCGGCCGGTGATCCCCGGTCGATCGGCCTGCTCGGCAACGCCTCGACAGTCTTTCCCGAGTTACTCGAGCGGGGAGTCGTCCCGTCGATCGTCACCGACCAGACTTCGACGCACGACCTGCGGCGGGGCTACATCCCGGGCGGGCTGACGCCGGGCGAGGCGGAGGTGTTACGCCAGACCGACCCTGAACGCCTCGTGTCTCTTGGCAAGACGTCGGTGCGAGACCACCTCAGCGCCATGATCGAGTTCATGGACCGTGGCGCGGTGGTTTTCGAATACGGCAACAATATCCGTGCCCAGGGCCGAGATGCCGGTGTTGAGCGCGCAATGGAGATACCGGGATTCGTTCACGCGTACATCCGGCCCCTCTTTTGCCGTGGGATCGGACCGTTCCGATGGATCGCGGTGTCCGGGGACGAACGTGACATAGACGTGATCGACGCAATGGTCGTCGGGCGATTCGAAGGGAGTATCGCCGCCGCGTGGATCCCGCTCGCCCGAGCGCATGTTCGTTCGCAGGGTCTCCCGTCGCGCATCGCCTGGCTCGGTCACGGCGAGCGAACTGACTTGGCCCTCATGGTCAACGAAGCGGTTGCATCCGGTGCCGTCCGTGGTCCCGTCGCATTCACCCGCGACCATCTCGACGCGGGAGGCGTCGCGCAACCACTGCGCGAAACTGAAGGCATGCTGGACGGCTCCGACGCCGTTTCGGATTGGCCACTGCTCGACGCGCTGCTTAATGCCGGCAATGGTGCCGATCTCGTGGCGATTCACGGCGGCGGCGGCGGCTACTCGGGTTACTTCCAAAGTGCGGGGGTCACCGTCATCGCGGACGGAACCCCAGAGGCAGCAACTCGCCTCCACTCGGTTCTCACTGGCGATACCGGAATCGGTGTCTTGCGATATGCGGATGCCGGCTACGACGAGGCGTTGGACGCAGCGACCGCCAGCGGGCTTTGCGTGCCAGCCCTGCGGGATGGACCGTGACGCCACCCACTGAGCATTGCGACCTCGTAATCACACACGCCTCGGAGTTATTGACGTGTCGAGGCGGTCCCAAGGGCGTGAGCGGACGGGACTTGGACGTCGTCGAATCGATCCGGGACGGAGCAATTGCCGTCCGGGGCGATCGAATCGTCGCCGTCGGTCCCACCGAGGCCGTAGTGGCTCGGTTCTCTGCGGATCGAACGCTGGACGCTTCCGGGCGTCTCGTGACTCCGGGACTGGTCGATCCCCACACTCACCTGGTCCACGGGGGCTCTAGGTCGCACGAGTACGGGCTCCGTATTGCCGGTACAAGAGCCGAAGTTCCACCGAGTCTGTCGCTCTCCAGGGGGATCAATAGCACCGTCGCCGCCACGCGCTCCGCCAGTTTTGGCGAGCTGGGTCGTCGAGCACTGTCTGACCTAGACGACGCACTCGCACACGGGACGACGACCCTCGAGGCGAAAAGCGGCTACGGCCTCGATCACGACACCGAACTTCGGACTCTCGACGTCGTTTGCCAGCTTCGCCATCCGATCGACGTCATTTCGACTTACCTCGCTCTCCATGTCCTTCCTCGAGAGTTCGAGGGACACCGAGACGAGTACTTCGATATAGTCCGATCGACACTGACCGAGGCGCGCGGCCTCGCTGAGTACTGCGATGTATCGTGTGATCCGGCGTGCTTCACCGCGGACGAGTGTGGAGTGATCGCGATGTCTGCAGTAGCACTTGGGTTCCGCCTGCGAGTCCATGCAGATCAAACCGGGCGAGCAGGAGGTGCCGAATTCGCCGCCAGATTCCACGCAGCTTCGGCTGATCACCTTGACTATGCCAGCGAGGAAGGGATGACGGCGATGGCCCGCGAGGGGACCGTGGCAATCCTCTCGCCCGGAGTCGCGTTCCACCTGCTAGAGCTCACGCCAGGAGTCGATGGTGAAGATGTCCCGAAGCCCTTTCTGCCGGACCTCGTCCACCGGATGATCTCGACTGGCGTAACGGTCGCAATCGCGTCCGACTACAACCCAGGTTCCAGTCCGACGATCTCGATGCAGGCCTCTATGCGGCTCGCGGCGCGGCTCTACCGACTGAGCTATGCCGCGGTGTGGCACATGGCAACCATCAATGCGGCGGTTTCTCTTGACCGCGGCGCCGATCGTGGCAGTCTCGAAGTCGGGAAGCGAGCGGACGTCGTGGTCTGGCAAGTCCCCGATCATGAGACAGTCGTTCACCGGTTCGGGACCAACCTGGTCGACTGCGTCCTCAAGGATGGGCGAGTAGTCCAGACCTACGACAATCGAAGCCTCGACGTGTGAGTGGACCATCTATCGCAATGCTGCATGCACGGGGCGACTGGTCGCCCAGGAGCCACCGCCTGGTCGACTCATTCGACCACGGTCGTGACCGGAGGCTTCTCAGAAACTGCGGAGTTGAGTTCGACCTCCGTTGGGACGATACGACTGGCTTCTCGACTGTTCGCGTATCAGGCGCCACCGCCCGGTGTCCGTCGCGTTTGCCCCAGAGCGACGGGAGTCACTCGAACCCTGGTCATGACGCGCCGATGGGGAGACGACTGAATCGCGCCAGTGAAGTGCCGTTTCACAATTGGAGTGCTCGAACTCTTTGCTAGTCGCGGTCATATGGACCACCAACGTTGTGCCAGGCTCGATAGTGAAGGCCCAGTCAAGGCCAATAGGTGGAGATGAGGGGATTCGAAACCATGCCACCTTGCATGCCATGCCGACCTTTCTAGTTCGCCAATGGCCGCTCGTGGTCGCACGCGTAGTGAATTACTGGCGTTTGATTTTGCCGACGTCCGTGCGCGAGTGCGCGAAGATGCTGGCGTTGCTAAAGGCGTTGCTAAAGGAAGCAACGACTGGGGACTTGAGACTTCCCCGTTTCGCAAAACGATGTTTAGACGATTGCTAAATACTCAAGTCGAATGGACGCTGCTTGCTTTGAGACATGGAAGATCTCAGAAAGGACTGAGCAAAGCGAAGTCGCAGAGGGCGAGCCCTTTGTGACTTCAGAGAGCATTAGCTCGTCAATCTGTTGATGTGCGACTCGACCAAAGAGACGGCGAGGCATGAGCAACGCGGCCATCCCCATATTGGCTTGAACTTCGCGCCAATCATTTGCGCGGCGTGTACTGCCCCAGTTCTTCACATTCTCGGAAACGACGTCGT
>DATKRC010000085.1:0-6272 GCA_035532375.1 Acidimicrobiales bacterium
GGTGCAACCCGTCACGTTCACCACGCCCGAACTAGCGGTGAGACCGGTGCAGGAGGCCAACGTGCCACCCGAAGCGCTGAGGGTGATCGCCGTGGAGGCACTGGTGACGACGTTGCCGGCCGAGTCCTCCACCTTCACCACCGGCTGGGTGGGAAGAATAACGCCAGAAGCGCCCGAACCCGGCTGCGTGGTGAAGACCAACTTGGCGGCGGTGCCAAAGGTTGAGGGCGAGAAGGTGGAACTGGTGGCCGTAGTGAGGCCAGTCGCTTTGGCACTGAGGGTGTAGTTCGTGCCCACGAGGCCCGCGAAGGTGCAACCCGTCACGTTCACCACGCCCGAAGCGGCGGTGAGACCACCGCAGGAGGCCAACGTGCCACCTGAAGCGGTGAGGGAAATCGTCGTGGAGGCACTGGTGACGACGTTGCCGGCCGAGTCCTCCACCTTCACCACGGGCTGGGTGGCGAGGGTGGCGCCCGAGGCGCCCCCGACTGGCTGGGTGGCGAAGACCAACTTCGTGGCCGAACCATAGATCGAGGGCGAGAAGGTGGAGCTGGTGGCCGCAGCGAGGCCAGTCGCGCTGGCACCGAGGGTGAAATTCGTTCCCACGAGGCCCGCGAAGGTGCAACCCGTCACGTTCACCACGCCCGAACTAGCGGTGAGACCGGCACAGGAGGCCAGCGTGCCACCCGAAGCGGTGAGGGAAATCGTCGTGGAGGCACTGGTGACGACGTTGCCGGCCGAGTCTTCCACCTTCACCACGGGCTGGGTGGCGAGGGTGGCGCCCGAGGCGCCCCCCACTGGCTCGGTGATGAACACCAGTTTCGCGGGAGCGCCTACGACCACGTTGAAACCGCTGCTTGTTACAGGAGCCAAGGCAGTCGACGTCGCGCTAAGGGTGTAACCCGAACCAAGAGCGTTGATGGAAAGGTCGGAGAATGTCGCGGATCCGTCCACCGCGCTCACAGGGGAAGTGCCCGAAAGCGCTCCTGAACCCGGATTTGTACCTAGGACGAGGGCAATCGAGGCACTCGAGGTCGTGACCACCATTCCCGAAGAGTCCTCCACACTGACGACCACCGAAGGCGTAATCGATGCGCCGTCAGCGGTGGTTACGGGCTGAGTCGTGAAGGCCAGTTGCGTCGCCACGTTTGAAATATCGAAACTTGCGCTCGTAGCACTCGCCAAGCCCGCACTTGACGCCGTCAGCGTCACGCCCGAGGCGTAGGCGCTCCCGGCGCAGCCGGTGAAGCTCACGACACCGTTAGTCGGCGTCGCCGAATTTCCCGAGGAACAACTCAGTGTTTCACCGGCGTTTAGCGAGAGTGTCACCACTCCCACGTAGTTGGTCACCACGTTGCCGGCCGCGTCTTCGACGTTGACCACGGGTTGCGTGGTGAACGGCGACGACGCGCTCGCGCTCGCTACACCATTTGTCGCGCTCGAGAAGACGAGTTTGGCCGGTTCGCCGACCGTGACAGTGAAGGAGGCGCTCACACCCGTGATCAGGCCGCTCGTGCTGGCACTCAGTGTGTAATTGGTGTCGACGAGACCAGAGAACACGCAACCCGACACGGTCACGACGCCCGCGTTGGCGACCAGTCCCGCGCACGAAGAGAGCGAACCACCCGATGCACTAAGAGTGATCGCCGTCGAAGAGCTCGTCACGACGTTGCCGGCCGCGTCCTCCACTTTTACCACCGGCTCGCTCGTAAGGGCGTTGCCCGAGGCGTTGGCTGTTGGCTGTGTCGTGAAGACGAGTTTGGCGGCCGCGCCCACCGTCACGTTAAAACTCGTGCTAATCACCGAAGCTAGCGATCCGTCACTCGCCGTCAGGGTGTAGCCGTTTCCAGCGAGACTGACCGCACAACCCAAGAACGTGACCACTCCCGAACTTTCAGTCTGCGCACAGCCCGAGAGCGCCGCGCCGCTCGACCCCGTCGACGGTGTTATCGCCAACGATACCGTCGAGTTGTCGTTCGTTACGAGGAATCCGTACGCGTCTTCGACGTTGAGGACAGGCTGCGTCGAAAGAGTGGAGCTTCCAGTTGAACTACCTGGTTGTGTCGCAAAAACGAGTTGCGTGGGCACACCAGTAGAGACCGTGAAGGCACTGCTCGTCGCCGTAGTCAATGTACCGTCAGAAGCGCTCAGGGTGTACCCCGCTCCCGCTGTGTCAATCATGCAGCTCGAAAAGGTGACGACGCCGTAAAACTCCGTACCCGAGCAACTGGCGGAGAGATGTGCGCCACTGGTCCCGGTACCTGGCGTAATAACCAAGGTGACGGGCGAGAGGTCCGTCGTGACGATATTGCCAGAGGCGTCTTCGATCGCCACGACCGGCTCGGGAGTTAGGGGGGAATTGATACTCGAACTACCCGGCTGTTCGATGTAGACCAACTGCGTGGCCGCGCCTACGATCGCGATCGGACGAGCCAGAGGATCGTCAACGATGAAGTTATTCGACGCGGTTCTACCGTTTTGCGTCTCAGTGACGCTAAGTGAGATCCACTGTTCGGCATTGGGCACGCACGTTGATTGAAAGGCCGCACCGTTCCAGTAACTCACTGAGGTAATCGCGGCCGTGTAACCCGTAGGGAGACTGAATGTGACGTCGGCCGCGCCGCCGCACGATTCAAAAAGAGCGGCTGGTTGCTGTTGAATCTGAGTAATAACCTCCTCCGATGCACTTCGCAGCACCGTATCGAGAGTCGCGACGTCGCGGTACGTCCCCGAGGCGGTAATCGACGTCGCAAAAGAGACCAGTAACGCCACTGAGGCCATGCCCAGTATGACGATGGCGATCAGCACCTCAATCAAGGTGTCGCCCTCTTCTGAAAAGCGCGCGTTATCGCGACGACAGAATCGCACCGCGCTCTTCAGCCAGTCCGGCACGTAATACTTCATCCGACCGCGACTCTCGAGTCTGAGTCAAGCGCTGCCGAGGAGTTTGAACGCCTCACGGCAGTAGCAGCCCTACGAACGAGGCTTCGAGACCAGATCCGACCATGACGATCTTGAGCGACGAGGGCGTGAGCGCGTCCAATATGACCGTGCCCGTCTTGTCCGAGTTCACGGTCGCCGAGCATTCAACGCTCGTTGTGCCAACACCGATCAAATGCTGAGTATCGATTCCCGGTGCCACACTGTCGCACGCGTTACCGACTGGCGACGTCGAGCTGTTAGGGACCAAATTCAAGTTCTGATCCGAACTCCAGGTCGTGGACTCCCCGGCGTCAGTGGACTCCGCGTCGCCAGTAACGAGTTCCCAGTCGGTTGCCGGGACACCGCGCGAGTCAGTGACCTTAAAGTTGGTAAACGTCAGGATGCTCGTCGTGTCTTGGTTCAGTTGGTACAGGGCGGGGCTGTTCGGAACGCCGGTATAGAAGCCATTGTTCCCAAGAAAAGCTTCGCTCGTCGGAGGATCGGCGTAGGTGGGAAAGACGTGGGGCCCCACCGCGCCCCCCGAGGTCGTGAGATTGAATGAGATCGTGAAGGGCGTTCCGGTAATCGCCACGGCGAAGTACTGTCCTCCCGAGGTCGCTTCACTGGCGTTGTAGGAGCTGAAATCAATGAAACAAAGGGTTGAGGCGTACGTGCCAGTACCAGCAGTGGCGAAGCCACAGCTAGCCGTGGGCGTGACGCTGGAGGGCGATCCCTGTTCGCTCGGCGGCAAGTTCGACTTAGGAACCGCCGACAGGGCGTACGTGAGCTTGGACTTTGGTTCGCTGAGTACGAAGGCGACCTTGGTCACGGCCTGTGCGGAAGTCCAACCCGCGGTCGCCAAAGTGCTGGCAGAGTTTGGAGAAATTACCGGAGGAGGTTGACTATCGAGCAGGTCCGAAGAAACGACGGTCGAAGTAGTTGGCGTCGAAGAAATCCCTGACGAGCAGTACTGGCGCAACAGGGAGTACGTTGAACCCGTCGCCGTTTCGACGTACGAGACGACCGTCTGATACAGGCCCGTCTGTGCGTTGAGGCTCCACTCAAGACCGAGCAGTTGACTCCCGGTGCCGCACTGCGGCACGGTGTTACTGACGGTGATTTGTTGCGCACTCTGCACGTCCGTTTCAAAGTACGCCGAAACAACCTGGGCGTCACCGGAGTCGGAAAGTCGATTCGACACACCAGTTTGAAGGGAAAACACCGCGAGAAGACCCGCCGCAATTGCCCCAATCACGAGGGGCAGTACGACGACCATGATAAGCAGCTCGATCAAGGTAAATCCCAATTCGGACTCATCGCGCGCGACAGCAGAGCCCACGACTCGTGACGAGTCGTGGGCGCGCCGTAAACGAACGCGAGAAACCCAGAATCTTCGGCTCTTCACTACACTTTCACCTGGCTGTAGATGCCGTACATTGCGGTGACCAGGGCTACGGCGACAAAGCCCACAATCAAACCCATGAAGATGATGATCAGGGGCTCGAACAGCGCCGTCACCTTGTCGACCTTCGTTTCGAGCTCTCGGGCGTAGTAGTCAGCGGCGATTTCGAGTTGTTGGTCAAGCGTTCCAGTCTCTTCGCCAACGCGGAACATCTGCTGCGCCGCGCCGGGAAAGAGTCCCGTGCGCGTTATGGGACCAAAGAGGCCCTGGCCCTCGAGCATCTCCTCGCGCACGCCCTCGAGCGCTTTGCGGTACACGGCGTTGTTCGCCGAGTCCGAGGTGACGGCCATGGAACGAGGCAGATCCACCCCGGCCTTCAGTAGTGAGCTGAGAATACGACAGATTCGCTCGAGAATCGCCGTCTGGGTAAGGTCGCCAACCACTGGCATCCGCAACAACAGCGCGTCCAGCCTCGCCTTGCCGCCGACAGAGCGCCGCGTCAGGATGAATCCGGTGGCTAGCCCAATCACGACCGCGATGATCACGAACCACCACTGGGTGAGGAAACCGGAAAAACCCAGAATCATTCGCGTGGGAAGGGGCAGTTTGGCGTGGAACGAATTGAAGAAGACTACGAAGCGTGGTAGCACGAAGAGGGCGAGAATACCCACCGTGACCACCGACATGCACGCGACCACCGCCGGGTAAATCATTGCCGCCTTGATCTTCGTGCGAGCTTTGGTGTCCCTCTCGATGTAGTCCGCCAACTGGTTCAAAACGTTGTCCAGGTTGCCAGTGAGTTCAGCCGACTCGAGGATTCCCACGTAGTAGTTGGGGAACGCCTCTGGATGCATCGCGGCTGCGGCGGCGAAGGTGTCGCCACCGCGCAGACCCTCGAGGACGTCCTTGAGAATGGCCTTCAGTATCTTCTCCGACGTCTCGTCTTCGATCACGTCCAGTGCTTCCATGATTGGAATGCCGGCCTTCATGAAGACGGCGAGCTGGCGCGAGAAGTTCATGACGTCCTTACGGGGCACCTTTTTCTTGGTGATCTCGAACTTGAGGATGCTTCGCGGTTTGCTGACGCCAATGGGCTGAAGACCGCGCCCGATCAAGGCTTGGTGAGCGGCACTGATCGAGGTCGCCACTTCGACGCCCTTGGTCCTCTCGCCGTCCTCGTCCAGAGCCTCGTAACGGTACTTAACAGCGGAATTTGCTCGGCTCATAACGTGTACACGCTCCTTATGACTTCGGCCACTGAGGTCACGTCTTGGGCGACGAGACTGATTGCTTCTTGGCGCAAGGTGCGCATTCCCTGCTTTACGGCCAGCGCACGGAGTTCTTCTTGGGTTGCCCACCCCACGATTAATCGCTTGATCTCTGGGGTCATGACGAGGAGTTCGTAGATGCCAATTCGGTCCTTGTAGCCCGTGTCGCTGCAGAAATTGCATCCAGTGCCCTGATAGAAGACCTCTTTCGGTGGTCCGCCGCTGTCTTCGTAAAAAATCCGCTCTTCTTCGCTGAGCGTGTACGTGGTCTTGCACGACGGGCAGATTCGCCGCAAGAGGCGTTGTCCAACGACGCCGAGCACCGAAGAAGCAATGAGAAACGACTCAATTCCCATATCCAAGAGTCGGTGGAGCGCCGAAACCGAGTCCGTGGCGTGCATGGACGAAATGACGAAGTGACCGGTCAGCGCCGACTGTACGGCCACGCGCGTTGTCTCCACGTCACGAATCTCACCAACGAGGATTACGTCGGGGTCTTGACGGAGGATTGACTTCAGGCCCGTCGCGAAGTTGAGACCGGCCTGCTCGTTGGTCTGAATCTGATTGATTGAAGGAAACACGTACTCGACCGGGTCCTCAATCGTCATCACGTTTTGCTTGGAGTCGCTCACTTCGCCCAACGTTGAATAGAGCGTCGTGGTCTTGCCACTGCCCGTCGG
>DATKRC010000086.1:0-125271 GCA_035532375.1 Acidimicrobiales bacterium
CACACGCGTCGGATGTGACAGTTCATCGGATGACGCGTAGACGCCAGCATCAAATACGACGTCACGATCTCGGACGATGCTGTTGGAAACTCCCGCGCACGAAATACTTGGTCACCAGACACCTAGTTCTAGCCTGGCAAATGTGCCTGGAATTGGCCGACCTCTTGGAGTGTCAGACCGCTGAGTGACCGGTGTGGGCGCCTTTTCCACCGGACACGAAGGCTGTAAGGTCACCCCTAATGGATAAGCGCTTCCGCACGAGTACCGCGAATGGAGCGGTGGTCGAGTTCGGACTCGTGCGCCACGCCCTCTTGGCCAAGGTCGCCGCGGGCATCATTCGCTACGAAGACGTCTGTGATGCACATCCCGAACTGCTGCGCGCGGCGAAGAACCTCGGACGAAAGACCGGAGAGACCTGTCCGGTCTGCAGTGACGTCGAACTCGTTGAAGTGACCTACGTCTTTGGTGCGCGCTTGCCGTCGGGTGGCACCTGTCCTTCGTCGCGCGCCGAGTTGTTGAAGCTCGAGCGTCGCGAAGAGCCGGTGCAGTGTTACGCGGTCGAGGTGTGCGTTGGATGCTCGTTCCACCACCTCGTGCGAAAGTGGTCGGCCGGCGGTGGTCGCGTTCGCCGGGTCAACGCGATCGAGCGCCAAGAGGTCGGAGAGTGATGCTGAGCGCGCCCGCGATAAGGCTTCGAAAGCGTCGAAACGGCGTGAATCCCCTAGTGATGGTCACTGCCTACGACGAGCCCGCGGCACGTTTCGCGAGCGCCGCTGGCGTCGATCTGATCCTGGTAGGGGACTCGTTGGCCAACGTCGTACTGGGTCAAGAGACCACATTGCATATCACGATCGACGACATGTGTCATCACGTTCGCGCGGTGGCGGCGGCCAAGCCCGAAGCGCACGTGGTTGCCGACATGCCGTGGTTGAGTTACCACGTCGACGTGGGCGAGAGCGTTCGCAACGCGGCGAAGCTCATCCGCAGTGGTGCCAACAGTGTGAAGCTCGAAGGTGGTCGAGTTCGCCAGAGCGTCGTTCGCGCGTTGCTCGACGCGCAGATTCCGGTCATGGGTCACCTTGGACTCACGCCGCAGAGCGTGATGACGTTTGGCGGTTTCAAGGTGCAGGCGAAGACCATGGAGAGCGCCAAGCTACTGATTGAGGACGCGCAGCTCTTGCAGGACGAAGGTGTCTTCGCGATCGTGATCGAGGGTGTGCCGAGCGTGGTCGGGACCAAAGTCACTGACGCCCTCGACATTCCCACCATCGGCATCGGCGCCGGGCCCGACACCGACGGTCAGGTTTTGGTCTTTCACGACCTCTTAGGGCTCACCGATCGCCCGCCCGCCAAGTTCGTGCGTCAGTATGCCAAGTTGGGTCCCGTGATCACCGAGGCGCTTCGCCACTTCGCTGAGGACGTGCGAAGTGGCGACTTCCCGAATGAGGACGAGGCGTATCCCAATCCCGAGGGTCTGCTAGAGCCTGGCAGGCGCTAGCGGGCTTCGAAACGCCCAGACGGCGTAGTTTCCACACATTCCGAATAGCAAAATTCGGCATCGTCGACTAGGATTGTCGTTCCCACAAGCGTGGGGAAGTGACACATACCCTGCTCTGTTTTCCGCAGAGCCCGACTTAGTCGGACCAGAGGGAAAGGAAAACGGCCATGAGGCCCTATGAAACCATGATCGTGTTCGACACTGCCGTCGACGCCCAGACGATCCAAATCGCCCTCGACCGGGCTCTCGAAACCATTCGAACTCACGGGGGAACACCCGGAGCCATCGACCGTTGGGGCAAGCGTCCCCTGGCCTACGAGATCAACAAGCGCAAAGAGGGCTACTACGTCTTGGTGGAATTCACTGGTGAGTCGACCACCGTCGACGAGCTGAATCGGATCCTGACCCTTTCGGATGAAGTCCTGCGCTACAAGATTCTTCGCCGTCATGAACGTCCCAGCGCCCGTGTCACGGCGCAGGCGTAAGTTCGGACGCTTGAGAATTCAAGGAGAGAAATAATGGCCGATAACGCAATCACCGTCGTGGGGAACGTCACCCGCGACCCCGAACTCAAGTTCCTTAACAGCGGACAAGCAGCACTGAAGCTTTCCATCGCTGTCAATCGCCGCTGGCAGAACCGCCAGACCCAGGAGTGGGAGGAGCGCGTCAGTTACTTCGAGGTCGTGGGCTATGGCGCCATGGCCGAGAACGCTGCGAACTCCCTCACCAAGGGTGCTCGCGTCATCGTGAGCGGTCGACTCGAACAGCGCTCCTGGGAGACCGAGAACGGCGACAAGCGCTCGATCGTGGAGATCAACGCCGACGAGATCGGACCGAGCCTCAAGTGGGCGACCGCAGTCGTCACGCGTACCCCTCGCGCCGAGGGCAGCAACTTCCAGTCCGGGGAGCGATCGGCCGCCGCACCCCGCACCAATGAACCCAGCGGTTACGCCTTTGATGAGGAGCCCTTCTAATGCCCCGTATTAATAATCCCAAGCCGCCCAAGCGTGCCCCGAAGATCGACACGCGCCGTGGCGCCAAGAAAAAGCCCTGCTCCTTTTGTCAGCACGGCGTTGGCACCGTGGACTACAAGGACTTGGCGCAACTGCGTAAGTACATCTCGGATCGCGGCAAGATTCGCGGACGAAAGGTTTCGGGTAACTGCCAGCAGCACCAGCGTGACGTCACCGACGCCATCAAGACGGCTCGAGAGTTAGCGCTCCTGCCCTACACGCAGCGCACCGTGACCGAGCGACGCGGGGGCCGCGGTAACCGCGACGACCGCGGACCTCGCGCCCCACGGCCCGACAATGACCGTTCGCCAGCGCCCGCGAGTGTGAACGTCGAGGCCCCGGACGTCGAGGCTGAAGAGATCCTCGAATACGTTGAACCGGCTCCTGTGGCCGAAGCTGCGCTCGTCGAGGAGGTGGCCGAATGAAAGTCTTGCTGCGAAGTGACGTCCGCGGCGTCGGTCGTCGCGGCGACATCGTCGAGGTGAAGTCGGGCTACGCGCGTAACTTCTTGTTGCCGTCCGGAGCGGCCATGAAGGCGAGTACCAACACTGAATCGCAAGCAACCTCGATGCGTAAGTCCCGCGACTTGCGCGACGCGGCGAGTCGTGAAGCTGCTGAAGCCCAGCGTGCAGTCATCGAAGCCCAGACGCTCAGCATTGCCGCTCGCGCCAGCGCGAATGGTCGCCTGTTCGGTTCGGTCACTGAAGCTGACGTCGTTAACGCACTGCGAACGGCAACTGGCATCTCACTCGATCGTCACGCCATTCACATGACCGAGCATTTGAAAGAGGTCGGCACCACGACCGTGACGGCCGTCCTTTTCGAGGGTGTCGAGGCGACCATCAACGTGGAGATCATCGCGAAGTAACCGACGTTCTTGAGTTGTCCACACGCCGGGGCCCTGGTCTCGGCGTGTGTTGCGTCTGTCACGTGTCACAGGGCCCTGAAATCATCAAGTTTGCGATCGTTAGACACAGGTATATCCCCACGTTGTGCTTCTTGTTGCAAACAGATGAAAACCGCGACCATTGAGGACTTATGACGCAGATCGAATCGGAACGTACGCGACAAGCGCCGAACGGCTCGCGCATACCCCCAAGTGCAATCGAAGCCGAAGAGAGTTTGATCGGCGCGATGCTGTTGTCGCAAGAAGCCGTGAGCATCGCGTACGAAACGGTGCAGGCCGAAGACTTCTATCGACCACTCCTCGGACAGATCTTCAGTTCGATCATCGCGCTGGCGAACGCCGGTGAGCCGGTCGACTACGTGACCGTGCAAGCGAAGTTGCAAGAGCGCGGAGCGATTGCGGTCGAACTGGCGCTGCTGTCATCGCTCCAGATGAACACGCCGTCGGCTGCGAACGCGCAACACTACGCCGAACTGGTCCGCGAGAAGGCGCAGCAACGTCGTCTCATCTCGGTGGCTGGCGAGATCGTCGATGATGCCTATATCGCGACCGAGGACGTCGTCGGATTGATCGACGAAGCCGAACGCAAGATCAATGCCATCGGTGATGCGGGCCGGACTGACACCGTTTCGCCGCTGCAGCGCTTATTGCTGAGCGAAGCCGACATCCTCGAGGAGCGTGGCGAAACCCGGGGCCGGATCAACGGTCTCGAGACGGGTTACAAGTCCCTCGACCAGGTCCTCCAGGGATTGCAGCCGAGCAGCATGACCATCGTTGGCGCGCGTCCAGGCACCGGTAAGACGGCCTTCGCCTTGGGCGTCCTGATTCACGTGGGTGCGGTGGTGAAGCGGCCTGCGCTTTTCTTCTCCTTGGAGATGAGCCGTCAAGAGTTGGCCGAGAGGATCCTCGCCTCGACTGCTCGCATCGACTCATCAAAACTGCGCACCGGTGACCTCAGCGATGCTGACTGGAACCGCGCCCACGAAGCGTTCGGGTACTTGCAGTCGGCCAAGGTCTTCATCGACGACAACCCGGCGCTCACGGTCATGGACGTGCGGGCGAGGGCACGCCGCATTCGTCAACAAAACGGCGACCTCGGAGTCGTGATCATCGACTACCTGCAACTCATGAGTTCGCGAGGTCGCGCAGAGAATCGTCAAGTCGAAGTATCCGAGATGAGTCGGTCGCTCAAGATCTTGGCTCGCGAACTGCAATGTCCGGTCATCGCGCTTTCCCAGTTGTCGAGAAAACTCGAAGAACGCTCGGACAAGCGCCCGATGATGTCGGACCTTCGCGAGTCGGGATCGCTCGAACAAGACGCCGACGTCGTGCTCTTCATCTTCCGTCCGGAACAGTACGGTGAAGTGGCGAACGACAAAAAGGCCGAAGCCGAGATCATCGTGGGCAAGAACCGAAACGGTCCTACTCGTACCACGCATCTCACATGGCGCGGCGAGTTCGCCCGTTTCGACAACGTAGCCGAGGCGCGCGAAATCTAGTGTAGGGGGCAAGTCATTATTGACAATGGCAACTGTATTTGGAGACTAGATGAACAAAACAACAAATAATTTTTGACACAGTAGGGCAAAGAATCTAATTTCTGCAAGGTCGGGAACACACTTAATTCATCAGTCGTTGGATGAAATTAAAGGTTGAACTGAATCCAGTTGAGTCCACAGATGGGTATTGGGTTCGAGTTACTGCACCCAATGGTGCGGCGAGGGCCGCTGCACGGAGTGGAAAGGGGATGCTCTTTAATTCGCGCGAACAGAACTCTCACTAAGCCTCGATCCACCGCGCGTGTGACGTAGTCGCCGAATTCGGAGCCAAAACCTCAGGCTCAGTTGTGGTTTCCCGGGGCCCGGGCGTTGGTCCGTTGAGCGGACGTGTCGGTCACCAGCCCGATGGTTCTTGTAACTTGTTCGCGCTGGATGTCGCCGGGCGCGCCGCGGGTGACCTCGAAGCCAAAGTGGCTAGGTCTGTTTTTTGACGAGCCGATCGAAGCACTCGCTCCACTGCGTGGCCCAGGGCCACTTCGTTGGCAAGTGGGGGTGGCGACGTCGTCCAGAGTCGGTGAGTCGGCCGGGTAGGGCGATGAACTTGCGACGGATCGTCTTGGCGACGAGCGGGCCGGTGAGCTCGAGTTCGAGTGCTGCGACCCAACGCACCAGGTTGTGGGCGATGGACGCGAGCACGGCCCAGGCGGCGTTGGCGTTGAAGTCGCCCGAGGGGCAGTGCTCGAGTCCCGAGCCCTCTTTGAGGTCGCGAATGGCGAGTTCCACGACCGCGTGACGACGGTGATCGGCGTCGAGTGTGACTGCGTCCCCGTCACGGTCGGTGATGAAGGCGTGGTAGCGGTAGGTCGGAAAGAGTGCGGGCCGGGGGTCACTCAGCCTGGTGCGACGAACGACGAGACGGTGCTGGTCGCCATACGTGGTCTCGTCCACCCAGGCCCCGCCGTTCGCCGTGTCGTCAATGGACGTCCAGGCGTCTTCGGCGATCTGCTCGATGGCCCTTGTGATCGCTGGGGTTTGGCGCACGGTGATCGAGTAGCGTACGTCGTGGTCGATGCGGGCCTGCACCACGTACTTGGAGAAGAAGCCCGAGTCGCAGCGCAGCGTCAACGCTCCGCTCGCGCCGGCCCTTCGCACTTGGCCCATGACCTCGCGCACGAAGCACTGGGCGCCGCGCTGAGTGTTGGCCGAACCCTTGCGAAAACGCACGTGCAGGGTCTCGCCGGTGTCCGCCCGGGTGGCGAGCAGCGGGTGATAGCCCAGCACCTTGTTGTAGCCGTAGCCGGCGCCCTGCTTCTGGTTTCCGAACACTTCACATATTGTCGAGTCGACGTCGATGGTCATGGGCTCGTCGCCCGGACCGGCGCCGAGAGACCAGGCGCGTGTCATGAGCATCTCGGAGACCCGGTCCAGTTGACCGCGGGAGGGCGGCGGCGCTGTCGTTGCGCCACCGCCCGTGTCAGGTGTGGTCTTCGGTGGTTATCCGAGTGCGATGGTGCCGAGGAGGGTTGCCCGGTAGCGGATGAGCTTGGGGGTGGCTTTTTGTGCGAGGCAAGCGCCGGTGTTGCTTCGTGCGCCGATGATTGAGGTGTGCCGGGTGTAGGTGCCGCTGCCGCTGATGTGGCGGTAGGCGCCGGTGCCGCCGGTGATGGTGTAGGTGCCGCGGCCGACGCCTTTGGCGGTGCAGCTGCGCAGGTTGGGCGTCATCTTCGTCGACTGCTCGTTGCCGTTCAGGGTGATCGTGCCGGTGCGGAAGCGGAGCGTGATCCGGTCGCGGCCGCTGTTTTGGGTGTCGGTGCCGGTGAAGCTGCCGGTCGCGTGGATGCGGCCGGTCGCGACCGCCCGGACAGCGCTGTCGACGCCCTTGATCGTGGTTGAGGAGAGGGTGATGTGCTCGTTCGCGGTCGTTGCGCTGCCGGCTGCTGTCGCGCCGAGGGCGACGAGGGCGGCGCAGGCGGTGGCGAGGAGTGGGAGGAGGCGCGCGTGGCGCCGGAGGGTGGTGAGGGTCATCGAGTGCTCCTTGCGGATCGTGGTTTGGCTGGACATGCGTCGAGGCTAGGCGGCGGCTCGTGGCGTGTCGTCTGCCGCGGGCCGGATTCCGCATCAGCCGCGCGGGGCATTCGAGATGGGTCTCGCGGCCGATGTGGTTGCGCGCGTTTCGCGGCTACCGTCTCGGTTGTGGAGTTGACCGTTCCGTTGGAGATTCGGCGCCTGGCGCGCTCGCGGCTGGCCGACGTAGCGCTCGCGGCCCTGCTGCTCGTCCTAGCGGAGGTCGACGTGGCGGTGGGCAGCGGCTGGCGTGGCCCGCGCGCCTTCAATGGGCTGCTGGTCGGCTGCATCGCGATTGCGCTCGTCTGGCGGCGGTCGCGTCCGCTCGCGGTGCTCGCGGTTGCGGTGGTGGCGACGCTGCTGCAGGCGGTCACCTACGGCAGCGCCGATTCTGCGACCGACTTCTTCGTGATCGTCGTTGCGGTCTACTCGGCGGCCGCGCACGCGCCGCGGGCGGCGGCGGCGGTGGCCCTGACCGTTGCTGGCGTCGCCGCCCACGATCTTGGCGATCCGAGGATCAAGACGTTCGGCGACGCGGTCTACGACTCGACGATGCTGGGGCTGGTGGTGCTCGTCGGTCTCGCGATGCGGGCGCGGCAGGCGCGCACGCGGACGTTGGAGACCGAACAGGAGGCGCGGCAGCTGGCGGCGGTCGAGGACGAGCGGCGGCGAATCGCACGCGAGCTGCACGACATCGTCTCGCACAGCCTCGGTGTGCTCGTCCTGCAGGCGGGCGCGGCCGAGCGTCTGCTCGACCACGATCCCGAGCAGACGCGCGCGGTGTTGAAGTCGATCCGCGCGAACGGCCAGGAGGCGATCGGCGAGATGAGCACGCTGCTCGCGCTCGTGCGCGGCGAGGATGAGCGCTCGCGCGAGCCGCAGCCGCGACTCGCGGATCTCGAGCGGCTCGTCGAGACGATGCGCGAAGCCGGCCTAAACGTGCAGCTGGGGGTGGAGGGCGAGCGGCGCGAACTCCCGGCGGCGCTCGAGCTCTCCGCCTACCGGATCATCCAGGAAGGGCTCACAAACGCCGCCAAGCACGCCGGCGGAGCGAAGGTGCGAGCAGTCGTCCGCTATAACGACGATAGCGTCGAGGTCGAGGTCACCGACGACGGGCGCGGCACACGTGCCGCAGGCGGCAGCAGGCGCGGGCTGGCCGGCGTCGGCGAGCGCGTGTCGATCTTCGGCGGACGCTTCGAGGCAGGCCCGCGCGCCGAGGGCGGCTGGCTCGTCCGTGCAACGCTGCCGCTGGCCCGATGATCCGCGTCGTCGTCGCCGATGACCAACCCGTTGTCCGCGGCGGCCTGCGGATGATCCTCGAGATCGAGCCCGACATCGAGATCGTCGGCGAGGCCTCCGACGGCGCCGCAGCAGTTGATGCCGTCGCGGCGCTCCAGCCGGACGTCGTTTTGATGGATATCAGCATGGCGCCAGTCGACGGGATCGAAGCGACCCGCCGCATCGCGGCGGCCGGCAGCGACACACGCGTACTCGTGCTCACCACCTACGGCCTCGACGAGAACGTCTACGACGCGCTCAAGGCCGGCGCCTGCGGCTTCCTCGTCAAGACCGACCCGCCCGAGCGCCTCGTCGACGCCGTCCGTCTCGTCGCGCAGGGAGATTCCCTGCTGGCGCCGGAGATCACACGCAGACTGATCGACCGGTTCGTCTCGGGCGCCCATCCATCCCGGCCGCCGAGCGAGCTCGCCGAGCTGACAGCACGCGAGCTCGAGGTGCTGAAACTGCTCGCACGCGGCCGGACGAACGCTGCGATCGCGAACGAACTCTACCTGAGCGAAGGCACCGTCAAGACACACGTCGCACGCGTACTCCGAAAACTCGCCCTCCACGACCGCACACAAGCCGTCATCTACGCCTACGAGCACGGCATCGTCCATCCAGGTCGCTCCTAACCTCTGAGGCAGGCCTCGAGAGCGCCCTGCCGGTGCTCGGAACCCTACGCACGCATGAGAACACCCGACGCATTGAACGGCTCATTGCCCTGAATCGAGCCAAAATCCTTGGGGTCACGGTCTCGCGCCAGGGAGAGCGGATCATCGCGGCCGTGCGGGTGAGTGTCGCTCGCCCTCAGCGGGCCCACGTTGCCCAAAGCGACTCGGTGGTCGGCGTCGACGTGAGGGTGCGGCGCGAGGTGATCGGCGAACTCGCCAACCCCCGAGCCCTCGAACATCGACTGAGCGAACTGCGTCGGCTCCAACGCCAGCGCTCTCGCCGCACCCGCGATTCGCGCCAGTATCACGAGAGCGCCGCCAAGATCACGCGCCTCCACGCCGAGGTGGCAAAGCTTCGCCACGACACCATCCACGTCTTCACTACCGCTCTCGCCAAGACCCACGGCGTGCTGGTGATCGAAGGTCTGGACGCGGCGTCACTGCTGCAACAAAAGGGTCTTCCCGGCGCGCGTTCGCGCCGACGTCGACTTTCTGACGCGGCACTGGGCGAGATCCGTCGTCAGCTTCGCTACAAGTGCCACTGGTACGGGTCAACGTTGATCGAAGCCGATAGGTTCTTTCCTTCATCCAAGACGTGCCACGTGTGTGGCCACGTGCAAAGCATTGGTTGGTCCGAGCACTGGACCTGTGATGAGTGTTCCTCGTCACACCAGCGCGACGACAATGCGGCCATCAATCTCGCCCGCTGGGCGAGCCTGGGTTCAGTTGGAGCCCCGGTGAAGCGTGGAGCCGAGCATCAGACTGAGTCTCACTCAGCGGCTGGCGATGACACGCGGAAGGGAACCCCGGCGTTAGTCGGGGCGAACAACTCCGTGAGGAGTGCAGCATGAGCGGACTCACCAAAGATCACTCAGTTGCAACGGTGGACCATCATGCGACGGGTACTTCGTCGGCACTGGGCCGCTCTTTACTTGACGCTGGGAGTGATCATTCCCGTGACGATGACGACGCCTGCGTCAGCTACAGCGACGACACGAACCGGCGTGATCGCTGCACAACTCGAGTGGTGCATTCCAGCGGTACCTACCACGACGCCCACTGTGCCGTCGACGGTGCCCGGGACTTCCGGTACGACGACGACCGTCCCCTGGATCCCCCCGTATCGGGTGCTCCTCATGCCTCCGCCGTCATACGCTGTGTTGCTCAAGGGTGGAGTCATCGTCCAGCACGAGTACCTCTATGTCTATTTAATCCCCGATGGTCCGATAGCCACTCCACCTTCCGACGGAGAGTTCTTGATGATTGCCCGTTTCGCCATACGAGCCAAGCCAGGTCATTATCTCGCGCAAGCACTACAGGTGCGCCGTCACGTCGCCATCGTCGCAGGTCGCACAACGCATCTTCACGTATTGATCGGCGGCTGTTAGTCATCGATCAAACTGCGGGCGAAGCGTGTCCGTCGATCGTCGAGTTCTGTCAGTTTCAGGTCGTCAATCGAGGGCAGTGCACGACCATCTTCTCGGCACTATCTTCTTGCTCGGCGCGGGCATGCGCGTCGGAGAAAGCGGGGGCGCATGGGAAGGCCAAAGATTGAGACTCTGGAGGACCTTCGTCGCCACCTCCAAGGCGCAGTGGCGTTGGAGCACGCGACGTTACCCCCGTACCTGTACGCCTACTATTCCATCGTCCCGGGGACCAACGAAGATGCCGTCGCGATCTTGAATTCGGTGTACGTCGAGGAGATGTTGCACCTGGTGCTTGCAGCGAATCTGCTGAACGCCGTGGGAGGATCGCCGAAGGTCGCCAACGCCGAGTTCGTGCCAAACTACCCAGCGCCGCTGCCCTTGAGCGACGCCTCGTTCCAGATCTCGTTGTCGCGGTTCTCGCTGGAGACCTTGGCGACGTTCATGAGGATCGAGCGACCCGAAGAGAGCGACGCGCTGGCGGAGTCCGATCATTTCGAGACCATCGGGCAGTTCTACTGCGCCATCGAGGACGCACTGGAGGATCTGTGCGCGTCGCTGGGGGAGGACGCCGTATTTTGCGGAGACCCCGATCGCCAGATCACCCCCGAGACGTTGGCGTGGTACGCCGGCGGCCGAGTCGTGCCCGTCTACGACCTCGAATCGGCGCGTACCGCGGTTGACGAGATTGAGGAACAGGGCGAGGGACTCAAGCACACCGAGATCTGGGACGGCGATCGCGACATGTTCCACCCGGAGCGCGACGAGGTGGCGCACTATTTTCGCTTCGACCAACTGGTGAAGGGCCGGCGTTATCAGCGTGGGGACACCCCTCAGTCGGGACCGACGGGCGACGTGATCGACGTCGATTGGCACAGCGTGTACCCGATCGTCGACAACTCTCGAGTTACCGACTACCCACCCGGGAGTCCAGCTCGTGAAAAGGCGGAAGAGTTTGCGCGTCTCTACTCCGAGATGCTGCGCCAGCTGGAGCGGGCTTTCAACGGCGAGCCGCTGAAACTCAACGACGCGATCTCCCAGATGATGGAGCTGGGGGACCGGGCCCGAGAGATGGTGCAGATGCCGAATGCGGGCGAATCGACGAACGCCGGACCCGTGTTCAGTTACGTCGAAGAAGAGATGCCGACCTACTTCGTGGCGAGCGAAGCGGTGACGATCTGTGTCCGGCGAAACGGTCCCTACGTGGTGAGCGGCGGACCACAGCTGGTGCGAAAGTCAAACGTGATGTCGGAGTGGGACGAACCGTTGATCTGGCGGCGCGACGTGACGGTGCCGGCTGACTCGTCTTACCGCCTCTGTCGTTGCGGACATTCGTCGCACAAACCCTTCTGTGACGGAACGCACGCGCGAGTGGACTTCGACGGGACCGAGACGGCGCCGACCGAGCCCGGCGAAGAGCGTCGCAAGAGATTCACGAGTCCGCAAATCACTCTCACCGACGATGAGCCATTGTGTGTCAGTGCGGGCTTCTGCCATAGTCACTCCGACGACGTGTGGAACATGGTCGAGAATTCCGAGGACACCGACGTCCGATTCGAGCTGATGCACCGCGTCGCGTCATGTCCGTCAGGTCGACTGGTCTTCGAATTGGCCGACGGGGTACACGAGTCAGACCTTCCGGTTGAGATTGGGGTCGTCAAGGACGGTCCGTATTGGGTTACGGGAGGGATCGAAGTGACGATGTCCGACGGGCGTTCACTGGAGATCCGCAACCGGGTCACGCTTTGTCGATGCGGACATTCGGCCAACAAACCGCTGTGCGACGGAACGCACAAAAAAATTGGGTTCTCAGATGGCGAGACTTGACGCAGTGTTGTGATTCAAATCGCTAGCCGTTGGTATGGTCCGGTTTAGGCGCTTGAATCCCGCGGTACATATGTGCGATGGGCATTCAAAGGTGAATCCGTCGCCTCGAACGAGAGATTCTGGTTCGTATTGAACAATATCCGGGAGAATCATGAAAAGAATCAAGACAGTGCTTCTTGCAATCTCAATCGGCTCCGTAATGTCGCTGCCCGCTGTCGCGCTGGCCGCCAGCCCCGCCTCCGCGGCGACTCCCAGTTCAAGCGGCGCGTGCCACGGCGCCTTCGCGAACGTGAACGGGAACTTCGGATCGCTGGGCACGACTGGCGTCGCGTCCAGCATTGGTGGAGGAGTCCCCGCGGGTCCGGGTGCTGCCGGATATGACAATTCTGCTGTGTCCGGAGACTGCACGCTGCCCAACTAAGTCAACCCTTAGGTGAAGCCCGCGCGACGCGGAGGGCTGAATGCCCGTGTCGCACGGGCTCATAAAGGATGTGAACGAGGTCCCTGATTTCGACAGCGCACTATCACGCGCTGGACGCACGATCTATCGAGTGTGTCGTAGCCGAAAGTTGTGGAAGTGCAAGTGGCCGTGCGCGCTCTTGGGGCGATGCGTGAGGCCCTCGGCGAAGACTTCGCGATCGATTCGCCTCATCGTAGGTAGTCCCGGTAGAACCGCCATCGTGACGAACCCGCCGATCAGCGCGAGACCAACGCGCAGTCCGGTCACTTGGATCAGCACCGTCATCGCCAACGAACCCAAGGCCATTCCCGCGACTTCTCCCGCTTCAAGTGCGCCGAGCACCCGACCCAACTTCTCGTTGGGTACGACGTGTTGCAAGACAGTTATGGCGTTTACATCGACAAGGGAGTTCGCGGCACCGATCAGCCACATCGCGATGAACGCCGAAGCGAGGCTTGGAAGGGCCGCAATGAGGATTAACGGCGCCGCCCATATCATCACAGCGAATCCGAAGTTGGTCGCCAGTCGGGCTGGCTCAACGAGCATGAGGGCTATGAAGCCGCCGAGCAGTCCACCGATACCGATCGTCGACTCCATAAGTCCCAATCCGGAAGTCCCGATATGGAGCATCTGCAACGCGATCGCCACGGTAAAGACTGCCGACGCCCCTGCGACCACGCACTGCAAGATGTACAAAGTGACCAAGGTGGTCACGTCGTGGTTGCCCAAGATGACGCGAAAGCCTTGCGCCGCTCGCGACAGGAAACTTTCGGCCTTCACCTCATCGCGTGTCGCAGAGCTCGACCCGATCGCATCCAGATCCGGTGATCTGTCCGTGGGATAGCGCACGGACACTATGAAAAGAGCCGACCACACAAACGTCAACGCGTCAAAGGCGAAGGCCAAGGGCACGTTCGCGAACGCGATTAAGAATCCTGCGAGAGCGGGACCAGCGAAGAATCCCACGCTCTCAATCGTGCTGGAGACCACGTTCGCTCCGGCGACTTCGTCGTGCGTACGCGCGAGCAGCGGAATGATCGATGCCTGGGCCGGGCGAAACGCGGTGCCGGCAATACCCACGAGGACGACCAAGAGGAAGACGTACCACTTCGAGGCGTGGAGTCCCGCCAACACTGCGGCCGCGGATACCAACACGAGGCGCACGAGGTCTGAAGCGACCATCACGAATCGTCGGTCGTATCGATCGGCGAGGGTCGAGGTGAATGGCGCGGTGCTCGCGATGGCCATGTAGCGCGCGACCGCCAGGCCGCCTACCGCAGTGGGCCCGCCGTTTCGGTAGGCAAAGACCAGCGCGCTGAGCGCAAAAACCCCGTCACCGATTAGCGAGCCGCCAAAGGCCGAGAACACCTTTCGCATCGCCCGATTGGTGAAAACATCGGACATCGCCTTCTTCGATGATTGGAGTTCGTCGCCGATTACGCCCACTCAATCTCCTTCATTAGGTTCGTTCACCTTGGAAGTTAAACGTATCGCCGAAGGTTTCGCGGTACTGAAGATCTCACGAGAAACTCAGACGCGTCGCTCCGCAATCCGAAAATCGTGACCGGCGCAACCGTCAGACCACGGCGCCGGAGCGCCCGATCTAACTATGACGAGCCGGTAGTGATGACGATTGATTCGATGCGTAAGTCGAACTAGCTCCTACGAACGCGAAGCCAGGGCCTCGAAGTGCTCGTACAACCTTGGCTCTCCAGTGCGCTGGCGCTGGTACTCAGCGTGAGCCTTGACCTTGCTCCACATACCGTCGATCCAGAAGAGGTCCGAAAGTAGGTTCCAGTCGAGCACGTTGTGCTTAACGAGTGAACCAACGGTCTCACCAAAGTTCAGCACCGCGCGCACGGAATCGTTGTCAGGTGCCCCGTCGCTGGCGTCAAAGCCGTCCGCGAATATCTCTTTCATCGCGTCATTGAGACCCATCTCGGTGCTCTACCGCGACAACTGAATGACAATCATCGCATCTTCATGCTTGGCCATAAATCCCCCAGAAACGTCGTTAACGGCCCGGGTATTCGCCCGGGCTTGGGCAAGACTAGTTGATTGTTTTGACCCGTGCCTCCTGATCATGCCCGCGAACGTCGGTCGAACGTGAGGCCTTATTTCGGCTGCATCCGAATGCCGGCGTCGAGGCGAATCGACTCGGCGTTCATGTAACTATTGGCGAGAAGTTCAGCGGCGAGGGTGGCGAACTCTGCGGCGTATCCGAGGCGCTTCGGGAAAAGTACTCCCGCGCCCAGGCGGGATTTGAACTCGTCGGATTGGGGACCGGTCCCATAGATGGGCGTGTCGATGAGGCCGGGAAGGATGCAGTTCGCTCGTATGCCCACGACCGCTAAGTCGCGAGCCAGCGGCAACGTCAGCCCGACCACGCCACCTTTCGATGAGGAGTAAGCGACCTGTCCGATCTGACCGTCTTCGGCGGCGACCGATGCGGTGTTGACGATCGCGCCGCGCATGTTGTCGACGTCGGGCGTGTTCGCACTCATGGCGGTCGCGGCCAGGCGACAGACGTTGAATGTGCCGATCAAATTTATCTCGATGACCCTGCGGTAGAGATCGAGGTCGTGCGCGGATGAGTATTCGCCGTCCTTACCGATGGTGCGCGTCGCCCAACCGATACCTGCGCAGTTCACGGCGCTCCAAAGAGGCGCCATCGCCTTGGCGGCTTCGATGGCTTCGATGACCTGTTCGGTGTTCGTGACGTCGCAGTGCACGTACGCTCCGCCAATGTCCTTGGCAACTGACGCTCCACCTTCATCGTTGAGGTCCGCGAGGACGACCTTGACCCCGCGGCGGCTGAGCTCGCGGGCGGTGGCTTCGCCGAGTCCCGAGGCCCCGCCGGTAACGACGGCCGAAGTGTTGTTTAGTTCCATGGATGCTCCTGATGTCTGACGGCGGCTATGGTGCGCGACTAGAAGTCAAGCAGAGATTTGGAAGGAACGACCCGGCTTGGGGGCGCGCCGAGTCGAACATCACGAGCGCGGGCGTAGCGTTGAGGGATGCCGTCGGTCTATGAGTCCTCGAAGGAAGAGATGTCCGAGCTCTTTGTAGGCGAACCTCGATACCGGGTGGATCAGGTGTGGCACGGACTCTGGAGTGAAGGCCAGGCTCTCGATGGGATCACCACGATCCCGAAGGCTCTTCGCGCCCAATTGGCCGAGCAATTCCCACCAAGTCTCCAGGTGGTCAACGACGTCGCGAGCGACCTCGGAGCCACGCGCAAGTGGGTCTTTCGACTCTTTGATGGCGCGACGATCGAGACCGTCCTCATGGGTTACGAGGACCGCGTCACCGTGTGCGTCTCCTCCCAGGCCGGTTGCGCGATGGGCTGCACGTTCTGTGCAACGGGACAAGCTGGCTTCACTCGACACCTCAGCGCGGGTGAAGTCCTGGAACAGGTGATGTTCGCGCAACGCGCGGCAGCCCCGCGTCGCCTGTCGAACGTGGTCTTCATGGGGATGGGTGAACCGTTGGCGAACTATCTGGTGACGATGGACGTCGTGAAGCGACTCCACGAGTACCGCGGGCTCTCGGCCCGTCACATCACCGTGTCGACGGTTGGCGTGGCACCCGCGATCGAGCGCATGGCCAAGACCGGCCTCCCGCTCACGTTGGCTGTGAGTCTTCACTCGGCGAACAACGAGGATCGCAGTTCGTTGGTTCCCCTCAATCGCCGATATCCCCTCGAACGACTGCACGAGGCGTGCGAATTCTGGATGCACACGACGGGCCGTCGACTGAGCTTCGAGTGGGCTCTCATCGACGGCGTCAATGACCGCGACAGCGACATAGATGAATTGGCGCGCTACGCGTCATCGCTTCGCGCCCACGTGAATCTCATTCCGCTCAACCCGACGCCGGGTTATTTGGTACGTGGTTCGTCCGGCCAGCGAGTGCATGAATTTCGTGAAGGACTTATTGCGCGCGGCATCAACGCCACCGTGCGCAATACGCGCGGTCGATCGATTGACGCGGCGTGCGGGCAGTTGGCTGCGGTCACCAATGCGCGTCACAAGTCGATACCCGTGCGCTCGACTTAAATCACTTCTCGATTCCAAAAGGTCGATCGCCAACGCACGACCTTGCGGGGCGAACTCTGCATGTACGGAGTGCTTCGCGCATAGTTAGGATATTTCTTAAGGAAGAGAAACGTGCCGGGTTGGTAACTCACCCTTCGATTCTGTTCAATCGAATTATCGGTCCAAACGCCGACAAAAAAGGGAAGAGAGCCGCTCGTGAATCACATCACTCACTGGATCGACGGAAAGCCATTTGTTGGGGATTCGCTACGTCATGGAAGAGTCTTCAATCCGGCCACTGGTTTGCAGACTGGTGAAGTTGACTTCGCTTCGGAGGACGAAGTGGATGCCGCGATCGCAGCGGCGACAGCGGCTTTTCCTGCGTGGCGCGCAACTTCACTGGCCAAGCGCACCACGGCGATGTTCGCGTTGCGCGAGTTGATTAGCAGTCATGTCGGCGAATTGGCCGACCTGGTGACGAGCGAGCACGGCAAGGTCAAGAGTGACGCGGCCGGAGAGGTGGCCCGAGGACTCGAAGTTGTTGACTTCGCCTGTGGAATTGCACAACTGATGAAGGGCGAATACACCGAACATGCCTCGACTGGCGTGAACGTCCACTCGCTTCGTCAACCTCTCGGTGTGGTGGCCGGTATCACGCCGTTCAACTTTCCTGCGATGGTGCCCCTTTGGATGTTCCCGTTGGCCATCGCCAGCGGCAACACTTTCGTATTGAAGCCGTCGGAGAAGGACCCTTCCGCGTCAATCTTGCTGGCCGAGCTGGTAGCCGAGGCGGGCATACCGAATGGTGTCTTTAACGTCGTCCATGGTGACCGAGAAGCCGTCGACAGGATCCTCGTTCATCCGGGGATCGCGGCAGTCAGTTTCGTCGGCTCGACGGCAGTCGCCCGTCACGTATATGAAACCGCCGCCCGTGAAGGCAAGCGAGTCCAGGCTCTGGGAGGAGCGAAGAACCACATGATCGTCTTGCCCGACGCTGACATGGCCGACGCCGCCGAAGCGGCGGTGAGCGCCGGCTACGGCTCGGCCGGTGAGCGGTGCATGGCGGCATCGGTACTCGTGGCGGTGGGCGGATGCGGCGACGAACTCGTAGATCGAATCAAGTCCCGTGTCTCTCGACTCACCGTTGGTCCGGGCAACAACGACGCTTCTGAGATGGGACCGCTGATCACGTCGGAGCATCGGGAAAAAGTTGCCTCGTATCTCGATATCGGTGCAGCAGACGGGGCCAAGATCGTCATCGATGGACGCCACGGCGAAACCCTCGGGGCTGGCGGGGGTTACTGGCTTGGACCGTGTCTCATTGACGAAGTCACGCCCGATATGCGGGTCTATAGCGACGAAATATTTGGTCCAGTTCTCAGCCTGATTCGCGTGGACTCATTCGATGATGCCCTCGAGTTGGTCGAACACAATGGCTACGGCAATGGCGCGGCAATTTTCACCGGCAACGGCGGGCTGGCACAACGCTTCGAGTCTGAAGTTGCCGCCGGAATGATTGGCATCAATGTCGCGGTTCCCGTGCCGGTCTCCTACTACTCCTTCGGAGGATGGAATAGCTCGTTATTTGGCGACCTGCATGTGTATGGCCCGGATGGCGTGAAGTTCTATACGCGCGGAAAGGTCGTAACGAGTCGGTGGCGAAACATCGGTGAACATCACTCCTCTCTCGCTTTTCCAAGCGCAGGCGCGAGTGAAATGTCGAACGACAAAAAGGACTCGCGCTGAAAGTTTGTTAACGCGGCGCAATAACGGACGCATCGGACGACCGCACCAAACACTGAATGGCCTGACCATGACTCCGAAGTGAATCGATGCTCACGGGGCCACAAATGAGCCGACCCTCCGATCGATGCACTTGAGACGAGGAATTCGAGGTGGTACGTTCGTGATTCGCCCAAGCGAACCAGCCGATCCGCTTAGTGGACAGTGTTCCGTCAAGTGCCGGTGGTGCAAAGTGTCGATTTTCGTTGCATCATTGGGTTTCGGTCTGGTCATTTCTGCGATTCTCGCGCTCGCGGCCCTCGGATTCACTCTGCAGGCAGGAATGACGAACGTGGTGAATCACGCCTATGGCGACATTCCTGGTCATGGCCCCGACGGTCTTTGGGGACTTGCGAACCTTCTCTTTGGCGCTCTAAATCGGAGTTGCCCCCGCTCACTGACGCAGTTACCAGCGCGCTCAACCTCGTCGGCGAACAGTTGGTAGCCACAGGCTCGTTCGCCGCGGCGCGCTGCCGTCGTTGGAAATCACCGTGAGCGCTTGGGCAAACTCTACCGATGAGCTCGGTCGTCCTCACTTGTGGTGAAGGAGTGGTCAACAAGTAAAGCACCCGAACTGTCGGCGCCCGGCCGAGGTAGCTCGCACTTTTTATTGCGACCGCCTTGACACACACATTTAACGTTGGTATGGTGACAACTATTAGGCGGACCACTCGGTCCGCCTAGCGGAACGAGTTTCTGTTCAGCGCAGGGGACAGGGTGTCGATCTTCGTTGCATCACTAAGTTTGTGGGGCCATCGTCTTAGTGAGTCTCCCCCACGGAATGAAGTCGATGGCCTCACTTGATCGGTCGTGATGCCGAACTCAGGTGTGCTGAATTTAGAGATCGGAATGGTTAACGCGGATGAATGAAGATCGTCCAGTAAGGCTGGACACTGTATCCCGGGAGTACAACTCAGATGTGATCGTGGAGGCGTTACGGGAATTGAATTACCAGTACATCCCGATGACTCCCGGATCGAGCTTTCGTGGCGTGCATGATTCGTTGGTGAATTATCTTGGCAATGAACGGCCGCAGATGATTCTGTGCCTACATGAGGAAGTCGCGATCTCAGTTGCGCATGGATTCACGACCGTGACAGATGGGGCCTGTCCTGTCCTGATTCATGACTTGGTAGGACTCATGAACGGCTCGATGGCGGTGTACAATGCGTTTTGCGGCCAGGCGCCTGTGGTCGTGCTCGGTGGCGGCGGCCCTATTTCGAGAGGAACCGAGGGGCGACGGCCGATTGACGATCTGCACTCGGCCCAGTCCCAAGGTGAGCTGATTCGGGAATACGTGAAATGGGTCGATGATCCGTGCACCTTGATGGATACGGTCGCGGGAATCTACCGAGCTCACCAAATCGCCGTTTCGGCACCCGCAGGACCGGTTTATCTGACCATGGATGTGGACATGCAGGAGGGGCGGATCGCGGGGGACTATGTCGCGCCCGAAGTTGCTGACTTCACTCCAGCGCCGCCCTTCGCTGCGGACTTAGAGCAGGTTGCCGCCGCAGCTCGGTTGTTGGTTGACGCGTCTTTGCCGCTGATCATCGTCGGAGGCAGATTGGTCCACGTGCCAGGTGCGCCGCAGTTGCTCGCGGAGTTGGCGGAAAGCCTTGGAGCGGCCGTCGACGGCTCTGCGCTGCCATCGACTCATCCTCTTAATGTGACAGGCACCAACGCTGTTGGCGATGCTGATGTCTTATTGTGCATTGACGTGGGTGATATGGCGTCTACCCTCGGTACCGGATTGGGCAATCGTCCAGGGAGGACTGGAGATCGGAAGTTGATCGATCTCTCCACGGGCGATCTCCGCCTGAAGTCTTGGGGCAACGCATTTTCTGCACCGTTTCGACGCGATGTGCAACTGCTTTCGGATCCCGTTGCCGGGCTTCGTGCTTTGGTGCCAGCAGTACGCGAAATAGCGAACGCTTCCGTCGCCCAAACACGGGCAGCCGTAGTCCGCGATCGGGTGCAAGAGGTGCGTGCGCGGCAGCTCTCGCATGTCGCTGAGCATTGGGACGACCGGCCGATATCGTCCGGTCGATTTACCAGCGAGCTATGGGATGCGGTCCGGAGCACGGACTGGCTTCTTACCTCCAGGGGAGGCCGATTATGGCACGAAGGGATCTTTGAGTTCACGGATTCTCGTCAGACCATTGCGAGTGCAGGCGGCGGCGGTGGTGTCGGCTACAACACGGGAGCCGCTGTCGGAGCCGCCTTGGCGGCCCGTGACCGCGGACAGATAGCAATCGCCGTAGTCGGTGATGGTGATTTCTTTATGGCGCACTCCGCACTGTGGACTGCAGTCCATTATCACCTACCTCTTCTTTTAGTTATCAATGACAACCATTCTTTCTTCAACGATGAGGAGCACCAACGTCGGCTAGCGAGACTTCGTAACCGACCGCGTGAGAATTCCTGGATTGGTGTTCACATTGATGAGCCTGCCGTTGATTTCGCGTCAATTGGCCGCGCCTTCGGTTGCCACGCGGAGGGACCAATTGAGGATCCGGCCGACCTTCACTCAGCATTACATGCTGCGGTCAACGCAGTACTTAGTGGAGAAGTCGCCTTAGTTCATGTAGTAACCGAAGCGATCAGCGATGAATAGATCACCACGATGCGCCCCAAGGAGATCCAAATGAATATACGCCTGACTGGGCGGCGCGCCAGGCGCTATCTTTGGTGCCCGATTTTAGGACGTAATCAGTGTTGAACAGCGTGTCTGTTCGTGTAAAGCGTTCGCAGTGAGGAACTGCCGCAGCGTAGATCCGACCGTAGCTGACGGATAGGCCCCTCACTCATTTACGCCTACGGGTGTTCGGGTCACTAGGCATACAGACGCCGGCCCGTGAATCACTTCTCTGACGAAAAGACGTAACGCCTTGAGCACACATCAGTTGTCAGGTAGAACACTCTCCGCGGTCTAAACCGGGACTACGCGACACCTGTTCGCTCAAGCTAATAACGGACGGTTACCGCTTTCTCTTGTGTAAATCCGACCAAGGACTCGAAGTCGCCTTGCTTGCCCAGACCACTGTGCTTATAGCCGCCGAACGGCATGCGATCGGGACCGCCGTTTGCTGCATTGACCCATATCTTGCCGGCCTGCAATTTCGTGGCAAGGTCAAGCCCTTCGCCCAACGATCCGCAGGCAATTCGGGCAGTCAGCCCGTACTCGACGCTATTTGCAATGTCAAGCATCTCAGCGCGATCCGACCAAGTCATCACGGAAATTACGGGTCCGAATATCTCCTCGTTCGCAATGCGCATCGAACGATTGACGTGAACAAAGACGGTAGGTTCCAGAAAACACCCTTGGCCAAGACCTGCTGGGGTGTGACCACCCGTCATCAGCTGTGCGCCCTCCGACACCCCGAGTTCGATGTAGCCAACCACGCGCTCAAAGTGCTCCCTGTAGGCCATACAACCCATTTCAGTCGCTTCCTCACGTGGGTCGCCCAACCGGATCGACTCCACCTCTTTGATGAGTTGCCCAATAAACTCTTCGTAGAGAGAATCGTGAATAAGCACACGAGAGCACGATTGGCAGGACTGTCCGCCGACTCCTCTCAGATTCATTCCAGCAACGGCCATCTTCACAGCCATTTGAACCTCGGCATCGGGCAGGATTACGAGCGGATTTTTTCCACCTAGTTCCAACGTAACGTGCTTAATAGATGCCGCCGCCGCGTTAAGTACCGCTCGTCCACTCCGAATACTTCCGGTAAAGGAAATACGCGGAATACCTGGATGTTCAGAGATGGCGTGACCCGCCGAAACGCCATCACCAGTAACCACGTTAAGTAGACCCGGAGGAAGAACCTCTTGAGCAATCTCGCCGATTGCGAGCGCTGAGAGTGAAGTCCATTCGGACGGTTTGATGATAATGCTGTTTCCAGCGGCGAGCGCAGGACCAATTGCCGAAAGAAAAAACATTCCGGGGTGATTAAACGCCAGGATCGACGCGACAACTCCATAAGGCTCTCGGCGCGTAAAGCCCCAGAGCCCGTGGGCATCTGCGAATGTATTTCCTTTGATCTCAGCGGCAAGATATGCCCACGTCGCCAGATAGCTGGCTGACCCTCTTAATTCAGCGCGGGTAGACGCTATCGGCATTCCCGCGTCGATCGTGTCGAGCCAGGCGAGTCGTTCGCTCGCCGCGACGATACGCTCGGAGAGCGCTTCGAGCGCCGCTACTCGCTCTCGCGGAGTGGTCTTTGCCCAGTCGTCCGCTGCCTCAGTAGCAGACCGCACCGCTCGATCAACATCCTCCGCGTTCGCGTTTGGAATCGTACCTATCAGGCTGCCATCGATTGGAGAGCGGGCCTCGAGTTGTCCTCCGTCAACGGGATCGTGCAAACCGCCCGCATAGACGAGCTGCCAACCATTGACAGGTGCCTCAACAGGAGCGACGGGGGTCAGCGTGGATTCCGTGGCATTGGCCATTGTGTACCTCCGTGATCGATTTATCACTCAACGAAAAAATTCCGTGCCGAGTATCGTACCTGACGTTCCGCACTTCTGTCTGTCCTGAAAGGGGAGTGATGACCATATAGAAAAATTGTGAGCACCAACCGTGCTGTACCAGTGATGGACGTAGGCCCGGCCGTGCAGTCGACATTGCGATTCGAGCCCACGTCGTTGAATTCGCAGAAGTTGAGTTTGCCCCGTCGGTCCAGTGCTCCATTATTTCGGTGGGACACAACTCATTCACGCGCACGGCGGTGACGTTTCGCTGCATCAGATCGTCGTGGACCGGTGGACCGGCCCTCTTGAAGAGTTTCTTTTTCTTGGTGAACAAACTCCATAACTGCTGTTCGGAGCTGAGCCGCCAGACCGGCCGCTCACTGGCACAGTGACCAGCGCGCTCAACCTCGTCGGCGAACAGTTGGTAGCCACAGGCTCGGTCGTCGCGGCGCGCTGCCGTCGTTGGAAATCACCCGTGACCGCTTGGGCAAACTCTACCGATGAGCTCCTCGGCGCCCGGCCGAGGGAGCACGCACTTTTGGTTGCGACCGCCTTGACACACACATTTAATGTTGGTATGGTGACAACTATTAGGCGGACCACCCGGTCCGCTTAGCGGAACGAGTTTCTGTTCAGCGCAGGGGGGGCAGGGTGTCGATCTTCGTTGCATCACTCGGATTCGGACTCGTCATGTCAGCGATCCTCGCTCTCGCGGCGCTCGGATTCACGCTCCAGGCGGGAATGACGAACGTGGTCAATCTCGCCTACGGCGACATGATGACGGCCGGGGCATTCGCAGCGTTAGTCGGCCAGTCGCTGCTCCATCTTTCTTTGTGGCCCGCTCTCTTCTTCGGTGCCCTAGTTGTTGCGCTGCTGTCGTTCGCAGCGAATCGGCTACTGATCGGACCCTTCGTGCGGCGCGGGACGAAGAGCTTCCAGATGATCCTCGTAACCTTCGCGCTCGGGATCATTGTGGAATACGTGATCGTCATGAAGTGGGGTCAAAACTTCTATGCCTACCGGGGGCTTAGCCTCTCGCTCTTCAAGTGGGGCTCGTTTGAACTCTCGTATGAGCAACTCACAATCGTGATCATGAGCGCTCTCCTGCTTGCCGGTTTCCACGTATTGGTCCGTTATTCCCGTATGGGTAGGGCGCTCCGGGCGATGGCGGACGACAAGCAACTCGCGCGGTCCTGCGGAGTAAACGTCGCGCGACTGACCGACATAGTGTGGCTGATCAGCGGCGCCCTTGCCGGTATCTCCGGGGTCGCACTCGCGATTAGCTCTGGCAGCTTCAACGAGATCCTTGGAGCGAACTTTATGCTCGTCGTGGTTGCCGCGGCGATCCTCGGCGGTGCCGGTGAGCCCAATGGAGCCATGATCGGTGCCGTGGTGGTCGGGTTCGCGATGGAGGTCAGTACCGTATGGATCCCGGGCTCGTACTCCGAGGCGGTGGCCCTGGTCTTGTTAATTGTCGGGGTCGTGGTCCGCCCGCAGGGGCTCGTCGCGGGTCGCGGTCAGTGGGTACTTGCGCAGTGAATCACTACCTGTACTACATACTCACGCTCGGCTTGTACTTCTTCGTGTACTGCCTACTCGGACTGGGCTACAACCTTCAATACGGTCTGGCGGGCATCCACAACGTCGCCAACTACATCTTTGTTGCTTTCGGCGCCTACATAACGGCCGTGACATCGCTCGGTCCGTCGAACAGTTTGGTGCAGAGTTACATCCTCGGGACGAACATTGCGTGGCCGCTCCCGTTGCTAGTGGGCGCGGCGAGTGGCGCATTCATGTCGCTTTTGCTCGGATTCATCTTCCTCTGGAAACTCAAGTACCAGTATCAGGCGATTGTCACCCTCGTCATTGCTCAGGTGGCCTTGCTGCTCATCGGCAACAGCACAGGTCTCTTCAACGGCTTCAACGGCCTCGCCGGCGTGCCGCAGCCGCTCGAATCGGTCGTCAACCTCGCGCCCGTACCTTACGAGGCGTTCTTCGTCGGTATCTCAGCGATCTGCGCGCTGCTTGGCTTCGCCTTCATGAGACGCGTCGTACGATCGCCGCTCGGCCGCGTCTTGCGGTCGATTCGCGAGGACGAGAGCGTCGCGTCCGGTTTCGGCCGCAACGTGTTCCGGCAGCAGATGTTGGCGTTCATGGTCGCCGGAGCGATGGCTGGCCTCGGCGGCGGCCTCCTCGTTGAGTATTTGGGGAGTTGGACACCGGGGGGCTGGAGCACTGCTGAGGGATTTGTCGTGATCGCGGCGCTCATTATCGGTGGCACCGCGAACAACGTCGGAGCCGCGCTCGGTGCATTCATTGTGCCAGTTCTCATCTACGAACTCACAGCCTTCATCCCGTCATTTGGGCCGATCAATTCGCAAACCATTGACGCATTTCGCTGGATCGCGATGGGCCTCATGGTGTTGCTCTTTCTCTGGTTCCGACCCCAGGGTGTGCTGCCCGAGCCGCGCCGACACTTTCGCTTGGTCGACCGAATACTCTCTGGCCAGGATCCCATGCCGGGCAAGGAGCTGTCCTTGTCGGAAGCGGTGCACGGCTCTGACGTAGTTAGCGATGCGAAGGACGCAACCTAATGAGCTCAGATCTGGTCGACTTGAGTGCTGCGCCGCTTATTCAAGCGGCGGGCCTCTCGAAATCCTTCGGGGGTATCCACGCCGTCCAGAACTGCTCGCTCGAGGCGTACCCAGGGAGAATTACTGGCCTCATAGGGCCGAACGGCGCCGGGAAGAGCACCCTGCTCGCCCTACTCGCCGGGGCGCTCCGGCCCGACTCTGGGAAGGTCCTTTTCGATGGTCACGACGTAACGAGGATGCACGACTGGCAGCGAGCGCGCCTCGGACTCGTGCGAACTTTTCAGGTTTCGCGACCCCTTGGTCACATGACGGTCCTCGAGAACATGCTTATCGGCGCGATGGACATGAGCGGGGAGACATATGTTAAGGCCCTCCTCAACCGGAAACAGTGGAAGGAGAACGAGGAGCGCGATCTCATCCGCGCCGTCGAGTTGCTCGAGCGCTTCAATCTCCTGCCGCTCACGAACGACTACGCCGAGATATTGAGCGGTGGGCAGATGCGGCTGCTCGAACTTGCGCGAGCGCTTATGGCTAAACCGAAACTGCTGCTGCTCGACGAACCTTTTGCCGGCGTAAACCCGACCCTCGCGCAGGAACTCGCGGACCACGTCGAGCAGCTCAACCGTGAGGGTCAATCGATGATCCTCATCGAGCACGAGCTGAACCTCGTTGGACGCCTCTGCGATCCAGTGATCGTCATGACGAACGGGAGCGTCCTCGCGAGTGGGTCGATAGACGAATTGGGTAAGAACGCGGAGGTTGTCGACGCCTATCTCGGTCGCACCGAACGCGTAGACGCGTCGCCGCTCGCGGCTACCTCGGCGCCGGAGATGGAGGCACCCCATGGCAACGCTTGAGGCGCACGAAATCGTCACCGGCTACGGCCGGACCGAGATCGTGCACGGTATCTCAATGGAGGTCGATAGCGGCGAGGTCCTCTGCATCATCGGACCCAACGGAGCGGGCAAGAGCACCTTCATCAAGGCGCTCGCCGGAGCTCTCCCGGTCAAGAGCGGGACCTTACGATTCCAGGACATCGACATCACCCATCGCAACCAGGAAGTTCGGGCGCGTCAGGGGATCGGGTACGTTCCACAGTCCAATGACGTTTTCCCCTCGCTCACGACGGGGGAGAACCTCGCTATGGGCGCGTACCTCTGCAAGAAACATGAGGTGAAGATCCGCCAGGCAGCGGCGCTCGAGCGCTTTCCCCAGTTGAAGAAGGTTCTTACGAGTCGCGCGAGTAGCCTGAGCGGCGGGGAGCGCAAACTCCTCGGGATCGCCCGGGTCCTCATGGCGGAGCCGAAGGTCCTGCTTCTCGACGAACCCAGTGCCGGTCTCTCCCCGCAGTACGCGGACATTGTGCGCGGGCACATCAGGAATCTTGCCAAGGACGGCCACACCGTCGTGATCGTCGAGCAGCACGCCATCGAGGCGCTTGAGATCTCCGATCGCGCCATGGTCCTCGTCGCCGGGCGTAAGCACTCCGAAGGGCTAGCAACGGACTTTCTCGAAAGTGAGGACCTCGGACAGATGTTCCTCGGTCGGCGCTGAGCTCCGTGGACATCCGTCGACCGCATCTACCGTGGACAAGTAGTCCAATAAATAAATAAGGAGGGTTAGCGAAATGAGAGACAAAGAAACCAAAAGGCACGTCAGGAGCCTCACCACCGTCGCGATCGCCGTGATCATGTCGCTTGGCGGTGTGGTCGCAGTGGTCGGTGCGGGTGCCTCGAACATTGCACTTGGCACTGACGCCCATAAAACGACTCTGACCGTTGGCAAGGGAGCGCTCAGGTTCAACGTATTCGCACCCTTTACCGGCCCCGACGCTCGATTTGGAGAGCATGGGCTTCCAGGTGCTGAGGTCGGCGCTTACGTCATCAACAGCAGCGGCGGCATCATGGGACGAAAGATCGTAGTGACTCACACGGACTCTCGTGGCGACCCCGCAGACGCCGTCCCAGCACTACAGCAGATGCTCGCCACAACGTCGAATCTCGAGGCTGTCCTCGGGCCGACATCAGATGAGTCACTCGCGACTATTCCGCTCCTGCGGCGTGAGGGCGTCCCGACCTTCGACCAGGCGGGCTCGACCCAACTGGATGGCCTGCGGAGCAAGTGGGTGTACCGGATCCTGGCCTCGGACTCCGAGGACGCGGTTGCGATGTCCTACCAGGCGGTCAAAGTTGACCACGCGCAGCGCGTGGCGCTCGTCTTCGCTTCCGACGCGGGATCGCAGTCGTTGGTGGCGCCGCTCCAGGCGGTGCTCAAGCAGATGCACGCGACCGTCGTCGCGAACGTCTCACTAACGCCGGATCAGCCCTCGTACTCGACCGAGGTCCTGAGTGTCGAGGCGGCGAAGCCCGACGTGATCCTGACCGAGACTGACGACGCGACCGCCGCAACCCTGTGGTCGGAGATGTACCAGCTCTCCGGTCTGCACATCAAGATCATCGGCTCGGGCGCGACGACGGGTCAGGACTACTTCCAGGCGGTGCAGCAGGCTCTCGGAAGCAACATCACCGCGTTCCAGCAGGTCTATAGCGGTGTGTCGTTCAGCACTCTCAACACCTGCGCCACGCCAACGTTTCTTAAGGCGTTCCATACTATCTACCCGGGCCAGCAACCCGTGCTCGGCCACGTCAACTACTACGACTCGATGTTGCTCATCGACTTCGCAATGCATATGGCGAAGTCGTTCAACCCAAACAAGTGGGTGCCGGAGATCCGCAAGATCACCAACGCGCCGAAGGGCGCGGTCCGGGTCTGCACGCTGGCCCAGGGACTCCGAGAGATAAAGTTGGGTAAACGGTTCACCTACATCGGAACCAAGGACTCGATGGTCCTAAACAAGTCGAACACGGTGACGATCTCAGAGGAGGCAATCGCCTTCGATAACACGGGCCTGCCGGTTGTGCTCAACCAGTTGACATTGGCAGAGCTCGCCCCATTCAATAGCGGGCTCTGAGCACGGTATGACTGACGGCGCCACGGCGGGAGCCGAGAACTACGCATCGGATGAGAGAGTGGAACTCCAAAGTCTCAGCCGAGCGATTCGAATTCTCGAGCTCCTCGCCGCAGCGCCTTCGGGCATCGGCCTAAGTAACCTGTCACGCTCCTCCGGAATGTCCAAGGCAATCGTCTTAAGGATCCTCGGAACCTGGCAAGCGAACGGCTACGTGACGAGGAAAGAAGACGACTGCTATCGCCTGGACTGGAAGCTGTACGTGATGGCACGGGGACACAGTGAGGCAAAGGACCTCCGCGATACGGCTCGCCCGTTTCTTGAAAAGCTGAGTCTCGTTTCCGGTGAGACCTCACACCTCGCCTTGCTGGCACACGAAGAAGTCGTCTACATCGACAAGATAGAAGGCCGCGAGCGGGTGCGCGTCACCAGCCAGATTGGTAGACGCGTACCGCTCTATGCGGCCGCGAGCGGTAAGGCAATCCTGGCCTATCAGGATGATGCGCTGGTGAACAAGATCATGCGCAGCGCGCGACCGTTCACCGATCGCACAGTCATCACCACTGCGCTGATTCTCGAAGACATCGCAGGAACCAGAATGCGTGGCTTCTCGATTGCGAAGGGAGAGCTGACGGACGATGTCGGTTCCGTAGGCGCTCCGGTGTTTAGTTCCGACGGGACTGTCGAAGCCGCTGTGAGCATCGTGTTCCCGCTCGCCGGCATCTCCGATGAGCGAATTGCCGAACTCGGTGCGCTTGTTTCGGAGATGACGAAATTGATTTCCGAAGAAATGGGTTGGATCGGTTTCGAGAAGGAGGACAAGTGGATAGTGAACCAGTAACAGCGAGCGGGGTGGTCGTGATCGATCCGACATCGGTCGAACCGGGGTCGCTGCGTTATGACCGAGGATTCGTGACAAAGCTTGTCGGCCCCGAGATCGGCGCGTCAAAGGTCGATCTCCATTTCAACCGCATCAAGATAGGAAGCGCGCCGGGCCCGTACCACATACACACGAACGCGGAGAACGTCTATTACGTGTTTAGTGGCGTCGCTTCAATCAGAAGCGGTGACGAAATGTACACCGTGTTGCCGGGACAGGTCGTTTTCATCCCCCCGATGATTCCCCATGCAATTAGCAATGATGGCCCGGAAGAACTCGTGATCATGGAGATCTATGCGCCCGCGGGCGCCGACTTTCAAGAAGTTGACTGAAATCGTTCTAGAGAAAGAGGAAAGAAATGCCCACGTACAACACGCGAATCTCGGGAGGGTTGGTTTACGTCCCTGGTCACGGGCTCTCACCGCTCGACGTGCTGATCGACGGGGGGATCGTGCAAGCACTCGTGCGCCCGGGCACCGAAGCCGAAGCGTTGGAGAAGATTGACGCGACTGGACGATGGGTGCTGCCGGGCATCATCGATACCCATGCTCACACGCGAGAGCCCGGCTACACCCACAAAGAGGATTTTCTCAGCGCGTCCCAAGCTGCTGCGGCAGGTGGCGTCACGACCATGTTTGACATGCCGAACGTCGAGCCGCCAACCGACACCGTCGAGGCATATTTGGAGAAGCGCGAACTCGCGAACGCGAAGTCAATCATCGACTGGGGACATTGGGTCGCCGGCACGAATGAGAAGGAGATCGCAAAATTTGCTGCCGCCGGGGCGTCGGGCTTCAAGATCTTTCAAGTCTCCGGTGCATATCCGCACGATCCACGTCTCGCGGTGAATGACGAGGGGAGACTTCTCAGAATCTTCCGCGAGATCGAAAAGACAGGTCTGCCATGCCTGGTCCATCCGTTCGACCAGAGCATGTTCGAGCAGCTCACCGCGGAGGCATTCGCTGCCGGTAAGCCGCCGAACTACTACACCTTCGGAGAGGTATACACGACTGAGCAGATTTGGGCCGTGGCCGTCAACACTCTCATTTCACTTCAATCGCTCTCCGGTGTCCGGCTTCACACTGTTCACACGCACTCGGCGGCGAGTCTCGAGCTCATCCGAGCCGCGAAGGATCGAGGTCAACGAGTAAGTTGCGCGGTCGACCCCAAGTACTACCACTTGACCCTTGACGATCTGAAGAAGCAAAAAGGGCGCGCGTGTCCCGGTGGCTTCATCACCGAAGACGCGAGTCGAATGGCCACGATCTGGAAGTCGCTGGGCGACGGCACGATCGACATGATCGACGCTGACCACGCCCCGCACACGCTTGAAGAGATCGCATTATTGGACACCGACGCCTGGAACGCAGCGATGGGCTCGCCTCAGTACGATTGGCAGTACAGCATCACGTTGAGCGATGTCGCGGCTGGCCGCCTTTCGCTGCGGCGCGCCGTTGAACTGCTCGCGGAAGAGCCCGCTCGTTTCACGGGTCTCTATCCGAAGAAGGGTGTGCTCCTGCCCGGCTCGGACGCCGACTTGGTGCTCGTGGACCCGAACGAGACCCGGGTGCTCACCGACGACGGGCTTTACACCAAGGTCGGCTGGACGCCATATCTCGGCTGGACTATCACCGGCGTCGTCCAGGCGACGATGCTGCGCGGTCAAGTGATCGCCCGTGATCGGGAGATACTGGGCAAGCCAGGGTACGGACAGTACGTAAGCGGAGTAGCTCAATGAGCCCAGTGTCTGGCTCGCCGCGATTGCTCGCGCGAACCGAGAAGGGGATGTCCTATGGCGTGCTCATCCCGCATTTCGGAGAGGCCGCCAATGCGAAACGAATCATCAATGCGGGCGTGTTGGCCGAAGAGGCCGGTCTTGAAGCGGTCTGGGTAAGGGACCATCTGCTGTGGGAACCGCACGGGATGGAGGGCACCAACCGGACCTTCGTGGAGGGACTCACGGTCCTTGCCGCCATCGCATCGCGTACGACGCGCATCAATCTCGGCACTGCCGTCCTCATTCCGATTCGCTGGCCCCTCAAGCTCGCCCAGGATCTCGCCTCGCTGTCATTCATGTCCGACGGTCGCGTGGTGGCTGGATTGGGCCTGGGCAGCGGTCAGGCGGAACTCGGGGCGGCTGGTTTCAAGCGCTCCGATCGAAAGAAGATATTCGTCGAGACCTGTGAGATCCTCCAACAGGTGTGGAACGACAACGGTGTCAGTTTTGACGGCCGAATGTTCTCATTCGAGAATGTCAGCATCGAACCAAAGCCGGTCAAACACTTGCCGCTCTGGTACGGCGGAACCACCGAGATCTCGGTTCGCAACGCCGTGGACCACTGCGAGGGTTGGATGCCGGGCCGGATCCCGGTGGCGACTCTCGACGCTCGAATCAAACTCCTCGACGAACTCGCTGCCAGCAAAGGTAAGACCGTCACCAAGGCGATTATCCCCCTCGTGAAGATCGACCATGATCGAAATAAGGCGCGTTCGGATATCGACATCTCAGCGTTGGCGGGTTCGTCGGAGGCAAGCAAGACGTGGGTCCTTCCGCCAGGCGGATTCAATACGCTTGACGATCTTCTCGGGATCGTGCTCGCCGGGACGCCGGACGAAGTGGTCGAACAGATCGCCATGATCGCGGATTACGGTATCGACCACTTCGTGTTCGACCTCCGACTTCAGGACGATCGATTCGAAGAAGTGCTCGAGCTCATTGGGAGTGAAGTGATGCCAGCTCTCCGAGATGCCGGGATCTAGGAACCTCGGCTATCCGCGTCAAATTGAAAGTTGCTGTACAAGACAACCACGTACTTGTGTCTCGGACGTCGAATCGGGTATGTCGCGTCTCGCGAAAGGCTCCCACCTAAGCCGAGGCAGGACGTATCGCCATTAGCGGTCAAGAGGAGGTTCGGGTGGGCGATATCGGGAGACGCAACGGTGTAATTCTCACGGTCTGCTGCGCCGCCCTTTTCATGTCCACGCTTGACACGACGGTGTTGAACGTCGCGCTACCGACGCTCGAGCGGAGCTTTGACGCATCGCCTTCTGGATTGCAGTGGACGGCCAGCACCTACATCCTGGTCCGCGGGAGCCTGCTTTTCATGTCGGGTTCTATCGGCGACCGCTTCGGGCGTCGCCGATGTTTTCGGGTCGGCCTTGTCGTCTTCACAGTTGGTTCAATCGCATGCTCGCTTTCGCCTTCGCTCGGGGTTCTGATCACATCACGCGGATTCCAGGCGGTCGGTGGCGCGCTGATGACTCCTTCAACGCTCGCCATCATTGCGAACACGTTCACTGAGAAGCGCTCCAGGGCGAAGGCGTTGGGATACTGGAGCGCGACGACCGGAGTTTCCACGGCCGCCGGTCCTCTCATTGGGGGGATCCTGATCGAGTCGCTCGGCTGGCGCAGCGTTTTCTGGGTAAATGTGCCAGTCGGCGCGTTGGTGTACTTCGGGACCCGTTCAATACCAGAGTCGCGACGCATCGGTCGCCCTCGGCCATTCGATCTTCCCGGTCAGTTCGCGATGATTGTCACGATTACTTCGCTTACCGTTGCACTCATCACCGGTCCGACGTCGAGTTGGAACTCACCGTCGGTGATTCTCGCGTTGCTGATCTGTGTTGTCGGAGCCACCCTCTTCCTCGCGAGGGAGCGACACGCGCATCATCCGTTCTTCGAGTTAGAGGTCTTCAAGGTTCCAGCAATGGTCGGTGCCGTGGTTGTCGCATTCGTCGCTTACATCGCCTTGGCTGGATTCCTCTTCTTCAATACGTTGTATTTGCAAGACGTCCGCCACTTCAGCCCGTTGCACGCTGGGATATACACCGTACCGACAACCGCAGCCGTCCTGGTCGCTGCTCCAATATCGGGACGTCTGCTCGGCGGCCGAGGCGCACGACTCCCTGCGACATTAGGTAGCTTGCTCGTTACTGCCGCGATGGGCGAACTTGCACTCGTTCTGACGGCGAATACCTCAACCGGGTTGTTGCTCGTCGGCTATGTATGCCTCGGACTCGGAGTCGGTCTGCTCAATCCTCCGGCTACCGGCGCATCGGTGGCGAGCATGTCGCCGGACCGTGCGGGAGTCGCCGCGGCAATCACGAGCACGGTCCGCCAGTTCGGGAGCAACTTTGGCGTCGCTCTAATGGGCTCACTGGTGTTCTCGGTGATGGCGGCGTACGGGACTCTTCACTCGGGAGTCCAACTGCGAGACATCGTCGCACACCGCCCGGACACGTACATCTCGGGATTACGTCTCGCCTATCTGGTCGTGGCGTTTCTGGGCGTCACGTCTTGTCTTACTTCGTTCTGGGCCTTCGACGCGAGAAAAGTCCGCGACCCCGCGCTGCGCGCTGCGCACCACGCATGAGTCAAAGGACCGCTGTAGTTGGTTCTGGGTTGCGAGCGCACTGCGTCGAACTCTCGTACACGTACGAAGGGGAGTCGACGACGGCGACGTCGTCACCGAAAGATTGGGAGTGAAGATGTGGCACAGGACGCCCTCGATACAGATCGAAGTGTGATCGCCGTTTTTCTCGATGACACCTCTCGGCCAAGGACGAGGTGGATGGCTTCTTGGATCTCGAATACATGAGCTTGCCAGGTATGTGCAGGCCGCTACGGCATTTCCCCACGCACTCCGATCGTGACGGTGACGAATGATCAAGAGCACCACTTCAAAAGTGCGACTGATTTGACGTCGGTCAAATCGTTCGCCCATGGGAGCCCGACGAGAGAACGGCAGCGGTCGATTTCGACCCCGCGTGGCCAGCCCGGCACCCAATCTTCGTCCCCGGATAGTGTGATTCCGGGGGTAGTGCCGTAAGGAGTGTCGATGATCGACGATGAACTAGTTCAATTGCTGACGCCCGAAGGCGAACGCATTGAAAACTCCGATTACGAGTCGACACTCAACGGCGATGAGATCTTCAGTTTCTATCGCGACATGGTCATCATCCGACGACTGGACAACGAATCGACGTCACTGCAACGTCAAGGTCAACTCGCGCTTTGGGCTCCGGTTCAAGGTCAAGAGGCTGCGCAGATAGGGGCCGGACGGGCCCTCGCACCGATGGACTTTACGTTCCCGACTTACCGCGAGCACGGCATTGCCTGGTGTCGCGGAGTGCCGCCAGAAGACATGCTGCGACTCTTTCGAGCCGTCAGCAACGGAGGATGGGACCCGTACAAGTACCGCCACTCGGTGCCCTCGGTGGTATTGGGCAGTCAGACGCTGCACGCCGTCGGCTACGCCATGGGCATCCAGCGCGACGGTGCAGAAGAGGCGGCCATGGCCTTCTTCGGTGACGGCGCCTCCAGTCAGGGCGACGTCATGGAAGCCTTTGTCTGGGCTGCCTCTTTCAACGCTCCGGTCGTGTTCTTCTGCCAGAACAATCAATGGGGCATCTCGACGCCGTCCACCGTGCAGTCCAAGATTCCGCTCTTTCACCGCGCGCACGGTTTCGGATTCCCGGGAGTGCGTGTGGATGGCAACGACGTGCTCGCGGTCTACGAAGTCTCAAAGCGCGCGTTGGACGCCGCTCGAGTGGGCGGAGGGCCATCGTTGGTCGAGGCCTACACCTATCGCATCGGTGCCCACACCACTTCGGACGACCCGACCCGGTACCGCATTGACGCCGAAGTCGAAGTGTGGAAGCACCGAGACCCTATCGAGCGTGTGAAGGCTCTCTTGGCCCGCGAGTACAAGGTGAAGGTCTCCGACTTTGAGGCCGTCGCGGCCGAGGCCGACGTCATGGCCCTCAAGTTGCGCGAGGACGTGCTTGCCATGAGCCGTCCCGACCCCATCACGATGTTCGATAACGCTTACGCCGCTCCTCACCCTTTGATTGAAGAAGGCCGGCGCGAGATGATCGACCTCGGCATCTCTGGAGGAGAGCTCTAATGGCCACCGCCCCGATGACAATGGCCAAGGCTCTCAACGAGGGACTCCGCCGCGCGATGGAAAAGGATCCCAAGGTCCTCTTGATGGGCGAAGACATCGGCCACCTCGGTGGCGTCTTTCGTATTACCGACGGACTGCAGAAGGACTTCGGCGAAGACCGCGTCGTCGACTCGCCGTTGGCGGAGTCGGCCATCGTCGGCACCGCGGTCGGACTCGCAATACGCGGATACCGAGCCGTGTGCGAGATTCAATTCGACGGCTTCGTCTATCCGGCCTTCGATCAGATTGTCTCGCAGGTCGCCAAGTTGCACAAGCGTTCGGACGGCGCCTACAAGATGATGATGGTCATCCGGATCCCCTTCCAGGGTGGCATCGGCGCCATCGAACATCACTCGGAGAGCCCGGAACCCTACTTCGCGCAGACGGCCGGTCTTCGCGTCGTCTCGCCCTCTACGCCCAACGATGCCTATTGGATGATCCAGCAGTCGATCGAGCACGACGACCCGATCATCTTCTGTGAGCCCAAGAGCCGCTACTGGGAGAAGGGCGAAGTCGACCTCGAGAACCCGCCGGCCGGTCTCTTTGACGCGGCGGTGCGTCGCGAAGGGACCGACGTCACGGTCATTGGATACGGCGCGTCGATGAAGACCATTCTGCGCGCGGCCGAGACGGCTGACGTCGAAGGCACTTCCATCGAGGTCATCGACGCGCGTTCTATCGCTCCACTCGACATCGAAGTCATGGCGAAGTCGCTCGAGAAGACCGGACGAGTCGTTGTGGTCCAAGAGTCACCGCACACTGCCTCGGTCGGATCCGAAGTGATCGCCGAGCTGACCCAGCGCTGCTTCTACTCCTTGAAGGCGCCGGGACTTCGTGTGAGTGGCTATCACGTACCGTATCCGCCGACACGAATTGAAGAGGATTATCGGCCAACAGTCGATCGAATCCTTGACGCGGTTGACCGAGTGATGGGATTTGAGAGTTGAGCGAAGAAATTTTCCTTCTGCCCGACGTCGGTGAAGGTTTGGTCGAAGCCGAGATCGTGGAATGGAAAGTCAACGTCGGCGACGTCGTGACCTTGAACCAACCGCTCGTTGACATCGAGACCGCCAAGGCGACCGTCGAGCTACCGAGTCCCTATGCGGGAACGGTCGTCGCCCTTCACGGCAAGCCCGGCGACGTGATGGAAGTCCACAAGCCACTCATCACCTTTGACGTTGGAGGATCCGGTGGTACCACGGCGCCCGCGCCGGTTGCACCAAGTGAACCAACACCGGCTCCTGAGCCTTCAGAAAAGCAAGAGGGCGCGGTCGGAGAAGGTCGCGAGGCCGTGCTGATCGGTTACGGCGTCGCCAACGAAGACGGCGTCGTTACTCGAAAGCACCGACGCCAGAGTGGCCCCAAACCGGCTCCGGCCACACTCGCAGCCGCGACGGCACCCGCTCCGGCATCGGTACCGGCACCGACGCCGGTCGCGACAACGTCATCGCTCGCGCCGCGTTCGACACCACCAGTTCGTCTCTACGCCAAACAACACGGACTCGACATCGCCTCCTTGACCGGGACGGGTCGAGACGGCCTCATAACGCGCGAGGACGTCGAACAAGCCCTCAATGGCGGTGGCGCGCCGAGTCCGTCGCGCGTGAGCGCCCCGATCACCGGACCGAACACGACGTCACGTTTCGTCGGCCGCGAACTTGAGTCGTGGTCGACGGGCCCGAAAGAAGAGCGCATTCCCGTGAAGGGGGTGCTTCGCTCGATGGCCGAGGCGATGGTGCACAGTGCGTTCACCCAACCGCGCGCGGCAGTGTGGGTTCGCGTCGACGCCACGCGCACGATGGACCTCGTGGCGTCGTTGAAGCAACAGCCCAACCTGGCCGGTGTTCGTATTTCGCCTTTGACGATCATCGCCCTGGCGGTGTGCGACGCCGCCCGTCACTTTCCGGGCTTCAACTCCAGTTTCGACGCCGACGCCAATGAGGTCATCGTTCGACGGACAGTGAACCTCGGCATCGCGGCCGATACGGCTCGCGGACTCATCGTGCCGAACATAAAAGGCGCCGATCAGCTCGATCTCATCGGTATGGCCTCGGCCCTGACAGTGCTCGTCGACAAAGCTCGTCAGGGAACCACGACACCTAACGAAATGATCGGCACAACGTTGAGCATCACGAACGTCGGCCCCTTTGGCGTGGACGCAGCCATACCCATTCTGCCCCCGGGGACCGGAGCGATTCTCGCCGTCGGACAGATCGCGAAGGCGCCCTGGGTGGTTGACGACGAAGTCGTGGTGCGTCAGGTCGTCGAATTAGCGATGGCCTTTGATCACCGCCAAGTCGACGGAGCGATGGCGTCGGCGGTCTTGTCGCACATCGGGCGCTTCTTGCACGACCCGGCTGCGGCGATTATCGCCAGTTAGGTTTTCACCCGTCGAAGGGCGTCAAGAGACTTGTCGGCGTGCGCGTTCATGCTCACCTCACTGTTGATGATCTCGGTGATGCGCCGGTCTTGCCCGATGACGAACGTCGTGCGCTTGACTTTCAAGAGGTCCATGGATCGCTTCACACCGTAGAGTTTGGCGACGACGCCGTCCTCGTCAGCGAGCAGCGGATAGTCCAGGTCATTCTTCTTCGTAAACTCCGCCTGCTTCTCGACACTGTCCATGGAGATGCCGAGTCGCTGCGCGCCGAGCGCTGCGAATTCGCTGCCGAGATCGCGGAAGTGGCACGACTCTTTCGTGCAGCCCTTGGTCATCGCGGCGGGATAGAAGAAAAGAACTACTCGTCCATTGAGCAGCATTGTCGAGAGTGTTCGCTCGTTGCCATCCTGGTCTTTCAGGGTGAAGTCCGGTGCTATGTCGCCACGTTGCATGAAGGCACTTTAGGGGTCGAGCCGGAAACCTACTCCACGAATGGTGATCAGGTGGCGGGGGTTGGCGGGGTCGTTCTCGATCTTCTGTCGTAGTCGCTTGACGTGCGTGTCCAACGTGCGAGTGTCGGACAGTTCCAGTCCCCACCACAACGTGTCGAGACACACTTCGCGGGTCACGACTTGGCCGAGTCGTGACGCGAACAGGGCCAGGAGATCGAACTCCTTGCGGCTGAGTTCAATCTCTTCACCACGACGAATGACTGTGCGACGCACGAAGTCGATTCGCAGATCGCCGAAGGTGACGATCTCCTCGTCGGAGTTGGTGAGTGGCCGTCGAAGCACGGCGCGAATGCGCGCGATGAGTTCGCGGAGTCGAAAGGGCTTCGTCACGTAGTCTGCGGCGCCAATCTCGAGACCCAAGACGACGTCCACTTCGCTCGAGCGCGCCGTCACCATGATGACGGGTGTACGCGTCGCGTCGTAGAGTTCGCGGCAGTAGTCGATTCCTGAACCATCGGGCAGCATGATGTCGAGCAACACCAGATCCGGTTTCGCCGACAACATGAGTTGACGAGCCTGGGCGATGTTGGCGGCGCCCACGACCACGAAGCCCTCGATCGTCAGCCCGATGTTCAAGGCGTCCTGGTAACTCTCCTCGTCCTCGACGACGAGAATCACACTCCGGCTCGCGACGTCAGTCACGCTCACGTCGGACTCCCTGTGGGTGGTAGCGAATTGCGGCACGGCTCGATTTCAAAGGGGGAGTTGGAGATCGCCGACGTGCCACTTCTTCAACGTAAATAGTTAGGGTTACCGCAAGGTGAAGCACGTGCTATCACGAGGTGTTTATCGGATGAAACCTTCTCGACGGCGCGCTCTGTCGGGTTTTCGGCCGCTGACCTGCGGTGACTTACTCTTGACGACGACAGGGGATGGAGATGAAATGTTGAACACTTCAGAGAGGATCGGCCGCGATGAGCACGTCTGGTCCTTCGACGCCGGACGTCAGCCCGTCATCATCGTTGATCCCGGCACGATCATTGAAATAGAGACATGGGACTGCTTCACGGGCCAGGTGCAGAGCGAAGATGACACGCTTGAGAACATCGATCTCACCCGAGTGAACAGCGCGACGGGACCGATTGGCGTGCGCGGCGCCGAACCGGGCGACACCTTGTCGGTGACGTTGCTCGACATCCGCCCGAACGAACAGGGTGCCGCCATGTGCATTCCGGAGTGGGGACAGCTCATCGATTCGGTGCATTCTCCGACGACGCGAATCTTCAAGGTCGTTGACGGCACGGTCACGATGAACGAGCACGTATCGTTCCCCGTGCGTCCGATGTTCGGTGTCATCGGCGTCTCACCGGAGTCGGGTGAGGTTTCGACGTTCTACGCCGATCGCCATGGCGGCAACATGGACGATCGAATGAACGGGATCGGTGCGACGATTCACCTTCCGGTCTTTCAGAGCGGCGCGCAGATGGCGATCGGCGACATGCACGCGTCGATGGGTGACGGCGAGATCTCAGGGACCGGTGTGGAAATCGGTGGCGTCGGCGTTATCAAGGTCGACGTGATCAAAGGGAAAGCCGGAGGCTGGCCCATCACGGAGACGTCCGACGCCTACTTCACCCACGGCACCTCGGGTGGCGACTTGGACGAAGCTCTTTGCAACGCGTGTGAGGAGGCCTCCAAATTGCTGGTCGACGAGTGGGGATTCTCGCGTGAAGACGCGTTCATGTTCTTGTCGGTCGCAGGTGATCTCGGCATTGCGCAGTATTGTCACCCGTCGCCGGGCAGCGTGATCGCCCGAATGCGGATACCGAAACTCGCGTCGAACCCCCGCCCCTTTCGCGAGTGATCAACTGGTCGTGACGGTGAATCCCTCGTAGTTGGTGGGTGTCTTCAGGAAGCTGCCAGTGGCGGTGCATGGCCCCGTCACGTGACAGTTGAGTCCGTAAACGCCGCCGTCGATGCCGACCGTGTTGTTGCCGGTCGGCAGCGTTATCTTTTGACCGGTACGCCACCGTCCCGCCACTTCGTTGACGACCAGAGCCTGGTAACTGTTCGCGCCGTCTACGTACGCAGCCCCCGCGCTGCAGTTGCCGGCCGATCGACACGACACCGCGACGACGCCTCCATTCCTTCCGGCCATCAGTGCACCCGACGGCAATCTCATATCGGTAGCGGTGTGCCACGTGCCGTGCACCTCGTTGATCAGGAATCCTTCATAGGTACTGGTGCCGACTAGGTACTGCCCTCCGGCGCTGCAGTTGCCGATCGATGCACAGTCGAGTCCGCCGTAGCCGAAGAAAAAGGTGCGGGGATTTGCGGCGGCCCCGCTAGGCATCACCATGGCGAGCGCTCGAGCCCAGGTACCGTGGGTCTCGGCTGCGATCATGCCTTCACTGTCACCGGCCACGTCGGTGTACGTGCCGATCGCCGTGCAGTTGCCGGCCGAGACGCAGGTCACTTCGCTCAACGCGGCGCTCGGATACACACTCGCGTCGCCGGGAAGAACCAGGGCAATGGCCCTTTTCCACGCGCCGTTGACTTCGGGGATCATGAGAGCGTCGGTCGCGTTCTGTTTCGTGATGTACGAACCGACGGCGACGCAGTTGCCAGCACGCGCGCACGCCACTTGATTGATGTTCACGAGGGGATCGATATTGGCGGCCGAAGGAAGCAAGGTCTCTCGAGCTTGTCCCCAGACGCCTCGTACTTCGTTGACCTCAAGACCCCGCGCGTAGGCCATGGGCTCCGTGTTGTCGAAGTAAGTACCGATCGCGCTGCAGTTACCCGGTGACCAGCACATCACCGAATGGATCTGGCTGTTCTGCAGCGAGGTCCCGGCGTTCGGCGGCAAGTTCACCTCCAGTGCTTGCTTCCACGCGCCATTCACTTCATTGGCGACGAAGCTTTGTCCGTGGCTTTTCGTGTCGTTGAAACTTCCGGCCGCGGAGCAGTTGCCCGCAGTCGCGCACGATAGTGAGTTGATGGCGACTTCGGGGTTGGCATCTGCATCGGAGGGAGGAATCAGTCGAGTCGGCGCCTTCCACGCAGTCTTCACTTCATTCAACACGAGCCCTTCGACCCTTCCTTTGCTGTCGAGGTAGGAGCCTCCGGCTTCGCAGTTCCCCGCAGAGGGACACGAAAGCGCGGGCAAGGACCCATTGGGGAGTCCTGTCGCACCTGAGGGAAGGCTGACCACTTTTGCCGCGTGCCACTGTGGCGCAGCCGACGTGGCCCCGGCTGGTAGAGCGAGTAGCACCATGATGAGCGGTACTGCGAGGAGTGCAGTGCGTCTCGACTTCACGGGTATGACTCCACTTTCGTTGTCGCGGGCGCCTCGCCATTCGGTTTCTCGAAAGTCGCTTCGATCGTCCACGAGTTCAGTTCAGTATAAATAGCCACCGATGACAGGGGTGTTAGCGATGGCGTAATCGCGTCGCCGACTGCGAATTCTTAGGAGTTTGGCGTAACGGTGGCGAGAAGGTGCACGTTCGCCGCGTTTGTTCCCGAGAAGCCAGAAAACGCCAGACGTTCACCCAAACTTCACATTGGGATAACCATCACTTGGCGGTGCGTTCAATCGGACTTGCAAGGATAGTTAAGGATATGTGCGACGTCGAGGAGGGTGTGAATGACTGATGTAAGAGCGGCGGAGCCTTCTGAGAAGCGCCTCGAAGCGGAGTTTGCGGCGAACTCGTCCCTCTCGATCAATGCAGTCAAGCCCCCGCTCTCGGTGAGCCAGTTACTGGACGATGCTCCCACCAGCCGCTTCCACCGTCGAGCGGTATTGATCTCCGGGATGGGCTTCTTCACTGACGCCTATGACCTGTTCGTGATCGGTACCGTGGCCGCTTTGGTCAAGGTCCAGTGGAACCTCTCGACCACTCAAACGAGCTGGGTCACAGGTGCGGCGATTCTGGGAGCTTTTATCGGTGCCTTCGTCTTTGGGAGGATCGCCGACATATTCGGTCGCAAGGTCATTTACACGACGGTGGCCGCGATCATGATTTTCGGAGCTGTCGCGTCTGCACTCGCTCCGAATTTCACCTTCTTAGTGATCGCTCGACTGATACTCGGTCTGGGCATTGGTGGCGATTATCCCGTGTCGGCCGTGTTGATGAGCGAGTACTCCAACCGCGCCGATCGTGGCCGTCTGGTGGGATTGGTTTTTTCCATGCAGGCGGTAGGTCTCATCGTGGGACCACTGGTCGGCATTATTTTGCTGTCATCAGGCGTGAGCGACCCGTTGGCCTGGCGGATATTGCTCGGACTGGGCGCATTACCCGCGGCGGCAGTTATCTATTTCCGGGCGAAGATGCCCGAATCGCCGCGCTTTAGGGCTCTCGTCCAGGGGCGGGCCGATCAAGCGGGGAAAGAGCTCCATCAGTTCGCGGGTGGGGCAATCGACGCCTCCATGGTTTCAGACGACGGCAAGCACCTGATGGGACTTCGACAGTTCCTCGCCAATCCCCGGATGCTCCTCATGCTCGTGGGGACCGCCGGGTGCTGGTTCCTCTTCGATTACGCGTATTACGGGAACACGTTGTCACTGCCGAGCATCCTCACGGAAGTCTCGCCGACCGCGAGCATCGAAATGAAACTCTTCTTGACCTTGGCCATCTTCGTCGTCTTCGCTGTGCCGGGTTACGTACTGTCCGTTTGGAAGATGGACAAGATCGGGCATCGACGTTTGCAGTTCATCGGCTTTGGCGTCATGTCGGCGTGCTTCATCGTTCTCGGAGCGGTCCCGTCACTTACGACGTCGGTGGCACCCTTCATCGCGATATTCGGAATCAGTTACCTGTTCACGGAGTTCGGACCGAACATGACGACCTTCGTCCTCCCGTCCGAAGTGTTCCCAGTGAACATGCGAACTACAGGACACGGAATTGCGGCCGGAGTCGGAAAACTCGGCGCTTTCGTCGGAGTTTTCCTAGTGCCGCAACTCGCTAATCACATCGGTCTTCGTGGTCTTCTTTACGTCGCCGGTGGCGCGGCGGTACTCGGCTTCTTGCTCACGAGGGTGCTCCCAGAAACGTCCGGGCGGTCCCTCGAGGAGATCTCCGGCGAAAGTGGAGAAATTTCTTCGGGGCCGACGGCGTACGTCGCCACGATCACTCCGTAACTCACAACGGACGAGTGCTGTCCCAGCCGTCTTCGATGGCCTTGCACTTGGCGCAGAGTGTCCGGTAGTAGCCCTGGCCGGGAGCCGAAGTACCTGTTTTCAATAGCGCCTTGCCGATTGGACATTCGGATTGATTGTGAAAGATGAGTTCGTCCACGTCCTCTATGCCCGTGGTGTGAAACGCAGTGACCTTGGTCATCGTATCCCTTTGGCGTCGTTTCCGGCAACGCACGGAGCGTACCGGACCAACCATCTTGACGCATCACTGATCTCGAGCTTTTGCGCTCAGCTTCGACGAGGTCATCGTCACGACGTTCACGGCGGGCGCTCAGAACACCCTGCCCATTTGGAACCTGGGCGCCATTCGACTTGGTCAGCAACTGCCGGAAGTGAACGTCGTCGTGACGATGGTCGTGGTCTTGATGTTCATCCCGATCCTGACCGACGAGACTGACGGGCTCCGAAAACGTCACCGGACGCGTATCCACTGGTCGCAAGGCCAATCAGTAGACCAACCCTGACCGCGATTTGGTGAACTCATTCACCAAGTGTTCACGAGCGTCTGGCGTTGCCGCGGACCAAGAGTCCTTCCACACCGGTAGGTTGGGGGCGGAAGTCAAACAGGCTGCCAACTCATTCGGGACCGACATCGGACTCGACGGTCAACTGAATCGCCGAAGCCGGTCGGTGTCGTTGACAAGTGATCGCCTCTCGCAGATGGTGATGCGAAAGTCGAATCAATTGAGATGAGTGGGGCCTGCGATACACGCGTAGATGAGAGGAGACCAGTGAGACGATTCCAATATTCGCCAACCATTTCGGATGAACGACACGACGTCGACGATCATTCGCACGAAGGAGTGGCACGTGTTTGAGGACGGGCCAGTGAATGGCCACGTGACTCGTTCCTACGCGATGGTGTCCACCTACCCTCCGACGCAGTGCGGAATCGCGACTTTTGCCGCCGCACTTGCGGGCGGACTTTACGACTACGGCGACGACGTTGGCATTGTGCGCGTCGGTGCTGACGGTGAGGCGCCGGCCAAGATCGTGATCGCCGAGCTCAATGATCGCGAGGGACACGAGACACTCGACGCCATGGTCGCCCTCAATCGCGCTGACATGGTCATCGTGCAACACGAATACGGGATCTATGACGGACCCGACGGCGAGTCAATCGTCGAGGTCCTCGAAGGAATCGAACGGCCGACGATTGTCGTCGCCCACACGGTCTTGGAGCATCCGACGCCCCATCAACGCTCCGTGCTCGAAGCCGTGGTTCGCGCCGCCGACGCCGTCGTGGTGATGACCGAAGCCGGCCGGGTGCGACTGTGCTCGAGTTTCGACGTGGACGCGCGCAAGGTCTCGGTGATCCCGCACGGCGCGGCCGTCTCGAGTGCGGTGCGACTCGAAGATTCGAAGGAGCAACCGCGACTGCTCACCTGGGGCCTGCTTGGGCCGGGAAAAGGCATCGAATGGGCGGTCGACGCGCTCGCCATGGTCGACGACATTCGGCCAAAGCCGATCTATGTGGTGGCCGGTAATACGCACCCCAAGGTGCACGAGTTCGAGGGTGACGTCTATCGCGACATGTTGGTCCATCGCGCCAAGGATCGCCACGTCGACGTGGTCTTTGACCCCGAGTACCGATCGCTCGCGTCGCTCGCCCAATTGATCAGTGAATCGACGATGGTGATCCTGCCCTACGACTCACCGGATCAGGTGACCTCGGGCGTACTGGTCGACGCGATCGCCGCCGGTCGTCCGGTCATCGCCACCGCCTTCCCGCACGCGGTCGAACTACTCTCCAGCGGGGCCGGCATCGTGGTGCCGCGTCATGACCCCGAGGCGTTGGCCGACGCCATCCGAAGAGTTTTGACGACGCCGGGTATGGTCTCTGCGATGGCGAGCGAGGCCCGACGACTGGCACCGGAACTGGCGTGGCCGTACATCGCCTCTCGTTACGCCGCCCTGGGCGAAGAGTTACTCGACAATCGAGCGCAGCTGTCAGCGAACCGATGACCGACGCACCACGATTCGACCATCTGGTCGCACTGACCGATCGCTTTGGGACGTTCGAGCACGCCGAGCACACCAGGCCGCGGCGCGAACACGGCTACTGCGTCGATGACGTCGCGCGAGTACTAGTCGTCAGCGCTCGTGAACCGAATCCCAACGCATCAGTTCGGTCTCTGGCCCAAGGTTCGCTGGCATTCGTCGGTGACGCCATGGGACCCCACGGGGAGTGTCGAAACCGCCGGGCGGCCGATGGAACCTGGACGAGTGAAGCGTCGACGGAGGACTGTTGGGGCCGAAGCCTCTGGGGGCTCGGCACGGCGGCCGCCAGCATGCAGTTCTCAATCGCCGGTCCCGCACTCTCGCTCTTCGAACGCGGCGCCGAACAACGCTCCCAGTATCCGCGGGCAATGGCCTTCGCCGTGCTCGGTGCCGCGGCGGTCATTGGGCTTGACCCAGACAATGTGGCGGCCCGTTCACTGCTCACTGACGCGGCCGATGCCATGTTGTCGAGGAGTGACGGCGCTGAGTGGCCGTGGCCCGAACCTCGTCTGTACTACGCCAACGCCTTGCTGCCGGACGCGATGATCGCAGCTGGCGTCGCACTGGAGCGTCCAGAACTCGTCTCGAGCGGACTGGCGTTGCTTACATGGCTGCTAGCGCGAGAGACGCGAGAGGGGCACCTCTCGGTCACACCGGCCGGCGGTTCGGGTCCCGGGGACGTTGGGCCGGGCTTCGATCAGCAGCCCATCGAGGTTTCGACCATGGCCGACGCCTGTGCGCGGGCCATCACCGTCGACGATTCGCCACGGTGGATCGAGGGTATTCAGATGGGGAACGCCTGGTTTGACGGTGACAATGACGCGAAAGTGATGATGTGGGACCCCGATACGGGGGGCGGTTTCGATGGTCTGCACCCTAAAGTCGCCAACCAGAATCAAGGGGCAGAATCAACTTTGGCCCTAGTATCAACCCGTCAGCAGGCCTTCGCGCACCAAACTATCTCTACATGAATAAAACCCCCCTCGCGTCACGCTCCGATGTCCATATCGTTCCCGACTCGTCACGGGTCGTCGCGCTGCTCTTCGTGGCCGGTCAAGAACTGGGTGGAGCCGAATCGCGCGCGTCGAGTGTCGTGAAGCGAATGCTGGCGTTGCCCGAAGCTGACGTCCGTAGGCGACTGAAGGAAGTCATCCAACGATTCGCCGGTCGTCACCGCGATATCGTCGCGGTATTCAGTCAACACGCCGAGCGCGTGAGCAATCGCCTGGATCCGAAGGAGGACCTGAGCGAAGAGCGTTGGCTGCTTTTGGGAGCCGCCTTCACGCACGAGTACTCGCTCGAAGCCGCCGCGGTCTGCAATCCCAGCATGGTGGTGCACCCCGATCAGTCGGACGTACCCGAGGGCGCCGTCCGATTCATTATGAGCTATCGCGGCGTCGGCGAGGGACATCGGTCGAGCATTGGCTTTCGCACTGGTGTGGTGAGTGCCGATGGCGGAATCACTGTCGATCCACGCGGTCCTTTCCCGATGATCGGCACGGCCCGCGATGGCATCTTCCACCGTGACGTCTTTCACGCACGACTCAAGGCAATGGGACACGACGGGGAGAGTGCCGCCTACGTCTTGGACGAGTTGCCGATCGTGTTCTCCATCGAAGAACTCGAGGCCCGTCTGGAGATTTTGATTTCGGAGTTCGACACTCGCCAGGACGCGCACACCATCGCGCGCCACCATCGGTCGATCGCGGCTTGCAGTTACGGAGTGCACTTCGACCCCGACGTCGACATTTCCGAGCGGGTCCTTTGGCCGGTCATGTCGGCCGAGGCCCACGGAATGGAAGACGCCCGGTTCGTTCACTTCCTCGAGCCCGACGGATCCACGACGTACCTCGCGACGTACACCGCATTCGACGGTGTCCATATCTCCCAGCAGCTCTTGCGAACTGATGATTTCATCTCCTTTGACGCCTCGCCCGTCGTTGGAGCGGCGGCGCCCAACAAAGGTCTGGCGCTCTTCCCACGTCGCGTCAACGGGCAGTACGCGGCCCTTACCCGCTACGACCGCGAGACCAACGCGGTCTGCTTCTCAGATACCCTCGGCCACTGGGGTCGCGCCGTCACCTTCCAAATGCCCGAGTGGGACTGGGAAGTCGTGCAACTCGGCAACTGTGGTTCACCGATCGAGACGAGCGCGGGTTGGCTGGTGCTGACACACGCCGTCGGCCCAATGCGCACCTACTGCATCGGGGCGGTCCTGCTGGATCTCGACGACCCCACCAAGATGATCGCCGCCCTCAAGGAACCTCTCCTCACCGCGTCCGACGAAGAGCAAGACGGCTACGTTCCCAACGTCGTCTATACCTGCGGGGCGATGGCCCACGGTGACCTCCTCGTCATTCCTTACGGCGTCGCCGACAACCGCATCAATTTCGCGACCGTGAGCATCGCGGCACTACTCAAAGCGATGACTAACAGTGACCATCCGACGATCGTGTCGAAGGTTCACCATCGGCGTCTTGAGGACCTAGCCCTCGAGCACTGAGGAACCCAATCCTTCACAGTTCGGCTTCGGTCCGGCGTTCACATTGCCGTAGCGATGATGGGTGATCGCGACACTCTGCTCGCGTAGCCAACGAGCCATCTCAACATCGCCGCGTTGAATCAGCGCTCGACGATCGAGCGTGACTCCATGCTCTAGAAGTGCGACCACCGGTGGATCCTCGGATGAGAGCCAGCGCACTCGACCCATGGAGTCAGCTCGCGAGGCCAAGGCTTCTGACGACTCGATCACGGCTTCGGTTGCGTTGCCGACGGGTTCAAGGGCGCTGTAGGTGACGTGCACGCCCGCTTCGCGCACAATCATGTCGATGAAAAGACGTTGTGACTCGTCGAACCCGTCATCGACCCGAACGCAGATCGTCTTGGCGTAATGACGGTAGCGATGAAAGTTCTTCTCGACGTGCAGTCCGGTTCGGTCGATGGCTTGACTGCCGGTCGAGCGCCACCACGCTCGAGCGAGTGCCAATGAAGACTCGACATTGGTCAGCGGCGCCCAACGCCGCAGGGTTTGGACGTAGTGGTGGCCACCCGCCTTCGCCGTCGGGCCGACGCTGCTCCGCCGCCACCCGCCAAATGGTTGTCGGTTCACTATGGCACCGGTGGTTCCGCGGTTGACGTAGAGATTCCCGGCTTCGACTCGGTCCATCCAGAGTTCACACTCCTGCTCGTCCAATGACTGGAGTCCCGCAGTGAGACCGAAATCGGTTCGATTCTGCCACCTGATCGCGGTCGCGAAGTCGGGGGCGACCATGATGCCCAGGACCGGACCGAACCACTCGTGTTGATGACTCCAGGAACCGGAGCGCACACCAAGTTTCACTCCGGGACTCCACTGCAGCCCCGCAGCGTCGAGTGGATGAGGTTGCAACAGCCAACTCTCGCCGGGGTCCAGATGATGAAGCGCGCGTTCGAGCGGCGCTTCGGGGCTGCGAATGATAGGTCCGACCGAGGTCGAGAGTTCCCAACTGGGACCCACGCGCAGACTCCGAACGGCGTCAGAAAGTTGACGCAGAAACGCGGGGTCTTCGTAGACGTCGCGCACCACGATCGCCAAACTGGCCGCGCTGCACTTCTGACCGGCGTGACCGAAAGCTGACTGTACCAGGTCCTTTACGGCGACGTCGATATCGGCGCACGCACTGATCACGATGGCGTTCTTGCCGCTGGTTTCGGCGAGCAAGGTGATGTCCGGTCGCCACGTCGTGAACATGAGGGCCGTGTCAAATGCGCCAGTCAAGATGACCGCATTCACACCCTCGTGCGTGACCAACCGACGACCATTGTCATCGTCGCGCGTCGGCACGAACTGCAAGACGTCGCGCGGCACTCCGCCGGCCCAGAGTTGTTGCACCAATTCCCACGCCGTCGCGACGGTCTCCGGCGCCGGTTTCAAGATGACAGCGTTGCCGGCTGCGAGCGCGGCGCAGACACCTCCGGCGGGAATCGCGTAGGGAAAGTTCCACGGCGGCACGACGAGGATCGTGCCGAGTGGAGAGGAGTCCTCGAAGTCCGAAGCCGACGACGCGTAGAACCGCGCGAAGTCAATACCTTCGCTGACTTCGGGCTCGGCCTCAGCTTCGGTCTTGCCTCCGTCTCGAGCCATCACCGCAGTGGAGGTGATTCGTTCGTCCTCCATGACCTTCGCGCACGCGTAGAGGATCCGACGACGTTCTTCGATTGAAAGTTCCGACCAACTCTCTCGAGCGATTGTCGCGCACCGCACCGCCTCGTCAACTTGCTCCGCATCGGCCACCGAGTACCGATACCACGGCTCGGCGTCGGCGCTGGGATCAAGGCCGACCATGAACTCGTTCGACATGATTTCCCTCCCGGCGATGACCAAGGGGATCTGACGATCTGGAATCTCTCGGACCTTCGCGAAAGCAGAAGTGATCTCGTCGAAGGACTTTGATGACGTCGGATCGAAGTTCACGACGTTGGAGAAGTCCAACGGATCAGACGTAGCGATTGGTGCGTGTCGAAGTGACGCGGTTGAGAGCGCGTGACGCTCATGCACCGACGTTGTGAATCGGTCGCGCTGCTCCTCGAATCGCTGTTCGTCAGTGGCGATGTCGAACGCCGCCTTCAAATAGTTCTCGTCTGACGTGTTTTCGTCAAGGCGGCGCACGAGGTACGCGACGGCTGACGCGAAGTCGTCGCGTTGTGTGACCGGTGCGTAGAGCAGCACTCGCCGGCCCGTTTTTGCGATGGCAAGTGACTCGGAGTTCGCCATTCCTTCTAGCATTTCAACGTCCACCTGCTCCTCAACGCCGCGCACGCGAGCGACGGCGAGGGCCCACGAGAGATGAAAGAGATTGTGGCTAGCGATGCCCACGCGCACGGCGTGAGCGTGTTCAGGGCGCAGCGCGGCGTCGATGAGTCTGGCGTAACTCGCGTCGACGTCAGCCTTCGTCCGGTAAGGGCCAGCGGGCCAGCCGTGGAGTTCGGCTTCGGTTGTCTCCATCGCCAAGTTGGCACCCTTTACCAATCTGACCTTGATAATGCCGCCAGACGTCGCGTGGCGCAACTTCGACCATTCGACCAAGTCGGCAAAGGCGGCGTGCGATTCCGGCAGGTACGCCTGCAGCACGATGCCAGCGGCGATTTCGGCGAACTCCCGTTCTGTGAGGACCTTCTTGAACGCCGTCATCGTGAGATCGAGGTCGCGGTACTCCTCCATGTCGAGGTTGACGAAGGTGCCGTGTGATTCCGCCTCTCGATACAGCCGTCGCATCTTGGTCGCGACGCGATCGAGTGAACCAACGCGGTCAATCGTGATGATCTGACTTACCACCGAGGACAGCTTCACCGAGATGTAGTTGATCTCCGGTCGCCGAATGATTTCGAGTACTCGCTCGAGTCGTTCCTCGGCTTCGTGTTCGCCGAGCACAGCCTCGCCCAAGACGTTGATGTTGAGCGCAATGTCGTCGCGCCGTCGTCGCTCGAGATGCCTCTGAAGAGGAGCTTTTTCGTACGGGAGGATCAGGTCTCTCGAAAGGTGGCGAATCTGCCGGGCGACGGCCTTGATCACCGACGTCGGCGCGAGTCGTGAACTCGCGGCGAGGAACTTCAGACCGGCGGCGTTCAATAGGCCGAAACCTTCGACGGAGGCCTGGGCCGCGGCACGCCGGAAAATGTTCATCGAACTCGTGACCGAGTCAATTCGCATCACCTCGTCTGTCAACGTGATCGTGACCTCGAGAGCCCGTGGGTCGCGAAAGAGCCGTGAGAATCGTCGACGATTGGCATTTTCCGAGTGGTCGCGCAGACGCTCGGCTTCGTCAATGAGTTCGCGCGCGTTCTTGATTGCGCTATCCGCGAGTTCGTCGATCGACGGGTCAGTGGGAATTATGGACATCGACACCACGAAGATGCGCGGAGATGCCTGACGCTCGTCCCAAAATTACCCATCACCACATTCTCGATTCCTTCACCGTATACGTCGTTTCGACGTCGCTCTCGTTCGGTGGCCGTCGGAGTTTCGCAGCCACTGCCACTCGAACCGCTCAACGATTTCGCATCCGCGCGACCACTTCGTCTACGACTTCAGACGTCGAGGCTGAGCCGTTCAGGTCGAAGGTGCGGACGCCGTCCATGGCCGTGGAGAGCGTGGCGTTTCGCAACTCGTGTGCGGCTTCCGTGGCTCGCGCGTCGCCATGGATGCCAGCATGTTCGAGCACCGCAGCGCAGGCCAAGAGCATCGCCATTGGGTTGGCCACATTCTTTCCCTGGAGCGAAGGTGCCGTGCCGTGAGGTGCTTCGGCCATCGCCGTCGTCGGATGCAGTGCATCATCCAGTGCCAGAAGCACCGACTCGGCTCCCGCGATCGAACCGAACATTGCGAGCACGAGGTCACTCATGCAGTCCCCGTCTCGGTTCAAAGTGGGAATGACCACACTGCGATCCCACTGCTCGGTCATGAGTCCGGCGTAGGCGGCGTCGATCAGCATGGGGTGGTAGGCAACGTCGGGGTGTCGGATCGCGGCTCGGTCCATCTCTTCTTTCAGCATTCCTTCATATATCGCCGAGACGGTCCATTTCGGTCCTCCGTAGACCAGACCATTCATTGAGGCTGCGGTGACGAACGCGAACTCGGCCACAGACTGGCAGGTCTTTCTGTCGATGCGTTCCGTACGCCAGGCCGATTCACCGGATGAGCCCGGCTCACCGTCGCGTCCCTCGGCGGCGCCGTAGGCGTCACCCACGGCCATTCGTACGACGACCACGGGGTGTGACAGTGCCACGGCGGGGGCGACGCCCGGGATTCGGCGGCCGGTACGCACGATGACCGTGCCATCGATACCTTCGCGCAGGATTCGATTCGGGGATCCCACGCTGCCGATCTCGGTCGGCGTGATCGTGGCGGCCTTCAACCCAAGACCGGTTTCGACCATTGCCGCCGCGGCGTCATGGACGATCTGGTTATTCGTCGCGCGACGCTTTTCCAATGACAGGTCGAACCGAACGAGTTCGACGTCGAATCCGAGCACACTCGAATCGAGCACGCGCAGGGCCGCCAGGAGCAGTTCTTGACCGGTCTGGTCACCTTCGCAGACGACGATCGAGATTGTTTTCATTTCTCAAGGCTAGTGAATCAAGGACTCGGCACACTTCGTCGGATCCCCGATCAAGGTGTTAGTGCGAGACTCGTAAAGCCTCAATCAGCCCACGCGGGCAAGGCGCTCGCCGTCTTCACTGGTTGGCCAGAGCTATGGGACATCGCGATGCTGTGAACAACGCAATGTCGTTGGAGCGGTCGACGATAAAGGTTCGAGGATCACGACTGGCGCGAATGGTTGATTCAAATTCGATCGGTTCGAGCTTGGATGTGAAGTTCGCTCCCGACGCTAGGGAGATTTTGGAGGAATCCAAATTGCGGCCGATTCGTCTCCGTAGGACGCGCAGTCACCTTCGAGATATTTGATGCCGATCCAGCCGCAGACGAGAGCGTCGATGGCGTCTTCGAATCGCTTCAGCGATGTCGAAGGAAAGTTCTCGAGATCGATTTTGGCGGGCAATGGTATGTCGATCTTGCTGATCGTGAGGTCGAGTTGGTCGATGATCTTGCGCCAGTTCTTCACGATGCGTCGTCGGCGATCGGCGGGACTCTTCTCGGGCCAGTACTCGTTCACGCGACCGATCTTGTACTTGTAGCGGAACTCCTTGCCCAATAGTTGCAAGAGTGCGGGGTGGGGATAGACCTCGGCCAGGACGAAAGTCCTGCCTACGGGTGTGTCGATCGTGGCGACCGGATAGCCGAGCTCGTTGAAGCGCTCGGTCAGCTGATTCCCCAATTCACCAGGCCGGACCTCACTGGGCGAGTGCGTGCTGCAACCTTTGGAGCCGAATTTCCTCGACACTTCGGTGTCCGCCACTCGTCGCTTGCTAATCACCGTTAAGGCGATCGGCATGTCAATCGTGACGAGATCAATGGACTGGTCGCCGAGAAGTTTGCGTGCGGCGTCCATCAACGCGTCGACGTTGGGACGACCAGCGCTCGGAGTCTTTGACCAGTCGACGGAAACACCATTGGCCAGTTGCACGAACTGGTCATAGCTCGGACTTAGACCAACGCACTTCCAACGATCTTTGACCAGTTGCAACAGCGCGACGCCGCTTGGTTCGGTCGCGGTCCACGCCGGATCGAGCGCCAGAATGCTTGTCATCTTGGGAAGTTTAAACCTCACGAGACGCCGTTGCAGCGAGACGTCGATCGACTGGGTCGCGATGAAGTACGGGTGTGATTAGACGAACTTGCCACATCGGCTGTCAAGATCGAAGTGGTCTCGTCGCGGCTAGGAGTGGGCGAACACGCTCTTTAGTGCTTCGTCAAGATCGGCCCAAAGATCCACCGGGTGCTCCAAACCGACGCTGAGTCGAAGTAATCCCTCGGGCACGCTCTCCTCGCCCTTCCAGCGTGATCGTCGGTCAATCGTGGTTTCGACACCACCCAGACTCGTGCCTCCGACGATGAGTTGCAACGATTGGACGACCCGATCGGCGCTCTCGGCGTCGTTCACTTCGAAAGAAACCATGGCGCCGAATCCCCCCATCTGGGAGCTCGCGCGTTTGAAGCCGGGATCCGAAACCAGTCCGGGGTAGCGTACGCGCGAGACGTGGCGATGGTCGTCGAGACGTTCGGCCAGCTCCGCAGCGCTGCGCTGTTGTCGAGCGAAGCGAACCGGAAGCGTGCGAAGTCCGCGAAGTGCGAGAAAGGCCTCCATCACTCCGGGAACGGCGCCCTGCGTCGTACGCCACTCGACCAGTTCGTCTCGGCGGCCTTCTTCGGCGACGATGACCGCCCCCATAAGCAGATCGGAGTGTCCGCCGATGTACTTAGTCGCAGAATGCACGACCGCGCTTGCGCCAAGCGCCAACGGTTGTTGCAATATGGGCGTCGCGAACGTGTTGTCGACGACGGCGACGATCCCCGTGTCGCGAGCAGTTCGCAGTATCGTCGGCAAGTCGGCGACGCCGAGTAACGGGTTGGTCGGGGATTCGAGCCAGAGCATGTCAACGCCCTCCATCGCGTCGAGAACCTCGGTGGTGTTGACGACGTCGACCGCGCGCGTGCTGAGACGACCCTCTTTCTCCAAACGTTCGAGGAGCGCGCGCGTTCCGTTGTAGCCGCCGCTTGGATAGACGACCTTCGTTCCAATGGGCAACGACGCGAGCAAGGCTGATACAGCGGCCAGCCCCGAGGCGAACGAGACGCAGTGGCCCCCTTCGAGTTCACCCAGAGTCTCTTCGAACGCGCTCCAGGTCGGATTGCCCCAACGGCCGTAACCAATATGACCTCCGTCGCGGTAGGTGGATGCGAAGGTCGGTGGCACGTTGAACGGACCGCCGGGCGACGGCGCTCGGCCGGCGACGATGGCGAGTGTTTCGGCGTGCCACTTACTTGATTCGGTCATCACTTCAGTATGGCGGATGACCTCGTGGCGTCTAGCGGGATGACAAAAGAATGCCGTGGCACAAAAAAGCCCGCGCCCTGCAAGAATGAACTCGAGAGCGCGGATTCAGTGGTTACTTAGTGGTTTATGACTCGTCTTCAGCCAACAAGCGGTAGATCGAGCGTCGAGCGTCGGCCAGGATGGTCGCCGCTTTTCGCGTCTGCGCGTCGGAACCGGCCATCGCCACTTGGCGAACCGAGTGGACGACCTGTCGGAGCGTTCCAAACAACTCCGACGTGGCGTCACTGACGTCGGCGGCCGCGGTCTCCCACGGCTTGCCGAGCGTGGCGCGATCCTTTTCGACCAGAGCTTTGCCCGTGGCCGTCAAGACGTACGTCTTACCGGACACCGTCGAAGAGATCTCGACGAGACCTTCGTCTTCGAGCTGTTGCAGAATCGGGTAGACCGATCCTGGGCTCGGACGCCACGCTCCGTTGGAGCGCTCGCTCAACTCTTGAATGATCTGGTAACCGTTGCGCGGTGATTCGTCGAGCAGGACCAAGACGGCCGCTCGAACGTCGCCTCGACGTAGACGCTGACGTCCGCGAGGGAAGCCACCTCGAAACATTTCGTCACCTCGACCGAATGGTCCGGCGCGATGGCCCCCGGGGCTTCGTCCGCGACTGCGTCCGTTTCCTCGAGGTCCACGGTCGCGCTCGGAGCGCTCACCGTGTTTGTGATCGTGAAATTCGTGATTCATGGATTCTCCTTTGTTGTATTTCATACTATAACGATATATCGTGATAACATGTTTGTCAAGGGGCTATGACTAGGGGGGGATGGTTGAACGACGAACTCGTCGGTTCAGTTGGCCAGGAATTCAGTCAATAGTAAGTTGAGTTGTTCGCTGGCACAGACCGGAATCCAGTGTCCGACGTGCTCAATACGCTCGTAGCGCCACGGTCCCGTGATGAACTGCGCCGATCCGGTCATCTGCGCTTCGCCGAGCGCCATGTCACCACGACTCCATACGCCCATCGTGGGACAGGCGACCGAAGGCAGATTGATGCCACGGCCGTCGCCGGCGAATGTTTTGGGCGAGATATTCGCTCGGTACCAATTGAATCCGGCCGTCAGTCGTCCGGGTCGTGAAAGGTCTTTGATTTGACGCTCCATGTAGTCGTCACTGCCTCGAAGGGCGCCGCCGTGCGCCCAGTTCCGGAATATCTCCCAGTCGTTCTCGGCGAGGCCAGTTTCGGCGACCCCCGGGAACTGGAACCACAACATGTACCACGAGAGTTGTTTCTGGAGAAGTCCGGCGCCGGAAAACGACTTTGGGTGTCCGACGGATACAGCGACCAGGCGTTCAACGCGCTCAGGCATAAAGATTGCAAGGAGCCACGCCAAAGCCGCCCCCCAGTCGTGACCCACGACCGCGGCACTTTCGATGCCGAATGCATCCATGACCCCGGCGACGTCGCCGATGACCTTACTGAGTGAGTACTCCTCGACGCCTTCGGGGTGGTCGCTTTCGCCAAAGCCCCGTAGGTCAGGTGCGATGGCACGGTGTCCGCTGTGGGCCAAAGCGTGCATCTGTGACCGCCACAAATGCCATGAATCGGGCCATCCGTGGAGCAGGATCACGGGCTGCCCTTCACCGATCACCGCCACGTTCAGTTCCACCCCGCCCACGCGGACTCGGCGTTCGACTATTTCGTTGTCAACCATGGGCGGACGTTAGCAAGTGATGAAACCTACGGCGTGAGGATCTTCGCGAATCGACGTGACGTGATATAGAGCCCGAGAAGCGCAATGGCGAATAGATAGCCCGCGCGAAAAATCATGATCCAGTCGAACTGTCCGAGCGAGAACCCTCGTAGGAGAGCGGCCGATTGATAGAGGGGGGAGACCGAGACGATCGCTCCGAGCCAACTCGGATACGAGGTGATGGGAAAGAACGTCCCGGAGAACAAGAACAGCGGCAGCTGCACCAGCGTCACGAGGTCGAAGTCCTGCCACGTTCGCATAAAGGTGCATGCCGCGAGGCCCATGCAGCTAAAGGTCAGGCTCGTGAGTAGCGCGCCCGGCCAACAGAGGATGACCCAGCCACTCCCGGCGTCGCCGAGTGCGGCCATGCAGATAATGAACGACGCCGAATACATGACGGAGCGCGCCAGCGCCCACAGCACTTCGCCAAGCGCGATGTCCGTCACTTCAAGCGGTGTGGCCATCAACGCGTCGTACGAATGGGAGATCTTCAATCGGAAGAACGTGTTGAAGATCGAATCGATCATCGCGCCGTTCATCGCTGAGGTCGCGAGCATCCCCGGCGCGACGAAGAGGGCATAACTCATGGCCTCACCGTGGACGTGGAGGTCGCCCACGAGCTTGTTGAGTCCGATGCTGATTGCGAGCAGATAGAAGAGCGGCTCGAAGAAGCCCGAAATCAGCATCACCCACTGCGCTCGGTAGATCATGGCGTTTCGTTCGAGAACGCGCAGTGATCGACGTGATCCGATCATGGGGAAGGCGCGGGTAATCATCAGTCGGTCAGACGGCGCCGCATCGTGCGTCGTCCCCACATGATGCCGACGATGGTCATGGCCACGAGTACCGCGACGTGGGCGAGTTGCGGCTCAACCGCGCCCTGGCCGAAGGCGGCGGCGCGCGCGAGCGCCACGCCGTGATACAGCGGGAAGAGCTGAACCACCGGGCGCAGGTAGCCCGGGTACGCCGACAGGGGATAGAACGTCGCCGAGAAGAGAAACATCGGGACGAACGCGAATCGGTACAACGTCGTGAAGGATGCATCCGACTGACACTTCGCGGCGTAGGCCACCAAGGGTGCGGAGAAGGCCAACGTGACCAGGGTCCCGATCAAGGGGAGGGTCAGAGACCACCACGACTCGAGCGCGCCGAAGCAGCCGATGATGATTGTGTAGACGACCGCGGTGGCGAAGGCGCGGGTGGCGACCCAAGAGAGTTTGCCGAAGAGTATGTCGTCCGGTTCCAGCGGCGTAGTCGCCGCCGCGTGATACGTGCGGATCCATTTGAGTGAGGCGAGGACCGGCCAGAGCGACTCACCTTCGCCCAGCTGCATGGTCGTGGTCGCGAGCAGGCTGGGAGCGATGTAGTGAAGATAGATCTGGCCATCCACGAGCCCGGTGTGACGCGACACCAAGTGACCGACGCCAATGCCGAGTGACGCCAGAAAGAGAATCGGGAAGAGTATGGAGCTCGCGACCGAGCCTCGCCAGGTTTGGGCGTAGTACTCGGCGTGGTAGCCCCAACTTCGGAACCACCTGGAACGTCCCGCATCAGTGTTGGTCGACGGAAACATCGTTACTCCGTGAGCGATCGGCCGGTCAGGTGCAAGAAGACGTCTTCCAGCGAGCTTCGTCGAACGAGGGTGCTCGACGGCGAGATGCCCGCCGCGTGTACCTGACGCAGGGTCTCATCGCCATTGTCGACATAGAGCAAGACACGATCGGGCAGAACCTCGACTCGCTCCGCGAACGGCGAGAGCCGACCGAAGTATTCTTCGTGATCGTCCGTCATGAATCGCAACTCCACTACTTCACGAGTGGAATAGCGTTCGATCAGGGTTCGCGGTGCTCCCTCGGCCACGATGGAGCCCTGGTCCATCACCACCAAACGATCGCAGAGTTGTTCGGCCTCGTCCATGTAGTGCGTCGTGATGATGAGCGTCACGCCTTCTCGCTTGAGCCGATAGAGACGATCCCACACCAAGTGGCGAGCTTGCGGGTCGAGTCCCGTCGTTGGTTCATCGAGAATCAGAATCTCCGGTCGATTCATCAACCCGCGCGCAATGGTGAGTCGGCGCTTCATTCCACCGGAAAGATTGTCGACTTTGTCGTTGGCGCGCTCCGAGAGTTGGGTGAACTCCAAGAGTTCCTTCGCGCGTTCGCGCACGACTTGTCGCGAAAGGTCGAAGTATCGACCGTACATTTCGAGGTTATGGCGAACCGAAAGTTCTAGTTCGAGCGAGTCCTCCTGGGAAACGACGCCGAGTCGGCTTCGGATCTCGGGCCCGTCGGTGCGAGGATCGAGACCGAAGATGGAAATCGTTCCGTCGGATGGTCGCGATACCGCAGAGATCATCCGCATCGTGCTGGTTTTCCCGGCGCCATTGGGTCCAAGGAATCCAAAGCTCTCGCCTCGATTGATCGCGATGTCGATTCCTTTAACGGCCTCAAAATCGCCAAATCGTTTCACCAAATGGTGCGCTTCGAGGATGTGTGTCTCGGTCACGACTCACCGCCGCCGTGTCGCACGACGCGCTCGACCGTCGTTGAAGAACTCTTTACTGTGAACACGAGTGTCGCGTCCCCCTTGACTGTGTACTCATGTGACAGCGTCCGAACTATCTGAAGAAGAAAAGTGTGACGCCAAATTGCATCCGAATTTATAAGTTACTAGGACCTCGTGACATCGAATCGGCACTCTCAAATCATGAGTTCGCGTCCCAGAGTGATCGAAAAGTCCGTCCCGGTTTCCTCGGGATTCGTAGGCTACGAGCAATGGGTCAATTGACGGTCGCGGGGTGTGCGAACGAATTGGATTCTGAACTGTTTCGTATCGTGACGACCTGGAACGCGACGCGATGATGGAAGACGCCCCGTCACCACGAGTGCCGTTGTTAACGATTGCGCGCGAATGGACGCGTATGGGTTGTATTGGATTCGGTGGACCACCCACGCATATCACGCTGCTTCGGCGCCTCTGCGTCGAACAACGTAAATGGATGGATGAACGAGAGTTCGAAGATGGCGTGGCCGCCACCAGCCTCCTACCGGGTCCGGCTTCGACCCAATTGGCGATCTACTGTGCCTGGCGGTTGCGGGGAACGGTGGGCGCGATCATCGGCGGGCTTTGTTTCATCGTGCCCGGTTTGATTCTCATACTCGCGCTCTCGGTATTATTTCTCGAGCGGCACGCACCGGAGTGGGTCTTGGGAGCCGCGGCTGGCGCGGGTGCGGCCGTGCCCGCGGTTGCACTCAAAGCTGCGTGGACCCTCGCTCCGGCGAGCCGAAGGGCCGCGGCTAATCGACGAGCCGCGCGCGCTCGGTGGATTTCATACGTCCTCGTTGGAGGTGCCGTTGCTGCGAGCGCCGGGGAGTATTTGGTTCTAGCTCTCATCGCGTGCGGGTTGCTGGAAATTGCAGCACGGGGGCGTGAGCGCCGAGTTCGATTGGGTTCGGCTCGGGTCGCATTGCCCGGTGTGCTGGGTCACATTCGCGGTGTCGGTGGCGTTGGCGCAATCGGTTGGGTGGCCCTCAAAGTTGGCGCACTCTCCTACGGCGGTGGTTTCGTGATCGTTCCCTTGATGCAACACGACGTCGTGGACACTTACCACTGGATGAGTGGAACGCAGTTCTTGAGTGCGGTGGCGCTCGGACAATTGACACCGGGCCCGGTCGTGCAGACAGTTGCTGTCGTCGGTTACGCCGCAGGCGGCATCGGAGGGGGCTTGCTTGCGGCGTTGATCGTCTTCACCCCATCGTTCCTCTTCGTGTTCGCGGGTGCCCCCCACTTCGACCAGGTTCGCGAAAACGTATCAGTCCAGTCGTTTTTTCGCGGTGCCGGACCGGCGGTTATTGGCGCCATCGCCGGATCGGCCATACCGCTGGGGCGGTCACTTGTACACGTGTGGCAGATTCCAGTTCTCGCGGGGGCGTTGGTTCTACTCTTCGTCCTACGGCGCAGTGTGGTGACGTGCCTCCTCCTCGCCGGTCTGGTGGGCCTGCTTTTGGGTTTGTCCGGCGTGTCGGTCTAATTCTGCGTGGCCGATTCACTGAATGGATTCGACAGACGACTCGCTAGGTGGTCGGTGAGCTGATTTGCGCCACCAATGTTGACGGACATCGCGTTAGCGTTGGTGGATGAAATCTGCTCGTCTGGTGCTCGTGGCGGCGCTCGGCGCCATTGGGCTCAGCTCCTGCGGAGCGGCCGTTCACGCGAATACACCGTTCGTCGCGTCGAAAAATTGCACGATCAGGGCCACGAACGTTGATTACGCGGGCTGTGACCTAGCTCATTATGACCTGAAGGGCCTTGACCTTTCATCGGACAATTTTCGTCGAGCGAATATGTCGGATGCGAACCTGGACGGGGCGAATATACAAGGAGCTGACCTGCGCGGTGCCAAGACCGTTGGCATCATCACCAACTCATCGACGGTGTGCGTGAACGCAAAATTCGGCCCCTGCACGCAGCCCAGCCTTCGCAGCGTGAGCCGGTGACACCGCCGGGCGCGCTTGGTACGCTCCGATGAGGGCCAGCGAATGCCGCGAGGGGTGGTTAGTCGCATGACACATTTCACATCGAAGCGACGCGCTCACGGATCGACGCGACGACCGTGAACTATCTCACTCATCACTGGTCTTATCCGGAGATCGCACTGCTCGCCCTACTTATCGTCGGCGTTCACGAACGGGGCCTTCGCCGACTCAACGCCCGATCTACTCCCGCTCACGCCCGATCGCGACGACGTCGAATGTGGATGGCTTACGCCGGGATCGCCGTCGCCACGCTGAGCGTCGTCTCGCCACTGCAGTACTGGTCCATGGAGTACTTCTGGGTCCACATGATCCAGCACGTCACGGTCATGCTCGCCGCTCCTGCGTTGTACGTCGCTGGCGCTCCGGCGATTCCTCTGGTTTTTGCCCTGCCCGTCACAACGCGTCGAAGACTTCTTCGTCGAGTGTTCCTTCGCCCTGGACGAGCGCTGCTCCGACGGATCGGCGCTGTCGTCTTTTCTCCTCTGTTTGCCATCGTCTTCTTCAACGTGGTCATGATCGTGTGGATGATTCCGCGTGTGTTCAATCCCGTCATGGGTGTTCCCGATCTCCACGTCACGTTGATGCTGGGCAGTTTCTTCATCTCGGGGCTGTTGTTCTGGGCTCAGTTCATCCCGTCGCGACCGTGGCGACCGACGCTCTCGCCCTTCGCGCGCGTCGGCGCGCTGCTTTTCACCAACCTCGTGATGACGATCATCGCCATGGCACTGAGCTTCTTGGCTTCAGGGCCCTTCTATGACATCGGCAATACGATGCTCGGCGTGGCCAACATGTCCGGAATGACGCCCACGACGTTGAACCCTTTCGCCGACCAACAGATTGGCGCCGCGATCCTTTGGGTGTGCGGTGACTTTTGGTGCTACCCCGCGCTGGTGATGGCGCTGCGCCTCGCCACGAAACACGACTCGAACTCGAGCGCCATGGACCACATACTGCGGGGCCGTCGTTCGATGACGGTCGAGGAGTTCCGCGGTGTCAACGAAGACGAGTCCGTCACGTAGTCGCCCGGACAGCGAACGCTTCGATCTAGGTTGAGAGAGAGGACGCCACGGGGTGCGTGTCCTCGATCATGGGGATGAGATAGCCGAAGAAGGCCACGGACACGCCGAGAAACATCAAAGCCATACCCAAGAGCCGAATCGAATGGGGGACGCACAAGAAACCCCCGAGAGCACCTACGAGCACTCCGCAAAGTCCACTGATCGCCGCGACTCGGTCCACGCGATGACCCGGCTGTCGCGGTGTCACGCGAATCGCGACGGCGAGGGCCGCGACTCCCAACACTCCTCCGAGTGCGGCGTGGAACAGATAGATCGCTTCGCCTTGATGCGATAGCCAACCATCGGGTCGATTGAACGGGACGTACAACATACCGACCAAACCGACTATGAACTCGACTCCCACCGCCGCCAACATGACCATCCACACGATGCGCGGCACTTTCGGTGCGCTCTCGGTGGACGTGTCGTCGTGTAACGAACGCGCGGCCATCGTGTCGGCACCTGTCACTTCGCGAACACCCAACGGTGCGCCGAAGACCAAGAAGTTGTAGGTGATGAGGGCCACCGTCAGGTGCATGATCACGAGAAACACGACGGCACGGGTCGGTTCGTGCTTGAGATAAAGCCAGAGGTCCGGCAGCCACAGCACTAACGAGGCGACGATGGCCACGCGAAAAAAAGTATGGCGGGGCGTAGCGAGATATCGCGTGGCGGCGAACCACGCAGCGCCCGCCGCAGCCACGCCGACGACGGTAAGCGTGCCGTAGTCCGAGAGCCGAAAATGCGAAGAGTGTCGTAGGGGAGGATCGAAGGCCGTGGCCAACCACGCCAACGCGGCGTTCACGACGATTGAGGCGAGTGCCGAGACGGCTGTGATCGTGGCGACGCGAAGTCCGCTCGGCAACGCGCGCGTCACCGTCGCCGCGGGCGACGAGTCACTCATCGTGCGTTACGGCATCATCGTCATGGAGTGAATCCCCCGCTTCTTCGGCCCTTTGGCGCGCATCGAGTTTGGCCACTTCACCCTGCCAGGCGTGAAGCATCCCCTCGTATTCGGGCGCCACAGCGGGCTTCTCGCGCGGCCGTCTAATGGTGAAACCCGGGTGGAGAATCTTCCACCACATATATATGGCGAAGAGCCCGAGCAGGGGCCATTCGAAGACGTAGGCCCAACTGAGTTCGTTGCCCTGCTCGGCGCGACCGAGTTCGAAGAGAAACGCGAGTGTGCACAGCCCGAGGCCGACGACCAAGGTCACGTGCGTCCTCATTGCCGACGCGCCCGACAAGCGAGAAGTGCCTTTCGTTGGACCCTCCTGGGGCACCCTTCCGGTGTCGCTCACGCACTTACTGTACCCGCGCCATTTTGGCGTTTTGACGGCTCGATGAGCCACGTCACCTTCGTTCTACTGGCGCAGATCCTTGCCGCCCATATGGTAAAAATAAGGTCAAACAATGGGCAGCGAGATGACGACCGGTAACGAGACCTCGCGCGAGCCAGGGGAGTTGAACGAAGAGGAGCGCGCGTTACTCTTCGCGAGCGCTAATACCCGCCGAGACCGTCGGGGGGTCGTGCGCGCGGGACGCGCGACGGTGTCGACCAAGTTCATCGCGTGGTCGATCATCACGGTGCTGGTTCTGGGACTCGGGGGAGAGGTGGCTCAGCACTATTTCGCAACCTACGGCAAATCCGCGCCGCTTACTACGAGGTTTCCCGTGCGCACGGGCACGCCGACCACGGACCCTAACTTGCCCCCGTTGATCTCCCTCCAGGTGTTCATCGGGCTGAAGGACATTGGCAATGAGGTGGCCCCCAAGTTCTCCCTGCGCACACAGAGCGGTCAGCGTTGGCGCCTCGCGTCGCAAAAGGGCCACGTCGTCGTACTCGCCTTTTACAACTCGATCTGCAACGACATCTGTCCGGTAGTCGGTGCTGAGATACGCATCGCCTCTCACGAGTTGGGGGCCGACACGAGCAAGGTCGACTTCGTGATCGTGAACACCGACCCTAACGCGACCAAGATCTCTCCCTCAATCCCCGCTCTCGCGGAGCCGGGACTCACCGACATGCCTTCCGTCACTTTTTTGACCGGAAGTGTCGACACGCTCAATCACGTATGGTCAGCGTACGGAATCCGCATTGAAGTCGGCACCAAGTCGGATCAGGTGTCGCACAACAATGTGCTGTACTTCATCGGACCGAACGGCAACCTGTCGGCCTACGCATCGCCCTTCGGCACCGAGAGCCACGCTGGCGTATACTCGCTCGACCGTTCGAGTCTGCGCACCTTTGCTCGAGCCGTCGCGGAGACCGCAGATAGTCTTGTCCAGTGACTGACGAACTCTCGGATTTCGAGAAGGTCCCGTTCGATCCGGCGTCGATGCCGACCTCGTCATTGGGTATCTCGAAGGCTGTGTGGTATCGGCGTCCCTGGTTCATCGCCACCGTGTCGCTGATCCTGATCGTCGCCATCTCAGTCGTCATCGACCTGCCCCGTCCGATCACCAAGGTCCAAGACGGGGCCTCGCAGAATGCTTCGATCAAAGAGATGAACACCGATCTCGCCGAATGTTCTTTCGCCGTGAAGGAGTCATTCCACATCTACAACATGAATGTGCTTGGCAAATTAACTTCATCGGATTTGGCCCAGGTACCTAAACTTCTAAACGATGACGAAACCGCATGCTCGTTCGCCAGCCAGCCGATCTACGACCTCACGAACAACCTTCAAGTGCAAGACACCAAAGCGGGTAGGCACATCGACCGACTGAAGAGCGACGTCCAGACGTGGATGACCGACTTCGCGTTGGCGTCGATTCGAGATATCCAGTACCTCTTTAAACACCCCGGTGACTCGTCAACGATCCACCACCTCGGCGAGCAGGAATCTCACCTGGGTGCGCAACGCGCGCTGGCACTCCTCGATGAAGCGAAGGCTGACAGCGTGTTGAAGCTGGATCTGGTTCCGATCAAGATTCCGGTACTTCCGCACCTCGTCGGCACCTAGAGCATCGAATACGTTGGTCGTGCGATCGTGCCGATTTCGCGCTATCGTCACCGGCTATGAGAACTTCGGATCCCGAGAACATTCACCACGTTTTCGATACCAATTCGGTGATTCGCTGGCTCATTATCGCAATAGAGTACGCGATCGTGGCCAGCTTGATGCTGGTGGCGGGCATCGTCTTGGTGCGCACGCTCGTCACGTTCCTTAGCGACTGGAACTCGTTTCCTCAATCAGTGATGGCCGCCATCGACGGCATTCTCGTCGTGATCATCTTGCTCGACATCGCGCACACCGTCTTTGGCCACCTGCGGGCGTCGGTCTTTCCGGTGCGTCCATTTCTCATCATTGGAATCTTGGCGGGAGTCCGAGACATCCTGAGTGCGTCGGCTCACCTCACGCTCAGTGGCACGCTCACCTCGACCGACTTCCGTGACACGCTCATTTCGTTGGGCGTTGGGGTCGGGGTAGTGGTGCTGCTGCTGTTAGGTCTGCTTATCTTGCGCTTCGCGTCCCTGCCCGGTGATGACGGGACGCTCTAGGCGATCGCTGCGGCCCCATCGCACTCAGGGATTCGTGCCGAAGAAGCCTCGGGAGCGGTCGCGTCGTACGAGATTGTAGAGCTCTTCGTCGGGATCGTCCTCGGACTGCAACCATCGAATGAGATTGGCAAAGATGACCGGGAGGAAGGCGCTCGCGGCGGCGAACCATATCAGCGCCGTCGTGATCTGTTGGTCGAGTCCGAGGGAGAAGAACTGGCCCGAGACGTGACGGAATCCCGAGTACCACGTGCGCTGTGACATATCCATGATGTAGGCGAGGATCCACAACGTCCACATAGCGATCGCCGAGATGCCGATGCGGTAGGGCCGCGCGGTGGTCGGTCGAAAGGGCGCAGAATCGACTAACTCGAGCCAGAAGAGAGTTCCACCGACAGTGAGCGTGACAGACTCTGCGATCGAGAGCCAGGGGTGTCGGATCAGAGCATCGACGACGGGCGCCGACCGCCAGAAGATCGACTGTGCCACGAAGATCACTAAGAATGCGACGGCGCGGTGGTAACCCTTCGTCGTCGATCGACGCCGGACCACGCGATCGAGACGACGAGAAGGTGCTGGCGTAATCGGTTGACCATCGTTATCCGTGATTGGAGTTTCAAGCGACGTCAAATTGAACCAGCGCCATGGTCCGCCGACCACGATCAACGCGGGAATGACGACCGCGAAGAGAGCGAACTGCAGAGCCTGGGCGAATTCGTACCTACTCGTCAGATGTAGCGCGGGCGGCGTCAACACGAGTACCCACGCGATAATCCCCGTCGACGCGAGGAGATCGTGGAAGAGAACGCGGCGCGCTGAGATAGGCCGACGGGGCTCCGCAATCACTCCGAATGATGGCTCTGGAAGAATCCCCAGATCATGAGTCCGAACAGTGTGCCCAAGAGAATCGTCAACGATTCGATCTGTGGACCGATGAAGTTGTCTACGCCTGGAATCACGACCACCTCGACTCTCGTACGTCAACGCGTACCTTGATGAACACATTAAGCCTTCTCATTCGCTTTGACATCACAGGAGGTAGAACATCGCGAACAACAGCGTGCTCGCGAGCGCCACGAAGCCCAAGAAGTAGGTCATCGAGGCCACATTCGCGCGAAACGACTGCGCCGCGGCATCCATCGACAGAAGCGGAGCGGTACCGCCCAACTCCTTGCTCAGCCGCAGCGAACGCGCGACGGTGGTTTCCAACCAATAGGCGACGATGAATATCGTCATGATGTTGATCACCGAGTAGCCGATGAAGGTGGAGGCGTAGCCACTCGAACCAGGGAAGAACGGCACCGCCGTGAACTCCCATATCTGTAAGAAAAGAGCGAATACCGAGGCTACGACCCCGACCCAGACGGCGCCCTGCCACTCCGAGACGCCGCCCTTGCGAAGTCGGGACTGACCATAGATCGCCATCAAGACCGCGAGGAGTGTCAAGGAGTAGATGGTCCATCCGTACGCCGTGGGAGCGGTGATGTGATTCGGTCGCCACAACAGTCCGTTGTTACTCGAGCGCAGATAGAAGTAGCTGAACGCGAGCGACGCGAGTAGGAACGTGTACATCCCGATGAACAGTCTTCCCCCGCTCCAAATCGAGCCAATGTGCGCACGTAGTTCGAACTCGCGCTCTTCGGGAGTGTCGCTCTTCTTAATAATGTCAGTCATCTTGGTACCCTCTGCTCGCTATTGATCGGGGTCAGTACTGTCAGTGGCTGCACTCGCGGCGTGAACCGGCGGTGCGTTCCCGAAGTCCGCCAACACCGGTGCTCCGACTTCGCTGTAGTGATACGGGTCGGTCATGATGACCGGGATCCGCTCGAAGTTGTACGCAGGAATCGGCGTGGCGGTCTGCCATTCGAGTCCGAGTGAGTCCCACGGGTTCGAGGGTGACTTCTCGGGGGCGATGAATTGGGACCACATCAGATTCGCGACAAAGATCAGGAACGACGCGCCGAGACAGAACGCCGAAACCGAGGAGAAGTCGTTCAATCCCTGTAGGTTCTTTGCGTACGTGAAGACGCGGCGCGGCTGGCCCAACAGTCCGATAACGAACATCGGGAAGAACGTCAGGTTGAAGAAGACGAACATCGTCCAGAAGTGCCACAGACCCAACTTCTTGTTCGTCGTGCGTCCTGTCATCTTCGGTAGCCAGAAGTACAACCCGCCGAAGAACGCGAAGATGAGTCCTCCCATGATTGTGTAGTGGAAGTGCGAGAGCACGAAGAAGCCTCCATGCACTGTCACGTTCACCGGAACGTCGGACAAGAAGACGCCCGAGACACCACCGAGGAGGAAGTTGAAATACACGGCCATGCAGAAGAGCATCGGTACTTCGTACCTGATTCGCGCTTTATAGAGCGTGCCCATGCCCACCAGGAAGATGAACCCCGTCGGGATCGAGATCAGTTCAGTCGTCAGCATGAAGAGCGGCCGCATGTCCGGATCGATGCCGCTCTGGAAGATGTGGTGCTGCCACACGAAGAACGACAGCAGTGACACTCCAATCATTCCGGCCGCCGCTATTCGGTACGCGAAGAGCGGTTTCCTGCAGAAGACCGGGATTATCTCGCCGACGATGCCGAAGCCCGGCAAGGCCATGATGTACACCTCGGGATGGCCGAAGAACCAGAACAGGTTCTCCCACAGGTACGAGCTGCCGCCGTGCTCGGCGACGTAGAACGCCGTCTGGGCCGTGCGGTCCAGGATGCCAAAGGTCCCGGCCGCGAACAACACCGGCGAGGCCAGGGTCAAGAGTGCCGCGGTCGCGATCATGGACCACACGAAGACTGGCACCCGACTCCACGTCATACCCGGTGCGCGGTAGTTGATGATCGTCACCGCCAGGTTGAACCCAGCGGTCATCATTCCGACGCTGATGACCGCGAAACCGAAGAGATACGAGATCATGCCTGGTCCGGCCTGGGTCTGCAGTGGCGCGTAGCCCGTCCAGCCAGTCGGGAATCCGCCGAAGAAGAGGGCGGAGAAGATTACGAAGTAGCCGGCGACGAAGGTCCACAGACTGAACGCCTCGATGCGCGGGAACGCCATGCGTCGCGAGCCGATCATCAAAGGTACGAAGTAGTTGCCGAGTGGACCGACGACAACCGAAGACGCCATCATCATCATAATTGTGCCGTGTTCACTCACGATCTTGATGTAGGTGTCAGCGGCGAAGACATGGACCGTCGGATTCAACAGTTCGGTGCGGATCGCCATCGCAAGGAGGCCGCCCGTGAAGAAGAACCCGAGTACAGCCACCACGTACTGGATTCCGACAACCTTGTGGTCGAGGTTGTAACGGAAATACCTCGACCAGCCGGTATATTCCACCTCGCCCTTGGGCTGTCGGCCGATCATCTTGGCGAGCGGATAATTGAGTGCCCCGATTCCAAGGAGCCAACCGATGACCATGAACAGCAAGGCCAGCGTTACGGCGATGGAGTTCTGACCGCTGTTGGCGATGTTGCCGTACGTGTTACCTATGTAGTTGCCGAGCCAGTGACCCAGGATGTAACCCAGGAATCCACAGATGATCGCGGTACCGATGTGCTGACTCAGCCAGTCGCCCGCCCTCCCCTTGGATGCTTCGACGTTCGCGGGAGGCACCGAAGCCTCCACGTCAACCGGCCGTTCAGCGCTGATGGTCATCGCGCGTTCTCCGTTTCTACGCTCAACTTGTTCCGATGAAAAGTACGACGGTTACTCATGAGGGCTGCTTCGATCCGTACACTTCGACGGGGCTGTAGGGCACGACGTTGTCTGGGTAATAGCCGCCGTCGGCACCGTTCGCATCAGGGACGTAGGTCCACGCGAACGGCGGCAGGATCTTGGTGTTCGCCGCGTTCTTGGACTCCGTTGACGTCGCCCACGTCATGAAAGCCGATTGTGAAACGACGTGTCCCGGATTGAACATCGCTCCGTGCCAGATGCCACAGAGTTCACCGCACCGGACCTCGAAACTGCCAAGCTGCTCGGTACGGGTGAACGCGACGTTGTTGATCTGCGGGTTCGCGTCGGCCTTCACCTCGAGTTGATAGGCCCAGAAACTGTGAATTACATCGAGCGAAGTGACGTTGAAAGCAATCACCGTGTTGACGGGAAGGATGAGGTCCGACGACTCGAACCCACCGAAGGTGGGGTAGCGGTACGTGAACTTCCATTGCTGGCCGATCACCTGCACGGGAAGCACCTCGTTGGAGTTCGGCGACCAGGTCCCCGTGCCGGCGAGCGCCGCCGTCTCCGCCTGTACGGCACCAGCGGGCTGCAAGATGGGATTGGGTCCCTCACCACCACCGGAACCGCTGCCGACATAGAGCTCCACGGTGCCGAAACCCGCGAGAAAGATTACGACGACCGACGTGATCACGATCCACGAGACCTCGGCGCGCTTGTTGCCGGCGGCGCGCGGTCCACCGACCGATTCGGGAGTGTCCTTGTTTCGGGCATTCCACTTGATGCCCGCGTAGGCCAACCACTCGAACACTCCAATGACGACCGGTAGGCCGATCACCATGAGGATGTTGAAGTCGAGCTGGTCGTCTTTCGCCGACGAGGTCATCCGACCCGGAGGGATGTGCGGTCCGACGAGGAACCAGAAGAGGAGGTCACCTGCGATTGAGAGTACGACCCAGATGATGACGATGCGGCGAAAGTGGTTCTCTTCGCTACCCATTGAACTTTCTGGCGTCATGATTGACTCACCACTTCCAGTTCGCCGCCCATGTAGTTTTGCGTCGACATCGCGCCCCCGTTTCCATACAAGTAACCCAACGCACACGGCACGAAGCACTGCCAGTTATAACTGCCCGGACCGGGCGTTTTGAAGCTGAACTTCTCGATGTTATGTGGCGAGTCGAAGTGACACGGGGCTACCGCACACGGATTGCCACTGACGCCCACCATTGGGACGCTGACATTGAGCGTCGGAATTGCGAATGTGTGGCCGACACCATTGCCGGTGTTGGAGTTAAAGACGCTGAAGCTCGTGCCATTCAACGTTGCCGTGTCGCCGATGGTTCCTTGCACCTGGCCCCACTCCTGATTGCGTAGCGGGCTGCCACTGTCGTACTGATACACCGTCATGTCAATGACCGTGTGCGCCGGCAACTCCCAAGACGTGTCGTGAACCCATTTACCGGTCGTCGGATTCTTGACGAGGTAGGACACCCACGAGGGGTGCGCTCCGAAGCCGATCGATCCCACCGTTTGTACAGTCAATTGCACTGGCTGACCCGCGGCTTGGGAGTTCGTGAAGTTGACCACGCCACCTGGAACGCCGGGATTCAGAAGGGAGGCCACAGCCCACACCACGAGACCCACGACAACCAGGAAGAGCCCAAGAACCGTTGCCAGTCTTCCCCCCTTAGACATAATTCAACTCCTCGCGACCGGGACGTCCCTGATGGGGCTCCGCACCCAGATTATCGACGCTCATCCCAAATGGAAAGACCTGAATTCGTAAAACATAAGATTATTCTTGGAATTTTCTTAGAATGATTTTGAGATACACATTGACCTCTACACCAGGTACCACCTCAATATTCGTCGTAGCCGAACGAACGTTTCTGAATGGACTGCATTCTCGCGTTATTTAATGCCTTCGTCGGAGAGCAGGTTCCGTAATTCGGACACGGTCGACGACTGTCCCGATGTGGTGACGATCGGATCATCGGGGATGACCCACCGAAGGTGGTGCTTCACGTCGATGATGTACATGAAGTCCGAGTGAATGCTCATCACATCTGATTTCGTCATCGAGACTCCGATGTCGTAGGACGCCCATACCTTTTGCATGACCGGTAACTTGCCGGTCACGTAGAAGAAGTTCTTGACGTGTGACAGGTCGCGGATTGCGATGAAATGTCGAAGGTCACTGAGCTGCTCGTGGAACGGATCGGCGGCCACCGCCACGATGTCCAGCTTCGCGTTGGTCGGAAGGTCGCTGCGTAGAAGTCGCAACTGCTGGGCGAGTAATGGACAGTCTGTCCAACAACGTGGATCAAGGAACGTTAGGAGCGTGACGTATCCTGGGTGTTCGCCCAGGGTGTACGGCTTGTTGAACTGATCGGTGAGCGTGAATTCCGTTGCTTTCGTCGCCCGAAGGGCTGCCGACGCCGGACCATTTTGAGCCTGATACAACGTCGTCTCGGCGCTCGCGAAGGTTGACGTGGCCATCAACGCCGCCGAGTAGACAATCATCGCCGTGGCGAAGGTCGCGACGACGGCACCCGTGCTGGCCGTGAGCTCCCTGGGGAGCCTGCGCACACGCACGGGAGCGTCGCGCAACGACGGTGACGCGCACCAGGCGAGCACCGCAAGAGGCAAGAGCGAGTTGAAGTCGGTTGAGAGTCCGCCAAAGAGTGACGTATCTTGCGCCGTGAGCCAAAAAAATAAACAACCTGCGACTAGGGTCCATACTGGCCAACGCCACCCTTTGGTCGCGCCGAACCAGAGTCCTACGGCGCAGGCAACGAGCCAAAAGATCACGACCAGGTTGAAACCACCGCCGATCGACCCGGCGAGGTTGCCGGTGCCTCGGGACAACCACGCCACCCAGTGCGGCTGGGCAATCTTGGTCATGAACGTCGTCATGGTGGTCAGCGCGTTCGAATTGCCACCGTGCCAAAACTCGTCGGAGGGCAAGATCTGCAAGAACGCCCCCAACACCGCGATTACCGCCAGCACGCGCAGGGTAACGATCGAGAACCACCGATGAAAGGTCTCGGGCTTGAGAAATAGCCAGACGCCGGCCATCGCGTAAAAGAACGTGGCCCCCGGCCAGCCGAAGAGGAACGATGCTCCCGTGACGAAGATGCCGCCGGCGCCATTACCGATGAGCCAGATCAGTGCTGCCCAGCACGCTGACACCAGTCCGGCGATTCGCCCCGTGATCCCATTGGATACAAGTAGTGCGAGTCCGATACCGACCTGCAGCCACGCCGTGCCGGCGGCCAGGTTGATCGGGTGACTGTTCCAGATGAGAATGCCGTGGGCCATAAGTGAATGGAGCCACGACGGTGTGTTCGCCGTCAGCGGCCGGATCACGTTGTTGGCGAGGCCCAATGGCATCGAGACCTGAAACTGCAAGATCCCGTCGACGAGCCACACCGCGCCGAATCCCCAGCGAAGATACGTGCGTGCCCTCGGTTCGTTCAGTCCGGCGGGGGAAAGATTGAAGCGAAGAATCCATCGTGACGCAACAAGTATCAACATCAGCACGACCGCAATCAAGGTGAGTCGAAACAAACCCGAGACGAACAGAGCGTGTCGAAACAGCGAGACGACGAGCGCGTTGCTCAAGTCGATCTTGTTGGGATTCATCCCCGGCATGAAGCGTTCCTCGATTCGTGGGCTCACATAACGATAGGTCGATGCCTCTGGCCATCTTTCGCTGCAGAGACGCTAAAGACCTGGAGAGAGTAAGAATCGGCGTCGTCGGCGTAGATGTCGGCCGTGACGTTGTCTGGAGAATAGGAGACTACTTCTCATGAGAGGACTATGGGTTCCGGTCGCCGTTTGCGACCGATCTCACGCCATATATGTGGGCCGTTCGCCGAGCTGGAGCCATACTTCCCGAAAAGTGAACTTTCGCAAAGGCTTCGGAGGACGGTAGGCCGCCCGATTATGAATCGTTGTGCGTGGTCGACACCGATTTCTCGGAGTAACTCGAGAGTCTCAATATTCTCCGGACCTTCAGCGGTCGTCTTCATTCCAAATGCTTTGGTCAGGCTGACGACAGCCGAAACCACGTGCTAACTCGAGACCTCGTCGTATACATCTCGTACGGACTCCGGCGAGATCCGACGGCTTCGCGCGCACGTGCTCGCTCTCGGGGATCCATGAGGTCGAACACGGAACACCCGAGAACCTCGTCGGTGGGCATGTCGATCTGATCGAGATAGGCCTGTGCGGCCCCTTGGTTGGTGGAGTCGCTCAGTCTCGTGAGCTCGAGCGGGAGGTCTCGAGTCTGAACGAATCCCCACATTGCCTGGTCTTTGGTGGACATTAGGCCCGCCCAATCTGCCTTTTATCGTGATGGCATAAGGTCGATGGGCCAATTTTTCTTGGGACATTTGTCCCTAACACGTCGTCCGCTCCGCGTGCAATGCTCTCGTTAGGTCAAAGGGGAGTGGATGTCGCTATTACGCATTGCCGCGCTCTTGCCACTGGACACGCTCGGTCACTACATCCACTGGCACTGGATCGACATCAGCGTCGCCAATTTCATTGTCATCGTGCTCATGATCGCGACCTTCGTCGTCGCGCTGTTCGCACCGTTTCCGGGTCGTCGTCGGCGAAAAGAGAACAAATGAGTAACGAGATCGATCGACAGTGGACCACGCGCTTGCGTCACCGCGCATTGAAACTGTTGCCGCCCGAAAAGGTGATGCCTGACACACAGCCGACGTACGTCTCATCATGGATCTACGTCTTTGGGGTGACGACGCTGGCCGCACTTATCGTCGTCATCGTCTCGGGTTGTTTGCTCGCGCTTCGCGGTCCACAGTGGTGGCACACGTCGTCGATCGGTCTTTTCGTCAACTCGCTGCACCTCTGGAGCGTCGAGATCTTCTTTTTCGCCATGGTCATCCATCTCTGGGGCAAGTACTTCATGGCGGCCTGGCGTGGCGGGCGGGCGCTCACATGGATCACCGGCGTTGTCACGTTCGTCACCTCCATCGCGACCGCCTTCACCGGATACCTCTCCCAAACCAACTTCGACTCGCAGTGGATCTCGACCCAGGCGAAAGATGGCATCAACGCGACCGGTGGTGGCGCCTACTGGAACGTACTGAACACGGGCCAGATGCTGATGTGGCATAGCGTCTTGTTGCCGATCGCCGTCATAGCCCTCGTTGGTCTGCACGTGCTGCTCGTTCGCATCAAGGGAGTGGTGCCACCGTTCGAAGAGCCGACGAAGGTAGCGGTCGACTCGTGACGAAGCGCTTTCGACCCGACGTCGACGTTCCCGAGTGGAAGGGCGGGTACTCTCCGTACGACATCTTGAAGGAAGGCGCGATTGCGCTGTTGGTGGTAGCGATACTGACCGTGGGCCTCGCGGTCCTTTTCGGCTCACCAGACGATCCGGAGATCACGCTCAAATCGTGGTCGACGGCGACGCCGGTGGACTTTGCCCAGGATGCCCTCAGTCAGTTGAACGGGACGTCTGAAACCGCGACCTACGGACCGCCGTATAACAACGCCTCCACCAGTCAACAGCTCGGACCGCTTCAGCTCGCCAAGTGGGTCGGTGTCACGATGCAGGTCAATACGGCGAAGGCCTTCGTCCTCGATCCCTTAAAATCCCAGCCCGCGCAGCCTGCCCTCTCGAGCGCGCTCGCACAGTGGTCGAGCGCTTCGTCGAGCACGCGCAATTCATGGGTCGCGAATTACACGAAAGCCGCGACCCAGATGAAGTGGGTGGACGGCGCGATCGTCGTGAACGCCAAGAACTCGGGACCCGTGCCGGAGTTCATCACCTACCTGACCGATATGGCGCGCACCGGCGCACTTGATGCTGTCCTCACACAACGGAGCGCCTTCTACACCACGAACTACACGTTGCCGCTACTCTTCCTCGAAGACGGTACGTACCTGAACACCCAGGCAACCCACCAACACCTCGCGGGCGACCAGTGGGGCATGATGAACGAAACGGGCAACTATCCGGGCCAGGCCTGGTTGTGGTTGTACACGTTCTGGTATCAGGTCCCACCCTTCAACTCCAGTGGCAACGCCGACATTCTCGTATGGGGAACGATGATGCTCTTGACGTTGTTGCTCGCCCTCGTGCCATTCATCCCAGGGCTGCGCACTATTCCAAGGAAAGTGAAGATCTACCGACTTATCTGGAAAGAGCACTACCAAAGCATCGAATAGCGCGGCTCAAGTTCCGTGCTCAGTTGGTTGTAGCACGCAGCGATACGGCAATCGACTGCGCGCGCATCCATCGCGCTGATCGCTGAATCCGCGGTGGCCTACCGTGGAGGTTAATGAGAGTTTTCGTCGCTGAAGATGATCGCGGTCTTCGCGACGTGTTGGTGCGGGGACTCAAAGAGGCCGGTTACGTGGTCGATTCGGTCGTTGACGGCGAGGCGGCCGAGTCCGCGTTGCGCTCGCGCGACTACGAGGTCGCGATTCTCGACTGGCGAATGCCGGTTCTTTCGGGCGTGGAGGTAATCGAGCGGGTGCGAGGGGCCGGCGTGCGCACCCCGATCCTGCTCCTCACCGCGCGAGACGCGCTTTCGGATCGGGTCCGGGGCCTTAACGCTGGCGCTGATGACTATCTCATCAAGCCCTTCGACTTCGCCGAGCTGCTCGCGCGACTCAATGCGCTGCAGCGGCGACCGGCGCTGCAACTGGCGAACGAACTGTACTGCGGCGATCTCTCCTTCGACCCGATGACCCAGCAGTGTGTCCTAGGGGATCAAGTCATCAAGCTCACGACGACTGAGAGCGCGATCCTCGAGGTTCTTATGCGTCGAAGTCCGCTGGTGGTATCGCGCGAGGCGATCGCTCATCACGCATGGCAACACGCCTACCGCACCGCCACGTCGAACACGATCGAAGCGCACGTCGCGCGACTACGTTCGAAGATCGCTGCCAGCACGGCAGAGATTCAAACGGTTCGAGGCCTTGGTTATCGATTGGCGGAACGTTGATGCGACGTTCCATTGAACGCCGCCACGCCGCGGGTGTCGCCTTGGTGGCCACGTCATTAGGGATGGCAGCGTTCGTGCTCGTGTGCATTGTCATCAACTCGGTACTGCTCGGACGACTCGACTCACAGGTCGATACCCGACTCAATCAGCAGTTAAGCGTCGTTAAGAGAGTCGCGAATTCCGCCGGCGATTCTGGGACGGCGCTCAACGGGCTGTCCAAGGACCAGGATCGCGATGACGTGCCGATCTATCTCTGGCGGGTTGGCCACGATGGCGTGGCGCACGCCTTGGAAATCGGCTCTCCGAGACTTCCTACGACTGCGTGGTCACTCGGTGCCCGAACTGAGACGGTGGGCCAATCGACGTTTCGGTTCACCGCCGTTCACTTTCGCAACGGGTGGCTGGTCGCAGGCGAAAGCCTCGCCGAAGTCGCGCGAGTGGGATCGTCGCTCTTCGACGTTGAGATTGCCGCCGGTGCCGTGTTGCTGGTGTTGATGTATCTCGCCGCGTTCTTCGTTGGCGTGCGCGCGATGGCTCCTGTTGCGCTGACTCGTCGACGCCAGGCGGAGTTCACGTCCGACGCCTCTCACGAACTGCGAACCCCGCTCAGCGTTATCGAAGCGGAAGTCGATCTCGCCTTGTCGCGTCCACGAGACGCCGAAAGTTACCGAGGCGCGTTGCGCCGCGTGGGCAACGAAGGTCACCGGCTGCACCGCATCGTCGAAGACTTGTTGTGGCTGGCGCGCTCTGACGAAGCCCGTCTCGTTGCTGGCCCGAGCGCGACGTGCGATCTGGTCGAAGTAGCCGGCGCAGCCGTGAGCCGCTTCGAGCCGCTCGCGTCGCGAAACGGCGTGTCCCTCGAGTTTGTCGGCTCGCCGGTCGCTGCAACGGTGCAGGCCGATGCCGAGTCGATCGACCGATTGGTCGGCGTACTCGTCGACAACGCGTGCAAGTTCGCGGGCCCCGGAGGGCAGGTCCGCGTGAGCGTCGAAGTCATTGCCCACCGACGCGTGCTCACGGTGGAAGACAGCGGACCTGGCATTCCAATTCACGAACGCGATGTCGTCTTCGACCGATTCCATCGAACGGACTCTTCGACCGCAGGCACGGGCCTCGGACTCGCGATTGCCGATGCCATAATGACTTCTACGCACGCGCACCGAACAGTGAGCGAGAGTTCGTTGGGCGGAGCCCTTTTCGAAGTCAGTTGGCGCTTCGTTTCATAAGAAAACACGAATAAACAGGACTTCGTAAGGTGAACGTCAGGTTCGATTCCTAACCTTGTTGTGTGGATGAAGGTCAAGGGAACCAGCCCCTAGTTCGGTCGTCTGAATCAGGATCAGCATTCGTGCACGAGCGTGCGCGCTTGGGCTCGGTCCCAGCGCATCGCGCTGCGAGTTCGTCAGCCTTTCCCCATTTTCCCGCGCCCTCAAGATCGCGTCGAAGAGGGACGTCATCATCGCAGTCATCCGTGCGCCCGCGTCCGACCTACGAGGTGCGCGAGCGCCTCGTGCGATGGGGGGTCGAAGCAAACGAGCGACTGACCGGATCAACCGCGCTGGTGCTCCTCGTGCTGCTCGCCATCGAGGGCGTCACGGTCCTTCGCGTGCATTCGCTGCTCACGCTGCACGTCTTTGTCGGCATGCTCTTGATTCCACCCGTGCTTGTGAAAATGTCCAGCACGATGTGGCGTTTCGCCCGGTACTACGTTGGCTCGCCCGAGTATCGCCACAAGGGTCCGCCTCCCACCGCGCTCCGAGTGATCGGACCGTTCGTGATTGTGCTGACGCTGGTGCTCTTCACGTCGGGGGTCCTGTTGTTGTTCACACCGACGTCGTGGCGTGGACAGCTCCTCCAACTTCACCAGGCGAGCTTCATCGCGTGGTTCATCGTCATGACCGTGCACGTGCTCGCCCACCTCGGCGACCTGGCGCGCGTCTCGACGAAGGACTGGACTCGACGCACTAGGGGACTCGTCGCGGGTTCGAGACTGCGGCGGCTCTCCATAACTCTGAGCCTGTTGGCCGGCCTGGCGCTTGCACTCCTGACGGTCTCGCGCGTCGGCCCTTGGATGCACGGAGCCTGACGACGTGTCATCGATTACTCGTACCAGTACTCGCGCTCGTAGACTGAGTTCCGTGTCGCCGCCATCTGGAAATCGATGGGGGAATGGAAATCGATGGGGGAAGCACGCTCGGCGAAACCCCCGGCGCCGTCGGATCCTCAGAGCAATCGCCTTACTGCTTCTTGCCGGTTTCACGTGGCTGGCTTTCTCCTTGGGTGGTGCGTTACTCAATCCGGCCCTCGGAAGTTCACTGAGCTCGCGCTTTGCCGAGTGGGCACGCACGCACGGCGGAGCGAGCATCGTGACCTGGACGGAGAACGAGTGGTACAGCCACCACCCGCCACCGGTGGGTGGCACCGTGCCACCCGGCGAGATTCGTGTTCCTTCGGGATCGGCCGCCGTTAACAGCACTGTTCCTCACCTGGCCACCCCCGCACCACTGCGGACCTTCGCCTCGCCAGCGTTACCCGGTGAGGGCCAGTGGTCCGCGGTAGGTCGGCGAGTCGACGGTATACCGGCGATGTACGTGACGTCGCTTCGTCCCGACGCCGTGCACACCAGCTACGTCGACGGGGTCGCGTGGATGGACACGAAGCTCCTCAGTGCGACGCTCTATTCGGGCAGTTGGATCCCCGGAGGAGGACCGTGGCCGGATACGGCACCGGTGCGAGCCAAGTCCGCGCGTCGTCTGGTCGCCGCGTTCAATGCGGGCTTTCTCATGAAAGCATCGAACGGCGGGTATTACACCGATCACAAGATGGTCGCCCCGCTTCGAGTCGGCGCCGCCTCGTTCGTGGTGTACCGAAACGGCACGCCCAACATCATCGCCTGGGGTCCGCACGATCGGGTGACCTCCGACATCGTGTCGATTCGTCAGAACCTGGATCTCTTGGTTAACAACTCGAAGCCCGTCCCGGGACTGCTCGCGAACGATACGTCCCGGTGGGGCTACACCTTGGGCAATGCGGTCTACGTCTCTCGTTCCGGTCTCGGTATCACGGCTGACGGTGCACTGGTCTACGTCGGTGGTCCGGGGCTCAACATCACGGACCTGGCGAATCTGTTGGTGCGCGCCGGGGCTGTGCGCGCGATGGAACTTGATATCAATACCGATTGGGTCAACTATTCCTATTATTCGCCGTCGACATCGAATGGTCTGGCGGCGCCGACCAATGGCTCCGAATTGGTGCGCTCAATGACGGGAACGCCCGCGCGTTACTTCGAGTCGTATTGGGCGCGCGACTTCATCACGATGTCGGCGCGTCAACCAACCAGTAAAGGTAAATCGTGACCACTACCAGCACTGAACGCACGGTCGGTCGTCCGGCGCGACGCAGGCACGCACCGGCTCCGGCGCCGCGGGTGACCGATGCCCTCGCGGCCATCGCGGGAGTCGGCCTCGGTCTCGCGGTGGCGCTCGCCTTCTGGGGCGAGTCGCTCGGGGCGCTTCGCGTCCCTGGTGGTTGGCTCACTCTGGCAGCTCGACTCTGTGCGCTCGTGGGTACGTATCTGATGTTGTTGACCGTGATTTTGATGGCGCGCATTCCGTGGCTCGAACGAAGTGTCGGCCAGGACCGATTGGTGAAGTGGCATCGACGAATCAGCGGATGGCCCATCGTTCTTATCGCCCTGCACATCGTCCTGGTGACCTGGGGCTACGCCCAAGCGACGAGCGTTAGTTTTCTGAAGCAGCTCTGGACGTTCATCTTTCATTATCCGGACATTCCGGAGGCGATCGCGGCCTTCGTCTTGTTCGTGATCGCTGGCGTTACATCAGCCAAAATCGCCCGTCAGCGCCTCAAGTACGAAACATGGTGGCTGGTGCACCTCACCATGTATCTGGCTCTCGGCCTCGCCTTTTTTCACCAAATTCGCATCGGCGTGATGTTCCTCACGTCGCCCGTCAATCGATGGCTCTGGATTTTCATATGGCTTAGCGTCTTAGTTTCGATACTGAGTTTTCGCGTGGCTTTGCCTATCTGGCGGAACCTTCGTCACCAACTGCGAGTCAAGTCGGTGAAGAAGGTGGCGCCCGACGTCTATGCCGTGGTCGTCTCGGGTCGAGGGCTCTCGCGCCTCGCCCTTTCGGGCGGTCAGTTCTTCCAGTGGCGCTTTCTCGCACCGGGTCTCTGGTGGCACGCGCATCCTTACTCCCTTTCGGCACTCCCTCGACCGCCACTCCTTCGTGTCACCATCAAAGGACTCGGCGACCAAAGCCGGGCGATCGCTCATCTGCGACCCGGCACCCGCGTGATCGTTGAAGGGCCGTACGGGACGTTCACCCGCCACCGACTCACGGGCCGCCGCGTCGTACTGATCGGAGCCGGCGTCGGCGTGACACCGCTACGTGCACTGTTGGAGGACCTCCCGTCGTCGAGCCACGTGACCATGGTCGTCCGGGCGCAGAGTTCCGCAAACGTGGTCCACGGTCATGAGCTGGCCGACCTTGTCGCACGTCGCAAGGGCCAGTACTTCGAGCTCCTCGGTTCACGAAACGAAGTGCGTCTCGATGATCGAACACTGCGACCCCTCATCGGGAGTCTTCACGACGCCGACGTCTACGTATGCGGTCCGAATGACTTCACCGACACAATCGTCGCGACGGCGATGCGCCTCGGCGCGCGCACTGATCGCCTTCACGTCGAAATGTTCTCGTTCTAGTCATGGTCACGCACCGCGACGGACGCGCACCGTGGAGCCTCCGATGAAGCGACCAGGCCTCATCGCTAGCGGCGCGCTCGTTGGATTCGTCGGACTCTTGGGCTATCGGGCCATGTCCCCTTCGGGGCTGACGTTCGTGATGGCGCCCAGTGCAACGAGCTCGTTTCCGCGAGCGGTGAGCCCGACGACGTCCGCACCACCGCCGCAGCACTCCAGCGCCACGACGGCCCCACCGGCGAGCCACACCCCAACGACGCAGGGCCCAGCGACTCCACCGCCCACGACCATTGCACCAGTGACGACCACGACGACACCTTCCGCGTCGCGAAGTGCCACGGGCGATTCAGTGAACTACATCTACGGAGTGCTCTCGGTGACAGTGAGCACATCGGGTTCGAAAATCTCAAGCGTGACGATCGGCTCGATCGATGACGGAGGGAACTACCTTTCCAAGTCGATCGACCAAGCGGCCATCCCTCAATTGGAACAACAGGCCCTCTCGGCCCAGGGTTCGAACATCCAGGGGGTCTCGGGAGCGAGTTACACCTCGGCCGGCTTTCGCCAATCGATGCAGTCAGCGCTATCGAAGTTAGGGCTGTGAGCGAGACGTCGAGTTCGGATTGCGCGCATCACGTCTATCACCGCGAAGTGGACGTCATGGGCACGATAGTTACCATCGATCTCTTTGGCGACTTACACCTCAACGTCGCAGGGATGACTGGTGGCGTTGACGCGGCAGAACAAATACTGCGTGAAGCGGACGAGGTCTTCAGCACGTGGAAGGCGAATAGTCCCGTGTCGCGCCTACGTCGAGGCGAGCTCACGATCAACGAGGTTCCGTCAGTGGTGCACGAGGTGTTGGACGCGTGTAGTTGGGCGCGTCGCGCTACTCACGGGTTCTTCGATCCGTGGTCGATGCCGGGCGGCGTGGACCCGACAGGACTCGTGAAGGGCTGGGCCGCCCAACGTGCACTCAATTCTTTGCGAGAGTTGGAACTTGCCGGAGCTCTCGTCAACGCGGCCGGCGACGTCGCCAGTTTCGGAGGACCTGTCGCTGACAAAGCGTTTCGCATCGGAATTGTGCGCCCCGAAGACCCGCGTCGGCTCGCGTGCGTTGTCGAATCACCTGGCGCCGTCGCGACCTCTGGCACCTACCAGCGCGGCAACCACCTCATCAATCCCTTTACTGGAGTCGCCGCGCCAACGGTGTCGGCGACGGTGACCGGACCCGATCTCGGACTGTCGGATGCTCTCGCGACCGCACTCGCGATTTCCGGTCCCGCAGGGCTGGAGTGGGTGAGCGCGCTTGATGACTACGAAGGACTCATCGTCCACACGTCCGGTGACCTCGACATGAGCGATGGATTTCCGTTGGCCGAGCGCTTCATCGACCGATGACCGACGTGAGGACGGAGCAAGCGTACGCTCCGGGGGTGCCCCGTGCCCTGTTCTCCGCGATGCGCCCGTTGCAATGGGTGAAGAACTTCCTTATCGTCGTCGCACCGGCGGCGGCGGGCACCCTCACTCATTCCACGGTCCTTCGCCAGACAGCGATCGCCTTCGTCGCCTTCTGTGCGATCTCCTCGGCTGTCTACTTGCTCAACGATGTACGCGACCGCGAGGCCGATCGTCGTCATCCGAAGAAGCAGTTCCGGGCTATCGCGTCGGGCCGACTTTCGACGAGAACGGCCATAAGCGCCGCGCTGGTGCTCTTGGCAATCGGATTTCTTCTCCCGCTGGCGATTTCGCATCCGGGTGAACTCTTGGTGGTGCTCGCGCTCTACGTCGTGATCACTTTGGTCTACATCTATTGGATTAAGAACGTGGTCATCGTCGAACTCGGCGCGGTGGCCAGCGGATTCTTCCTTCGGGCTTACGCCGGTGCGGCGGCTTCGCACATTCCGGTCTCGACGTGGTTTCTGGTCGTCATCTCCTTCGGCGCACTTCTCCTCGTCGTCGGCAAACGTTTGAGTGAACTCAAGTCCGGCGGCGACGTCGACACTCGACAAGTGCTCGCCGAATACACGTTCAAGTTCCTAGAGTCGGTATTTACCATGTGTGCGACCATCGTCGTCGCGGGGTATTGCCTTTGGGCTTTTGACGCCTCTCCGACGGGACTGTCGGCCAACCAGGACGCCACGCTGCCGGTGCGACTGAGCGTGGTGCCGGTGGTCTTCGCGGTGCTCTTCATCATGCGCTCGGTCGAGGCCGGTGACGGCGCCGCTCCGGAAGAACTGTTGGTGCACAACCGCACCGTTCAGATTCTCGTGGTGGTTTGGGTCGTGCTCTTGATCCTCGGCGTCTACCTGTGAGCGAAATGCTCCTGGGATGGGGCGGGCGTGCGCCCGGACTGTCCCGAGTGCATTCACCCACGAGCGAAGAAGACGTCGCGCGCGAACTGGCGTCCGGCGAATCGATGATCGCGCGGGGCCTGGGCCGAAGTTATGGTGACGCCGCGCAGTTGAGCGGCGGTGTGGTTCTCGCGAATCGAGGACTCTCGCACGTTGGCTCAATCGTCGACGGTGTCGTGACGGTGGGGGCCGGAACCTCCATTGACGAACTCCTGTCGATCACGCTGCCCCAGGGATGGTTTGTCCCGGTCACTCCCGGTACCCGCCAGGTCACGATCGGTGGAGCGGTCGCCGCGGACGTGCACGGAAAGAACCATCACGTCGATGGGTCGTTCGCGAATCACGTGCGCTCTATGCGACTGGTGACACCGGAAGGGACGATCCAGCTGTCACCGAGCGAAGAGCCGGAGCTCTTTTGGGCGACGATGGGCGCCATGGGACTGACGGGCGTCGTCACGTCCGTCGAACTGAACTTGACCCACGTCGAGACGAACCAGATGGTCGTCGACACCACTCGCTTCGACGATCTCGAGAGCGTCATGATCGAGATGCGCGAGCGCGATTCCGACTACCGGTATTCGGTTGCCTGGGTGGACTGCATGAGCGTGGGCAAGTCCATGGGAAGATCGGTCTTGACGCGGGGGCGTCACGCGAGCACCGGCGACGTTGAGCGTGCGCAACTCGAAGCGCCGAATCGCCCACGACTATCGATTCCCGTCTACGCTCCGTCGTTCGTTTTGAACGCATGGTCGGTACGCGTCTTCAATGAACTCTGGTATCGCCATGCGCCACGGCACGAGGTCGATGCCGTCGTTCCGCTCGGTTCCTTCTTTCATCCACTCGACGGCGTACGAGATTGGAATCTGCTCTACGGCCGTCGGGGATTCGTCCAGTACCAATTTTGTGTACCCAATGTGAACGCCGACGCGGTCACCGAAATTATCGAGAGACTAAGCCGATCCCACGTGGCGAGCTTTCTCGCCGTGTTGAAGCGCTTCGGTCCAGCCAATCCGGGGCCATTGTCATTTCCGCTTGAGGGTTGGACGTTGGCGCTCGATCTACCGGTCGGATCCTCGACGCTACCGACGCTCCTCGACGAACTCGACGCCATCGTCGCGGGTGCGAACGGGCGGGTCTACTTCGCCAAGGACGCGCGACTTCGACCGGACTACGTGGCCCTCATGTATCCACGTCTCGAAGAGTTTCTCCGTGTGAAGGCACACGTTGATCCGCACAATCAGTTGACGAGCGATCTCGCTCGACGACTCGGCTTAGTGCGAAAGTAGGTTCGGAACACGCTTCTTGAGCCTCACACGTAGAGGTGTTCGGCCGTATTTGTGAATGGCGGGCCACGTGTCATGTCGGGACAACCGCGAGAATCCTCGTCTTGGCCAGCACGCTGGACGGGTACAACAACCTGAAGTGCACGTTGTCCTAACGACAGCGCGGTCCGGATTCTCGGACGAAAGGCGGCCCCGAAAAGGGGGAAGTGCGGGTCGCGACAAACAGACAGGACGCGACGACAACCGGGCCGAGCAACGCTAGCGGCAGTAGGTGACCTGTCGGATATCGATCAGGTGGTCCGCTGGCGCATGGACGTCGCCGCCAGAGGCTTCGCATGGGCTCAGGGCATGTTGCCCGATGAAATGACGCCGATGTTTCTCGAGGTGTAATCCCTCTGCGCGCGGTCTGACTTGGCTTCGGGACCGTCCCATAACTCCGTGTCCGTAACGCGTGAGAAGTTGGAAGTCTTGGCTACTTCAGAGTTATGGACCCAGACGTCATTAAACTCATATGATTCCCAAGCAAGGGGACATCATGCAATGTCGGTCATGCCAAGGTGAGACACCTGAGGGCAAGCGGTTCTGCGCAAATTGTGGCGCCGCTATGGCCCAACTTTGCTCGTCGTGCGGCTCCGAACTCATTGATGGCAAACCGTTCTGCGCGAACTGTGGCTCGAAAGTGTCGTCGGTTCCGATATCCGAGGGCGCCACGACGCGGAGCTCTTCCGGATTGCTCGACGACCCGATGGTGGTTGTCGCCGAGCGGCGTCTCTGCTCGGTACTATTCGTGGATCTGGTGGGATTCACCCCGTTTGCAGAACAGCGTGATCCTGAGAGTGTTCGCGAACTGCTAACCCAGTATTTCGAGCGCGCACAAAGGATCATTGAGAGTTACGGCGGCACAATCGAGAAGTTCATCGGCGACGCGGTGATGGCGGTGTGGGGAGCGCCGGTTGCCAACGAAGACGACGCCGAAAGGGCCGTTCGCGCGGGACTGGACGTCGTGGCGAGCGTCACCGACCTCGGCGAAGTGACTGGCAACTCTGGCCTTCGCGCCCGCGGTGGCGTGGTGACGGGCGAGGTCGCTGTCACAATTGGCAAGGTTTCTGAGGGAATGGTCCTGGGCGACACGGTCAATTCAGCGTCGCGGGTGCAAAGTGTCGCTGAGCCGGGGTCGGTCTTCGTCGATGAGTCGACGTGGCGCGCAGCTTCAAGTGCCATCGCCTTCGAAGAGGTGGGCGCGCTCGAACTCAAGGGCAAGTCCGTCACGGTGAACGCCTGGCGCGCGTTGCGGGTAGTGGCTCAACGCAAGGGCCTCGGCCGCGCCGAGCGGCTCGAGCCGCCGTTTGTTGGTCGCGAAGAAGAGATCCGTCTGATCAAAGAATTGCTGCACGCGACCGCGCGAGAGAAACGAGCTCGATTGGTTTCGGTGACCGGGATACCCGGCATTGGCAAGAGTCGCCTCGCTTGGGAGTTTCTCAAATATGTTGACGGACTGGCCGACACCGTCTACTGGCACGAAGGGAGATCGCGCGCGTACGGCGAAGGGATCACCTTTGGAGCGTTAGGCGAGATGGTCCGAATGCGCGCGGGAATCTTGGAAGTCGAGGACGCTGCGACGTCGCTCGCGAAACTACAGGCCTGCCTCGCCGACTTCGTGCCGGACGAAGAGGAGCGACAGTGGATCCTTCCCCACTTGGCGCACCTTTTGGGCTTGGGCGACGTGCCGTCGAGCAATCGCGACGAGATCTTCTCGGCCTGGCGAATGTTCTTCGAGCGCATCGCCGAGCGAGGTTTGACCGTACTGATCTTCGAAGATTTACAGTGGGCTGACGCGGGCCTCATCGACTTTGTCGAGTCGATTCTCGAATGGTCGAAGGGCTGTTCAATACTTATCTTCACGCTCGCGCGGTCCGAACTAATGGACCGGAGGCCATCGTGGGGCGCGGGACTGCGAAACTTCAACTCGTTGCACCTCGAGCCCTTGTCGGCCCCGTCGATGATCGAGTTACTCAATGGATTCGTTCGCGGGCTGCCGAGCGAGGTCTCGGATCGGGTATTGGAGCGCGCCGAAGGTGTACCACTTTACGCGGTCGAAACGATACGCATGCTGGTAGATCGTGGTGTGATTGTCCAAGTTGATGACATGTACAGAGTTCAAGGCGAGCTGGGAACTCTGGAAATCCCAGAGACGCTGCACGCACTCATCGCCTCGAGGTTGGATTCACTGACGCCCCGTCAGCGCGCGTTGCTACAGGACGCGGGAATAGTCGGTTCGACCTTCTCGATCGAGAGTCTTTTGGTCGTGAGTGATGAGACCGCCGAGGAACTCGAGACCGAGCTGCGCGATCTCGTTCGCAAGGAATACATCTTCGCCGACAATGACCCGCGCTCACCGGAACGTGGACAGTTTGGATTCGTTCAAGGCGTCATTCGTGAGGTGGCCGTGGGTACGTTGGCTCGACGAGACCGTCAGGCCAAGCACGCGGCGGTCGCGCGTTACGCCGAATCGTTGGACGAGGAGGAGTTGGCCGACGTCATCGCTGCGCACTATCTAGAGGCGTTTCGAGCAAGTCCCGATGAGTCGGGTAATGAGGAACTGCTTCCGAAGGCACTCGAATGGCTGGACCGCGCCGGTCAACGGGCTCTGTCCCTTGGTTCTCCGGACCAAGCTGCCGCCATGTTCGACCAGGCCATTGAACTGGCACCAGACGACTACGCGCTGGCGCCGCTCCTAGAGCACGCGGGTGACGCGGCGACGCACCAGCAACACTATGAATCGGCGATTGACTATCTGCAAACGGCGATCGGCATCTATCACGCGCGTGGTGACCTCGTGTCGTGGGGACTATGCGTCGCCGAACTCGCATTTCCACTCAGCTCCATTGGACGCTCGCAAGAGGCGGTTCAACTGGGTGAACAAGCATTCGAACTAATCGGCGAGGACGAGACGCTGGTTCGCGCCAAATTGTCACTCTCCGTCGCCACGGTGCTCGGTCACGGGACCGAGGTAGAGCGAGCCGTGGAGTGGTGCGAAATTGCGCTCCGACTGGCCGAAGAACTCGACAATGACGCTCTATTGGCAGGGGCGCTGGGTACGCGTTCGCTCGCGATCTTCACTATGGGCCGACATCGTGAAGCCGTGATGCTCGCGCGAGGCATGGCGAGCATTGCCGACGCTGCGGGTCAACTTCAGGAACAAGCGCGCGCGAGGACTGGCCTAAGTCTCTACATGCTGCCCGACAATCCGCGCGGCATGGTCGACGTGGCGAAAGAAGCTGTCGAACTGGCTCGACGAGCGGGCACGCGCGGCCTCGAGATTACGAACATGTTGAACATCACCGAAACCTCGTTGAATCTCGGATTGTGGGATGAGGCGTTCGCGATGGTCGACGAACTGCACCAGCGCGAACTCGCTCAATGGAATCGAGAGTGGCTCGCTGGGCTCGAGGCGGTCTTCGCCGCGATACGTGGCGACGTCGCGCGGGCCGATGAACTGTTGGCCATGGGCAGCGAGTCCGGCGACAAGAGCCTCGCGGCGATGACGACGAGACGAACCACGTTGGCGTTTGTGGCTCTCGCGAACGGCAACCTCCCGGACGCATTGCGCGAAGCGAATCGAGCCGTGGAATTGGATCCGATGGGCATCAACTGTGCGGCTGCGCTGGGAATCGCTGCGCGCGCGGCGTTGTGGATGGGCGATCTTGATGAGCTTCGCGCGGTCTTTGCGGCGATGCACAGGATTCGCGGGCGCGCCATGGCCGCCAAACGTAGTACGGCCGAAGCCGGCATCGCGGCGCTCGAAGGTAGATTCGCCGAGGCGGCGGAATTTTATCGAGACGCCATCGAGCGATGGCACTCCGTGGAGAGCGTTCTCGATCTCGCGCTGTGCGAACTCGACCTCGCGATCGTTCTCGGTAAGGATCACGAAGAGGCGACGACCGCCAAAGAGGCGCGTGACATCTTCACTCAGATCGGTGCCCACGTATTCCTTCAGCGACTGGCAGAGATCACCGACTCGGCCCCGGACTGATCATCGGCGTCAATCATTTGTTACTCGCCAGTCATAGACATTGACGGGCATTGCTCGGAGAAAGTTGTGAAGTTGGAGGCCGGCGAGCTTTCGAATCGGCTTCGCGAGCGCGGAGTTGTCGTCATCGCCATGTCCCTCGGCGATCAATTCGTCCTCCAAGGTTGCGGCCGTCATCGTCACGGGCTAGACCGCTCCGACATTTTTCGCCAACTCGAGACCGACGGCCAAGTCCTTTCGATGCAGGGCGATCTTGAAGCCGAGCGGGTACTCATCGACGTGACGCACGCAACGGGGATGCTTGCGCTGATAATTCATTGATCCGAGCCGGACTCACTTTTCGCGACCGACATGGACGTCTCCGAAAAGATCGCGATCGAAGAATTGACTCAACTCTAGGAAGATTGTTGCAAGCGAACAGAGATCGATTCAATCTCGGGTCAAGCGTTCGTCAGCTCATCTCGTCATAAGCCAAACGGATTCGCAACGCGAGCTCACTTCGTTCGTCGACGGATTGTTGGATGAAGCCTTGTCTCTCCACCATGAGTGCGGCGAACTGCTGTTCCTGGAACGGTACCCCCGGAGGCAGTGGAGCAAGGTGCCAGTGGACGTGGCTGTTGCCTTGCTTGCTTCCCAGACTCAGTACGTAGAGGCGCTCGGTGGGAACGACCATCGAGATTGCGCGCCCGAGACGGTGGATGAGGCCTTGCAGTGCAAGATAGGAGGCCAGATCGAAGTCCTCTACGACGCGTTCTTTGTGCGCTACCGGAGCGACAATCGTATAGCCGAGGAGGGGCGGGTATCGATTGAGGAACGCAATGCACGCTTCGTCTTGGAAAATGACCGGGTGCTCGGGTTCGGGTTCGCGCACTATGCGACACACGAAGCATTCGCGGCCCGAAGTGACTTCTGCGACGTAAGCGTCGAGATCGAACGGGATTCGTCGTTCCTCCACGCCCAGCAGTCTCACATGAGCTGCGCGCATTTGGCAATGACCTAGTCAACTGGTTCACATACTGACCCGAGGACGATTGAGAGAGATTATTCGATCGCTGATTGGAGTTGTCGTCGGTTCTGTTCAAGATGTCGAATCAGCGACTCCATGTCTCGAGTGTGGCCCTCGTTGCGAAGCGCGATGTAGGGCAGTCCACCTGCGGCCGCTCGCTCTTCAATGCCCGATCGAGAAATCTCCACACGTTCGATGACCGCGTCGATCAATCCGGAACGATCTTGGTAACCGTAACTGTCGAGAAGGAGTCGAAGTCGTGCGACCTGATCAACGTTGGGATCACTTCCGTCCTTCACTTGTCGTTCTGGCGGACGCAGTGGTGTCCATTGCCAGGCGAGAAAGGCGATCTCCTCTTGGACCGTTCCCGGACCCGCACTCTCCCAATCGACGATGCCGAGGAGATGACTCCCCTTGAATATGGCGTTGTAGGGGGCGAAATCGTGGTGGCAGATGATTTCGCCGGGCTGCAGCGCGCGCGGTCGATACTGCCAGTGGTCACTGGAAGGAACGAAGTCCTCGACCGCGCGGTGGTAGGCGGCAACGGCCTTTCCCACTTTGACCAATAACCCGTCGCTCCACAAGGACCCCGGCCAAGGAACCACGCTCGCCGATGAATCTCCTTCTATATACCGCAAGACTTCGCGACCCCGCTCGTCAAACCCCAGAGGTTCCGGAACGAGAAGAAAGCCCCGACTACGAACGTGGGCTAGGAGTCTTTGAACCTCGGTGCTCCACGGTTTCGCCTCGCGACGTACGGTGTCACCCGCGCGCATGACCACCGTGAGTCTGCCTCCAGGAAGCCGTATTTCAGATGAATCCGACATTCGATTGCGGGGTCCTCTCACTTGCGTACCGGCACCCGACTCTATTTCGGGTTTGAGTTCAATTCTGGGGAGATAGCAACGAGATCAATTCATCGGCATAGGTATCCCGGAATCGGTTACTGGGCAACCGTGATCGGCGGACTTGCGGCGTCGCTCGCGATCATCGCCCGACCTTTCCTCTGATCGACCGGATAACTGGACCAGAGGTCGCTCGAAACGAGTGAACTTGTGTCCTCGTCGAGGCACTCATCGCGGGGAGCAGATCCTCGACGGCCAGCCCAACGTTCCTGGTGTGCGTAGTCATCGGGGAGATTCGCACGAGTCGTCAACGTCCCAGACGCATCGTTGAAGTTTGAGTCACGTCTGACGCATTCATCTTCATAATGGAGAGAAGGAATATGTAACACCTCCAGTGCGTTATTCAGGATCTATTCAGAAACCCACCAATTGACTGGATCTGGGGCAAGTTGCCCCCAAGGAGCGATCACATGAATTACGAACACTCTTCGCGTTCACTCACTTCGGCACTCGAAGGGCAGGTACCGGAGACCGGTGCGTATATGGTCCCGGCGTGGCTCCGCCTAGGTGCGCGACTCTTCGCCACATCGCTCGACCAGCGGTTAGCGATCGGCGTGCACCCCGCGAGGAGCCCTTTACTCGCCGTTCGGTCCCAGCAGATCGTCGGAGTTCGCTATCGCCGTGGCATCGCCGAGTCGTGGCTCCGCCTTCTCATCGAGGCGCGCCCTCGCTACAACCCCTTTGGCCTTGCGGTGCCAATTGTGCGTAGCGCTGTGTTGTCGGCCCAAGAGCGGATCCGCTCTCTCGCCGAAGCGCTCGTTAGTCCTCTGGCGAGCGTTCGTGGCGTGGCGATGTCCATTGCGATGTTGCGAGATGGCTCAGGCCCAATATTCAACCCAGACAGTCCGACCAATCTGACAGACGCGGTTGAAGAGATCATCGCCCAACTGAATCCGATTTCGACGGTGATCTCGCGAGATTATTAAAGGTTCATTTGCTCAATCCAATTGAGCGTAGGAATCTCCGCGTCAAGCCGTTGGTCTTGGCGTACACCTTTCGCCGCGCGTAGCGCTTTGCGAACGACGACGACCCCTTCTCAGCGGCCTCAAGATTTCCCAGATCGCGAGCAGCCCTGTACAACTGTGAACGAGCATCCTTCCTTCGTGCCATTACCTTCCTTCCGACTTCAGCGGTTGGCCCCAGATGCGATCAAGTGTGCTGTCGCACGCACCAACTGATTCAGGCATACCACGGGCTTGTTGAAGGTCACAAAAGGTGCGGCCTTTCGAGAACCTCAGTTCCTTTTTGCTGGAACCCACGACTCGCATATCATCTGCCCGTGTTGGTGTCGCCCAAGGCAAGAAGTAAGCGACTCGCGTGAAGTGCCCCTGACGATTGCCCGTCGCCCGCTGAAATTCGACGTACAACATACGATGATTTCATGGACGACGGCACCTCGATCCCAGAGCCTTCCGATTCGAGTCCACCAGTCACCGCTCTGGGCCGGGCGTGCGCTGGGGACCCGGGGCCGGACAGGAATTCACCTGCCAACGACATGACTCGCGCACGTCATCCGCACAGTCATTCCGGAGGCACGGACTGGTTGCGTGACGTCATCTTGGGCGGACAAGACGGACTGGTCAATATCCTCGGCATCACACTTGGGGTGATCGCCGGCGGTGGTAGTCGCACGGTCCTTCTTGCGGCCGGTTTCGCCGCCGCCATCACCGAGTCGATCTCCATGGGCGCTGTTGGTTACACCTCCAAGGTTGCGGATCGCGACTACTTCGCGGCCCAACGTGCCGTGGAAGAGTCAGCCGTCCAGGACGACCGCGACCTCGAAACCAGAGAGATCACCGATCTTTACCGAAGCAAGGGATTCTCGGGGCAACTGCTCGACCAAGTGGTCGCTACCATCACCGCGAACCGTGGCAGATGGGTGGAGACGATCCTCGAAGAGGAGCGGCATCTTCAGCCGGTGGGCAACAGCGACGTGATGCGAAGTTCAGCGGTCATAACCGTCGCTACGCTCATCGGCCACCTCATTCCGCTGTTGGCGTTCGTCTGGCTGGCGCGCGGGCCAGCTCTCGTCGTAGCCCTCATTCTCAGCGGAGTTGTTTTGTTCGCCGTTGGCGCGTACCAAGCGCTCACCAGGGTCGGCTCATGGTGGAAGCAAGGCACGCGAATGGTTGTTATCGGCCTCGGCGCGGCAGCACTGGGATTCGTCATTGGACGACTGTTCCATGCATCCGGAGCATGATCTTGACGCTCTCAAATTCAACGCTTAACTGAGGTACGAAATTTGCGAATTCGAGTGGATGATCGGAATTGAATAGGCGAACACGCCGTTCCGCTCGGCGTTGTTCAGCTTCTCGGCGCCGTCGGTACGAGTGACGTCATCGTCACCTCGGGTCAACACAGGCTCACGACAGCAGCACCGTCGTCGCGGTTCAAGAGGGCGCGCTCATTGGCCCGTGGATGAAGAGCTCCTCGCACTCGGCGATGGGCAGTGGCCGCGAGAACAGGTAGCCTTGCCCGAGCTGGCAGCCGACCTCGTACAGCGCCTTGGCCTGCTCGACCCGCTCGACCCCTTCGCCGATGCAGGTCATGTCCATCGATGCGGCCAAGTGGCAGATCTCTTCGACCAAGAGCATCGAGCGCGTCGAGTGGGGCAGGTCGGCCGTGAAGGAGAGGTCGAGCTTGAGGTGATCGAAAGGGAAGCGGCGTACGTAGGACAGCGAAGAGAATGCGGTGCCGAAGTCGTCGAGAGCCAGCTTGACGCCGAGGCTGCGCAGGCGCGTGAGGAACTCCATTGACTGTGCTGTATCGTCGAGCAGCACCGATTCGGTGACTTCGACCACGAGGTCGGACGGCTCGATGCGGGCCTCCTGGACCGTCTGGAAGATGGCGTCGAAGAGTGTGGGATCCAAGAGGTCGCTCGCCGACAGATTCACGCTCATCCACATGCGCGGTCCGTGAACGTACTTTTCCTGCCAGGTGTGTAACTGGAGCGCCGCGTGTTGCCACACCCACCGGTCGATATCCACGATGAAGCCGGTCTCGACAGCGAGGGGCAAGAACGCGACGGGCAAGAGCAGTCCGCGCTCGGGGTGCTGCCAGCGAACGAGTGCTTCGAATCCCACGATGTTCTCGTGTTCGATCTCGACAATTGGCTGGTAGTGGATCACCAGCTCGTCGAGCGTCGGAAGCATCTTGGTCTCCTCGTTGCCCACTGGGCGACCCGCGGCCACGTGGTGGACGGCGTCGCGCAGGTCCTGGATCGCGCGAGTCTTCTGCACCCATGCGGAACTGCCCGCGCGCCTGGAGGCGAACAGTGCGCCCGGACGTCCCGAGCCTGAGAAGGTGATGATCTTGACCTCGGGGTGCAGGTCGAGCATTTGCTGTATTGCTTCGGGCGCGTCCATGTCCGGCAGGACGTAGTCGATGATCACGACGTCCGGTCGTTCAGCTCGCACGATATCGATGCCTTCGGCGGCGGTTGTCGCGGAACCGACGATGATGATTTGCGAATCCTCTTCGAGCAAACGCACCACGCTCTGAAGGACCATCTCGTGGTCGTCGATTACGACCACCCTGATATCGGTTTCCGTCTTAAGCATGGTCCAGCACCTGGCGAATGTTCTCCAGCAGCATTGATTGGTCGAAGGGTTTCTCCAATAATAGGAATTCAGTTCCCAGGACGGCCTCGGCTTCGAGGACCGGATGGGCGTGCCCGGACATGAACAGCACGCGGATGCCCGGCCGCAGACTTCGCACCGCGTTGGCCACCGTTGGCCCTTGCATCGCGGGCATGATCACATCTGTCAAGAGGAGTTCGATGGGTCCGTCGTGCGACGTCGCGATCTCGATCGCCTGCTGTCCGTTGGCCGCCGTCAAGACGTGGTATCCGTTGCGGGTGAGGATCCGTCGGGTGACTTCGCGCAGGGCCTCCTCATCGTCGACCAATAGGACGGTCTCGGTCACCAGGCGCGGGGCCAGGCCACTATTCTCTACGCCGTGTGCGGGTTCGGCTTCGTCGGCGGCCGCTGGCAGCAGAATGCTGATCGATGATCCCACCCCTTCGTCCGAGTAGATCCTCGTGAAGCCCCCGGACTGTGAGACGATCCCGTACACCGTGGCGAGCCCGAGCCCCGAGCCTTCGCCGCGAGGCTTGGTGGTGAAGAAAGGTTCGAAGGCGTGATCGCGAACGTCCGCCGACATGCCGGTCCCGGTGTCGCCCACTCGAAAGCAGACGTAGGGCCCCGCCGGAACGTCCGCGATACCGTCAGGCGCCGAGATCTCGCGCACTGAGGTGTCAATCGTGAGGATCCCGCCGTCGGGCATGGCGTCGCGCGCGTTGATGGCCAAGTTGAGGACGATCTGCTCGATCTGACCCGGGTCGGCCACCACCATGGGCAGGTGTTCGGCGAGGTTGATGACCAGCTCGATCTGCTCGCCGATCGTACGGCGCAGAATCTGCTCCATTCGGGTGATGGCGCTGTTGAGGCTCAGGGGACGAGCCTGGACCACCTCTCGTCGGGCGAATGAGAGGAGCTGATGGGTGAGCAGAGCGCCGCGCTCCGCGGCCAACTGGATCTGCTCGACGTCGCCCAGTGGTCCGCGCCAGTGCTCGCCCGCGGGATCCGCGGCGGCACTGAAGAGCTCTTCGGCCACGAACGACGCGTAGTTCATGATGACTGCCAAAAGGTTGTTGAAGTCGTGCGCGACACCTCCGGCGAGCTGGCCCAGGCTCTCCATGCGCTGGGACTGGTGGAGCTGTGCTTCGAGCCGTTGATGCTCGGCGACTGCCTCGATGCGTACCTCCTCAGCCACCGTCTTCTCGCCCTCGGCCTTGACGCGTTCCACCTCGGCCTCGATGCGTACCTCCTCGGCCACCGTCTTCTCGCCCTCGGCCTTGACGCGTTCCACCTCGGCCTCGAGGCGCACCCCTTCGGCCACCGTCTTCTCGCCCTCGGCCTTGACGCGTTTCACCTCGGCCTCCAGGCGCACCTCCTCGGCCACCGTCTTCTCGCCCTCGGCCTTGACGCGTTCCACCTCGGCCTCCAGGCGCACGTTCTCGGCCACCGTCTTTTCCGCCTCGGCAATGATGCGGTCGGCCTCGGCATCGAGGCGCACGCGCTCGGCCTCGCGCTTCTCCGCTTCAGCGGTGACGCGGTCGGCCTCGGCCTCCAGGCGGACCCTCTCGGCCACCGTCTTCTCGGCTTCGGCGGTGATGCGGTCGGCCTCGGCATCGAGGCGCACGCGCTCGGCCTCGCGCTTCTCCGCTTCGGCGGTGACGCGGTCGGCCTCGGCCTCCAGGCGTACCCGCTCGGCCACCTTTTTCTCGCCCTCGGCGGTGACGCGGTCGGCGGCCGCCTCAAGGCGCGCGCGCTCGGCTTCGATCTTGACGCGCACGAGTTCGGCCTCCACTTCGTCGCGCTCGGTGGCATCGCGTATCGTCGCGGACAACAACACTCCCGCGTCCGTTGAAATCGTCGAGACCGAAACCGACGCTGAGAACTCGCTGCCGTCAAGGCGTCGTCCCGGCATCAACAGACCGGTCGCGGAAGGGCGGAATTTTGGATCCATGATGTTAGCCAGCGTCTTCGACGGAAGACCGATGAGCTCGCTTTGCGAATAACCGAAGAGTCGCTCGGATTCGGAGTTTGCCAACACGATGGAGCCAACATCATTGATCGCGAGCATCGCGTCAGGGGACGCGTCGAAAAGCCCTTCGAGGGTACTGTCGGTGAGTTGGATCACACTCGCTCTTTCCGCCATCAGGCGATTCGGTAAGAAAGTACAGAGCATTCTCAGCATAGGGCTCCGTTTGTAAATTATACGATTCGCGAAATGACTCGAGCGCAAAGTCTTCTCCCACTTTCTTGAAGTCGAGCGCAATCGCACGCTGTACGAAGTTGAATCGCGGAGGCTGGGATTGACTTGAACCGTCCACCGAGTTGACGTCAGTTCGATTCGTATATCTCGCGTAGGTAATTCGTGAGCGTCGTGGGTACGGCATTTGATTTCGAAAGACGGAATTAAATAAGTGGTGAGGCGATATATGTATTAGCTGTCAAAGTTTTACGAGAGGTCGCGGTGAATACTGAAACATTGTCGCGCGGCGTTGCGAATCTCTTTCTTGTCGTGCACGCGGCGACGTTGACACGGGACGCGGATGACCCCGATTCCAGAAAAGACCACCGCGCACGACGTTCCTTTGCGGGTCACGTCGTCGCACCGACGGCCAGACCTCTACGCAGGTCCTGTGAACGCCGACAGGTTCCCGGTGACTGGGTAGTTTGTCGCCTAGACGGCGTCGGTGTGCGAGTTGATCGCGAACCCCTCGGCGAGAAGACGTTTGTGGGTCACTTTGGTTCATAGTGACGTACCTAACCGCCACGCAGTGACAAGGCGTGAAGCAAAGTCACTGATGCTTAACTGAGAGCAATGGCAAGTGAAACGAGACTCGACGGTCCTCTGACGAAATTCTTCCCGAGCAGAATGAACGGAACTCTGGAGCAGGTCCGACATACCTTCAATCTCGGAGACCTAAGAAGGGAAACGACCCATGCCCATCGACCCAGAACGTTGGACCAACAACACTAAGAGTGCATTCAGCGCGGCCACTGGGCACGCCGCCTCAGGCAACAACCCCGAGGTGACGCCGGCCCACCTACTCGACGCATTAGTGCAGCAGCAAGAGACGATGACTCGGCCGTTGCTCGCCGCGGTCGGCATCGATCCTGACACCCTGAGCGACAAGATGCGCCAGCAACTGAGGCGTCTACCGCGGACCCAAGGTGGCGCAGAGCCCGCGGTATCCCGCGATGCCCGCCGCGTGTTGGAAGCGGCTGACGAGAGTCGGCGCGATCTGGGCGACGACTACGTCTCGGTCGAGCACCTCTTGCTCGCGCTGGCCGACGAGATCGGTGTCACCAAGGAAGCGCTACTCAGCGCGCTGCGCGCGGTGCGGGGCAACCACCGAGTGACATCGCTCGACCCCGAGCAGACGTATCAAGCACTGGCCAAGTACGGGCGCGATCTCACCGAGGCCGCGCGCAAGGGCAAGCTCGACCCGGTCATCGGGCGCGACGAGGAGATCCGGCGAGTCATCCAAGTTCTGTCGCGGCGCACGAAGAATAACCCCGTCCTCATCGGCGAGCCTGGTGTGGGCAAGACGGCGATCGTCGAGGGCCTGGCCAACCGGATCATCGAGGGCGACGTGCCCGAGGGCCTCAAGGGCAAGCGGGTCATCGCACTTGACCTGGGTTCGATGGTGGCGGGAGCCAAATATCGCGGTGAGTTCGAAGAACGCCTGAAGGCCGTATTACAGGAGATCACCGACGCGGAGGGCGAGATCGTTACCTTCATCGACGAACTGCACACGATCGTCGGAGCGGGCGCGGCCGAAGGAGCCATGGACGCCGGGCAGATGATCAAGCCGATGCTGGCGCGCGGCGGGCTCCGCCTCATCGGCGCCACCACGCTCGACGAGTACCGCACCTCCATTGAGAAGGATGCCGCCCTCGAGCGCCGATTCCAGCCCGTCTTCGTGGGCGAGCCCTCCGTTGAGGAAACCATCGCCATACTGCGCGGCCTGTCGGAACGCTATGAGGTGCACCACGGAGTGCGCATCCAAGACGCTGCCCTGGTCGCCGCCGCGGTACTTTCCGATCGCTACGTCACTGGTCGCTTCCTCCCCGATAAGGCGATCGACCTGATCGACGAAGCGGCGAGCAAGCTGCGCATCGAGATTGACTCGATGCCTACCGAACTGGACCAGGTGATCCGGCGCATCCGCCAACTCGAAATCGAGAAGGTCGCCCTCCAAAAGGAGACCGACGATGCGTCGGCGGAACGCCTGGAGCGCCTGGAAGCGGAGCTGGCCGATCTGACCGAGCAGCGAGACGGCATTACGGCGCACTGGCAGCAGGAGAAGGCGGCCATCGACGCCATCCGCCAACTCAAAGGGGAGCAAACGGCGCGCGGGGACGATGCGGTCAGACTCGAGCGCGAAGGGGACCTGGCCGGCGCCTCAGCCATCCGCTACGGCGAACTCCCCGACATTGAGCGCCGTATCGCCGGGGCCACCAACAATCTCTCGAAGCTGCAGGCCGAGTCCCACCTCTTGAAGGAAGAGGTCGACGCCGAGGACATCGCCGATGTCGTGAGCCGCTGGACTGGCGTGCCCGTGTCTCGCCTCCTCGAAGGCGAGGTGCAAAAACTGGTCCGCTTAGAGGCGACGCTGCACGAACGAGTGGTGGGACAAGACGAGGCGGTCTCGGCTGTGGCCAACGCCATTCGGCGCAGCCGGGCCGGTTTGTCCGACCCCAACCGGCCCATCGGGTCGTTCCTCTTCTTGGGCCCGACCGGCGTGGGCAAGACGGAGCTGGCGCGAGCCCTGGCCGAGTTCCTCTTCGACGACGACCGGGCGATCACCCGCATCGACATGAGCGAGTACATGGAGAAGCACGCGGTCAGCCGCCTCGTCGGTGCCCCACCGGGCTATGTCGGTTACGACGAGGGCGGACAGCTGACCGAAGCCGTCCGTCGCCGTCCCTACGCCGTCGTTCTGTTAGACGAGTTGGAGAAGGCTCATCCCGACGTCTTCAACATCTTGTTGCAGGTGCTCGAAGACGGTCGGCTGACGGACGGCCAAGGTCGTACGGTCGACTTCACTAACACCGTTTTGATCATGACGTCCAACCTGGTCGGTGAGCCGGAGCAGTACTTCAAGCCCGAGTTCATCAACCGCATCGACGAGATCGTGCGGTTCCGCTCCCTGAGCCAGGCCGACCTCACGGTCATCGTCGCCATGCAGTTGAACAAACTCCGAGAGCGCCTGGGGGAGCGACGGCTCACTCTGGTGGTCGAACCCGACGCCGAAGTGTGGCTGGCGCGCGCTGGGTATGACCCTGACTATGGGGCCCGGCCTTTGCGGCGAGTCCTACAGCACCAGATTGAGGACCCATTGGCTCTCGCACTGTTGGAGGGTCGCTATGTCGAGGGCGCAACGGTCAACGTCAAGTTGCTGGACGACAAAATCGTCTTGAACTGAGCGTTCTCGTGGACGGCTCATCGGCTTAAGGCACATGACGTAAAAGACGAGGGTGCCCCCGGTTTCGGCTGTCTCCCCGTCAGAATCCGATGAGCCGCGCATGCAGCGTTCGTAGCTATGGCGCCGAGGTTCCGGGACGCCTGAATCGCCGTCGAATCCACCCGAAACTCATGAAAGCGGCGACACCAACGACGAGAAGCGGTAACCAAGAAATAGCCACCGAACGCTCGCACTTCTCAACAGCGATGTCGATGTTGAGCACGTTCTCCCAAGACGGCGACCGCTCGGCAACCGTTCGGCTCCGTTCTGCGCCGACGTCTCAAGTTAGTATCTTCGACACCGGCACCAGAGAGTCGCCGCCGTACGCGAATTGAACGCGAAACGCACGAGGGGGTGGGCGTGGAAGAGCGTGAATCGAGTGATGTCCCCCGCTCCGACCCGACGAGCACGCTCGAGCCAGGAATTGGTTTCTTCACCGTGGTCTTCACGGATATCGTTCGCTCGACCGACCACCGCGCGCAACTTGGCGACTCCCAAGCAGACGTGCACCACGCCGATGTCGAAGCGCTTACTCGCCACGTCATGGAGGATGGACGCGGGGTCGTCGTGAAGAGCCTCGGGGACGGCCTCATGACGGTGTTTCGCGTGCCCAGTGACGCCGTACGCGCGAGCGTCGAGGTGCAACGTCAATTGGCGCGTCGAAATCGACTCTCACCGGTTGCGGTGCATCTGCGGGTGGGCATTAGCGTCGGTGAAATCGATGTGGCCGATGGAGACGTGCACGGCTACGCGGTCAATGAGGCGGCGAGACTCTGCGCCGCGGCGGATCCCTCAGGAGTACTGGTCAGCGAACTCGCGGCATCGCTCGCGCGAAGGTCCGACGTCGACTTCGGCGAGGTTCGCGAAGTCCTCGTCACCGCATCGGCGCCACTCACACGAGCGCTGCCGATTGCGATACCGAGGGAGCAGCTCGCCCTCGTGCCCCTCGCCGATGCGCTCGACGTGTCGGCGCGTGATGACCACTTCGTTGGACGGACTCTCGAGCTGGGCCAACTTCTCGCGCGGTGGGCCAGAGCCGCAGCCGGCAACACGCAAGTGGCGGTCGTCACGGGCGAGGCGGGTCTCGGCAAGACGACGCTGCTCGGTCGACTGGCTCAACAGGTCTCGTGCGGTTCTGGCATTGTGCTCTATGGACGTTGCGACGAACGCGTCGCGGCACCGTATCAGCCGTTCGTCGAGGCGCTCACTCATTTCGCCGAACACTGCCCCGAGGACGAGCTCAACGAGTTACTCACGTCGACGGGCGAGGAGTTGGCTCGACTCGTCCCGGCGCTGGCACGTCGGCTCGGCACGTCTGGCGCGACTGCGCTGCTCGATCCCGAGCACGAGCGCTGGCGTCTTCACGAAGCCGTTAGCGCGACCCTTCGATCACTCTGCGACCATGAGCCGGTGCTTCTCGTAGTCGATGATGTTCACTGGGCCGGCACCTCGACGGTTGAACTTCTCGAGCGTGTCGTGCGCGACCATGCGAGTCAACGGCTCATGGTGGTACTAGCCATGCGGCCGTGGGACCCGGCGATGCAACCAGAGGTCACCCAACTGCTCGCCGATCGCCACCGCATGATCGCGGACGTGCTCGACGTGGATCTCCAAGGGCTCGACCGCGACGACGTAGACGAGCTGGTCGCGCGCTTTCATGGCGCGATGCTCGATGAGGCGACGACCGATGAGTTGTGGGCGATCACCGACGGGAATCCGCTCTTTCTCACGCAAGTGCTGAACTCGGCAGGCGACGACGAGTTAGTGCTCGCGCGTCTTCCTCGGGGCGTCACCGAGGTGATCGATCGACAGCTCAATCGCTTGACGCTGGCGACGAAGAGTTTGCTGCGGGTGGCTTCGCTCGTGGGGATCAGTTTTGAGGTGCGCGTACTCGTGATGGCCGCGGGTCTCTCGCGCAGTGAAGTGCTCGACGGCCTCGACGAGGCGACGTTGGCCGGCGTGGTGCGACCGCTCGAAGGGGCGCTCTCGCGCTATGAGTTCACCCACGCCCTCGTGCGAGCGACCCTCGAGAATCAGGTGAGCGAGGCTCGACGTCGCGACACGCACGCACGCGTAGCTGATGCGATAGAACAGTCGACCGGTCTCGATGAGAGGGAGCGCTCGCGCCGACTCGCCTTTCACTGGTCCGAGGCTGGCGAGTTCGGTGATCCCGCCAAAGGAGTGGCCGCCGTCTGCGAGGCTGCGACGTTCGCGCTTGAGCACCTCGCGTTGAGCGACGCGTCCATGCTGATCCAGCGGGGAGAAGCGCTCGCGCGCTACGTTCCCGACGCGCACCGCGACGCGCAACTCGCTGTACTGCGCGCCGAAGTGAGATGCCTCGCGGCCGCGCCCGAAGCCCGCGAGGAGCAACTCGCCGCAGTGAGGGCCGCCAAGGCCGTGGGTGACGCCAAACTCCTCAGCCGCGCCGCGCTCGCCCACACGAGGGGGTACTTCACGGTGTGGGGACGCCGTGATCTGGAACGCACCGACGCCCTGGAAACGGCGCTGGCGTTCTGTGCGAGTGACGATCGCTCGATGCGTGCGCGCTTGATGTCGCGCCTGGCGAACGAGCTGACGTTCGGTGACGTTGGAACTCGCCGCTTCGAGTTGGCCGACCAGGCGCTCGAGCTCGCTCGCGAACTAGGCGAGTCGGCGGTGCTCGCGAGCGTGATCAACCACCGCCACTACGTGTTCGCGGCCCCTCAGTATCTCGAGCTGAGGCTCCGCGAGGGTCGCGAGATGCAAGAAATTGGGCGCGCGAACGGTGATCGCCTTCTCGAGATGCACGCCTGTCGACTCATGTGCGCGGCCTACACCGAAAGCGCCGACGTCGAGCAACTCGATCACTGCCTGGCGCGCCTCGTGCAGCTCAACCAGGACGTCGATCTGGCGGGTTCCAAATGGGAACTCGCCTCGGTGCGAGCCAGTCGGGCTCTGCTCGCCGGCGAGTTGAAGGAGGCGTCAGCCCTGGTGCGAGAGGCTTTCATGCTCGGGTCCGCCGCGGGCCAGGCCGACGCGTTCATCTTCACGGGTTCTCAGCTGATGCACCTCAACTATCTGCGCGGGCGACTTCCCGACATCATTGACATGTTCCTTGAAGCCACGCCGCCTGAGGTCAAAGAGCACCTGGGCGCGTGGGTGACGCGCCAGCTGTTCCTCGCCGGTCGTCTTGACCAGGCACGCGAGTGGTGGCAGGCGACGATTGAGACGGGGATCGAGTCGCAGTTGGAGGTGGGCGTGAACGCGGGGCTGGTGCTCGTGTCCTGGGCGCATCTGGCGTCGGTCCTAGAGACCGACGAGTCGATCATCGCCGACCTGCGTCAGCGCCTTCTTCCCGTTGCGGACCAGCTCTTCCAGCAGTTGGCTCCGGAGCAACCGGGACACCACTTTCTTGCGCTCTTGGCCGACGCCACTGGAGAGTTCGAGCTCTGCGACGGGCACTTTGCGTCGGCCATCCTTATGCTCGAGCGTTCTCGAGCGTCAGTGATGATCGCCATCAGTGAAGTCGCGTGGGCGCGCAGCCTCGAACGTCGTGGCGACACGTCGCGCGCGCGAGGACTCGCGCACGACGCGCACGCCCGCGCGGTTCGAGCGGGCGCCCTGCAGATCGAGCGTGACGCTTTTGAAATCTTGGAGCATGAGGGATGAATCGAGGAAGGTCGAACGAGCACATCAAAGGAGTGGTAGCCATATCCGATCGTGTGCTGCGCAACTATTGGGTGACCCAGACCTACTTCGATCTTTCGAGCGCGCTTGGCGCCCTGCTCGCTCCCGATACCGCCAACTGGTGCACGTTTGCAACCTGGGCGTCGTCGACCGTCGGGGCGAGCATGCGCGGCGAGGCCTTGCCGAACTGGCTGTACGAGCGGGTCCTGCTGCCCGACGGGCTGATGGGAGCGGTCGAAGCGACCAAGCAGCATGACGGCTGGTCGAAGGTCGCTGCCCGCGTGTTGGACCTGACGCCCGAGCACTTGCTCGAGGTGACTCGCGAACTGCTCGGTGAAATGGCGCTCAACCTCTCCGATGGCAACACCGAAGTTTTCGCCGAGATCGCGCCGCCCGCCGCACAACTGCTCGCAGCCTACGCAAGCGCCGGACCCGATCTCGACGTTGAGAGCGCTCGCACGAGCGTGCTCGCCTTCTGTGACGACGCCACGCTGTACGACGGCGTGAACCACCTTCGTGTCGGCTACTCACTCTGGTGCGACGCACTGGCGACGGCCGACCCGATCATGCGAAGCCAGCTGATCTTGGCCGGGTCTCTTCACCTCGCCGTGCACGAGCAGAACCACCTCCAGGGGGTCATCGTCTCCAGCATGGACATGGGCGTAAATCAAGCGGCCTCGCGTCTCAAGACGAAACTCGTCGGCAGCGCGAGGGCGAACGACGTGGATCACGTCGTCGACGAGGTGCTTCGCCCAGCGGTGCACGGCATCGGCGATCTCTGGGACGACGTGATGACGGCGACACTCGGCACACTGACGAGCCCCGAAGGGACGATGCGCCTCGACCACGACGTGCCGCTCCCGGGCACTGGAATCTACGTCCCCGCCGATCTCAGCCCGGTAGTCGTCGACGAATTGGCCGCGGTTCGTAGCCAGTTTGATCGCGCGCACGAGAACGGGAAAGGCAGTTTCGCCCTGGACTGGGCGAGCTTTCGTGACCGGATGAACTTCATCGCCAATCTCTTCATCTCTCGCCACCACGAACCTCTCTTGTTTGATGCGCCGTTTACCGACGCTGAGTTGAGTGACCTCTGTGCTGACCGAGTCCCGACGCCAGCGAAGGCGATGTCGTGAAGATGTCGGACTCCGCGAATGCGCCGTCGATTGGACTCGGAAGGTTCAACGACGAGTTCCTCGAGTCACTTCGTCAAGAGGGCGACGAGCCGGCCGATCGAGCGGTGCGCGTATTCTTCGAGGCCGCCGACGCACCCGGTTCTGCGCTCTATCCGATGTTGGCCCGGGCGGCGGGGGCGCCACTCACCGACGAAGAGGCGCCGGGAGTTGGGCCCTTCGTCCGCATGAAGGAGCCATGGCCGAGTTGGACGGAACCGACGCTGGTCACGCGCGGTCAGGATCTCTTCGGTGACTGGGGCATGCAGCTGGCGTCCGGGCTCTTTCTCGCGTCGCTCCCGATGTCCTACGCGTGCGCGAAGGGCGCCGAGCCTCTCGTGCGCACCGCACGCATGACCAAGAGCCCGAAGCGACGTATCCTCGAGACCGGTCAGATGATCATCGAGGTGATGTCGCCGCGCTCGCTTGAGCCGGGCGCCCGAGGCTACGCCGTCGCGCGTCACGTGCGGGTGATGCACGCGGCGGTTCGCCATACTCTGACCGATCCGGAAGCCATGGAAACGATCGGTGGCGCCGCGATGCCGGCGTGGGACGAGTCGTTAGGCGTGCCGCTCAATCAGGAGGACCTGCTCGGAACGCTCCTCGCGTTCAGCGTCCTTGGCGTCAGGTCACTGCGACAAGTTGGTGTGAAACTGAGCGACCTCGATGCCGAGTCCTACGTGCACACGTGGAATCTCGTCGGTCACCAAATGGGGATCCGAGAAGATCTTTTGCCACTCAACTACGCCGACGGCGCAGTCGTGGCCGATCGGATCTTCAAGAGTCAGAGCGAACGCAGCGAAGCCGGCCGTGAACTGACAGCCACGACGATTGGCGCGATGCAGGAACTGCTGAAGACGAAGTTGCTCGCCGGCCTGCCGGCCTCGGGGATCCGCTTCTTCCTGGGCGAGGACACCGCGGACTTATTGGGCGTGCCGCCAGGAAACTGGACGCGGAGTCTCTTTAGCGCTATGCGTCACGTCGATGCGCCCATCGACAAAATGCTCTCGTGGTTACCGGGTAAGCACTCACTCTCGTCGGCGATAGGTCGACGAGTGGTCACTGGACTTGAAGACGTAGAACGTGGTCACGGGCGTCCACGCTTCGAGATCACTGACGAGCTTCGTCAGGCGTGGGGAATCAAAGCGCCCTAGAGGCCAGATAATGCTCTTTGGAACGGGCGACAGCATTCGAACTCGCGAGAGTGCCGGTGTGTGCTGTTGGCGGTTGGAGCACGTATACCTTCGTCCCAACCTCAATGGCCGTGGACTTAAAACCTGCGTTAATTTCGATTTGAACGGCAGCGTCTCGCTCGAAGAGCTACCTACCATTGTTGAATTCGTCTTGAATCGGTCAAGCCGAGAAGTACGGTGTCTGGATGAATCGTGCCGATCAACTACGCGTGCCACCCAAACTCCACGCGGGAGATCGGATTGCAGTTGTCTCGCCGTCGTGGGCCGGAGCTGGCGTGTTCCCTGATGTACAAGAAATCGCTCTGCGCGTACTTCGTGATGAACTCGGTCTTGTACCGGTCGAACTTCGAACTACTCGGCAAGTCGGTGCTAGCCCGAAGGAACGCGCCCAAGACCTGAATGCCGCTTTCGCAGATCCGGACATAATGGCGGTGTTGGCTGTGATTGGCGGCTCTGATCAAATCACGGTCTTACCATTCTTGAACGCGGACACCATTGCCGCAAACCCCAAGGCGTTCTTTGGATATTCAGACACACCAATCTCCTTAACTACCTGTGGAATCTCGACATCGTGAGCTACCACGGTGGTTCCACCCTGGTGCACCTTGCTCGCCCCGGCGGCGTTCACCCGGTCTTCATGACTTCTCTGCGCCAAGCATTGTTCGACCATCAAACTGTCGAGATGGCTCCGATTGCCGAATTCACGGACTTACAGCCCAGGTGGGAAGACTCGTCCACCCTGGCGAGAGAGTTGCCCACCACGAAAGAGCCCGGCTGGCATTGGCATCGCTCTTCAAAGGTCGTTACCGGTCCGACCTGGGGCGGCAACCTCGAGATTCTTCATTGGAATCTGGCAGCGAATCGTTGGATACTTCCCAATGAATCCTACGCGGGCTGTGTGCTCCTACTTGAGACGTCCGAGGATATGCCTTCCGCCGACGAAGTGTTCGTGATGTTGCGCAATTTTGGCGAGCGCGGCATGCTGGCTCAGTTTCCCGCGGTGGTTTTCGCGAAGGCTAAAGCGTGGCATACCCATGCACCATTGAGCGATGATGAGCGAACCGTTTTCCGTATAGAGCAGGAGGAAGCGGTGATCCGTGCGCTCGACATTTACAACCGCGAAGCGATATTCGTGTATGGGCCCGACTTCGGTCACACTGACCCCCAGTATGTCCTCCCATATGGCGGATCAATGACGATTGATGGACCGGCCCAACGCATCACAGTTCAGTATTAAGACGGAGAAGTGAATCGCGACCGATTGAAAACGCCGGGACCGAATCGTCTCCGAAAAGGACGTCTCGATTCAGGAGCCCAGATTTCTGAGCACCACATGGGCACTACTTGGGCACCAAACGCGGGACAGTAACGGTCGCTCGTGGTCACTGTTGGTCAACGAAAAGCCCTTTCTTTCAATAAATGGGCTTCGAACATAATCCGTTGGAGCGGGCGACGAGAATCGAACTCGTGTTCTCAGCTGGGGAGACTGAAAGCGATCGAGAACCGTATCTTGCGCCCTATAACGTTATGCGTTATAGTGATGAGGTGCTTCTGTCCTTTGGTGACAAAACGACAGAACGAGTGTGGCAACGAGAACGAGTGCGCGCGTTTGATCAAGAGCTTCTCCGATCGGCTTTGCGCAAGCTCTTGATTCTGGATGCGGCCGAACAATTGGAGGACTTGACCATCCCGCCAGGTAATCGTCTTGAGAATTTGCGGGGCGATCGTGTCGGTCAACACAGCATCCGGATCAACCAGCAATGGCGAATCTGCTTCCGCTGGACTACGGCGGGGCCAGAAGACGTTTCGATTATCGATTACCACTAAGGAGGAATGATGACAAAGACAATGGACCCAATCAAGCCAGGCGAGATATTGATTGAAGAGTTCCTGAAACCTCTTGGCTTGAGTCAGAACGCTTTGGCCCGTGCCCTAGGTGTTCCTCCCCGTCGAGTCAATGAAATCGTTTTGGGCAAGCGTCGAATTACAGCTGATACCGCGTTACGGCTTTCCCGCTATTTCTCAATGAGTGAGGGATTCTGGATGAACCTTCAAGATCGCTACGACCGAGAAATCGCCCGGGTTCGAATTGGTGATGATTTATCAGCGATCGACCCTTTCGTTAGCAATGCGTCGAAGGCGTGATGGAGGGACGAATTCGAAAATCGTTGGAGCGGGCGACGAGAATCGAACTCGCGTTCTCAGCTTGAGAAGCTGAGCAAGGTTATTTTGAGACGCGTTCGTAACTCCTGGTCCGGAACCATATGCATATGCGCACTTGCCCTCAACTTTCATACGCGGGCATACTGCGGGCATACCTCGAACCTGAGATCTGTCTGCGAGAGCGTTAGCAGCCTTGAACTTCACATCCAGTTGAAGTGCAGTTGCTCTTGAGATTGTGCGAAGTTCGGCTAAACGATTTGGCTGCGAAGATCGTCTACTCTCTGAGCGCTTAAACGCCTTGCCGAATGGAGCTTCGTCAGTAAATGGATTTTGACACCTACTATTCGACAAGTTTTGACCGGGTGCGACGAGCGATGGCGCTTACCTTTCGCGATCCGACCTTGGCTGAGGAGATTACCCAAGAGGCCTTTTTTCAGACATTGCGCAAGTGGCCGAAGGTCTCACGACTCGACCACCCTGAAGGTTGGACGATGATCGTCGCCCTGAACAAGGGACGCGACCTTCATCGTCGTCGTGTTCGCCGAGAAGGGAAGCAGCCGTTGCTCGTCGTCCACCACTCATCCAACGAATCTGGCGAAGCGCTGGTCGACGACCGAATGATGATTGCGACACTTCTAGATGGTGTCTCTGAACGCCAGCGTGAAGCATTGCTCTTGCGCTACATCACCCAACTCACAATCCCCGAGATCGCCGTCGCGATGGGGTGCGCCGAAGGGACCGTCAAGGCCACGTTGCACGCCGCTATTGCAAAGGTGTCACACCAAGTGAAAGGTGTCACCAATGTCACCGATTGACCCGATCCAAGATCTCTTTGAACGCGCCCTCTCCTCGGTGCCGGCTGGAACAGCGCCGTCACCACTATCGCTGCACCATCGCTTTCGTCGACGCCGTCTAGGCATTCGTCTTTCGACGATGGGCAGTGCAGCGCTCGCCATCGTGGTAATTGCGATCGTTCTGGTCTCCGGACCCGCGACCAGCCCCGCGTACGCGGTGACGCTCTACCCGGGCTCGGCTGGTTCGGTCGCTGCTGCGCAACTACCAGCAGATCAGCGGGTGATGACCGCGCGACTTCGCGCGATCGGCTATCCGAACGCCACGGTGAGGGTGGCGAAGGGTGCTCTGGTCGTTACGAATGGACCCAAGGAACTTGCCGATCCGTCCTCGCTGCTTACGTCATCGCCGGAACTCCTCATCCGTCAGGTGCGGTGCTCCTCGGAAGTGGAGAGCGGTCCGCCATCGACGAAGGTACTGCCGGCGACGTGTTCGAATCCGAAGTACGCGGCGCCCACCTCGACGGTGGACGGGACTTCATCAGCGAGCGGATTCACGTTGCCTCCGATGCTGCCCGACCCCGCTCTGTCGGCCTACGCGACGACGACTCCGTCACAGGACGCCGCGTCGCCGAACGCTCCCGCACTCTTGCCGTTTCTGAACAGCGGCAAGCGTGCGACGCAGCGCTTCCTCGTCGGACCGACGCTCCTCACGCTGTCGTCCAAAGTGGCGTCGGCCAAAGTCATCCATGCGGCGATATCGGGGGGTTGGCTCATTGACATCCGACTCAACCGGGGCGAATCCATACTTTGGGACCGAGTGGCGAAGACGTACTTCCACCGTCAACTCGCCATCGACCTCAACGGCGTCATTGTCGAAGCGCCGCTGATCCAGCCCGCCAATACAAAGTTCAGTTCGTTCGACGGTCAGATGGAGCTTCTCGCGACGTCGAAGAGCGGCGCCTACGACCTGGCGGCCGCTCTCACGTCGGGACCCCTCGCCGTGCCACTGATTGATCGCCCCGGCACTCACTACTTTCCTCCAGATCACGATCTACAGTTCATCTCCCCCGACGTCGGTTGGATCGTGGACTACAACAACTCCATCGTGGGTACGACGGACGGTGGACGTCACTGGTTGACGGACTATCGAAGTGTCCTCACCAAGACGAACCACGGTTCCATCGAAGGCATTGACTTCGTGAACCCTTCGGACGGCTGGGCCTTGATCAATGACGAAGGACTCATTTCGACCAGGGACGGTGGCCACTCGTGGTCGGTTGCGCGCGAACCATCGCAAGGGACGATCATGAACTACGACTTCGTGAGTGCAGACCTCGGTTGGGCGCTAACGAGCAACGGCGTGCTGCTCCGTACGCTCAACGGAGGCATTGATTGGACGCAATTTTCTGCGCCAGCGCTCGGGACCTCGGTGTGCGCGACCCCATCGGGGAGTGTCTGGCTCGGCATTGACGGATCCGGAAACCTTTATCACTTAGATGGCGGAAAGTGGACGCTATCGCTTGCCGGCACGGAGTCTCCCGCGCCGGAGAACTCTGTGCCGCCTCAACCTCCTCGGCCCGCGCCGTGGATCTCGTGCACGGGTGCTACGGCGTGGCTGTTTTACGGCTACGGCGAAGAAGCGGGCAGCATGCCATACACCGTCGAGCGAACCGTTGACTCCGGTCGAACATGGAATGTCGTGACCTCGAGTCAAGTGACGCCGAGTCTTCCGCCAAATACGCCGGGGAGGTTTGCCACCATCGATGACTTCGGCGTGACCGCCTCGGGAGGTGCCTGGCTTACGGGATACTGCGGACCCTGCAACACCGGGAAGGCCCAGGTTGCCGTAGCGACAGGGACGTCGCAATTCACCGACCTCTCACTCTCAAACAGTTTGCGAATTCACGCCCAGCCGATTGGGAGTTACTTCATCAATCCTCTCGTTGGTTGGGTCAACCTGCAGGAGAATCAGGTGACTAATGACGGCAATGTCGTACCGAACACACCGATCAAGTATGCGATTGAGGCAACGACCAACGGAGGAAGAACTTGGCACGTAGTTGATGCTGATTTCAAGGAATGAACTGTTGTGCCTTGATCGGCATAGTACGCAGAGTTGAGACTGAGAAGCGTCCTAAGTGAGAATTAGACGTTCCGTCGCGATTTGAGTAATTCTGGAGTGACTAGGTGACGTGAAGAGGGTGATGGTAAACGTTCCCGCCTCACCCAACGAGACTACGGACCGATTCGAAGCGTTCTTTCGGGAGCATTACTCGAGTCTCTGGCGCTACGTGGCGCGGCGAGTACCACAGTCCAAGGCCGACGATGTCGTATCGGCCAGCTTCATCGTGGCGTGGGAAAAATACTCGACGGTTGAGTCGCCCTCGATCGCGTGGCTCATTCGCATTGCCAGTTTCGAGATCGCGAACGTCCGTCGCAAGCAGGGGCGAGAACGGCGAAGTTCCATTTACGTCGTACACGAAGAGATCGCCGCACCAACGCGTGACGACTTCGACGGATCGGGCGTTCGATCGGCGATGGCATCTCTGAGTGAATCAGATCAGGAGATTCTTCGGCTGGTCGTGTGGGACGAGCTGTCTAGAGATGACGTTGCTCAGGTCCTCGATCTCTCAACCAATGCGGTCAACGTCCGCTATCACCGAGCCCTCCAAAAGTTGGAGCGCTCCATCGTCGTGCCCCACCACATCTATCCATTGAAGGAGACACCTGATGGCAAATGAACGACTCTCCGAAGTGCTGCGCAACGCAAACCCTGTGACGCGCGAACCGACTCGTCCGATGAACGCCGCATGGGATGACATCGTTGCCGGTCACCGAGCGCAGAAGATGTCATCCTCAGCGCCGCGAAAGAGGACGACATCACTGTGGACGCATCCCCGTCAGCTTCTTGCTGTCGCCGCCGCAGTCGTTCTCATCGCTGCGGTCTCGGCTCTCGTGAGCGTCCAAGGTTCCGGTAACCCGACGTCGCTCTCGAACGATTTCGCTCACGCTTTTGGTGTGGTGAACGCAAACGCGGCGACCTCAGGTAGCTTCTCCACTGTTCCAGCGACGCCGCAAGGTTCACGTCGTCTGACGTGTCCCACGAGTGAAGTTTGCTATCTCGAATCGTTGGACACCGCGGCGGATGGCAGCGCTACGACGAGCGTGTACAAGTCGACCGATGGTGGCACGAACTGGACTTCGATTCCGATGCCCGCGGCGGGTACCGCGAACACCGAGCTTTCCTGTTCCAGTGTTTCGGTGTGTTCGGTTGGATACCTGGAATCTCCAGCGACTTCTCCTGCAGGCTTCTATCGGGGAACGGTGCAGTCGATGCTGACCACAACCGATGGCGGTGCGACGTGGACGAAGGTCGTGGTCTCGATAGATCCCGTGAAGGGTGATGATGCAGCGCTTGACGCCTCCCTCGTCAACGTCCAAGGACAGTGGTCGCAGTTGCAGTGCTTCAGCGCCACGACGTGTGTCGCAGTTGCTCTCGTACCTTCCGATCAGCCTCAGGAACCCGTATCGAATGTTGATTCGCAGGGTGTCTTGCGGACGGTCATCATGAGAACTGATGATGGTGGCGTCACGTGGAATTCCACCTTGTTGCCGTGGTGGAGCGCAGCTGACGGTTCACCAGGTTGGTCGAATGCGCAAATTCCTCAGCTCGCTTGCGCTTCTTCTATGGACTGCCTGGGCCTTTCTGCTGTCTTTCATTCGGTCGTCAACAATGTGCAGTCGTCCAACGTGAAGGTGTGGCAAAGCAGTGATGGTGGTGTGACGTGGCAAAGTTCGTGGGCGCCAGCACCTGCGATGCTGCCACCCACTGCCGGCGGTCTTGCCTGCCCCACGACACTTAATTGCTACGCCGTAGTCCAGGCAGGATCTGCCTTTCCAGGACAGCCTGAAATCATGTCGACCAGTGACGGAGGAAAGACGTGGGCCTTCGAAAATCCAGTTGTACCGAGCAGCGGTGGATCCGGCGTCGAATTGGAATCGGTGAGTTGTGCGACGGATTCAACATGTTGGACCGCGGGCGAGGAAAGGCCTGTCGGCACGACCAGTTGGCAAGCAGCGATGTGGGCTACCAGTGATTCCGGTGGAACGTGGACTTCGATCCCATTGCCGAGCGGTCTGGGAGTCATATTCCAGGTCGTATGCAATGCGCCGGATTCGTGCCTCGCAGTGGCCCAGCCTCCGTTCAAGAGCGGACAGGCGGCACCGCAAGGTCCACTGCCGGGAGAGATCCTGAGTAATCAGTCCTGAAGACCAGAGGCGGTGCGTGAGGGTTCGCGTCGCCCCTCCGAGTGCACATCCTCGTGTGCACTCCTCGAGTTCTCAGATATGGGAGAGTCCCTGAATCATCGAGTTGAATCAACTGCGACGCAAAACAGGTACGCCGATCGAGAAGAATCGATACGAGAGTTTGTTAGTATCATTAAGTAAGTCTCAAAGTTTCAGTGTCTCATTTTCGGAGGGGTATGCCTCGCAGGCTCAACAATCGATCACAGTTGGAACGAACACCTCTCGAGACGCCGACTGCGAGTGATCGCGAAGGACCGGTGGCGCAAAGGAATGCGCAGCGTGGTTCTCGATCCTTGATGCGAGAACTCAATGTCAGTTTGCTTATCGAACTTGTTCGAAGCGCTCGCTCAATTTCTCGTGCGGAGCTCGCACGACAGAGTCAGTTGAGCGCACCAACGGTAAGCACAATTGTCGATCAACTCATCGAGCGCGGAATATTGCTGGAGGTGGCCCTGGCACCTTCCAATGGAGGTCGACCACCAGTTCTTCTCAGTATCGATGCAACGGCCGGCTACGTCATCGGCATCAAGCTTCGTGGCGACGGTCTGACTACGGTCATTTGCGATCTTGAGGCGGAGATCGTCGCGACGCGAGAGTTTCCGGTGTCTTTGGTGGGAGATCCGGACGGCGCGATTCACGCAATCGTTAGCGAGGTGCGTGAAGTACTGCGCGATGCGAAGGTGCCTCGTTCAAAGGTTCTCGGTTTGGGCATTGGAATGTCGGGAGTCATCGATTCGAATGCGGGTGTTTGCGTTTCGTCACACCTTCTTCAGTGGCACAACGTGGAGATTGAGAGCAAACTCCGACGTCTTTTGCGGCTGCCCGTGTGGATCGACAATGACGTGAACACCCTTGCCGTGGCTGAAAAGTGGTCGGGCGACGCCCGAGGAGCGAGGGACTTTGTGACTTTGAGCATTGGCCGTGGAATTGGGCTCGGCATCGTCATCGATCGTTCGCTCTATCGGGGGGCATACGGATCTAGTGGCGAATTCGGACATATCATCGTCGAGCCGAACGGGCCAATTTGTGAGTGTGGCCGCTCCGGTTGTCTTGAGGCCGTCGTGGGCGAGGACTCGATGCGGCGCGAGATTGGGGATCGCCTGGGCCACGAAGTTTTGCGAGATGAAATGATTTCGCTGGTGAACGCCGGCGATCAAGTGACCCGCGAGATTGTGGGGGCCGCTGGTGACAAACTAGGTATCTCCGTCGCGAACGTTATGACACTGCTCAATCCGGAACTGCTCATTATCTGTGGTGAAGGAACTGAACTCGGGCCCACGTTCCTGGACCCGATTGTTCGGTCTGTAAGGGAGCAAACATTCGCCTCTCTCGGCCTCAAGATCGAAGTGAAGATTCAGCGTTGGGGCGACGAAGCGTGGGCCGTCGGTGCTGCGACCTTAGTACTCCGGGAGTCGTTCAGCCTCCCTGGATCGGACACTCGCAGTCTCGCAATTTGGCACCGAGCCGGATTGTGAAAAGTCTTTGTAACACGAAGTGATTACGTAGGAATCCAGAGATAGCCGCTATTCCATAGCTTGGCTCTCGAAGCGAGTCACCAGTGTCAACCCTTGATCAATCAAATGGCTGATTGTCATCACGATCGGGAGTGTCTTGAGTCAGTTTCCCGTGGACAACTTCATCTGGCGAACGAATGCCCTGTTTCTCAAGATACCTACGTAAGCGCCGAGAATTCTCTTGTGAAATGCTTCTCTACCTCGATGTCATGATAAAAGATTTCAACCGTGACGAGGTGAAAGGGACTAATTGAGAGTTCGAAAGGTACTGAGCTCGATGCTATTGACGTCGATTGGTTAGGGTACGTAGTATGTTCATTGAAGTAAGTAAGTCAGGCACCGTGTGGTACCCGATTGATGGAGGGGCATGATTCGCGAACAGTTCGACGCCGAACCCCAACCCGTGCGTCCCTCACCCGAGGCTTCTAGAGCGATTGATCCGAGGGAGCCCGTCGCGCCGTATTTGACGCGGCCGGGCTCCCGATCACTTTTCCGCGAGTTGTTCACTCTTCGCAACTCAGCTCTCCAAGGTTCTTCCAATTGTCCGATCACCGCATGACTTCAAAAGAATCAGACCCCATCGCGTCCGCCAGCGCAGTGAAGCGACTTGATCGCCCTCGTTTCGATAATTCATTCCAAGAGAGTGTTGACGCGATACTGCGCAACCAATCAGCCAGCGGAGCAATCGTGGCGTCCCCGGACTTCACCCAGTATCACTTCTGTTGGCTTCGCGACGGATCGTTCAGTGCCTACGCCCTCGACCGCGCGGGAGAACACGAAGCATCGGCGCGCTATCACGCTTGGGTGAATGAGGCTATCGGTGGTATCAGCGGAATTATTGACGATGTCATCAACAAGATGGTCAGCGGCGAACAACTCGATCCCTCGATCATGCCGCCAGCGCGATTCGCGCTCGACGGAACATCGGTCATTGATGACTGGCCCAATTTTCAAATCGACGGATATGGCACTTGGCTGTGGTCCCTCGGACAACACCTCATCGAATCGAATCAATCCGCTTTGCCGAAAGAATTGCGGAGTTCCGTCGCTCGGGCCGCTCGCTATCTGGCGACATTCGCACTCTCTCCCTGCTACGACGTGTGGGAGGAGAACGGAAGTGCGGTACACACATCGACTCTGGCATCTGTATACGGTGGTCTCACTAGCGCGGCAAAGCTGCTCGACGACCCCGGACTAGATGAGTCTGCATTAGTTGTCAAGCACCGACTGCGCGAGGCGGTCAGCAACGGCGTCTACGTGAAATCCAGTGAGAACAGCGACGTCGACGCGAGCGAACTGTGGCTACTTACGCCGTTCCAAGCCGTAGTGGCCAGTGACCGGACTTTTGTCGAGACCGTCGCTACGATCGAAGATCGGCTATCTCTTGACGGGGGATTGCGACGCTATCCAACGGACACCTACTTCGGGAGTGGTGCTTGGCCTGTCTTGACGGCGTCACTGGGATGGCACCACTTGAACGTAGGAAGCATTGTCCAGGCACAGAGATGCCTTGACTGGTTGACCGAGCGATTCGACACGGACGGACATCTCGGCGAGCAGTTTGGTGGCGAGCGCCGTGACCTTCGTCATTACAACGAGTGGCGTGACCGCTGGGGTCCTCCGGCGGTCGATCTCACTTGGTCTCACGCGATGTATGTGATTTTGGCCGACGCCATCGCGCGTGGCGCTGCTGGTTCGGATTCCGGTCTGGCGGCAACTCGAAGTGGCACGAGCGACTCAGCGTCGGACGTGGCGACGTGAACATAGTCGTGCCAGTGGTTCGTAAAGCCGGACAGCGACCAAGTGGTCGAAAGAAGGACAGGTTTAACGGTATCGAAGGAGGTATCTGGGCCAGGCCGTCGGGCCCACCAGTTTGAGGTAGTCGGTCTCACGGAAGCGCCGCGGGACGCACAACAAAAGAAAAGCAGGGGGAAATAACGAAATGAAACTCAATCATCACATTAGAGGGCGGACGGGACTCGCACGAGTTTCGGTTGCTCTAGCTGCGCTTCTAGGCGGTGGGGGCATAGTCGCCGTCGCCGCTTCAGGAACGGCGACCGCCGCAACGAAGCACAGGATCCAAACAGTGACCTTCTGGAACGCCTACAACGACGTAACTGAGACACCGGTCATGAATGGGATCGTGATCCCGGCCTTTGAGGCACAGAATCCAGGGATCAAGGTCATCGACGACACGCTGCCTTACAACGGGATGCTCAATAAGTTCATTGCATCGTCCGCTGCGGGGCATCCTCCGAGCCTGATGCGCTCCGACATTGCCTGGGTCCCGCAGCTCGCTTCCGAAGGCGTGCTTCTCGAGACGTCCAAGCAGAAGTGGTTCGCGGCGATGAAGAAGGAGGCGTTCCCAGGTCCGCTCTCGACCAACCTTTACAAGCACGGCTACTACGGAATCCCGCTCGACACCAACACGCAGGTGTTGTTCTGGAACAAGGCAGACTTTGCTGCGGCGAACCTCCAGCCACCGACGACCTACGCACAGTTGGTTGCCGACGCACAGACCCTTACGATTCCGTCAAAGGGTCAACACGGTCTGGGCGTCGACAGCACGGACATCTGGAACGTGGGTCCACTCGTATGGCCGACTGGCGCTAATTTCACGAACAATGCGTGGACGAAGGCGTCCGGCTTCATGGACTCTCCGAAAATGAATGCTGCAGTCCAACAGCTCGTGACTTTCCAAAAGAGCGGAGTGATCGGGAGCGACATGGCCGGTGGATCGGGTGCTATTAGCGGAGAGATCGGCTTCCCAACCGGTCAGTACGCGATGTACCTCGACGGACCGTGGGCAACCAATACCTACAAGCAGGCCAACTTTACGGGCTACGGCACCGTGATTGACCCGCCGGGTCCCGGTGGTTCGGGTTCCGTTGTAGGTGGCGAGGACCTAGTCATTGCCAAGAACGCTCCGAACATGGCCGCGACGATCAAGTTCGTCAAGTTCCTGCAGTCGCCCTTCTCACAGCTCGCGATGGTGGCCGCTGGTCAGATGACGGCCTACAAGACCTACGCCGCAAACGAGATCAAGGTGAATCCCGCGCTGGCGGTCTTTGCCCAGCAGTTGAAGACGGCAAGGGCGCGTCCCGTCACACAGGGATACGGCGCGTTGGACACTGCCTTCTCCAATGAGCTCGCAATGATGTTGGCCGGCAAGGTCACCGTTGCGGCGGGACTCCAAGCCGCTGCTCAAGCTGCTGACGCCGCTCTGAAATAGTAGGGTGACCGATGTAGACAGCGCACAACGGCACCCGACGGATTCGTCGTCGGGTGCCGTTGTGCGCTCTCAGCGGTCGCGTCGCATGCGCCGGTTCGCGACACCATACCTGCTCCTCTTGCCGGCGATCGCAATCTACGCGGTGTTCACCGTCTACCCGATCTATCGCCAGTTCGACATCAGCTTCTACAACTGGCACATATTCCCCGGGGCGTCTAACCCCTTCATGGGATGGTCAAACTACACCGCGATTTTCCACGACCCGGTGATTCGTACTGCGGCGTTCAACTCATTTCTCTTCATCGTCATCACCGTTCCGGTTCAGATGGCGATCGGACTCTTCGCGGCCGCGGTACTCACTGACCGACTCCCGGGCTCGATGTTTTGGCGAGCGGCGGTCTACATACCGGTCGTCACGTCGTGGGTTGTCGTCAGCTGGGTGTTCTCGTACCTCTTCGCGTCCCAAGGCGGCGTCATGAACGCCGTGGCCGGATTCTTCGCGGGCCACACCGTGGCTATCGGTTGGACGTCCCAAACCTGGACTGCCAACATAGTGATCTGGCTGCTCAGCATCTGGAAGGGCGTCGGATGGTCTTTCATCATTTTCCTCGCGGCCCTCGACGGCATCCCCCGTCAGCTCCTGGAATCCGCGCGCATCGACGGCGCGAGGGAGTACCGAGTGTGGCGTCACGTGGTGCTGCCCTCAATCCGCGGAGCGGTCACCTTCGTCACCGTACTGCTCGTCATTGGCGCGGCCCAAGTCTTCACTCAGATATACGAGATCACGAAAGGTGGACCGTACAATTCGACTCAATCGATGATGACGTACATGTACCAGCAGGCCTTCTCCAACTTCGCCTTCGGGTACGCCGCAGCCCTCGCGTCGTTACTCGCCGTCGTGCTCTTCGGCCTCAGCGCCGCTGAGATTCGCATTATGCGACACCAGGACCTTTAGGAGCATTGTGGCAATCGGCGTCGACAAAAGAAAGACAAAGCCACAATCGGCGCTGGCCGGTTCGGGCCCCGGCCTGTTCGGAATCCGCAAGCGCAATCGATTGCGGATGGTCATCGCGATTCTCCTGGCGCTCTTGTCACTCGGCCCGCTGCTCTACATGGTCTCGCTTTCCTTCCAACCCAACGGCGGACTCCTCGGTGCCACTGTTTTGATTCCGACTCATCCCACGGTTCAGAACTACTTACAGGCGTGGACTCAGAACAGTTTTGGCCGCTACTTCGTGAACAGTCTGATCGTGTCCATCGCGACCGTCGGAGTGACCGTCGTCATCGCGTCACTGGCGGCCTTCGCGTTCGCGCGCTACAAATTTCCCTTCAAGGAGCTGATTTTCTACATCTTTTTGGCTAGTCTCGCGGTGCCGAATCTCCTCCTGTTGATTCCTCAATTCCTCCTGATGGACCGGCTCCACCTCCTGGATTCTTTGATGGGACTCATCCTGCTCTACGTCGCGTCCAACTTGCCCTTCACGATCTTTCTCCTGCGGGGTTTCTTCGAGGCGATCCCTCACGAGTACGAGGAGTCGTTCCGCCTGGAAGGCGCGGGGACGATTCGAGTCCTCACCAGCTTGATCGCCCCGCTTTCGCTGCCAGCGCTCGCCGTCGTGTCGATGTTCATCTTCAGCGCGGCCTGGGACGAGTTCCCGGTCGCCCTGACAATGATCAGTTCGTCCCCGCACTACACCTTGCCCGTCGCACTCGCAGACTTTATTGGCGTCCACACTGTCGAATGGGGCCCGTTCTTCGCTGCGTCAGTGATCGCCACCGTCCCGGTCGTCGTCGTCTTTTTGATCTCACTGAAGTGGTTCCGATCCGGCGTGTCCCTGGGGGCCATCCGATGAAGCGACGGATACTCTTCTCGCGAGGTAAGGAAACGAATGCCTAAATCCGTTGGCAATTCATTCACTCGGGGTGACACCGAGCACCGACTCACGGGTCTGCGATCGTTCTACGAGAGCGGAAAAGACGTCGTGGTCCTTGATTTGCCAATTGGAACCACCAATGTTGTCGCTGAAGCGGCTTCGGGTCGCTCGGTCGCCGCCCGGATGGATGAGGGCGCACTGTTCGACGGTCTCGATCCCGGTACCTACGCCGTCCAGGCGAGTGACGCGACCGGTCAGCTGCTCGCCGAAGAGTTCACGACCGTGGGGGCACACCCGGGGGAGCGACCGGTGCACGGCTTCGCGACGTCCTTCTCAGAGGACGACGTCGCTGAAGTGATGGCGTGGAACCGAGCACTGCGCTCGACGGTCGTCCAGGTCTACGACTGGATGGACACCTACACCGAACCGCTCGGTCCCGTCAGCGGTTGGGAAGATCCTTCACACCGACCTGTTTCGTTGTCCGCGCTGCGATCGCTGGCGAATGGACTCGCCTCTGAGGGTGCTGTCGCACACGCCTACGCGCCGATCTACGCCGTCGGCAACGCCTTCGCTGACGCTCACCCCGAGATGCTGCTGTATCAGGACGACGGTTCTCCGATTCGCTTCCTTGATCAGATCACGCTCGCCAACCCCGCGAATACGCAGTGGCAACAGCACTTCGTCGCCGCCTACGGTGCAGCCGCCGACGCGATCGGCTTCACGGGATTTCACGTCGACACCTATGGATATCCGAGGATCGCCTTTGACGCCAGCGGCGCGAGTGTCGATATGCGCGCAGCGTACGCGGACTTCCTCGTCGCGCTGCGTGCCGGCCGGCCGGGCGACCTGGTGAGTTTCAATCAGGTAGATGGCGTGCCCTCCGCGGCGTACATGGCCGCAGCGCCCGCATTTCGCTACTGCGAGGTGTGGCCGCCCAACGACCAGTGGCGCCACTTCGAAGGGTTGTTGGATCGCAGCGCCGGGATCACGGGACGACTGGGCGTGAGCTCGCGAACCGGCGGCGTCGTCAGAGGCTCGATCGCTTGTTATCCGCCAGTGTGGGGGATCGATAGCCCATCGGGACTTATGCCTGAGTCGTCGCGACCCGACGCCCTGCGTACCGCGCTCTTGACCGAGGCGATCGTCACCCAACTGAGTGCCAGTGCCCTCATTTTCGGCGACCGCCACGCCGCGCTGTGCGACCCCTACTACCCCAAGCATGCACGGTTGGATCAGCAAGAAACCGGGACGGTGCTTGATTGGCGGCGTTTCGCTCTGCGCTGTCGCGACCTGTTCATCGAGGGTGAAGACACCAGCTGGTACGAGATCGGCGATGAGAACGGATCGGTGAGCGTCGAAGCCGACGCGCAGGTTCGGCCAGAACCGGTAGGTGGCGCTCTCTTCGCCCGAGTCGTGCATACAGAATCCAGTGTGGTGATTGGAGTGGTGGATCTCACGGGCAGCGAGAATGGCAGTTGGTCGGAGCGAACTGCGCCTGGTCGAGTGAAATCAACCATGGTCACTGTTCTGCTGGATCGCCCCGACGCCTGGCAAGCCGACGCCGCGATCCTCGGTCAGGGCGGGGGCCGGTTCACCAAGATCGCTTCACGAAACGTGGCTCACCGTCAGGGAAGGGCCCTTCAGGTGGAGATGCCTCTCTCAGGGGGATGGTCCGTGCTGCGGGTCAGCCGCAAGGGATCCAGTCATGAGAGTTGAGGTACACCGTGCAAGCGGCCGTTATCGCCGGATCGGCCCCGCACAACTTCACGACAGCGTGCGAACCTCTTCTGGCGGTACCGCCCTGAGCGGATGCACAGAACTAACAACGAAACGAACAAAGGATAAGCATCGTGGCGTCAATCAGCCTTAACTCAGTGACCAAGGTTTACCCCAACGGTTATGAAGCAATTCACGGCCTCGACCTTGAGATCGCAGACGGCGAGTTCATGGTGATGGTGGGTCCGTCGGGCTGTGGCAAGACCACTGTCCTGCGAATGATTGCGGGTCTCGAGGAGGTGTCATCGGGAACTGTGAAGATCGATGACGAGGTGGTCAATGACGTCGCACCGCGCGACCGAGATATCGCGATGGTCTTCCAGAGCTACGCCCTCTACCCGCATATGTCGGTGGCCCAGAACATCGGGTTCGCACTTCGCATGAAGAAGCTGCCCAAGGCCGAGATCGACCGGCGCGTGCGAGACGCGGCGAGCGTGCTCGGTATCACCGATTGGCTGAGTCGAAAGCCGGCGCAGCTCTCGGGCGGTCAGCGTCAGCGAGTTGCAATGGGTCGGGCGATCGTGCGCGAACCCAGTGTGTTCTTGATGGACGAGCCCCTATCGAATCTCGACGCGAAATTGCGCGTCCAGATGCGTGCGGAAGTCGCGCGGGTTCAAAAAAGGATCGGCGTGGCCACCCTTTACGTGACCCATGACCAGACGGAGGCGATGACGCTGGGGCACCGCGTCGCGGTTATGCGTGCCGGAGTGTTGCAGCAGTGCGACGCGCCGCAAACCCTCTATGACCGTCCGACAAATCTCTTTGTCGCGGGATTTATTGGTTCACCTTCTATGAACCTCATCGAGGCACGTCTGTCGGACGATCTCACGTCATTCTCGATGGGTAGTCAAACTGTTTCACTCCCCACAGACATTTTCGAACGCCGTCCGCGCTTGCGCGGTTTCGCGGGTCAGATGGTGGTCGTTGGAATTCGCCCAGAGGATCTACACGCACCCAATGCCAATCGTCCGGGAGTTGACGTCAGTGGAGTCGTGGAACTTGTCGAAGCGCTCGGGGCCGAGCTCCTCGTTCACTTTTCGATGGACGCGAAACTGGTTCAGTCAGAACTGTCCAAACACGCGGATGAATCCGGAGAGGAAGTGACGGATACCGGGCAAGTCGCCGTGGCCAGAATTGAGCCGGGATACGCCGTGCGAGCCGGGGACAAATTCACGTTCCGGGTCGATCCTCAGAGGTTTGAGTTCTTCGATGGGGCAACAGAGCAGGCGATCTGGATTTAGCGGTTGCTTCTAATGCGCACACGTTCTCTGATTGCCATATTCAGGAACGAAGTAAACCAGTGCGCGACTATGTCCGCTGCCCGGCGAAAAGCCTCGAGTGCTTCGGACCAAAGGGACGTCTGAACGTCAAATGCGAGAGTCTGAATATGGCAAGTGAACGAGAATTTGTCCTCGCTGGTGGCAATCTCACGACGGTGGTACGTGTCGGTGACACCGTTCGCCGAGCGGCCGGTCGGTGGACGCCATTCGTGCACCGACTGCTAAAGCATCTACGCGATAGCGGATTCACTCTTGCCCCTGAGGCACTCGGGCTCGACGAGTTGGGGCGTGAGATTCTTTCATTTATTCCCGGACAGACATTGACCGAAAGTCTGTGGCCACAGTGGGTGTGGTCGGATGATTTGCTAGAAGAGGCGGTGATGGCCCTCGTTGACTATCACCAAAAGGTTGCCAACTTTCGACCAAGCCTCGTTGAGTCTCGATTGGGCACAGTGCCGCTTGGTCTCGACCAGATTGTGTGCCACAACGATTTCGCCCCCTACAACTGCGTGTTCCGCGATGGACATCTTGTGGGACTTTTTGATTGGGATGTGGTGTGCGCAGGTGATCCGTCGTGGGATCTCGCCTTCTTCGCGTGGCACTGGGTGCCTCTGTACCCGCCCGCGCCTGATATTGGATGGCGCTCAAATGAAGTATGTCGACGTCGTCTGCGCCACATCGTCGATTCGTATGGTCTCAGCGACCGATCGGGTTTCGTAAGACAGATCATCACCCGTATTGACTCGAGTCGCACTGGAATCCTTACTCGAGCAGCCGAAGGTGACGCGGCGTTTATAGAACTCAAAGAAGAAGGTCACCCGGATGTCATGCAACAAGCCATCGATTTCATCCGGGTGAACGAGAAGTTCCTAAGTAATGCACTTTCAGACTAACGATTCAAAAAAGACGGTGACCATCGATGGAAATTCGACATGGTATCGGGGGCGTCGACGTCACGAAGTTTCTACAGGTGGCAATCGACAGTCACAACCAGAAACGTCACCCTGCGACCCATGGCTCGAGTTGGACATATTTCACCGTAATTGCTAGGACATTTCCCATGTATTTTGACGAGGACGTCACCGAGGGATCCACCGAACCCGAAAACGCCCAAGTGGGAAATAGCCAGATCGTACTGTCGGTGAGAACATAGGTTGAAAGTTCAAGTTGGCGTAACTTGCCGTTACGTTTTTCAGGGTCTCCTATTTTCCGCGCCGCCCCTTAACGATCACCAAGGTGAGTGCGGCCCCGATGACCGCAATAACGCCACCGAGGACGAGAAGCGCCGCTGCGCCATTTGGATTACCACCTCCAGCACGAAGATCAGCAGAAGTCATAACTAGCCCAACTTGTGCCGTCATGAACATTGGGCTTCAGACGAAAACCCTTGGAGCGGGCGACGAGAATCGAACTCGCGTTCTCAGCTTGGGAAGCGGATGCTTTGCCAGAACCATGATTACAAAACACCTGATAAAATGCATATTTCCGTGTTCTAAAGTTGGATGAAATCACTATGGGCACTCCACGGGCACTACGACTTCTCTGAAACGAGTCGCATGGTCGGCTCGATGTACGAATCCTAAGATGCTCGGATAACGAATGAAAAGTACCTCATATTACGAAATAAATGATATGATCACTCGATGGAACTACTTCAGAATGTCGTCCAACGTCGCCTGCTTGAAGTAGTCCAAAGGCTTTTGGACGTAGAAGTTGTTATCGGACTTCAAGGACCCCGTTCGGTTGGAAAATCGACTCTTTTACGGACTATTGCGTCAGACGCTGGCGTTGAAGTCCTGGACCTTGACGACCTGGTCGTGCGCGAAGAAGCGCAACGGGATCCGAGCTTGTTTGTTGGTGGAGCGGCCCCCGTCTGCATTGACGAATATCAACACGTCCCCGTCATTCTCGACGGGATTAAAGCGGAGCTCAATCGATTGCAACGACCTGGCCGATTTCTTCTTACCGGATCGACGAGGTACGGCGCTCTTCCCGAAGTGGCGCAAGCATTGACGGGCCGACTACATCTCGTGACCGTACGCCCATTTTCGCAGGGCGAGATTGCTGGTGTTCGCGAAAACTTTGTGGAAGCAGTAATGGTGGATCCGGCCAGCGTCGTAACGTCACGGCGATCGACACTGGGCCGTATTGACTACATCAATCGCGTTACGACTGGCGGGCTGCCAATGGTCCTGCAACGACGTGAGCAAGATCGTGCTCGGTGGATTGATGATTACGTAACCCAAACCCTGGACCGAGACCTGCGCGAATTGGCAAAAATCCGACAGCGAACGTTGATGCCACGACTACTGGAACGACTAGCAAGTCAAACGGGTCAAATTCTCAACATTGCCGCGGCGTCCTCTGCGGTTGGCCTTGAAGCCAGAACGGGAGAGAATTACACGAGATTGTTGGAAGCGGTCTTCTTGATTGAGCGGTTGCCAGCTTGGGGAACGACCGTACGCGCTCGTGCGGGATCCGCTCCGAAAGTACACGTCCTCGATACCGCAATTGCAGCTCGTCTCCTTCGCTTAACGCCGACGAAACTTGCCGCACTGCAACCCTCAGCGTTAACCCAGTTCGGTCATTTGATGGAGACGTTCGTCGTAGGTGAACTACTAAAGCAGATCTCGTGGTCAGATTCAGTTAGTGATTACGGA
>DATKRC010000087.1:0-3381 GCA_035532375.1 Acidimicrobiales bacterium
CACCGATCGCGCATGGCGGATTTACTCATCGCGGCAATCGCTCACGCCAATGGGCTCGGGCTCTATACGCGCAACCCGGGCGACTTCGTCGGCCTCGAAGAACTGATTCACGTTATTACCGTCTGAGCGACGTGAGATTCGCCCAAGTTGACTTCGTGGATAGCGAGCTTCATAAAGAAAATCGTGCCGCTGACCTATGTAATCAGACCCGGTTCTTATTCTGCTTCGGATTGGACCTTGAGGGACACAATAAGAACCCGTGAACGATCATTAGCACGAGACGTTCACTTTTCATTTTGTCGACAGTGTCCCTTTAATGAACCGTGAAACCTACTTACGCCCGAATCGTTTTAGGTGAAGGAACCGGAACTGACCGACCGTCCGTTCTGGCGGCATCCAGCCACGCCTCAACGGCGACCTCGACCTCTTCAACCGCCGCCTGTGGGGTGGAACCGTGTCCCGTGCAGAGCGGCAGATCCGGAATATTGGCAATCCAAATCTGATCTTCTTCGCTCCAAAACACTTCAATCGGATAACTCTGCGTCATCGGCCCTCCTTCAACTTCAAATTGTACCGGCGTATCAAGTTGGCAACCTGTCGAACCTGATACAGCTTCGCGTCGCCCTTCTCCACTTGCAGATTCACCAATTCGATAACGCCTTTCCGAGAAAAGACTCGATGACTTCCTCGCCCACCAGTCTCACGAAAGTCCAGATCTATCAGAAGTTGGACAAGATCCCGGAATGCAACATTTCCAAGCTCGCCACGCAAAATCCTGGCGCATAGTCGACGTGAGTTCATTGGGGCCAACGTAATGAACGGGTGTCACATGCGAGATGAATATCGACGACGCCCGACGAATCTCGGTCCGGTTTTTATGCTGCTCCGGAGTGGGCGCTAGAGGACTCGAACCTGCGACCTCAGCCGTGTGAAAGTTTTCAATAACTTTTCACCAGACAACGTGACACGACGCTTTATGACGTGACGGAATAATGACGACGCGACACGACTTGAGAAAACGACACGCGACGCGATTTGTGGAGCATCTTGTGGGACAAGATTACGTTGCCCGTAAACAGCTGAGGTGGTAATTCACCTACACGAGAGCCTGAGAGTCTCACTGGCAGTCTTTAGGAATTTGCGAAACAATGTCGAATCTCAATCTCAGAGTCGACTTACTCGGAGTGGCTCATACAGCAGTCCAAGTCCCCCGTGGAAGGACGCCTTCGATGAATCCGGTGATCAGGCGTTGCCGAATGGAAAGTTCGACCGCAATGTGGGCTCTTTGCGCAACGGCCCTTACCTTCGCCACGCATCGTTGGACGCAGTTATTGAGTACCGCTCTCGGACGCATCGGAAAGGAAGCGCAGTGCGATCGCGGAGGACAAAGACCCGACGCGCATCTCGGTAGCGACCCCGACGAATTCGACGCCGGGGCCGGTCAACTACTGGTCCCGCATCGGGCGGCGCGACCATTTGCCGATATGTGAGCGACGACCCAGACGTTGACGTTCATCCCCGCCACAACCTGGCGGGCGCCCTTAGGCCTCGGCGCTCGGGTGGTAGCGCTTGACGCGACGCAGCGTGTTGCGATCGGTGTGGTGCATCTCCTCACCCGTTGCGGCGAGCTTCAATACCAGGTCGGAGGTGTAGCTGAAGGTCCCGTCGTCGTTAAACGTGAAGATGCTCTCGAACGCCATGGCCCTCGCTCGCAGCAACAGGTACTTGTTCTGGCAGAGGCCGTACGCCTCCGAGCCGGGCGTCGCGGTAAACGTGAGTACCTTGTCACGCGCCTCAGCGTCGCCCCCTGCCAGAATGGCGAGCCCGCGCGGCACGGCGAAGCATCGGATCACCTGCGCGTTGCCCTTGTCCCACAGCAGGTAGCCGACTTCGTCGTGAAACGGATCCATGGCCTCCTCGCCGTGGCGCCAGGCGGTCATCGCGTAGTTCAGACCCTGTATGGTCTGCTGGCCATTCTCGACGATCGGAATGGGTTTGAACCAGGCGCGCTCGAAGTACCCGGTCTCACTCGTCTCGTCGTCCTTGTTGTGATAGGCGCGATCGATACCGATATCGCCTTCCCACTCACCCACGAGTGGAGTCAATGGTCCCAGCTTTTGCGGGCCCAGTACCGCTGCCATAACCGCTTCTCCTTCTAGCCGTCGATTCGGCATCCGCCACCACCGCAGGCAAACTTTCACCGTTCGACGTTGTTGAACCCGTTGCCGAAGCGAGACGGTTGTACGAACCGCGATCCCTCTCTAGCTGCGCCAGTCGGTCAGACGGACTGTCCGAATTACTCTAGTCACGACTATATATTAGGCTCGATTCCCAGGAACGAATCGCGGTCCGAACTCGAGGATTCCTGCACCGTAGAGCCATGAAGCAACGCGGTGAGAACCTCACTGTCCTGATGGCATGTTGCGCTCGTTCCACACATGACTTGACCCGACAACTTGCATACCCACCGGCAACTCACCACGGTCGCAGAGCGGACAGTCAAGGATCGTATGACTAGAGTTCCAAGTCGCTTAGTCGCGACGACTTTCGTCCAACTTACGATGTCAAGCCACCCCGCCCACGTGCTTACCGAGGAATATTTCTCCGACACGATTATCTTCCAAGATTTCCTTACCGGAACCGGCGAGAACGATCGTGCCGCCAACGAGCACCACTGCATCGTTCGCCACCTTGAGTGCGGCCTCGGCTTTTTGCTCGACGAGTACCACAGCTTTGCCTAGACCAGCCAGCATTACCACCTGTTGCTCCAAGAGTATCGACGTAAGTTCGCCTGACATTCCTGCAGTTGGCTCATCTAGGAGCAGGACCGTCGGATCTGGCATCAACACGCGGGCGAAAGCGACCATCTTCCGTTCGCCTCCGCTCAGCGTGCCACCATAGCGGCGTGTAAGTGAACGCAGGGCCGGAAAAATTTCCATGACGGCGTCCACCCGCTCCTCACGTTGCTTACGCGGAAGGATAAATCCACCCATGTCGAGATTCTCACTCACGCTCAGTGTGTCGAAGACGTCCTCACCCTGAGGTACATAACCGACCCCAATTCGAGAAAGCTCCTCGAGGGGCTTATTCGTGATGTCCTTCCCCCCGAGCAGCACGCGCCCCTCCCGGACGCGAATCAGGCCCAGCAAGGCTCGAAGCAACGTGCTCTTACCCGCTCCGTTCGGTCCAACTACCGCGAGTATCCGCCCGCCCGCGGCGGTAACACTGATGCCATTGATTACGGGTGCGCCACCGTAGCCGGCGACCACCCCTTCACAGACGAGGTCTTGAGTCGCAACGGCGAGAGAGTCATCCAATGACATACGCTGCCTGCACCTCCGCCCGGGTTCGCAACTCGCTCATCGACCCAGTGGAGAGCAC
>DATKRC010000088.1:0-3834 GCA_035532375.1 Acidimicrobiales bacterium
CACCGCGATGATTTCTGTGACCATCCCGAAGAATGGGATGGCCAATATATAGACCTCCGGATGGCCCCAGAACCAGAAGATGTGTTGCCATAGCACCGGAACACCTCCCCCGGAGACCGAGAAGATATGTGTCCCGAAGTGGCGGTCGCAGTAGAGCATGATGAGCCCGGCGGTCAAGACCGGGAAGGCCAGCAAGATCAGAATCGCGGTCATCAACATGTTCCAGGTGAAGATCGGCATTCGAAACATCGTCATGCCCGGCGCGCGCAGATAGAAGATCGTGGCGGTCAAGTTGACGCCGGTGAAGATCGCCGAGAACCCCGTGAGCAACAGTCCGCCGATCCACAGGTCGGCGCCGGCGCCGGGAGTGTTGATCGAGTTCGAGAGCGGGGCGTAGGCGACCCAGCCGAAGTTGGCGGCGCCGCCGGCGGTGAAAAAACCCATCAACATGGTGATCGAACCCATGAGATAGAGCCAGTAGGAAAGGGCGTTGAGACGCGGGAAGGCCATGTCCGGTGCACCGATTTGAATGGGCACGATAATGTTGGCCAGTCCGCCGAAGGCGAAAGGACCGGCAAAGAGGTAGATCATCACCGAGCCGTGCATCGTGAACAGTTCGTTGTACTGGGCGAGGGAGACCAGCGTCCCGTTGGGCGAGGCGAGCTGCGCCCGGATGAGCTCGGCGAAGAGCCCACCGATCACCATCATGACGACCGAGGTGATCGTGTAGGAGAGTCCGATGACCTTGTGGTCGGTGGTGGTGATCCAATTCAAAATCCCCGTGGGGCCGTGATGCTCCCCAGGTTCGGGTTCGGGAGGCTCGAAGACAATCGGGGGCGCAATGAGGTCAGTCATTAATTATCTCCGTGGCTCGAGGCCGGCTTGGTCGGCACCTGGGTGGCCGTTTGTTCGCTGGTCGTCTTTTGGGCTGCGGCGTACGCAGCGGGGTTCGCGTTGCTCGCGAGCCAGGCGGCGTAATCCGACTGTGTGACGACCTTCACGCGAAACCACATAAGTGAGTGATAGAGCCCGCAGATCTCACTGCACTGTGATTGATAGGTCCCAATGTCTTCGGCCCTGAAGGTGAATTGGTTCAATACGCCGGGCAGTGCTAAGCGCGAGAAGTTAAAGGCGTGAACGTAGAAACTGTGAATGACGTCGGTGGACGTCAAATTGATGTGCACGTTTTCGTTGACCGGCATCTCCATCTCAGGGTCCTGGGTGGTCTGACCAATGACCACGACGTTCATGCCGGGGTAGGTGAACTTCCAACCCCACTGGAACGCGTTGACGTTGATCGTGACACTGGTTTTAGGATTCGCGACCTCTGCGTTTTCGACGACCATCGTCCAGGAAAAGAGTCCAATCACTATAAGAATTGGCACGATGATGTAAGTCGCCTCGATGGGAATGTGGTACTGAGTCTGCTTAGGGATTTTGTCACTCTTGCGTCGGTGGAAGGCAATGGTCCAGAGAATGAGTACGACGACGAGCGTTCCGATGATTGCCGCACCAATTGAGAATCCTTGCCAAAGGTGGTAGACGGACTGGGAACTCGTCGTCGATCCGGACGCTGCGCCAAACGTTGGCACGGTGCATCCAGCGAGGGCGAGAGCGGCAATAGGGAGGGCGATAATTCGTTGCACCCACCGTCGTCGGCGTGTCCGGTTTGAGACTCCTTGTGTTGAAACGGATGGCAACTTCACTGAGAAATCCTTACTCATCGTTCAGCGTCCATTAACTCGCGCACGCCGGTAGTGGACAGTTTGATTTCATCGCGATCAGAGTCAAAATGGTTGGCCCCCCGTTTCAAGTTCGACCCATCGAAAGACGCCGCGCGAAGTTCTTGAAGGGGCGTTGTCGGCCAAGGAGACAAAATCGTGCTGTCGAATTTTCGACGCGCGTTCGCCACTGGGGGTCGCCAACCGCGCCATCTCCGCCCGATGCGCCGCCGGGCAAGGTGACTCGTCAGTGCGGTGGTTGACGGGTCACTTCGGCGCGAGGTACTGGCGCTGTGGGCTCTTTCGGCGGTCCGAGCGAGCTCGTCGACCGGACGATCCACCTGCGCCCAACTAACTCCGAAGATGGAGATGATAGCGACCCTCATGACACCGAGGGGGTCGTGATCATGTCGCCAACTTTCTCATCGAAACCTGTGCGTACCGGTTGGTCGAGGGGCACGGTCTAGGCGCTTCTAGCCACAAGGTAGGACGTTCGATGCGATATGTCAATCAGGTCCGAGACTCATCTTCGCAACGGGTGTCGCACCACGGTGGTCGTCGTGGTCGTCGCGCCTAGTGGGGACGATTGCGCGTCAGAGTACTCGGGTGTCGCCGCCCGCATCGAGAAGAGCCGTGGAAAAGTTCCGGGCATTCGTCGTTGCCCGGTCACACCTCGCAGAATTGGGCTGTGTTCTAGTCCAGGGCCTGCGTGAGAACGTTGCGTAACAACGGGCTCTTGGAACGATCGGAAGGGTTCTTCTCCTTGCCATAGAACAACGTTTTGGACCCTCGGCGCTGGCAAAACCGCGAGAATCTGCAACTCGAGATCGTGACTTGGATCGGATTGAAATACCACGGTCGACGTCGGCAACGCGTCTTTAGACGGACGACACCCATCGAAATTGAAAGACATGATCCGGCCCTCGACGCCGCTCAATGCTCCATACCAAAACTTTCATCCGTATCGACATCAGCCCTCTACCCATAGTGACAGCAGACTCGGTCGGCGAGGAATCTCCGATGGCACGTCGAGGCGGCCACGCCAATGCAAAAGTCGTTGATGCCGTAGTAGACGTGGTAGCGGTGCGGTCTAGTTGGGCGACGTATCGTCGAGCATGGTGTAGTTCCCCCACGGACGTTCGTCGTTCTTACGATCTTCACTGTCTAACGATCTCATCACACCATTACTCAAACTCAAGATCTCAACAACGGACCTCGTTCACGCCGGCTTCAGTCATGTCCGCCATGAATTTCTTGTCATCGAACTTGGTATCCGACCTTGAAATCGCGATTCACCCTCGTCAGCGCTGCCCATCACTTTGGCCTCGCTTTGATCTTCGCCACCCATCTCATCCGAATCATCGTCGCTTCGTCGTTGCATAAATTCTCCTCCTTACTTATATATCTCCTTGATTAATGCGACTCAATGAAGTCTCAAAGATTTCGCGGAAGTTGAGGTGTGATGTAGCGGCCGGTTACGCCGAGTTTCCGAAACTCATACCGAGTTGCCTGAAGACATCGCAGACGAACCTGATAAGCCGTGGGTGCGTTGTACGGGTGCCAACCCTTCCCACGCGTTCGGAAATGGAGTGCTTAGACGGTTGAGTTCTTCAACGTGTAATGCTGAAAGCTTCTCGAGTCGTCTCGCACCGTCCGCGCTGAGATGGAGTCGAACCAGTCGGTGGTCCTTGTCGTCCCTCGTGCGAGTAATGAGCCTCGCAGCTGCCGCCCGGTCAATCAAGCCGACGACCGAGTGGTGACGAAGAAATAGGTAGTCGGCAACCTCGCCAACGGTGGGACCTCTCGAATCGGCGTGTCCTCGAACGGCAAGTAATAGTTGATGTTGTGCGGCGGTGATTCCGACCGCCCGGGCTTGTTGTTCGCTCCAACGTTCGAAGTGTCGCATGCCCGTCCGCAGAGCAAGCAATCGAGCATACGTTTCATCCATAGGTATCACTGGTATCACGATAGCATCGGATTACGATAGATAACTTGAATGTGGCGATTCGTTTACCAATTTGACCCTCGTCCTTCGATGGCCACTAGGCGATATGGCAACGATGGCTGAATTCGTTAATCCTGATGAATCGGTGGAGGTGAGTTTCGACTGGGT
>DATKRC010000089.1:0-26332 GCA_035532375.1 Acidimicrobiales bacterium
GGCCGGTGATCCGGGCGGCGACGCCATCCTGCGAGCCATTCTCGATCTCAGCGCGGGACTACACCTGAAAACCATCGCCGAAGGGGTCGAAGAGGTAAGCCAGGCGCGACACGTGAAAGATCTCGGTTGTCAGTCGGCGCAGGGATATCTCTACGCGCGACCCATGCCACCCGAGGAGTTGAGTATTCGCTTTACGGGAAACGCCTGGGGTTCGCCGGTGACACCCGAGCCATGACGAAACGACTCGACGCGTCATCTCATCGCTAACGACAACGAACCCGCAACTCGCCGAGCGCTACCTTACGAGGTAACGCGGCGACCGTCAACGAGTTGAAGACGGCACCACCGCGGTGCACCGAGGGCTCGATGACCGCGATCGATGAGTCGATATGGCCAGCGGCGTCCAACAAACTTGTTTGGGCACCGTCTACCTCTTGGAGAGGGCTCCGTCTCCACAAACCCGGCGCGATACATTCTCACATTTACTTCTGCTTGCCTACTGATTCGAGGGCAGAGGTAGCCACATTGATCCCCGCCTGGTCCATCACGTCACTACGGATGGAGTCTGTCGTAGAGGGCGTGAAACTTCCGTGTGGGATCTTGCTGGGCACTGCGGTAGAGCACGCGTTGGAGGGCTTGAAGACTACTGACGCCTTCGTCTCGGACTACTTCGCGGACCCGTAGTGGGACCCGGTGGTCACCCGGCTCGTTGGAATTCGTTGGCCAACAGATAGACGACGCGGACGGCCCGGAAGACAACTATGAGCTCTCGGTGGGCGAGTTTCTCCGGATCAACATAAGTTGACCGCCGCACACCTTTTGTCCAAAACTTCGAACTCGATTGTTTACTGGCTCGTCGAGACTAATTCTGCCTGGCGGGCGCACCCTGACTATCGAATGCGCCGGTAATTACTTCACGGTTTAGGTTAAAACGCGAGTTAAAGAGGTTTCCGTAATACACTGACACTCTGGTCATATCGAATGTCCATAGTGCTTGAGGTATGAGGAGCACAGGCGCGTGTTCTTACCAATGTGCATGAGTCCGTCGTCGGCAAACCGGCCGCCTCTTCGACAGAGTCAGGGCAGAGGTTGGCCAGCTCGCGGTTCTTAAGGTTGCCCCACACCTGCTCGACGGGATCGAGGTCGTGCCCGGTATGGCGGCGGTCGTTCGGTGACGAGCCGGTGGCGTTGAGTGCACAGGAACGCCTTCATTGCGCGGCTGCGGTGAGAGGCCAGTCCGTCCCAGATCAGCGTGACTTTGTCGGCACTTCGCAGATCAACGGGGTGCGAGTGCAGGAAGTCGGGACCAATCTGGTTTCCCGGCGTAGAGCAGAGACCTCAATCCACTGCGTCGTGCGCCCTTCACTGCTCACCGTCTGGCCTGGCACCCGCGACACACGCCCTAACGCCGAGCGACCAACTTCCACGCGACAGGTAGCAACGTAGCGGCAAGGGTCGCCTTTATGGCGTCACCGACGATAAAGGGCGTGAGACCCAAACTGATTGCTTTGGCCCCGCCGACGTGCAGGTAGGCACCGAGCCACGCTACCCCGACGCCGTACATGACGAGTTCGCCCACCACCATCGCCGGAACTGATTTCACAATCGAGCGGTCCGCGCCGTGCTCCGCGAGGTAACCGCACAACGCCGCGCACACAATGAACCCGAGAATGTAGCCAAACGACGCGCCTACGTAGCCGCTGTCGTGACCGGCGAACCACGGTACGCCAACCAAGCCCGCCACTGCGTACAGCGTCATGGCCGCGGTGCCCCGCTTCCAGCCGAGCGACGTACCAGCAAGTAGCACGCCGAGCGTCTGGCCGGTAATCGGAACTGGTGTGAACGAGAGGTGAATCGAGATTTGCGCCAGCACTCCGACGAAACTCGCGGCGCCGACGACCAGCACAATGTCGCGCACTCGCGTGCCCGAAAGTAGATCGGCGAGCACAACTGGCTCGCGCCGAGGTACTGCAATGGTGGTTGACATGCGTGCGCTGAACCTCCTCGATCACGACTAGAAAAGTCGTAATGGCTAGTGACGGCAAGTGAGAAATTACCCTAGCATGACCGTCTCAGGAGGTTCCAACTCTGGCGAACACGTGCGCGATATTTTCCCACCACTCCCCGTGGTCACAGTGAACGGATCCATGAAGATCACTGACACCTTCGAATTCCTTCTTGGCTCATGGCGAATCGAACGAACATTGAAGGACCACCGATCGGGTACGCGGGGAACCTTCAACGGTATGGCTTCTGTCGCCGATCAACGTCCTTGTAGCAGTTTCTCACTGTTGGTGGGAGCGCACTACGAAGAGATCGGCGAACTGCACTGGGGGACGCATCAAAGTTCGGCCCACCGCAGTCTTAGATTTATTCGACGCGACGACGGAACTCTCGCTGTGCACTTTAGCGATGGGCGACCCTTCATCGACCTGGATCTCAGAGCCGGCGCGTGGCGTAGCAACCACGTCTGCGGTGACGATCACTACGAGTTCACGACAAGGGTCATGTCGCCCAATGTCGTTGAAGAGCGTTGGCGAGTACGGGGACCGACCAAGGACTACGACGCCACTGCGACGCTCACGCGTTACTTGAGAGGAGAGTCTCGTCCGCGCGAGATGGTCCGACGTCACAAGTAGGACGCCCAATCCGGATACAGCGACTCATTGCACGAGGTTCATCGTGCAATGATCGCCTCGACCTCATTCGAGGTGACGGGCAGTCGCGGCCACAAGATTAGGAGGGTCAATCAATAGACGCTGTGCTCTCATTGGCCCACTGAAAAGTGGATTTGCGTTGAACGACGATCCGCACTTCGCGCGGGCCCAAATGATGCACGGAACGTGAAGAAGCCGCGAAGCAATCAGTCGAAGTTGACAGCGCCACGAACCTTCAGCCCCGCGTGCCGGTAGTCGCAGACGCAATACCTGACGCGAAGCCGTGGACGTGGGGCCGACAACTTCGACCATCCCAGAACTTTAGGGATCGCAAGTAACGAGAAGCATCGAGCCGTTTGAGGCCAACGTCCAGAGAAAAGTGAGAACTACCGAGGACTCCTCGTTTCGCACGTCCTCGCCGGACTGTCGCGTGCGGGCGTAGGCCATCCTGAGCGTTACCTAACGGGCGGGCGCCGTCGAACTCGATCAATGCTCCTCCGGGATTCTGCAATTTCGTCAACTATCGATGCCTTGATCTTCGAGACGGTCCTCCAATGACAGATGTAGACCAATCCTCGCGTTGTGGCTACCTCGATGGATTCAGCGGGTGAGATCTTCCGGTGCTACCGACCCAGCTCCGTAGCACCAGTTCGCGCAGCGTGGGCAGCTCCGGTGCCGGCACCGCTCGAGAGAAGAGGTAACCCTGGCCGAACTCACATCCCAGATCAGAAAGCAGCGCGAGTTGTTCTTGCGTCTCGATCCCCTCGGCCAGCACAACCATGTCCAAGCTGTGGCAGAGCAGAACCACCGCCGCGAGCAACTGCTCGGCCGAAGTGTCTTTGGCCGCAGGGCTCACAAAACTACGGTCGATCTTGATGATCTGCGGACGCAGCTTCACCAAGTAGGAGAGTGAGGAGTACCCGGTCCCAAAGTCATCCAGCGCCACCGTCACGTTGCGTTGTCTAAGACGCTCGATCACGCTGATCGCCGCGTCGACGTCGAACAGCGCTACGCCCTCGGTGATCTCCAGTACCAGGCGCTCTGGCGCGAGCCTGCTCGACGCGAGCGCCTCGTCGACGATCAACAACAGACTCGGGTCATGGAACTGGCGGGCTGAGAGATTGACCGCCACGTACGGGGGGGGGGTAAGATTCCGAACTCTCGGTCCCAGGAAGTTGCCGCAGCGGTGGCTTCGCCCAGGGCAAAGGCACCGAGCTTCACAATAAGATCGCTCTGTTCGGCCAGGGGAATAAACACGTCGGGGGTTACCCATCCCCGCTCGGGGTGCCGCCAGCGCATCAGGGCTTCGTAACCGGCAATCTCACCGGTACCCAGGTCAACGATCGGCTGGTAGTGCATCGAGAGCTCGTTGAGCGTGAGAGCGTTGCCGAGATCCTGGGTAAGCGTGAAGCGGTCCGATACCAGTTCGCTCATCGCCGCGGTGAACAGGACGTACTGTCCCCGGCCCCGGCGCTTGGCTTCGTACACGGCGGTATCAGCGTTCTGGACGAGTTCTGCGTAGTCCTTGTCGCTCGCCGCATCGGACACCACCACCCCGATACTGGCACGCTGTTCAATAGCGATCCCCGCGACGAGAAACGGTTCAGTAAATACCCCGAGCAGCCGTGCGACAATCTCCTCGGCGTCAGTTTCACCCGTCAGTCGCTCTGCTACATAGACAAACTCGTCACCGCCAAAGCGACAGAGGCTGTCCGAAGAGCGGGTCACCTTCTCCAGTCGGTGGGCCACGGCTACCAGCAACTGGTCGCCCATCTGATGTCCAAACGTGTCGTTCGTGCCCTTGAAATCGTCAAGATCCAACATATAGAGCGCACTGCGACTCCCATGGCGAACGGCCCTCTCGTACGCCGCCGCCAATCGGTCGTGCAGTAGTGCTCTGTTGGGGAGTCCCGTCAGCGGGTCGTGCAGGGCTTGGTGGGAGAGTTGTGCCGCGAGGGTCCGCTCCTCGGTGACGTCGCGTACCGAGGAGACGAAATAGATCGCCTTTCCGCTCTCGTCACGAGCCGAGCACATGGATACTTCGGCAACGACAATTCGTCCATTCTCGTGCACGATGCGCTTGGCGTACCGTACGTTATCGATCTCGCCGGTGATGATGCGTCGATAGGCTTCTTCACTCGCGCCAATGTCCTCAGGGTACGTAAAGTGCTTCGAGTCATGTCCAATGAGTTCCTCTCTGGTGCGTCCGCTCATCTGGCAAAAAGCGTCATTTACCGCCAGGAAGATGCCGTCTTGATCGCTGAAGACCGTCGGCGCCATACTTCCCTCGAACGCGAGGCGGAAGCGCTCCTCGGAGGTCCGCAGCGCCCTAGACACCTCGGTAGCGGTCTTCGCCTTCGCAATGGCCTGTTGATCCTCGAAGCGATCTCCGACCAGGATCGCGGTTACGATCACCATGGCGAGGATACTCCACGCCCCCCAGAGCTCGGCACCGGTGTGTGAGAGAAACAACTCCGTCGACGACAGCGCCACGATGCCCGGCGTCGCCGTAGCGAAAGATCCCACCCGGCCAAAGGTCCGGCCCGCGTACACGACAGGAACGAGTAACAACAAAGTCCACACAAAACTGGGGGTGAAGATCACGACCCGGTCCTGGGTAAAACCGGCGCCAAGGTTGATGAGAACGACAACGGCAACCATGGCTTGGGCCCACCAGAAACGACGGTCCGAGAGCGGTGAGCGCAACAAACTTATGACGAGGTCTTTACGGGACCTGGGAACAGCGTCCGAAATAAGCGTTTCTGACATGGCGTGCCCCCTTGTTTACATCCCCGAATCACACGGTTGGAATGGTCCGGTGGTTACAGTCGGTTGGTCGAAACGAAAAGAACATTCGTCCGGCATGAACGTGATGTTTCGAGACTTTTAGTCTCTTGTCCCCGTGCCATGGCGGCGACCACGCTGTGGGGCAGATCACTGTGTCCACAAATCCGCATCTGAGTGTTCCGCAGTTTTGGAACACCCGCTTCGAGGGGCTCGGAGGTCGCGTAGCGACCGACGCTGTCGTGGGTAGATGTCTTCATTAACTCACCTCCTTTGGGGTCATCGTAGACCAGGTCAATGCAAAACCCGGGCCATTCCTTTTCTCGTCATCAACTCGGCAACAATCGTTCAACTAATTTCGCGCCGAGACTGTCGACATCTCGTTCACCGCTCCGCAACGTTGATCCGTTGAAACTGATGGCATCGACGTGCGTAGAACACGTCTCATTCGAGGTAACGAGGACCTCATTATTTACACTGGCTTCGAGATTGGCTGCCACGACTTCGCACTGATGTTTCAGCGCGATTGAACTCTTCTTCAAATATCCAACATCAAACTGAACGCGACGTCAATTTCCTCATGTTCGTAGGAAGTTCCCTCACGAGTTTCTGCTCATGAATCGTGCCCCGAGAGTGGGACAAGAACTCTTCATTCAGTCGGGTCGTCGTTCTCGGATTTCACGTCGCTGGTTCGTCATGTGGGTGAATCATTCTCGAATTCGAAGGGAGTGAGGTCGAAACCTAAATCCAGTGCTAACGACGAATGGGTAAGCGAACCCACCGCGATGAAGTCGACACCCGTCGCGGCGACCGCACGGGCGGTGGACAAGCTCATGCTCCCGCTGGCTTCCAGTCGAACTCCCGTCGCCCGTCGAGCGATCGCGACGGCCTCTCTTAGTTCCTCGACCGTCATATTGTCGAGGAGTACCAGTGAGCACCCGACGGCCACGGCCTCTCGAACCTGCTCGAGGGTGTCGCACTCCACTTCTAGATCGACGTCGGCGTTAGCGGCGCGAACAGCCGCCACGGCTTGGGTAATCCCGCCGGTGGCGACGACGTGGTTGTCCTTAATGAGCGCAGCGTCACCCAGCCCCATCCGGTGATTTGTCCCCCCACCACAACGCACCGCGTACTTCTCGAGTTGGCGAAGCCCTGGCGTAGTTTTTCGGGTATCACGCACCCGACAGTTAGTGCCTTCTAGAGCATCGACCCACGACTTGGTCGCCGAAGCAATCCCCGACAGGTGCGTCATGAAATTCAACATGGTGCGCTCAGCTAACAGCAGTTGACGAAGTGGCCCAGCGATTCGCAGTACCACTTCGCCCGGCTCAATGGTCTCGCCGTCGTCACGGAGAGTCGTGACGCACTTGGGCGCAAGCCCCACGGCGTCGAGTACGGCCAACGCCGTGGGAACCCCACAGATGACGCCGTGCTCGCGGGCGACGATGTCGCCGCACGCCTCAAGGCCATCGGGGACCGTCGCGTCGCTCGTCACGTCGGGGCCGTAGCGAAGGTCCTCGTCGAGAGCGAGGTGTACCAGATGTTGAATCTCTGACGGATCTAAGCCGGCGCGGATCAGCGCCGAGCGGGTCCTTTCGTTCACACTTGCGCCAGTGCACTCACGTCGGCGACGATCTCGCCCCCGGAGATTTGAAGAGTGATCTCTTGCGCCCAACGGCCGCTGGTCGCTTCGAAGTCGCTTCGACGGTGACAGCCGCGACTCTCTTCTCGAAGCAGTGCCGCGCCCGCCACGAGTGTTGACACCACGTGGAGGTTCGTGGCCTCCAGCGTGTCGAGGTCGAGCGCACCAGATCTTCCCGCTGGCACTCTCTCCAGCGTGTCGAGCATGCTCTCCAGACCGTTTCGACTGCGAAGCACGCCGGCGTGTGTTGACATCGCGGCGGCTACTCCGATTCGTGATGAAGGGTCCACTCCGTCGCCCGAGGGTGGGGGGTTCGAGGGCGACGTGGTGGAGGGTTCGTAGCGACTGTCGAGACCCTCACTGAGCAACTGTCCAAGGCGCCGCCCAGAAATCATGGCCTCGGTAAGGGAGTTGGACGCTAAACGATTAGCGCCGTGTACTCCCGTGGACGCGACTTCGCCAATGGCGTAGAGGCCCCGAAGCGACGTGGTGCCGTTCAAAGTAGCCCGCACCCCTCCGCACGCGTAGTGAGCCCCCGGCGCAATAGGAATCGGCTCGATTGAAGGTTCAACGCCCCAGCTTCGACAAATTGACGTGGTGGTGGGGAACTCCACTTCGAGACGCCGGGCCCCCACGCTTCGTGCGTCGAGCCAGAGGTGCGTGGAAGGTCCGTCATTAGACAACATCCGTCGATACATGGTGTAGGACACGACGTCGCGGGGGGCGAGGTCGGCGAGAGGGTGCTGGCCACTCATTACTGAGGTTCCGTGGACATCCACGATAACGCCACCCGCTCCGCGAAGAGCCTCGGTGATGAGCGGACTTTGTCCACGTCCACCGGCAATGAAGAACACTGTCGGATGAAACTGAACGAATTCAACATTGGTGAGTTCGGCGCCGGCTCGAGCGGCGAGGGCTACGCCGTCGCCCGTCACGTCGTGGGGATTGGTCGACGTCGCGTACGCCTGACCCATACCACCCGTCGCCAGCACGACGGCGCGTGCGCTGATCACGCCCACCTCGAGTGAACGCGAGGTGCGTGGGTCATTTCTACCAGCGACGATCCCGACGACGCTACCCGCGTCGTTCTTCAGCGCGTCAACGGCCACCGTGTGTTCAAGAATTTCAATCGGTGACGCGACGACGGCCCTTCGCAACACTCGGTGGAGCTCGGCGCCTATCGCGTCCCCGCCCGCGTGAACAATCCGACGCCTCGAGTGACCGCCCTCGAGTCCCAGGGGGCCTCGGTCAAAATTGGCGCCGAGTTCACTGAGCATTCGTACGGCGCCGGGCGCCGCCACGACCAACTCGCGCACCGAGACCTCGTGAGAAAGTCCGGCCCCGGCGACGAGCGTGTCCGAGATATGTCGCTCCAACGAATCGTCCGGCCCCATCACCGCCGCGAGGCCGCCCTGGGCCAGGGGAGTAGCACCCCCCGCCAGGTTGCCCTTACAGATCAGGGTCACTCGTCGACCGTTCCTCGAGGCGGCGAGCGCGGCACTCAGGCCCGCCGCGCCACTGCCCACGATGACCACGTCAGTGGTTTCGTACCACGTGTAGCTCGACGACGGTACAAAGCGCGGCCGGGGGAAGTTCACTCGCCCACCAGTGACGCCGTTCCGACGCTGATCATTGCTTCGACCGCGCGGCGGGCTCGCCGGGCGATCTCTGGATCGACGCGCACCTCGGTGGTTCCCTGGCGTACGCAGTTCAAGAGAACCTCTGGCGTCGTCATCTTCATGTACACGCACTCGGCGTTCGCGTCGACTGGTTCCCAGTCAACCGAGGGATTCGCTCTTCGAAGTTGGTGCAACATACCCGTCTCGGTGGCCACTAACACTGAACGGGCCTTGGTCGTTCGGGCCGCCTCGAGCATTCCTCCCGTTGACAGTACGCGAGTTCGATCGCTCGGCAGGTCTCCCGTTCCGGCGAGCCACAGCGCCGCGGTCGTACACCCGCACTCGGGGTGGATGAAGAGTTCTGATTCGGGCGACGCGTACGCTTTCGAGCGAAGTTCCCGTGGACTTATTCCCGCGTGGACGTGACACTCACCCATCCACACGTGCATGTTCTTTCGCTTGGTGGTTCGCTGAACGTGAGCGCCCAGAAACTGATCGGGTAAGAACAGCACTTCGCGATCGTCGGGAATGCCCGCGACGATCTCCACCGCGTTGGCCGACGTGCAGCACAGATCGGTCTCGGCCTTCACCGCGGCGCTGGTGTTCACGTACGCCACGACCACCGCTCCCGGGTGCTGCGACTTCCAATCGCGAAGCTGCTGCGCGTTAATACTGTCGGCGAGAGAGCATCCCGCTCGGGGCTCGGGAATCAGCACCGTACGATCGGGGGCCAAAATCTTTGCGGTCTCGGCCATGAAGTAGACGCCGGCGAACACGATGGTCGAGGCGGTACTCGACGCGGCGAGACGCGACAGGGCGAGCGAATCACCCACGTGATCGGCCACGTCTTGAATCTCGGGCAGTTGGTAGTGGTGCGCGAGAATGATGGCGTCACGTTCCTTCGCGAGGCGCTTGACCTCGTCGGCCCACTGGCCAAGGGGCACCTCGTCGACGCCAATCGTCACGGTGGTCACGGTGACCTTCTCAGTACTTGGTTCATGAAGGCGAGCTTTCGGGTTCATTGGGCGAAACGAAAACACCATGGCGCAGGTTTTCGCCTTAGGGGCGAAAACCTGCGCCATGAAGTTATCATGAGTCATGAGAGTCGGTCAAAATCCGAACGAAACCCCTGGTTTCGCGCCCGGCGGCGATGGTACCGTCGGCGAGACATCTAACCGCTTTCGCCACGAAGTTCTCGCGGTAGTTTTTCAGGTTCGAGGTCGTAGGCTCCGTGCACTTCTGTGGCAGCGAGCCCGAGCTCCCTTCGCGGGATCTTGGGCGTTGCCCGGTGGACTGGTGGGCGACCACGAAAGGTTGGGGTCTTCCCTGGGTCGCCATATGGCGGCGAAAGTTGACCTCACCGACGTGGCGTATCTCGAACAACTCGAAACGCGCAGTGACGTTGATCGAGATCCCCGCGAGCGCACCATCGCCACCGCCTACGTCGCGCTCGTATCGGCGAACCTGAATCCGTCGATCCCCGCTGATACGGCGTGGTGCCACGTGGATGAACTGCCGCCCACGGCGTTCGATCACGCGTCCATCATCAACTCTGGTCGAGAGCGCCTACGAGCCAAGCTCACGTATACGAACGTCGGCTACGCCTTGGCCCCCGAGACCTTCACTATCGCGGAGTTACGCGATGTGTACGTTGCGTGCCTCGGTCACGCTATTTCTGCGACGAACCTGCAAAGAGTTCTCTTGCGCCGAAAGATTATTAAAGCGACGAACGATGCTGCGCCCCCTCCATCATCGGGAGGTCGGCCGGCAACACTGTACCGATTCGCCGAGCGCACATTATTGGTCACTGACCCCTTCGCGGTCTTTCGACCACCACGTTCTTTGGACCAAGAGCGCTCAACGTAGCGACACGGCAGTTTCTTACTCGTAACCACTTGGTGTAATTTATAACAGTGAAACAGTCGAGAATGGTCGCTCTACTGGAACGATCCCCTTGAGCTGAACGCCCTGGCAACGATGACTTTTTGTTCGCGGCTGAGTAAAGAGGCTGCAGCGACTGTGTTAGTGTACTAGTACATGACCCCGAGACATCCCAGCATCACCTTTCGACTGGACCCGCGTAGCGGCGTGGCGCCGTACCGCCAACTCGTCGACCAAGTTCGCCAAGCCTTGAATTCTGGCCTACTGCGAGAAGGTGATCAGCTGCCTTCGGTGCGAGACGTGGTCTCTCAGATCACGATCAATCCCAATACGGTGCATCGCGCGTACCGAGAACTTGAGCATCAGGGATTCGCCGAGGGGCGTGCGGGGCTCGGAACCTTCATCACGACACACGCGGAGGTCATTTCAACCACAACTGAACGGGAGTCCTTAGAACGAGGACTTCGCGACTGGGTGAGCAGTGCCCGTCGGGCTGGCTTGGATGAAAAGGGAATCGCCGAACTCTTCGGTGCCACCCTCCGCCAAGACGGCGAGGTGCTGTCGTGATCGACGACACCTGCGTACTCGAAGCGGTAGACCTCGGCAAACGCTACGGCCGGACGTGGGGTCTGCAGGACTGCACACTCGCGATCCCCAAAGGAAGAGTGGCCGCACTGGTTGGCCCGAACGGCTCGGGGAAATCGACACTGCTACGTATGGCAGCGGGACTGTCGCGGCCGAATGTCGGATCGTTACGGGTACTCGGACACTCGCCGTCGCAAGATACCGGCAAGGTGCTGGAGAGAATCGGCTACCTCGACCAGGAACGTCCTCTTTATAAGAGTTTTCGCGTTGCCGAGATGCTGCGCTTCGGTGAGAAGACCAATCCCTCGTGGAATATGCAAGTCGCCAAGGCTCACCTGGCACAACTTGATATTCCACTGAGTTCACGCGTCACCAATCTTTCCGGTGGCCAACAAGCGCAAGTGGCTCTGACCCTTTGTTTGTCGAAACAACCTGAGCTGCTGCTACTTGACGAACCGGCGGCGGCTCTTGATCCCGTGGCCCGCGAAGACCTCCTGCGTCTGCTCATGAGGCAGGTCGCCGATAGTGAATCGAGCGTCTTGTTATCCACGCACGCCCTTCGCGACGTGGCGGCAATATGTGACTACGTCATCATTCTCTCTCACTCTCGAGTCGTCCTGTCCAACGACACTGAGTACCTATTGGCAAGTCACCGGTTTCTCTCCGCGGTGCACGAAGGCGATCTCACGCCTCCGTCGGGTGTCACGGTGATCGGTGAGCAACGAAGCGCGCGAGGCCAGTCACTGCTCGTCCGGGTGGAACTGCCGATCAATGACGCGCGTTGGCGAGTTGATCGACCAACGCTCGATGAGATCGTGCTGGCCTACCTGCGCGAAGGCTCACCCGGTGCGAATCGTCGCAGTGTCATCACTACTGAGGGGGGCGTCGAATGATGTGGGTCGTCTGGCGTCAACAGCGCTCGATCGTCGCGGCGTTCTTCCTCGCGGCGGTCGTCTTTACGGTGTGGATGCTGATAACGGGTCTGCACGAGCAGTCACTCTGGCATCAGTACTTGTCGGCGCCCTGCAAGGGCGGCTTCGGAATCACGAAAGGCGATGCAAACTTTTGTGGTCGACTGCAGTCTTCCGTCTACGGCTCTGGCGTTCAACGTAACGATGTCGTCACGATCATAGGAACAGTCTTCGCGCCGCTCTTCGGACTGGTACTCGGCGTGAACGCCGTCGCTCGTGAGATTGAGCAAAAAACCAACCGACTGGCGTGGACGCAGTCGGAGTCCCGGTCTTGGTGGCTTGTGAGCAAGTACCTCACGAGCATCGCGTCCATGGCCATTATCCTCGTACCACTGTGCTTCGTACTCTCGTGGTGGGTCGGCGCCTCACACGACGGTGCTCGAATTTCAACTAAGGCCTTTCCGGTCTCGGGCTTCGTGGAGATTGCTTACGGGATCTTCTCCTTCGTGCTGGCCGTAGTCATCGGGTTACTACTTCGCCGGGCCGGCTGGTCCCTCGCCGTTGGCATCATTCTCTTCGCCGCGTTGTTCCTCACCTTCGGAGCTCAGCTCCGCCCGAATCTGGTGACGCCAAACGTGATGACGTTACACAGCGTGCAGCAAGTGACCAAGGGATCAGTGAGTGGTTTTTACTCAACGGGCGGCGCGCCGGCGACTTCGTGGTTTCTGTCCCAAGGGTACGAACCAAAGTTGACGAAAGGCGTCCCTAGCAGAGCTGTGATGAACAGTTCCACCAGCGAGATCTATCGCTGTGAAACGAGGTACCACCAAGAGCCCTACTGCGCGCAGCGTTTAGGCTTACGATCTATCGAACTTTACATACCCGACAGTCGATTTTGGACGCTGCAGTTCCTCGAAGCAGGCTTTTACCTCGTCCTTGCGGCGATGCTGGCGGTCTTTTCACTCTTTGGTATTCGCCGATCCAGAGCTTGACCAAAGCGGCGGTCAAATGCTGCTCAATCGGGCCGAGTTTTGCATCCACGGCTTCTCGTCCACGGCCCCCCCTCACGTCTGCTGCCAGGGCAGGGCACTCCCTGGCTTCCGAAGATCGATTTAAGTGAGGCCTGCGTCGGTACAGCCTTGCTTTCTGAGTCGGGTGACAATCACGGCTATTGATTTGTTGGGATACCACAATTTTCATCGATACCGCGAACGCTTTGCTGAGTTTCGGCATGTACAGATGTGAGGGGCACTATGCGCAGAAAACAAAACGACGGAGACGCGCGTAGCGCCTTTCTCACGGTTTTTGACGCTCACGCAAAAGACATTCACGCGTACCTCACTCGAAGGGTTGGAAGCGATGCTGCGGACGACTTGCTCGCCGACGTTTGGATTGGCGCCTATAAGTCGAGGCATCGATACGAGGGCGAGTGGTCAGAAGCACGACCCTGGCTCTACGGAATTGCCCGCTATACCGTGTTCTCCTACTGGCGAACGCGTCGAGCGACGAACACAGGAAGCATCGAGATCTCTGACGATCCATGGCCAGCCGTCGAAGATTGCTTGAACGCCAAGGAACTTGGACCGCTCTTGTACAAGGCCATCCAAGAACTGCCCGGTAACGAACGGGAGGTTCTTCTACTTACTGCGTGGGAGGAACTCTCACCAACGGAGATTGCTCTCGTGCTTGACGTGCCCGCCGGAACGATCCGAAGCCGTCTTCACCGAGCACGAAAGTTCGTGAAGTGCCAGCTTGAGGCTCCGTCGCTAGAGCCCGAAGTACCGCAATACTCACTTCGTCATCGCACTGACCATCAAGGAGGCAGTTGACATGGGAACTATTGATAACCTCATCCGAGCCGGCAAGGTGGGGCCCCCGTCACGAGGCGTCATGGAGCAAGCGCGCACTGTCCTCGAAGCGGAAATTGTCGTCGACTGCATATCTTCGCGCGTCAGGAAAAGTCGTGCTCTCCGTCGCCAACGCCAATTCGTTCTCGCCATAGTTTCCGCGGCCGCCGTGGCAATCGCTGTGACGTTGACCATCACAAATGTTGGCGAAAAGCCGACGGAGGCTGCGGCCGCAGTGCTCAACCGAGCAGCCCAAGCAGCTGCCGCCCAAGCAGTGCTGCCGCCGCTCAGTTCAGGTCAGTACTACTACGAGAAGAGCGTCATCTTGCAGAATTGCGGTTTCGGTGTACCCAACGCTGCGGGCACACAGACCCCGGTCTTCTACCTGTCCCCCATTGTCTCCGAGACTTGGACGACAGCGAATGGATCGGGCAGCGAACAGAGCGCGCCGCAGGGATCAGGCCACTTTCTCTCCTCTAAAGATCAAGCCCTCTGGGAGGCGAGTGGACAGCCAAACCATTGCATCCAGGCGACCAGTACCCGCACGATTGCGCCATCGACACCCGACGAGCCGGGGGTCACGTTGCTCCCGAGCGACCCCACAACCCTCGGAGCACTCCTAGCAGCGGGCCGGGTGAACGACGTTGGCCAGGTCTACCCGAGCAGTCCACCAGGGGGGTGTCCTTCTCAGAACGGCGATTCGGCCCAGGTCTTTGCCCCAGGCCAGGTCTGTAACGTCGCGGCACAGTTCGACATCGTCAACAATCTTCTCACCTTCCCCGTGGCACCTCTCATTCTCGGTCCGGTGCTCTACCACGTGCTGGCCCAACTACCCGGCGTCGCGATCATCGGAAGTCGAACCGACGCCCTCGGTCGATCGGGCACCGCGATCGAGGATCCCAGTAGTGGGGACGTCGTTGTCCTCGACCCGACCACGGGCCTCCTGCTTGAGACCGAAACACTGGCTACGACCGCAACGGCCAGCCCCGGCGTACCCGTGGGAACTGTTCTCGATTCAGTGACGTACGCCACTGGCGGCGTCGCCAACGCCTTGGGATCAGTTCCGGGCTAATTGCCTCCTCCACCACTGAACCGATCATCCCCGCCGGCCACGATTGGGAGTTGGTTGAGGCCCGAGCTGATCCTCTCGGCGATGATCGGCCCGTACGTCGTCGTCTCTTATCAGAAGTGATAAAATAACGCGCAACCAGCAATTCGGGAATCGAGGACGCGTTATGGCGCAAAAGCGCAGACCCAAGGGGAACAACGATGGCGAACAGTTCGCGCCGAAGGTCGGTCCCGAATCAACCGTGGACCTCACGCCGGAAGGCCTCACCACCACTGACGAGGCCTTCCAACGACTACTGAAGTCCGCCGCGACGTTGCAAGAGATGGTCCCCGACGCGGTGCTGGTCGGAGGCTCGGCCGCGGCGTTCTACGTGGGGCACCGTCAATCGACGGACCACGACCACGTCATCGACGATCTCTCGGATCGTTTCGGCATGGTGCTCGAAGCCCTCGAATCCCAGGGCGGGTGGATCACCAACCGCGTGGTGCCCAACAAGATCATCCTCGGACAACTCGGCGACATCGAGGCCGGAGTGCGCCAGCTCCGGCGACGCGTGCCGCTCGAAGTGATCGACTACAAGCTCGACAACGGCCAGACGCTTCGCGTGCCCACGCCCGACGAGACGCTGCGCGTGAAGGGCTACCTCGCCATCGTGCGCAACCGGACCCGCGACTACCTCGACATCGCCGCTCTTTCGCAGTGGATGGGGACCAGCCGCGCGGCCGCAACCTTGCGCAACATCGGCGACTACTACGAGGACCAGCGTTTCGACGACGATGGCGCCGCGTCGCAGTTGGCCGTCCAGTTGGCCGACCCTCGACCCTCGGACTCGTCGATTACGAAGAACCTGGGTGCCTACAAGCGGCTCACTCGCCAGTGGCACGATTGGGACGAGGTCCGTGCCGTATGCGCCCAGATCGCGGTGGAGATGTGCACCGAACCCGAGGACGCGTCATGACGCTCGCCTTTCGCAACGTCGAGGTCACGCCCGCCGACCCCGTCGAACAATGGGGTGTCGAGGGAATCGAGACGGCCCTGGAGCGGGGCAGTCTGCGCTACTGGCACCGGATCGCCGCCGCGATTCTGGCCGACCCGTGGGGCAAGGTCGCCCGCGAAGTCGAAGAGGTGCTGGCCTTCTCGAGGCCGTACGGCGTGGCCGATCTCATGGACAGAATCATTGAGTCCGCCCGTGCTGAAATGTCCGAGGATGAACGGCGCGTCGTGGCCGACGAGGTAGCCGCACTCGTGGCACGTTCGGGCCTCTCGCGCAAGGAGTTCTCCGCGCGCGTCGGCACCTCGACGTCGAGACTTTCGACCTACGAGTCGGGCAAGGTGGTCCCGTCTGCGGCCATGATGGTGCGGATGCGCCGCGTGGGCGCGTCGTCAAAGCAGCACGAGCGGGCCAGTCGGTCCCTCTCGCATTTCCGCGGGATCAGGCAATGAACTGCAACCGGCGTTCTTTGATCTGGACCGACACCTGACTGGCCGGCGGGGCGGGTGAGAAGAGATAGCCCTGGCCCATCTGGCACCCCAAGCCGCGCCGCCGTGCGAGCTGTGCGGGGGTCTCGATCCCCTCGGCAAGCATCATCGCCTTGAGGTTGTGACCGAGATAGAGGATTGCTTCGAGCACTAAGTCGCTGCGAACGCTCGCCCGCGTCGGATTGACGAAAGACTCGTCGATCTTGATGATCGTCGGTTGCCGGTCCACGAGGTACGAGCGATGCGTGACCGGTTCCGAAGTCATCAAGGGCAACACCAATCCCACGGCGCCGCAGATGCTCCAGCGTGCGCATCGTCCCGGCCACGTCGAGCAATCTCTTTAAGTCTTTCACGATGAGGACGAGAGTCCGCTTGCAGCGATTGACTCGACGGTGTTTACCGACAACCCCGAAGTGCCAATGACGACGTCGCGGTACTGACCCGCTCCCTCTGGAACTTCGACGCCAAGATCGACCGCCGGAACGCCATTCCACCCGACGCTGGTGTAGACCCAAGCTGTGTAGGAGCCGATCGAAACCCTCTGGGATCCGGCGACTTCGAAGGGATCTGCGCCACCGGTGTTCATCGAATACCCCGTGGTGATAGCCAGGGCCACGCAACTGCCCTGCTGCGCGACGTCATTCGCTATGACCTCATTAGTGTACGGACTGCTGTTACTCAACGGCGCAGTCGTATCAGTGAATGGAACCTGAAAGAGTGCGACGGCCAAGCACTGACTCGTGACGTCGTTCACCAGTTGATAGTGGCGAGGCAGTCGAAACGTGTACGACGCAAGGTGAACCACTTCGCCGGATGAACCAAGGTGAACTGCTTCGCCCGATGAACTCTGACGGTGAGAGCCCACCCCCCCGAGCGTCAGAGATAGAGCCGTACCGAGTGCGACAACAACGCCGGCGGTAGTGGACAGTGAGCGTCGAACACGACGTTGGTGCCGCTGATACTTAGCGATTATCGAATCGGGCTCGATGACGGCGCCCGAACCCGTTAGATCCCGAAAATGCCCCTCGAGCATCGATTCGATCTGAGTGTCAGTCAACATTGATTTCTTCCTCCTTCGATAACTCTTCGAGAGTTTCCCGCATCGTGGTGATGGCCCGACTCGCGGCCGAATTAACGGTTCCTTCGGGGATGAGCAGAACGTCTGCCACCTCCGCGACCGACAGACCAACGAGATAGCGCAGACCCACGACCTCGCGCTGTTGTTGGGGCAATAACTGGAGCACGCGTTCGAGTTCGAGGCGTTCGACAACTCGCTCTGCCATTAGTACACGATCTGGTACCGTCTGCGTTTCGGGCACGTTGGTCTGAGTGTGGGGCCGACGTATTTGGCGGCGGCGCTCATCTCGACAGAGGTTGATGAGGGTGGTCCAGACGTACGCCTTCGGGTTCACGTGCGCTCGGCTCCAGTGGGAGTACGTGCGCAGCAGTGCCTCTTGGGCGAGGTCCTTCGCCCCCGTCGCATCCTTCGTTAGGAACGTCGCCGCACGGATCATCGGGGAACTCATCTCGCGGACGAGATCCTCGAACGCCAGGTCCGCGTCCGAACGCTGTCGCCAACTCACGGGATACGGCTTCCGATTTTCATCACATCTAAGTAAACGACGAATGCCTGTGTTTGGTTCCATCGGTTGGTGATGTCACCTGGAGGCTGGCTCTTTAGAAACTCAATCGCCAATGAAAGGTGGCATTCCTAATAGGTCGGGCAGCCTCCGACGCAAACGATCATTGAGTGTGCGAGACACAGTGATCGTTCGTACTCTGAAGCGATCGATGCGCTACGAGTGAAGTTCTGGACCTATCTGCGGCTTTACACCGCCAGGCGCTGAGCCTCAGTTGTCATCCACTAACGGTAGGTTTGGCGATGAGCCCCAAGCAGGGATGCGCTGACGTAGGTGGCGACGGTGGCCGGATTGGAAGCGTGATGGCGCAGTTTCTTCGAAGTTGCTTCTCGATTCGACGCGGAAATTCAGTGGTTCGGCTGGGAATCGCAAGTGCCTTGATGATGTTGACACTATTTTCGATATTCGCGAGCGGTGCGTCAGCCAAAACACCCTTGTACAAGTGGTCTCCACCAGTCTTGATTGGTTCGAAGGGCTCTTCCGCGACTCAGGTGAATTACTCGGTCTCGTGCCCGACGTCCACATTCTGCGTATCGGTGAACGGTGATGGACAGGTGTCGTACTACCGAAGCGGAGTGTGGTCGTCGTCTCAGCCACTTGCGTTGGTAGGGTCAATAGATGCCGTTTCATGTGCGAGCAAAGCGTTCTGCGTTGCGGTCGGCGCGGGTAAGGCAGCACTGTACAACGGTCACGCCTGGTCAAGCGCCGCTGCAATGGGCCCCGTGAGAGATGAGTACAAAGTCTCGTGCCCAACGTCAACGTTCTGCGCTGCGGTCGGCGCCAATGGTATCCCGGGGAGACCTAGCGCGTTGGTGACGTTCAATGGCCATTCCTGGACGACGTACAAGACCAACCCTACGGGAACGCTCAACGATCGACTGTTGAGTGTTTCGTGTTCGTCGCCTCAGTTCTGCATGGCGACGAACTTTGATGGTCAGATCTTGGCGTTCAACGGAACGAGATGGACGCGAAGCCACGGTTCCGAACCGGGACCGCTGGTCTCAGTCTCGTGCACCGCTTCACAATTCTGCATGGCCGTGGCCATCACCGGAGCGTCAACAACGTTCCATAGTGGGAGTTGGTCACCGCCCAAAGTCATCCCCGCTTTCAAGAGTGCTGGTGCGTACTCAGTCTCCTGCGTATCCGCAGCGGAGTGTTCCGTCATTGGACTGAGTGGTGCGGCGACAACGTGGATATCCGGACGATGGTCAAGCCCTTTGACAGTGTTTCCCGGACGTTACGTAGCGGGAGTGGCAATTTCATGCTCTCCGGGAAGCAGTTGCGTAGCCGTGAATGATAGGGGCATGAGCGCAAGTCGATGACATCGATGCAGGGCGCCAGCGGAGGTGTCGGTCGCACCGGACCTCCGACATCACGGGTTTGCGGCCTTGCGTAGGTCTCACCTTAATGAATGTCAACGATCAAGGCAGGTGCACCGGCCACCAAGGCGGTGGCGAACTCAATGAAACTCGCGCCTTGCCTAAGATCGCGGCGAAGCCCGACCGCCACGACATACCGCCCACGTCGCCGGCATCGTTACTCTTCGACGTTCACGGCGGCACTCGCCGTCGACGAACCGCGCGGAAGGAGTCGCAGGGCCGATGGCGCCAACGCCTGGTGGGCGAAGAAGACGAACGCCGTCGCACCGACTATGTACACCAAATCGATGATCGACGACAGCGTGTCGACACGTGATCCGGTCCCCCCGAAAACGCCCGGCGCCACGAGCTGGAAGATCAGGTACCCGAGGACCATGGCCGAGATGAGGGCGATGAACACCGAGATGAAGCTGACTGCGGCCACGTAACTGCGCATGACTCGCTTGGTCGGGCTGGATGGATCGACTTCCGAATCGGAGAGGGCCAAACCCCGCTGCCGGTGAAGCACGTGGGCGACGCCGCCGACCAGAACCATGAGGAATCCGACCACCACCATTCGCGCAACGGTGTTGGAACTGGGGGTGTTGGTGTGCATCAGGCTTACCAGCGCCTCGACGACGATGATCGAGCCCACGTAGGCGATCCACAGCGAGAGGAACGAGCCGCCGAACAGGTACGCCGCCATCGGCCGCTTGCCTGAAGGGTCCGGGTCTGCTCGGTTGGCGATCACGATAATGACGTACGTCATAATCGATCCCACGCTTGAAATGAGCAGCAGGAACATGATCACGATGAATACCGCGCCGCTTGCGAGGATTCCACTTGAAATCGAAGACACGAAGCCCCCTTCAATGAAGACGCGAATGGCCTTCTCGCTATGACCTTAAGCCCGTTCTTGTTTCGGGGACGACCAATCTGGAATTTCTCCGAGTCGCCAGTGAAGGGTTGCAGAGCGCTGACGTCGGGCCCCGAACGGGCACTTCCCTAGCGTCCACATCATCCGCGACAACTGACTCCTCCTTTACGACTTCAGTTCGCGAGCAGCACAACGGCGACCGTGGTCACGACATCGCCTACGCTGCATTCAGAGGTGTCAAAAGTCCATTCGCATGGATCGATGCTTGGTAGCTCACGAGCGAATTCCTCGTACTTCAAACGTAGGATGGCTCGGTCCTTTGACACGCCACGGCTTGGATCCCCCGCAACGCGTGTGAGGGCCATTTCGTACGTGGAGAGAGGCATGACTCGGCGTGCAACGATTCCAGTTGGGACGCACTGCATCAACGCAGCGGTTTCACTCAGGGAGCAGAAGGGGCCGTCAACGATCACGACGTCCACACCAGAAGAGAGCCATTCTCCCACGAGGTGACCATGAACGTCTCGAGCCCTCTCCCACGATTGCCCAACACTCTCCAGAGGAGCATGCAGCATTGCGACAATGTCGTCGAGGTCAACGACCGCTACCGAGCGACCAGCCTCGCTGAAGCGCTCGGCGAGCATCTTTGTCACCGAACTCTTGCCGGATCCAATTGGTCCAGTGACGACGACGAGTTCCGGCACGACCGCAATGCTACGGGTGACCGGACCCGATGTTCCGGACCGCCTCAACAGCGACCTGCTGCTGGCGTACCTCGTCTGTACCCAGGGCACGGTTCGCCAGTCGGAGAATGTGCTCATCGGCTCTCCGACACTGGCTTGGGGCTCGTTTTCTTTACGGCCGGGCGAAGTCCGATCGGTAGGTCTGATTTCCGCTAGGACCGTGACGCAACCTTACACTCGAGGTCCCTTCTGTAACGGTACGCTCGGGTTCAACTAGCAGGTGGTCACCAAGGCGCCAAGGGAGATTTTGGTATGCGTCGCACCTCACTTCTCGTTGGCGCTCGCGCACTGCTTGGCGCCGCTGTGTTGAGTACTGGCTCCTTGAATTTCCTCAACACTTCGGTGTCGTCGGCGTCAACTGGTGCATCAGGTTTTTCGAGTCCTGACGCTATCGCGGTCAGTGCGTCTGACGTGTGGGTAGCAAACGTAATCGGCAACTCCGTCGCCGAATTCAACGTGGCTAGCGGCTCGCTCGTGCGCGTGATCAACGCCAAGGCCGACGGGTTTCACCGACCCGAAGGCATTGCCGTGAACGGTTCTCACGTGTGGGTGACGAACAGCAACCAGGACCTCGACGCCATGGGAACCGCGCGCTACCCGCTGGCTACGTACAGTTCGATCACCGAGCTCAACGCGAACAACGGCTCGCTCGTGCGCGTCATTAACCGCCCGGCCGACCACTTGGTCGAACCGGGGCCCATAGCGATTTGTGGTTCACACGTGTGGGTTGTGAATGACAATGCCACCGCGAACGCAGTCTCGAGTGCCGCCGTCACTTTGGTCGAACTAAACGACTCGAACGGTTCGCTGGTTCGCCTTTACAGGGCGAACGTGGATGGGCTTGACGGACTTATCAACTTGACGGCCACCCGATCAGACGTCTGGTTGACGAATCTTTACGGTCCTTACGATTCCAAAAGTTCAGTCACCGAGCTCAACGCGCGAACAGGTTCGTTGGTGCGGATCGTCAAGGCCCAGAAGAAGGACCCACCAGATCCAGTGAGCGTGGACGGATCTCACGTATGGATCGGGACCACCCTAATGGGAAGCAACTCAGTCACCGAGCTCAACGCGCGAACAGGTTCGTTGGTGCGGATCATCAAGGCCAAAGCCGATCACTTCAACGGGCTCAGCGGCATCGCCGCTCAGGGATCTCACGTATGGGTGACGAACAGCGGAGCCCTAGCAAGCAGAGGAAACACAAACTCAGTCACCGAGCTCAACGCGCGAACAGGTTCGTTGGTGCGGATCATCAAGGCCAAAGCCGATGGCTTCAATAGACCCAGCGACGTTGTAGCCAGTGGATCCAAACTTTGGGTACTCAACTTCGATTCGATCACCGAGCTGAATCAAAACAACGGCTCGCTGGTACGGGTCATCAGGTAGCAATTGTCATCGGCGCCCTAGTACGACGTGCCAGAGCATTGAGCGGCGAATCTCGGATCGCTCCGACCGTGACAAGTGCTCAGCTTCTGGCGGGAGCCGGTGCGTGACCCACCTCAGCCCTTGGACGGCAGTCTCCAATGCAAGGTGGCATTATGAGAGTCACGTCGGGTCTCCGACACGAATGAATTGCGAATCAATCTTTCTATGGCCCGAGAAGAAACTCGAAACCCTTCGCCCAACCCAGCGGGCTCTCAGACAGTAGGCATGGCGTGTAGAGGTTGACGTCACGAACCCTTACCGGTCCTCTGCTGTCGGGCAAAAGTAAGACGACACCTGAATAGAGATGAGACGCCCGGTGGGGATCTCCGCCAGGAATACAGCCCGTGGTGGTGTTGAGGACGAATGCCCCGCTTTCTCGCGGAGCGAGAATCGTGGGTACGAGGTGTGGGTCAGTGAAACGAGAGGTCACTCGCAGTCGGTACTCGTGTCCGCCTCTTATGCCGAGGAGTTGTGGATACCCTCCGAGGCGACAGCTCGCAATGCCCACGTTCGTAAGTGCGATAGTTGAAAGCTCATTCCCTGCACCGGACTGTCCACCGGTGACGGTTCCAACCAGGTCGTGACCTCGACAAGCTGACACGGACCCCTTTGAGGAGGCGAAAGCACTCTGAGTACGTCCGAGCGGCAGTGGGCCCAGCGAAGCCACCACGCCAACGATGGTGATGATGGTGAGAAACTTCGCCGGAGACTGAGCGGCACTCACAATACCTTTCTACTCCTTCGAACCGCGTCGCCAGTGTCTGGTAGATCCGTCGCGTCGGGCCTTCGACGTTGGCCGCTGGAATCGTCTTCAACTCCGCGAATTACGATGGGCACGTGCGGGTCCGCAGACTCATCGTCGTCTCGACAGTTTTTGTCTTCGGAGTTGGACTATTCCTCGCTGGACGGGCCAGCACGTCCAACCACCCGGTCCCCACTCCAGGGCCCGCTACGTCGAGCGCTGTCAAGGATGCGTTCAGTCCCTTCTCGGTCGATTTCAGTTCAGTGGCGAGAGGGTGGACGCTGGGAATGACTCCCTGTCACGTGAGGACGGCATGCCTCTCTCTGCGCGAGACCACGAATGCGGGTCGTTCGTGGTCGCTAAGCGCACTTCCGCAGTCGCTTCTCCACCTCGCCGACCGACGGGTCCAAGGAGCGCCCGCTGTTCTCTACGGCACGCCGGATAGCTCGTACACCATCAACCTGAACGTTCGCTTTGCCAACTCTCATGACGGGTGGATCTTTGGCTCTGTTGCGGTGCCGACCAAGGAGAACGGCTTCCCTTCAGTCACCTTGATGCCGACCCTCTGGTCCACCCACGACGGCGGACGTACGTGGAAGATTCAACCCCAATCATGGATTGATGCACAAAGTGGCCCCGTTCTGGACCTCGAAGCTTCGTCCAGCACCGTGTACGTGATGGCCACGAACAAGTCATTCGGTGTCACCGTGGAGAGTTCGCCCGTAGGTCGCGACAGTTGGCACGTCTCGGACTCCAAGGGGCTGTTCATACCGGCCGGAGGTGCGGCTCTTTCAGGGGCGATTGTGTTGTTCGGACCCAACGGATGGCTGATTGAAGGCAACGATCGCGGCATCACCGGCAGCGCCCAGTTGAACAAGTTCGGTCGGTGGGTACCGTGGACCCCGCCGTGCGAATCCGTTGGGGACAGCCTCGCCGTGCCCGCCGCCTCAACTGCTCAACACCTCGTCGTCGATTGCGTGATGGGTGGTTTCGCCTCGCCACTGTCACGTACCGCTCCACGCGGTGCGACCCTTGGATCAACGTGGCTCTACGTTTCGGACAATGCGGGGCGGACCTTTACCGCTGGTCCGGAGTTGTCGTCAAGCGACGTAAATTTCGTATCCGTGCTTGCCTCACCGACGCCATCGACGATTTTCATCTCCCGAGGCAGTGCGCCCCATCAAGAGTTGTCCGCTAGTTTCGACGGCGGCCACGACTGGTCGGTCGTCTTCGTTGGCAACGTGTCCTATGTGCACTTCGTCAGTTCGACCGAGGGAGTCGCCCTCGTCTGGCCGACAAAGGGCGCCAACCAGTTAATTATGACGTTCGACGGCGGCTACCACTGGCTCCCAATGTCGCTCTGAAATCTAATTGGTGCTTCCTAGATTGTCGACTTAGTGGAGTAAGAGTCAAAACGCTTCTTCCGCTGTTCATGGGCTTGTCGCCAGTGATTTGTGGCAGTCACGTCGGGTCTCCGACACCAGATTGTCTCATCTCGGAAGCCGCCAATGCGAGGTTGCAGAGTCACGTCGGGTCTCCGACACCATTAGGTTTGTTACCACCTCGTGGCCTGTCTTTTTCTGGTTGGGCTTTGATGTCACTACTTCCCGGACTGGCCCTTTGGCGTTGCGCGCCAGCGGCCCAGAGGTGAAGTGTCGATAATTGAACAATCCGCTACGAGTATGCCTCTGGGGCGCAACTTCTCTTTACGTCAAGTCGACGCTACCCCGGCCAGGGCCGGGACTGCCCGGCCACGGAAGACCATCACGAACGTTCCCACGGCGAATCAACCTATCCTGAGTCGTTGGTCGTATTCTCTCGGAAAGTCCGCATTGAAGGTGAATTAGATGTCAGACGACGATTCATCCCACGGCTGACCTGTTCCGTCGAGTCCTGAACGTGATCACGGTTGTTCGACCCGAATAGGTGAGCCACCACTGTGAAGGTGGCTCGACCAGCGTCGATTACTGATCTCACACTCATACGCGCCATTGGACAACTGTCAGGCCGTTGGCCGTCCGACATCTCTAGACGACTCGGCGAGGCTTGGTTGTGATCACACGTCCCCCTCGACGTCGGCTCATCTTGATCGGGCTCGTACTTCTGGTAACCGTCTTCGCTGCCATCTCCGTCAGACCTCACCGCCGGGGTCGTGCAAGGAGGCGGCTAGAAGCATTTGCTGCGGCGTCGCGTCGAAATTGTCCTTAGCTAGTGCGCTACGCCGACTCCTCGAAAGTGCGCAGTCGCACTCCGCTAAAATCCGAAGTCCCACTCTCCGACGTCGGCCCCTCTGGAAAATTCGTTCGATTCGCTTAAGCTGCCCGCGGTGTGTCTTCTTATTTTCGCCTGGCAAGTCGAACCCTCGTATCCACTCGTCGTGGCAGCGAATCGTGACGAACGCTACGAGCGACCGGCGACGTCATTCTGCGTCCTTCGAGAGAGCGGTCCGAGGGTGCTCGGCGGACGAGACGAACTCGCCGGGGGGACCTGGCTAGCCGTGAACGAGCACGGGGTGGTGGCCGGGCTCACCAACCGTCCCTCTCCCGCAGGGCGCGACCCGACCAAGCGGTCCCGGGGTGAACTACCACGACTGCTCGCCGAGCATTGCAGCGCCACCGCCGCCGTAGCCGACCTGATGCAACGTATCCGTTCGAGCGACTACAACCCGGCGTGGTTCCTCGTCGGGGACCGGCGTTCGCTCTACTACGTGGAGTTGGCGGCCAGCGACACGCCCGCTGTTCGCCAACTGGGTCCGGGCGTGCACGTTCTGGAGAACGTCCCACTCGGTAGCGCGTCACCCAAAGTCGACCGGGTCTGTTCGTCGATCGCTACGGCGTCCGCAACTGGAATTCCACTGTGGTCACTCTTGCCCTCGGTACTCGCCGATCACGTAGTCGTAGCCACCGGCCCCGAGTGGTCCGGACACGGCGACACCGCGCGATCGCGCGCCACACTGGCGTCGTGCGTGCACACCACGGACTACGGCACCCGCTCGGCCACGCTGGTTCGCGTCTCGTTGAACCCCGGGGACCGGCCCGAGATGCTGGTGGCCGACGGGCCGCCGTGCACGGCC
>DATKRC010000090.1:0-41289 GCA_035532375.1 Acidimicrobiales bacterium
GGCACCTTCCAAGTACTTGCTAAGCCAGGCGCCAGCGTCGATAGTGGTGGGGACGTTCATCGTGTTTCTCCTCAAGTTGTTGTGTCGTAACTGCATCTTGAGATTGACGCGATGAACGTCGTTTTTGGTGGATACCGTTTCAGCTCACCGGCTCGTACACCACTCGTTGGGACTCAACTAACGATGATTTTCGCCAAAAGAGCAATGACTGCAAGCACTTTCGACTGACCACGAGTGTCCTCTGTGAAGCGCCCATAGGTGCCCAAACAGAATCACGAGGTGCCCATAGGTGCCCAAAATGACCTGCCAGAATACTCCCATCGGGAGCCAAAAATGGCGCGAATGGTCTCCGAGAAATTAGAAATATTTGGGAGACTGTTCTCCATTCGCGTTGGATGGAGTTCTGCAGAAGCAATATGCACTTTTCGCAAATTGCTTTCCTGCTCCACTTCGGCGCTGCGGAAGATGTTTCGAATGTGTCGCGACACTCCAGACTGGTCGACCTCGAAGCGTTCCTTGATCTGGGCCTGCGAAGGCCAGACGGTCTCCCGGTCGCGGTCAATGGGCAAGGCCCATCTCAACGCCGGGACTGGCGTACACCACGATTTCCTGACTAGGGCCCTCAGGTAGCTGATTCGCCATACTCGTGCTATCCCAACCGCCACGACGATGCCCAGATCAGCAACGTATCCCGCCTCACCATGCCCCTTTCGGCACACATTGAGTAATATAATTCACCGGTGCAGGTCAGTCCGCGTTACGAAGGATCGCCGGTTATCTCGATGGACGGGGCGGCGGATGACCAACTAGTCCCGGTGTCACGGCAGCGCCGACGACTCGAGAACACCTTGTCCCAATTGAGCGAAGCTGACTGGACCTCTCCGAGTCGCTGCGCTGGATGGAGCGTTCAGGACGTCGTGGCCCACCTCGCCGACGTGAACCAGTTCTGGGCCACGTCGATTCGTGCGGGCCTGGCTGGCACACCCACCCGATTACTGGCCAACTTTGACCCAGTCGCCGTCCCAGCCCTGATGGTCGACCAAACGCGTGGGTTGACCACTGCGCAAGTCCTGGAACAATTCGTCACGTCGAATGCCTCCCTTCTGGGAATCCTCGAATCAGTAGACGAAGACGATTGGGCTGCGACCGCCGAAGCTCCTCCGGGTCACCTCCCGATCCGCCTGGTCGCGAGCCACGCGGTGTGGGACTGCTGGGTGCACGAACGCGACATCGCTGTGCCCCTGGGTGTGGTGACCCCACGATGCGCGATGAGGTCTGTTCCGGCCTGCGCTATGCGGCAGCCCTGAGCGCGGCCTTCGGTGTCATCTCTGGCCACGCAGTCACCGGCACCTTCGCCTTACAGACCCAGGATCCGGATATGTCAATCGTGCTGGAGATTGGCGACTGCGCGGTCGTATACGAGGGTGTCGCAACAGGCACCGTGCCGATCCTGCGCGGTGACGCGGTGGAGCTCCTTGAAGCGCTCAGCGTTCGGACGCCCTTGGCGGCGAACGCCCCCGACGAGTGGCGGCCGCTGCTGAGTGGTCTCACGACGGTCTTCGAAGGCGGATCGTAACCCGCCTTGCGCTCGCACGACTCTGGCCCTTTACGGCTTGAGGCGTCACTCCAGCGGAGCCGCACCCAATTGAGAATAAGTCGCTCATTCACGGCTCTACGCCTCTGCGAATTCATTACCATCACTGTGCCGGACGAGTCATGCGGTCAACCACGCTCGGGTGACGCCGCCTCAGTAAAACTCGTCCGTGCATGGCGGCTGCTTGAGGCCAACAATCCAAATGCACTATCCGAAGCATTTTCCGTCCAGTCAATAAGAATGATCACTATCCGGTGATCCATGATTGAAGACGCCAGTCAGAAAGCCGGCAACATCCCCGCCGAGCAATATCCCCCTCTTGATCTTCCCGAGCCGATACTGCGAAGCAGCCTGATACGCCACCACCCCGAACTCAGCGGCGTCCGCCATGCCAATGGCAGCCAGGTTGGCGAGATGTTCGGGTTCGGACACGGCCTGAAACATCTTCGCTGCTAGGTCATCGGGCTCCACCTCGCGCCAGAATGATTCGCGAAAGACCCCCATTTGCCCCTCGAGCGCGGCGGGACGAGCGCTCGACTTCACCAGCAGCGAGTTGCGCTCGGTGCAGAATTCCCGGTGGCCCCCGACGTCGGGACAAATTGTCGCGAGACCGTGCGCCAACGCCTCAAGGAAGGGCAAACCGTAGCCCTCCCCCCTCGTAGGCAGTACGAACACGTCACTGTCCAGGTAGAGTTGCCGCATCGACTCCGGTGACAGGATGCCCGCCACGACGCGAATCCGGTCCTTCACCGCGTCGAACTCGGCGGGGCTGAGCAACCCACGCAACCACTCCCCGAACTCCTCGGCACTGATACCACTCAACTTGAGAAGTAGTTCCGCACGAAGGACCTGACCGGCCACGGTGATGAATGCCCTCACCAACGCTTCGGGGTTCTTCCTCGGCTCGAAACTAAATACCGACAGGAACTTGAACACGTCACGGTTCACCCGAGCGCGCAGTGTCCGAACCTCCTCCGGATCTGGTACTTCAATTCCCGGGGGCATGGGGAAGATCGAATCCGCCGGGACCCCGGAGTTCGCGAGAATCTCGGCGTCGTAGCGCGAGAAGGTCCAGACCTCGTCAAAGGAACGAAGAATGCCCTGATCCGACAATGCTAGGGGTGTGGCCTCGAAGGTCGTGCGAGCGATACGGTACTTCGCGCGAACTTGTGGCGACACGTCGACCAACCACCCCGCGGGCACATCGATCACGGCGATATCACTGTCGGCGTGCTCGGAGAAGCGAAGAGGGATCGTCGGACGTGCTGACGGCTCACTCCTCGAACCCTGGTCCACCGAGACCTCGATCACCTCTATCCCGTCTTCGAGTAACGATGCGTGATCGAAGAGATGCCCCGATGCTTGTGCGAAACCGGATGTCCCACTAAAGAGTGCGTAGTGCCCGACCCTTATCGCGCTCCTTGGCAACGAGTACTCAGGGGTGAGCGACTTTGATGCGCGCGGGATGCGTCGCGCGACCGCGATCACATCGAGGGGAGCAATCTCGGGAACGCGCCGACACGCTCCGTCGATCGGCACGAATCCAGACTTGGACAACATAGCTTTGAGCAGTCGAATCGGATAGGGCCGTATGTGCGTGGAGTCCAGCCAGAAGTTTTCCAATCCAACGTGCGAATTCGCGAAGTCCGGCGTCTGAATCAGCACGGTTCCGGAATCGGAGATGTTCTCGTAGATCCAGTCGAGCAATTTCTCGAAGTCCGATGGATGGAGGTGTTCAACGATGTGCCCGAGGAACACACCGTCGAAGGGTTCGAGTTCGAGTTCGTTCAGGTCCCCTGGTAGATACCCCTCGTGGATCGTGAAGCCATCGGCACGCAGTTCTTTCACGAGTGTCGGATCTGCCTCGACCCCTTGAACAGTCTTGCCCTGACTCCGCAACACCCTCGACATCGAACCTTGGCCACACGCCAAATCCAGAACCGATTTGCAGCCGGTGAGGTATCCGGAGAGATGCTTGGCGATGACGTAGGTTGCTTGATCGCCACCCTCGAAGTCATGCACGTGCCCGAAGTGTCCATCCTTCACGAACTCGGCCTGGGCGAGCAGCGTCCGATACGGTCCCCCCGACCACACGTCGGGCGTGTTCTCCATAATCGAGGCCAGTCGTTCGCGCACCGAGGCGATCTCTACGACCTCTCGCAGATCAGCCTTCTGCTCGCAGTGCGCAGCTAACTGGAACGCCGTGCGGAGGTCTCCAATGGCAACGAGTCGTGAAAGGAGCGACGCGGGACGCGGACTGTCGACGTTGAGCAGACCAGCGACATTAGCGACGAGCCCCGACAGGGAATCACTCGGCGTCCCGCCATTCAACAGCGTCCCCAGTGCTTGGTCGGCGATCTCACCCACGCGAGACCAACTGAGACTCTGCGCGCGAAGCTTCGCGGCAGCGACCAAGGGTTGGACCTCAGTGCGCCCCTCGACGAAGTTACCGATGATTGCGCTGAGCTGCTCCGTCGATGGCTCCAGCCAGTAACACCGGTCAGCGAGGACCAAGTCTCCCACCCTGGGCTGGTCGGCCGCAGTAAGACTGGACGGGATCAGCAAGGACTCGCCAGGCCCGCAGAACTCGTTCGATGCACCACCATGCGTATGGATGACGAGTGTGCCCAGCGCCATCGCCTCGAGTATCGGCATTCCGAATCCCTCGGCGCGGTACGGGTGCACGAGCGCATCTGCGTCGGTAATCAAGTGGAGCAAGTGTGACCTTTCGAGGTGGCGTCCCTCGATGGTGGTCCTCGACTGAACTCGCGGATGAGCGATCAAGGCATCAATGAGCAATGACTGATTCTTGTAGAACGTTTCGTGGCCGACATCTTTCACGACCAGATCGAGTTGGTCGAGTGTCGTTTGATCGAGCGCGTCGAGCGCGTTAACGAGGACATCGACACCTTTACGAAAGATGGTCCCGCCAAGGTAGAGAAGCCGTAGGCGTTCGCGCTCGGTTCTCGGAACCGCGGTGGCCTCACCAGTGTCAAAACCGTTGGGAACGACCCACACCTTCGCGGGGTCGATCCCCGACTGAATGTAGCCCCGCTTGCAGTACTCACTCGGGACCCAGACCGCATCGACGTTGTTAATTCCCTCTATCCACGACAGCGGTACCGACCCGAACTCCCAGGGTTGGATCACCACCAGACGCTCTTCGGGACGGCGGCGGACCCAGATCGGGGGCCATATCTGGCGTAGCCGTATGTCCGGGCTCCACTTGGGCTCACCTTCGCTCACCCGTAAACCGTCAAAGTCGCGGCCCGCGAGCAGAGCGGAAAGGTCGGTAGGGGTGATGTCAAGGCCGACGAAGGCCACCTCGTGACCTCGCTGGCTAAGCACCCGCCCGAGATTCGCATTCACTATGCCGTAACTACCAACAGGGGATAAGTTGCCTTCGACGACGATCTTCACAACATCCTCCTAAGCCTGTCGACTACGAACCGCCCAATCCCCTCAGCCGAGCTGTCGCCGCCTCGTCTGGTTCTAGGCGGCCAACGCGGTCGTCACAAAGTCAACACGACAAACGCCAAGATCCCAATGGGTTAAATGACACCTGCTACCAATGAACTCCCATGAGGAACGGACGGCGCCGACTGACCCCCTCAACGCCGAAACATGCTCGCTCCTCAAAAACTACGGCCCCTGAGCGACCAGAGTTGAGAGGTAAGTTGAAATACCTAACCCCGATACTTCACGAGTCCGCGTGATTAACTGACCGCAATACACGAAAGTGCCCTTCGCACAAGGAAAACTGGAGTTATCACTCAACCAGTCACCGCGAACGAAGGGCACCTCTCAGATGCAGAATACTTCAATGAATTACGTCAGTGTGGAATCCGGTGGTCACGGCGTCGCGGCCCACGTCGGGCTTCACGCCCTGGGCGCATTGGCGGACCAGTTGGGACTCGCAACGTCACTCTCGTCACGCATTGCGCCACGCGGTGAACGTGCACCGTTGCACGACCGGGGCAAGGTGCGCGAAGGTCGGGAAGAAGGTGGACCAACGACGCAGTGACCCCGTGATCCTCGACTTCGATGCCTCACTGGTGGACGTGCACTCGGAACTCAAGGAGCAGACGGCCCCCAACTACAAGGGCGGCTTCGGGTTCCATCCCCTGTTCGTCTTCGCGGACCTGACCGGGGAGACCTTGGGGGCCAAGTTGCGCGCGGGCAACGCCACCGCCAACAACGCGGGTGACCACGTTGTCGAACTCTTGGACGCGGCACTGCGTCAACTGCCCGAACGAATCACCCGAGGACACCACGTGGGTGAACATCCGACCAAGACCACGCGCCGCGTCATTGCGCGCGCCGATAGCGCGGGTTGCACCAGAGAATTCCTCACCGCCTGTCGAGAGCGACACGTGTCGTTCTTCGTCTCGGCGCGCACGAATGCCCAGATCACGGGCGCTCTCTATCAAACGTTCGAACAAGCCGACCTCTGGCAACCATCACTTACGCAAGGAGGTGAACTGCGCGAGGGAGCGGGGGTTTGTGAACTGAGCGACTACGTGGATCTCTCCTCGATCCCCGAGGGCACGCGACTCATCATCCGACGAGAACCACTGCACCCCGGAGCTCATCGCAGTCTCTTTCCCAGCCACGAGTTTCGCTACTGGGGTTTCTACACTGACCAAGAAGGCGACCCCGTGGACCACGACGTGACCATGCGAGCCCACGCCCACGTCGAGAGTCACATCCAACGCCTGAAGGGGTCGGGGCTCTGCCAGTTCCCCTTCATTAATTTCGAGGCGAACGCCAACTGGCTCATGACCGTCGCCCTCTCCGCTGACCTCGTGCGGTGGTTCCAGTTGCTGTGCCTGAAGGGTTCATGGAAAGAGGCACGACCCAAGGCCCTGCGTTGGGAGATCTTTCACGCGCCGGGTCGTCTCGTCTACCGCTCACGCCGTCGGATTGTTCGCCTCCTTGACGGCTGGCCCACGGCTGACGTCCTGCTCGGTGCCTATCAGCGCATCGCGCGCTTAACCTGAGCGAATCATCTCCCCTTCAGAGAGGTCACGATGGACCAGCGCCGTCACGACACGTCTCTCGAGTCATTTTGCATGGTTGAAAATCGTGTTCGCAAACCAGTGGGGGCCGTGACGACGGCGCGACCAGTTCCGAAGTGCCTTCGGTGACGGGAAAACAGATTTGACGCCGACTTCAGATCACTCGTGAATGATCGGGGCTAGTGAACCTTGTTGCGCAAACCGCTTGAATTCACCCAGTGATTTCGGAAGGTGACATCCCTCAATTGCTGTAGGGCTCACACCACTGAACAATGCGTCCAACTCAAGTTGATATCGACGAACCGATGACCTTGCTCGAAGACAAAACATGTCAAGCTGACATCGTGAAGCCGAATGATAAAAATCAATGTTAAATGTACAAATTTCATGCGAGCGGGTAGGCATAAATCGCTACCAATCCCGTACAAGCCGAGTGTAGTATTCGCGAGAGTCCGAAGTCGGGCGAAGTTCTGAAGCGCAAGTTTTGCACCGAACGTAAAGGAGTGGCGGCCCCGTGCAAGTGGAAAAGAAATCAAGCGGATCAAGCACACAAGAGATTGAGAAGACGGATAATGCGGATCGCTTGTGGTCCTGGTATTTCGAGAGCCGTTCCGTTGACGACAGGAACCGCCTTGTGCTCTTTTACGCCCCCCTAGTGCGAGTGGTGGCGAACCGAGTGGCGAGACGAATACGTTCGTCTGAATCACTCCAAGATCTCTGCTCATGTGGCCAGTTTGGACTCATCAACGCCATCGAGCGATTCGATCCCAGCGATGGCTACCAATTTGCCACCTACGCAACCATAAGGATCCAAGGGGCGATTATCGACGAACTACGTCGCGACGACATCTTGCCCAAGCGAATGCGAGCACGAGTACGGACCTATCAGGTGGCTCGCGAAACAGTCGAAGCCGAACTGCGTCGTACACCGACCTTTACCGAGGTCGCTACCTATCTGGGAACAACCATCACTGAAGTCGTAGAACTTGATGACCTCTCGACCACCTCAAACTACCTGGTTTCGCTGTCAATGACCAGTGAAGGACCCGCCGGGTTATTGGTTGGTTCACGCCTTGACCCGAGTGAGAGTGCCGAACTGGCGTCGACGCGTGAGATGATCAAGGCGGCCCTGTTGCGTATTACCGATCGTCAGCGCCAAGTTCTTGTTTTGAGTTTCCTCGAGGGGTTCCACAACAGTGAGATCGCCGACATACTGGGGATCGACCGCTCAAGAGTCACGCAACTCATTCAGTCTGGATTGCGTAACCTTCGCACGGAGCTCGGCGAGCGCCACGGCTGAAGCCCGGACTCGCGTACACACCCCTTCTTGCACCGGCAACCGATCATGGAACCGCTGAGGCGCTGTGCGAAGTTCCGAGAAGCAACGCTCTAGGCGCGGAGTGTGGATCAAGCAATGAACACCGCGTACCACCCTGAATCATTTGAATCACCAATGCCAAGATTCTAAAACCAAGAATCCAACCACCGGGATGAGTACTCTTCGTCCCGATTCAATTGACAATGTTGACGCCAACCCAACGGCTAATCCTAGGGCTTAGAGCGGGCATTCGCACGTCGTGCACCGTAGGTGGCCCAGGCGGTTGCGTCGATGGTGACGTCGGGGGCGGCGCTCGCTGAGTCCACGTTCTCCCGACGAATCCGATCGAGCACTTCTTCACGATCAATGCGGACTTGCTTAGGCGCCTCGATACCGAGTTTGACCCTGCCATTCGAGGAGACCGCGACGACGGTGAGAACAATGTCGTCCCCGATAAGTATCTTCTGGCCGACTTCGCGAGTAAGAGTAAGCACTTGGTCAGTCGTCTCGATCAAGTGGGAACGGCGTTCTAACGCTCCAGCCGATTTCTGTTTCGCTAGCGGCGGGAACGAATTGATCAGCGAAACCGGTCCGACGATTGACAACAATGGGTGAATACAAGTTCGCCGTCGATTCCGAGAGGGGCTCCCGAGGGTGAACAATGGCGAGCAGCGCCGCATCCTCAGGGTCACGCAGATCGAGTGCTTCGACCATCTCGTCATCGATCTGGATCCCGTACTCACGCCACAAGTACCCGGGCGACATAACCAGCAGAGCGAGGTTGTGCAACGTCTCGCCGCCTATCAACTGCACCGCGTCGGTGCAACGCAGATGCGCGAAAACTCCCGCGACGCCCTCTTGAAGCGGCTCAACCACGAAACGGCGCGCGCCACGAAAACCCGGCATATCGCGCTGAAAAGTCAACTCCATTCCAAGAACGGGAATCGGGGTCATGACGGTAAACATGCGACGCTTCCCTTCGTGCTCAATCATGGTAGGTAACTTGTCGTTTCAATGCCAATGCCCTGCGCCCACGGATACGCCACGAGTATTCGTGTGGAGCCAAATGCTACAAGAACTTCATGAGGGTTTCAGGGATGGCTTGGGATGCCGCCCACAGGGCCGCCTGATAACTCGTCGTCTCCAGGTTCAGTTGGGTGGTCGCGGTCGCCAAGTTGACATTCTCCATACTGGCCTGACTGGATTGCACGTTGGCGATCTCGCTCGCCAGAGTCGACGAGGCGGCGGCCACCAGCTGTGAGGCGTCACCCAGTGTGGCACTCGCCCGCTCAGCACCCGCCATGATCGCGTTAAGCGCAGTGGTGGCCGACGAGAGGGCAGCTGATGTTGGGGTCCCCGAAAGCAGCGCGGCCGCCGCACTCGACAAGGTGGCGAACACGTTGGAGGCGCCGACCCCGAACACGGCCGTGCCCGGTACCGTGAGACCAACCGTCTGACCTACGCCATATCCCGGGCCAATCACCGCCGTCGGGATATCGGTGGTACCGAGGAAGTTGCCATTCGCGTCGTAAGCCTGAGGGGAGGTGGACGTCCCCGCAAAGATGGCCCGACCCTCATACTGAGTGTTGGACAGCGAGAGGAGGTTGGCGATAACACCCTGCAACTGAGTGCCAAGCGCCTCATAGGTGGCGGGACTCTGGGCTCCCTGATTCTCCGCCTGCAGCAGGAGTGAACTCGCCGACTGCATCGATCCAAGCACGCTGTTGGTCGTATTATTCGCGATGCCGAGCCACGCGGTGGCGGTGTCCACATTCGTTTGCCAACTGGACAATTGCTTGGCCTGACTCGAGAGCGCCAACACCTGAGTCACCGCCGACGGATTATCGGAGGGTCGGTTGAGGACCTGACCAGACGAGAGCTGCAATTGAAGGTCAGCAATATTACTGACCTGGTTCGTCAACTGGCCTTCAAACGTCTGGATGAGTGCTTCAGAAGAAATAAACATCTCACACCGCCCCGAGGAGCGCCTGCAAACTGACATTGATGGCAGCCACTACCTTGGAGTTCGCCTGAAACGCGTTCTGGGCAGCGAGAATATTCATCTCCTGGGTGTTCTGATTTACCCCCGAGATGGAAGACACATTGTTGGCGGCCGTGGTTGCCAGATTGGACGCCAGCGTTGACGCTGACGACACGTTCGCCGCCTCAGTGCCCAATGCACCGATCATCATCCGATATTGGGCATCGGGACCAGTGGTCGAGGTGGCCAGTGCCGCCATGGCTTGAGCGTTCGAGCCGTCGAGCGTCGGAGTGCCGATGACGTTCGTGTTCCCGGGCCCGGGAGCTGATGCGGTCGCGATGAGCGACGGCGAAGCCAAGAGCGCCGGCGAGACCGCAATGGTGGCCGCTGAGTTGAAGCCGGGAGAACTGGTGGTGTACGTCGTCGAGGATCCACCGTCGACAAAGATATTTGGTAGGGCGGTACCACCACCGGCGATCGCCATCCCCGGGGTGCCGTTCGCACTCATACCGTTGGCCTGGAGCGTGTTAAGCGAGGTGGCCAGAGAGTCCGCCACCGAGTTCAGATACTGCTCGTAGGTGGGGATCGTGCTGTTCACTGCCGCCAGCGAGGCGCCGATGGACCCTTGGGGGTTCACGTTCACTCCGTAGGCGGTCACGATATTCAGGTTGCTCGTCGCCGCCGAGCCAGTGGCCGAGAGGGTTTGGGCGACGTCGCCGCCGACCAGCTGCACGCCGCGCAAGTAGACCGACACCGTACCGTTGGCCCCGGTGGTGGCACTGACCCCCAAAAGTTTCGCCAGTTGATTGACCGCCGCCGAACTCTTATCGCTGAGGGCGTTTACGTTCTGACCACCCGTCGTGCCGGCCACAATACCGACGTTCAGTTGGGCTACCTGCTGCAAGAGGCTGTTGGCTTGGGCGAGGGTGCCACCATCGTTGACCCCGGTACCAACCTGGCTCTGGAGCGATGACGACAACTGACTCAGCTGCGTGAAACTCGAATTGATCGACGTCGCCACCGACTGCGCGGCACCCACCACGGCCTGCTCGGCACCCACCTGATTGACATTTGACGCCAGTGTCGACAGGTCCGACCACAGCGCCGACAACTGCGAGGCGATCCCGGTACTACTGGGCTCGGGAAAGATCGCCTCGATCGAATTCATTGTCTGGTTCGCCTGGGTGGCGGCGCCCTTAATTCCCTCGGCCGCCACGTTCGCGGCGGCGTACACCGCGTCAGTCAATTGACCGACCGAACCGACGATGACCCCCTGACCCACGCCAAGTAGACCGACCGCGCCCTCCGGGGACAGGTTGACCTGCTCGGTCGCGTACCCCGGAGTACTGATATTCGCGAGATTGTTCGACGCGGTGTCGAGCAACGCGCTATCGGCAGCGAGCCCGCTCGCCGCGATTGACAGTCCCATGTCACTCATAGCGCACCATCCACCAAGATCCCGCCGCGCGGCGTGCTGCGACCGTACGTCGCACCCCCGTCGGCACGTAAAAACGCCAATGCCTCATCCGCCAAGGCAGCACGGCGACCCATCGCGGCGCTGACCGTATTGGCTATGCCCTGCGTGTCGGCCACGATTTCGATGATCGCCCGTCGTCGCTCGAGTAGAACCTCGCTCCAACCCCCACCGACGTGCTCAGCCAATGCGTCAAGACGGGGGACGAGCTCCATTCCGAAATGGTCGGCAACACGCAACGTGACGGACGCTCTAACCATCTCCTCCAACCGGAGGGCCTCGTAGGCAATCTCAATCTCGCGGACGGCCGTGAGCACCGAAACGGACTGATCGGCGGCGGCGAGCGCCCCGAGCACGATCAACCGGTAACGAAGCACGGCCAGCAACTCAAGGTCACGTTCAAGTGACTCCACCAGTTCCGAGAGAAGGTCATCAGTTTCCACTAAATAGAGTAACGACCCGCCGGAGATCAGAATTGAGAGGTCAGAGACGTATTATCACCGCCTTGTTCCCATGAATCCCCAGACTTGGCCTGAATCCGGGCATAGTGAAGCAGGACCCGAGACAGCCCCCAGAACAACGTACTCAGAAGAGCCACCGCCTCGGCGAGTCGCGCCAACACCACGATCGGGGACAAACCCTGGGTGAGCATCTCGTAGAAACTCGGCACAATGGACACGGACGCCACCACGACCACGACCACCGGACGGAGACGACGGACGTCGACAACAAACCCGTAGTAGTCGTGGCGTTTCACTGTTCGTAGTCCGCCATCGACTGCAACAACACGATCAACCAACGCAGGGTCGAAGCTCGCGCGCCATCCAGTAGCAAAATCGGCAGCCCATCCATGAGTTCACCCACGGTAGTGGTGTGGGCCAGACGCGAGAGCGCCAGCGAATCGATCCGACCCAGTTGCGCTCGCCAGCGCGCCACGTCCGATCTCTTTGCCGTGGCCGCCACGGCACCCAGCACGTATTCGGGAGCCAATCTCTCGACCCAGGTTGCCGCGTCGCTAAGATCACGCGAACCAAGCGCCGCCTCCACAACGAGCACCGTTGCCTTCTTCATTGACCGACGCCGCGCCACCCTTTGTCGCCCCGCACTCGTTCGCTCTGCAACTACGAGACTGGACGCGTCGAGACCGAGGATCGCCACCACGTGCTGGCCGACGGTAAGTGCCTCCCATCGCGAACCCACCACAACGATGATCGATCCCTCAGCGGGGGGTAGGAGTTGAGGGATCGGCATCGTAGAGAGCAAACGAGCAAGGCCGTCAAGAGTGCCTTCGCTCTCCTCGGGCAGGTAGGCGTCGGGAACACCGAGGTCGACAAGCCGTGAACGCAAGCCTTCAATCGGTCTCACTTTCTCGGACGTTGGCTGCTCGCTCGACGCCGGGCCTGTCACGTCGTCGACAAGTGAGAACCTACTGAGGGCCGCTTCGGCTTGGGCGAGTACTTCACTGAACGCGCTTTCGGTCACGATATCGGACCCGAGCACCACCTCGTCCCTCGTCGCCTCCACCAAGTGCGACAGCGGAGAACGCGAGGCGATGTCACTCGCCGAACGTTCGGGCGAATTCAGCGACGACGTTCGAGGAGCCGACAGCCAAGGGCTCGACAATCGCTCCCGATCCGGGCGCACCGGTGCTGACGTTCTGACTGTCCCGGTGGATCCTTGGGGTGGGGTGAGACCCGCCACGTAGGTCTCTCTCGCGAAAAATCCGAGGACGCCCCCGCGCCGGACTTTCCAACACCGCACGGGCGCCGTATTGCCCAACTCCTCGCGGGCCAACTGCACCGCTTCGTCGAAGGTCTCCCCCTCGAATTCTCCAGAGACAAACTCAGGCCGCTGCAGTGACTTCACGGTTCACACTCCCCACTGTCGCGATCAACGCGTTCGCTCCAACTTCACCTACACCAATGACCCCCAGGCGCGGCAGGCTCGGCCTGAAGAGGCGCCACAAAGCGGGGCGCAACCGCGTCGCACACAACATCACCGGACTCTGCCCCCTCGCTTCTGCCTCGAGGAAGAGTTGTCCGACATCTCGCACGATCGCTTCGGCTTCGTCCGCCGGAATACCGAGACTACGCCGACCTCGTTCTCCAAGACGCAAGGAACTCAAGAGGCTCTGCTCAAGCGTGGGTGAAAAGGTGATGACCGACAAGGTGCCGTCCTTTTCGTACAAGGACTGAATCGTCGTAGCGAGAGCCAAACGAGCGGCCTCGAGGAGGCTGTCGGCGTCCTTCATCTGAGTTCGCGCCTGTTCGGTGAGTGCTTCAATGATCCACACGAGGTCGCGTACCGGAATCCCCTCGTCGAGGAGCCCTCGCAGCACCCCCTGCACGTCACCCAGGGTGAGGTTCGCGGTGGCCATCTCCTCAAGCACCGCAGGGTTGGTCGCCCTCAGTGCGTCGAGCAACAACTTGGTGTCCTGGCGAGACACCAACTCGCCCGCGTGTGCGCGCACGACCTCGGCGAGATGGGTCGTCACCACTGCGGAGCGGTCCACCACCGTAACTCCCGCAACCGCCGCCTGGTGGCTCAACCCAACGGGAATCCACTTGGCTCGACCGCCAAAGGCGGGGTCTCGCGTGTCCGTTCCCGTCAGGCCATCCAGGTTCTCGCCTATGGCTAACAACTTGCCTCGGGGGGCCTCCCCCCTCGCCACCTCGATGCCGTGCACCCTAATGGCGTACTCGGAATTCGGCAGATCGAGATTGTCTCGAGTGTGGACCCGGGGCATCACCAGCCCGAGCTCCATGGCGATATTGCGACGCAACACCTTTACTCGATCCAACAGGTCACCACCCCGGTCAGTCTGGACCAGATCGATCAGGTCGATTCCAAGCTCGAGGCTCAGCGGTTCAACGGCCATCCCCGCCGCCAGGGCGTCGGACGACTCCTCAAGCACCTGGGCGACCGGGGGTTGCGCCTTATAGGGCTCGTCGGTAACGTCCTTAGGCAGTCGTGACCCAAAGGCGAAGACCAGCGCACCGACCACGAAAAAGGGGATCCCCGGCAGTCCGGGGACCACGGCCAAAATCGCCATGATCACACCAGTGGCGCGAACAATCCGTCGAAAACGCGACAGTTGTTTGACGACGTCGTGACCCAAGTCGTAGTCGGTGGCCCCTCGCGTCACGATGATGCCGGTCGAAAGTGAGAGGAGGAGGGCAGGAATCTGCGACACCAGACCATCGCCCACCGACAGCAGACTGTAGGTGTCGATTGCCTGAGCCGGCGGGAGATGGCGCTGGAAGATCCCGATGGCGAGACCGCCGATCAGGTTCACCATGGTGATAACGATGGCGGCGATCGAGTCACCCCGGACGAACTTGGACGCGCCATCCATCGCTCCGTAGAAATCTGCCTCATCGGCTATCTCGCGACGTCGACGACGGGCCTCGATCTCGTCGATAGCCCCCGAAGCCCGATCCGCATCGATGGCCATCTGCTTGCCGGGCATTCCATCCAGCGTGAAGCGTGCCGCCACTTCCGCGACCCGCCCCGAACCCGATGTGATCACGACGAACTGGATGATGATCAGAATGAAAAAGATCACCAAGCCCACCACGATCGAGCCACCAACCACAAAGTGACCGAAACTCGATACCACCGCGCCGGCGTAGCCGTGCAGCAAGACCTGACGAGTGACCGCCACGTTCAGTGCGAGTCGAAACATGGTCGCCATCAGTACCAACGTCGGAAACACCGAGAAGTCGAGGGGACGCTTCACCTGCATCGCCGTCAAGAGCACCAACACCGATCCCGTGATGTTGGCGGTGATCAGCAGGTCGATCAAGAACGTGGGAAGGGGAATCACCAGCACCACCACGACCGCCACCACCGAGAGTGGGACGGTTGCGTGAGTAATGCCCTCCCAGCGGCCGGTCTTGATGGCCAAAGCCTCAGACACTCGGCCCGCCGACTATAGAAAACTCCATCAGATCCTCCGCAGACGGTATTAAAATCATTTCGTCCGTCCGTGGACCCACCGGCGCCATCCTGGCCCCACTTGTACTACGTCCCAGGTCTCACCCGAATTGAGAGGCCACCAGGCGAATCCCGATCGCGCTCAACTCACCAATTGGTGCACCTCGCCGTAGAGTTTGGCCGTCGGCGAGAGGGAGTAGACGAAAGCCAGCAGCCTAGCCACTGCGGTATAGAGACTGGGGGGGACGACATCGTCGACCTCGCACGACGCGTGCAGCGCGCGCGCGAGAATGGGACTCTCCACCAGCACCACTCCGCAGTCGCGGGCGTGTGCTCGAATCGCGATGGCGACGAAATCGGCGCCCTTCGCCACCACTTTCGGAACCCGGTCCTTATTACGATCGTACGCAATCGCCACCGCGTAGTGAGTCGGGTTCGTCACGACAACGTCAGCTCGGGCAACCGCGGCCATCACATGCATGCGAGAGAGCCGTCGAGCTCTGCTGCGGAGCGCGCGACGGACTTCGGGATTGCCATCGCTCTGGCGGCGCTCCTCCTTCGTCTCCTGCTTGGTCATCCGCAGGTCCTGGTTGTGCGATCGACGTTGGAAGAAGTAGTCAGCTCCGGCAATCAGCAACGCCAGCGTCCCGACCACACGTAAAAGGCTGACCACCGTCGACATGATCGCCGCGAGCGTCGTCTGCAATGGGAGGGTATCACCGCCCAGCACCGCGTGCACCAGATTCTTCAAGATGATATAGCTCACCACGGCGAGCACGGATATCTTGAGTACTGTCTTAACGAGCGTCCAGAGTCCCTTACTCGAGACGAGCCGGCGCACCCCAGCCTTCGGGGAGATGCGTGAGAAGTCGAAACGCAAAGCCTTAGGGGTAACGCGCAGGCCAACCTGGGCGACGGCAATCGCCACGGCGAGTGCGCCGCCGGCCAGCAGTATCGGCAGCGCCGCAAATGCCGCAGTAGCCAGTCCCAGCCCGAGAATACGTATGGCGGCCGCGAGACTAGGGTGTCCCATCGACTCGACGACAATCTGCACAAAGCCGTTAATCCTACTCGCCGCGAGTCCCCCCAGCGATGGCAGAAGCGAAGCCACCAAGAGCAAGCTGGCCCATCCGCCAAGCTCGGTGGAGCGGGCCACCATCCCCTTCTCGCGCATCTCTTTTCGATGTTTCGGGGTGGCCTTTTCGGTGCGTTCCGACTTGTCGGCGTGAGCCATCAGTGGCCCCCGACGAGTTGGGTCATGGCCCGCCCGACCAGATTGATTACGTCGTTAGGAAGAGCCATGAGCGCGACACTGACGCCAATGAGCGTCATCAGAATCTGAAGGGGCATGCCGAAGATGAACACGTTGACCTGAGGCGCGGCCTTGGATAACAGGGCCAGGGCGATCTGGGTGCAAAACAGTACGGCGATCAGTGGCGCGGCGATCTCGGCGGCGGCGGCGAAGAACGTAACGACATCACTCGTCACGACCTGGGCGAGCGAGCCCATCGTGGTTGGGGGAAAACTCGTACCCACCGCTCGAAACGACGTGACGAAACCTTCGACGATGACAATAACCGCGCCACTGGTGAAGAGCAGCGCCGTCAGCACGAGATTGTAGAACTGGCCGAAGATCGAAGCCTGCAAGAGCGAAAGCGGGTCGATTGCCTGGGGCAGGTTGAGCCCCGAGAACAGGTCAATGAGTTTCCCCGCGCTCACGACCGTCGTCACGAAGAGCGAGACCACGTAGCCGAGCACTATACCCACAAACGCCTGAATGACGATTTGGACGAGGACCTGGGCATCGCTCTGGGGCAGGGGGTCGTGTTGCAACGTGCTGGCGGCGAAGAACGCCAGCACACCCGCGAAACCGATCTTCGCCATCTTGGGTACCGACGCGTTCGAAAAGGGCGGACAGATGGTCACCCACGCGATCGAGCGTACGAACGCGAGAACGAGGGCCACCGCGAACGCCGGTGAAAGATTGAACCTCATCCCTGTCCCGACAGGATCAGGGGAATGGAGTTGTACAAGTGCTCGGTGTACGCCACGGTACTGCCGAGCATCCAGTGGCCGAGTAGGAGCAGCACGATGCCGATGGCCACCACCTTGGGCAAAAACGTCAACGTGAACTCCTGGATGGACGTAACCGCCTGAAAGAGTGCAACGATGAGTCCCACCACCAAACTCACCACCAATACCGGGCCGGCGAGTTCGGCTATCAGTATCAGGGCTTGAGTCGCCAGATTGAGGACGGTCGTATCGGTCATTAGCTCAGGGGTTGAACGAGATCAATAGGGAGTGAACGACCAACGCCCACCCGTCGACCAAGACGAAGAGCAGGATCTTGAACGGCAACGCAATGAGCGTGGGCGGCAGCATGTACATCCCCATCGACATCATGATCGCCGAGACCACCAGATCGATGATCATGAAGGGAATGAAGATCATGAACCCCATGAGAAATGCGGTCTGGATCTCCGAGAGGACAAATGCCGGGATGATCGTCGTCATCGGCAACGACTCGGGGTGCCTCGCGCTTTCGTGACTGAAGGAGGTGAAAAGACCGAGCTCGCTCTGCTTGGTCTGTTTCAACATCCACTGCTTAAGTGGCACTTCTCCAAGATCGATGGCCTGGGTCGCCGTCAACTGCCCGTGCTCGTAGGGCTGAATCGCCACGTGGTTGATCACCGACATCACCGGGGCCATGATAAACAGGGTCAGGATTAAGGCCAGTCCGGCGAGCACCTGATTGGGTGGGACGGTCTGGGTCCCCAGTGCGTTACGAGTGAGCGACAGCACGATGAACACACGCGGGAACGCCGTCATCAGCACGAGTACCGATGGCGCAACGGTCAACACCGTCAGTACGATGATGATGAGCACCGAGGTCGAAGGATTCTTCAGTCCACCGATATTGACACTTACGCTCGAACCCGCAGCTAACAGCCCATGAGTCATCGTTCGAACCTTGAGGTCCGTAGATACAGCGACTGCATAGGCACTCCCCATCGGAGAGTCCAGCGTGGTTAACGCCGGACGGTCATCTCCCGTAGATGGTCGACAAAGGCATCCCATGCCCCCGGGGAGTCTCCCCCAGTACTCAACACCGTCCGTGGCGTGAGAAGTTGATCAGTCAGACGATCTTGTGATGTAGATGAATCGGTCTTCACCCACTCATCCCTGTCGAGTTCACCCAACAGAGTCATCTGTTGGGCACTGTGACCGACGAGGAGGATTCGCGAACCCACCTGAACCACCAACAACGATCCGTGCTTACCCAGCGAGCGACGCGACACCACGTCGATACGACTCATCGACTTGGCGTCTGATCGACCACCGTCCTGGAACCTACGGGCGAACCGGGCCAGCACGACGAGCACACCGACGACGAGGCCCAGCGCCAGAATCATGCGCACAAAAGCCAAGAACGTGGCCCCCATGGTCTAGACGGCCTTGTCCGAGACGATCTCAGTGATACGCACCCCGTACTCGTCGCCCACCTCGACCACTTCACCACGTGCGAGTACCACTTCTCGGTTGAGCACGATTTCGATCGGAGCGCCGACCGCCTGATCCAGCTCAATGACGTGACCCGGGCGCAACGCGCTCAACTCACCAAAGGAGAGTCGGGTCTTTCCAATCCACGCCGACACCTCGACCGAGACATTGCGGAACTGAGCTTCACGAACTCGCAAACTCGCGTCGTCGTGACTCTGGGGTGCCGACGGATCATTGATGCCCTCTGCCGTACTCATCTGGTGATCTCCTCTTTGATTTGACACGCCTTGTGGACGCCCGAACTACATATGTCCGCCAAAGCCACCAGAAGCCCTTCGGCGCGGACCTCCAGCGGTCGGCCCTTGGGGTGGCCGAGCCCGAGGCTGTCGCCCACTCGTAACGAGAGCAACTCCGCCGGCGTGGTCACGAAACTCGGGAACTGGAACACCACTTCCAAGGGCACCTCCATGAGCCGACGACGGGTGTCGGCGGCAACGGCATCCTCTCTGGCGTCGGCACCCGGTGTGGTCTTGGCCTGCAGACCATCGATAAGCATACGCACCATCGGGAACGGCAGACAGATCAGCACTTCACGAGACGCTCGATTCGCCACGGCGAACGAGATGCGTACCGCCATGCACATCTCTGAGGGCGCGACGACCGAGACGAATTGGACATTACCCTCCTGCGCCTCGAGCAATGGGTAGGTGGTGAGGATACGCGACAGCCCCTTACTCAATTCACCGATGAGGTCTTCAACAATGGGAGCGAAGAATGCTTTGTCGATCTCGCTAGGGATACGGTCGGAGAAGTCATCATCACCGGAGCCAGCGAGGCGAAGGTCGACCAAAGCCAATGCCTCCTCCGTTGGGACCACCAGAACCGCTCGACCGGCCAGGGGCGGTAGTGAGAACGTGAAGAAGTACATGCCATTCTCGAGTTCCTCCACGAGATCTCGCCACGTAACCTGATCCAATTTCTCCAAATCGAACGAACAGGGCTGACGCAATGTCGACGTAAACTTCTGTGTCGCCGAGCGAGTGAATCCCTCAAGTAATCCCTGTATCGCCTGGAGATCGACACGCTCGAGCAAGTCGGTGCGTCGAAAATCATGACTTCGTACAACCTTCTCAGACCGGGGCATCACACTCTCTTTCGCAGTAAAGGCACATCATGTTCCGAACTTGCTCGCAGGTTTGACGATGATGTTAACTCTTCGATTCTCCGCTCGACCCGACGCAGTCGCGTTGGAGCCGACCGGATGATACTGACCATAACCAAGCAGGATCACCCGCGAGGGGCTCACTCCGTCGATCTGCGTCATGCGCACCACCACCGCACTGGCTCGAGCGGCTGACAGCGCCCAGTTATTCGGATACAGCCCGCCCGAGATTGATCGGTTGTCCGTATAGCCGGCGACTTCGATGGCGTTCGAGTAACCCTTGAACACGCTGGCCGACGCGTTGACGATCTCCACGCCAACCGGTGACAGGTTGGCAGAGGCGGTGACGAAGAAGGTGGAGTCGGCCACCAGTCCCACTACCAGTCCCGACGATCTGATGCTGAGCGTGACGTCACCCAGTAGCCCCCGGGCTTTCAGTGCGGCGCTCAACTCACGCTTGAGTTTCTGGAGTCGACGGGTAGCCATCAAGCTCGCTGAGCTCTTGCTGTGCAGTTTCGTTGTGCCGTGCGGCGTGTCCGAAAGTATGGCGTGCGTCATGGATTGCTTGAACTCACGATATTTTGCCTGGCTGACTTTGGACATGGCAAAGAGGACGATGAACAGGACGAGCAGCAGGGTGATCAAGTCCGAGTACGTCAGCAACCATCGCTCCGCATTACCATCATGGTGATCACCCCGTCGATCCCCGTGACGCCGATTGGCTCGCCGGTGAGCGTTGCCTCCCTTGGTCGCACCCGCCATGATCACGCCGCCGCTTCTGGCGATTCGAGCGACACCCGAGCCGGCCCGCCATTACGCTCTTTGGGCGAAAGAAACGCTTCTAGACGATCCTTCAGTTCCGTAGTCGACGCGTTCAGTTGCATCGTAAGCAGACCAACCACCACCATCTCGCGGAACGTGACCTCTTCTTCAGTGAGACGGCGAAATTTATTCGAGATCGGCAACCAGACCGCGTTGGCCAACATCACACCCCACAACGTCGCCGTAAAAGCGGACGCGATCTCTGGTCCGAGTTTGCCGGGCGAACTCAACTGACCCAGTACCCCGATCAAACCAATGACCGTCCCGATAATGCCGAAAGTCGGCGAATATCCCGACATGTCGGCAAAGAACTTCGTCGCCGTCTGATGGCGTTCGCGCAGCCCGTCGATCTCGGCGGACAGCAACTCGTGCACTCGCTCGGGGTCCGACGTCGACACAATGAGCTGGATACCCTTCTTCATGAAAATATCATCAGTTTCGAGTTGCTCGAGAATAAGAGGATTCGAGCGCGCTTCCCGTGCGATCGACACGAGCGTGTTGATCGTCTCGCGCGTATCGGGTCCCTTACGAGGCTTGAGCACGATAAGCACCGCTCGCGGCACTGGCTTCAACTGACGCAGCGAGAACCCGGCCATTGACGCGCCGAGGGAACCACCGACGACCAAGAGGAGTGAGGACAACTTGAAGAGCGACGTCACGTCCCCGTGATCCATCGTCATGGCGCCGAACACCGCGAGTAGAGAGAGCAGTATCCCCCCGGGAGTCATTGACCCCGCACCTCGCTTAATCGCGTCACGCTGTGCTCCGTCTCCGGTGGGGGCAGCGTAGCCTCGGGTCCCTGCAGCACTCGACGGAGCAGCGCCACCTTCTCCGCGCGAATCAATCCGACGACGACCAAGGGGTCGTTCGCCACGATCACGTGACCGCCATCGAGCAGATGGACCGCGGACTGACCACTCGCCGCGTATTCAACTCGCCCGATCAGATCCTCGTTCAGGTACATCGCCGAACCATCGAGCTTCTTCACTTCAATCACGTTCGCTCCGTTCCCAAAAAAGGGATATAACCACCCCTTCGTTAACGACTCATTCAACTTAGGAATTGAGTAGGTGCTGGAACTTCGGTGGAGGACTACGGCATCTGCATCAGTGACTGCAGTGCAGTATCACTGGTGGTGACTACTTTGGTGTTCGCCTGATAGGCCGTCTGCGCTTCGATCAAATGGGTCAATTCCGTCGCCAGGTCGACGTTCGAACCAATGACGGCCCCTCCCTGGAGAGTACCCAGACCGTTCGAACCGGGCTGACCGACTTGCGGCTTGCCCGACGCGACGGAGCTGGCGAAGTACGTCTGGCCAATATTGCTCAAGCCCTCGACGTTGGCGAATTGCGCCAACGCCACCGTTCCCAGGGCCTTGCTGCCCCCGTTTGAGTAGGCCCCGGTAATCACACCGTTGGACCCGATCGAGTACGACCCGAGAACCCCAGCGGCGTTGCCGTCTTGTGACGTGACCGCCATTGTCTCACTGCCAGCGAATTGGGTCACCGCCGTCGACGAGCCCACGGCTGGGAAATCAAAGGCCAGAGTGCTCCCTGTAGGGAAGGAGTAGTTGGATGGCAAGGTGGTGACCGGGACGCTGGTCTGACCGGTGCCAACCGCGGTCCCGTTCACCGTAGACAACTGACCGCTGCTCGAGAACACCAGCGTCGGAGGGGTCGCCCACAAAGGCGACGCCGCGCCCGGCACGGTGCCCTGCATGGCCCATTGCGTCGCGGTACCACTCGAGTTAAGGGTAGGGGTGAGCGTTAGGGTGACGGGAACCGCATCACCGAGCGAATCGTAGATCGTCGTGGTGACGGTCACCGGACCCGTAGGATTCGAGGCAAGATTCCCCCCCAGCACAACGTTCTGCGTCTGCGTCGCGGGTCCGGTCGATCCGAGTTGAATGCTGAGAGGACCGGGTGCGCTGGTGGTTGGCTGACCGGGAGCCCAGCCGTCGACGAGACCCCCGCTGTTGGTGGCCAGATGACCGTTGGCGTCGAGTTGCAGATTGCCGTTGAGGGTGTAGTAGGTCTGGCCACCTTGACTCACGACCAGGAAGCCGTTCCCCTCAATCGCCACGTTGCTCGGGACTCCGGTCTGTATCACCGCACCCTGCGAGAAGTTCGTTCGAATAGCCGACACCTCGACACCGGCGCCGATCGCCGACGGGTTCGTACTGGCCTGCGTACTGCCGATCGCTGCGCCGGCGGGCTGAAGTTGTTCGGTGAGCATGTCGGAAAATTGGGCGGTTTGCGATGCGAACCCGTCGGTCTCGGAATTGGCGATGTTATTGCCAATCGTGTCGAGATAGGTCTGCATGGTGTCGATGCCCGAAGCGGCAGCTCCGAGAGAGCGGCTGGTCATAATGGCTCCTTTGGTTGTTGTGGTTGTAGTCGGCGTTGCGGGTAAAAAAACAGTGGTTGAACTACGGCGGGCTGGTTTCGGATCGTCCTAAGTACCTAGGCGATCCCGATCTGGGTTACGGCGGAGAGGTCAATCACGTTGCTTCCCACGTCCAAGGTCGGACCGCTCGATCCATTGGTCACACCGGTCACGGTACCGGTGATCACGTTCCCATTCATATCGACTCCCGTGACGGACTTACCGATCAAAGAAGCGGCGGCGGCAATCTTTGATGACGAAGCCACGGTCTGAAGTTGCTCAACCTGGGAAAGTTGGGCGAGCTGGCTCATGAAGCTCGCCGAATCGGTTGGCGACATGGGATCTTGATACTTCAATTCAGACACGAGCAGACTAAGGAAGGTGTTCGCTTGCAAGAGACTAGCGGTGCCCGTCGTACTCGTCGTCGGCGTGATATCCCCAACGGGAATCGTTGAGCTACTGGTGGAACTAGTCGACATGGTCATGGTAAGGCTCCTTTTCATTGGTGAGGGTGGCGAATTAATTAATGGGGGTGGTGAGACGAATGCACTGCGGAAGGGTACCTAGCGTCGCCAACGGCGAGTGATCGATAGCGGACCGGCGACACATGCGCGCCAGGATCTCCTGGTTGACTTGCGACGCCGAACCTTCGACATTCTTGAGCGCGCTCACGTAGCCCCCGTTCCCGAAAAGGAACTGCCCACTCCCATAACGACCCATTCGATTCGAGAATTGAGTGGCCGGCGGAAGGAGTACGCGAATCATTCTTGAGTTCACCCGTGGTGACACGAACTGCGTCGCAGGTGAAGCCTCGCAGCCCGTATCCACGTGGGCAGCGAAGCGCCCATGCGTTAACGGGAAGGTAGCGTCCGCCGAAGCATGAATCGATCCCATACCATCGTTAACCTCCACGATCACGAATGCCTTCATCTTCTTCCCTCGGCTCTCTCGGTTCATAAGATCAAGTGGATCTGGCTCGACGTTAAGGCGGACGAAGGGGACTGCGTTGAGACGGACTCTCCATCGACTGACTCGTCAAGCATCACAGTCGGCCGATGTCGATCGTCGCTCCCCGAGTGCGACTCGGGGTCGCGCAAAGTGACGTTCACATTCACCCCGCCACGAGTCAACTCGTTTTTGAGTGTGTCGACGGCGTGAACGAGGGCGTCGTGGCCCATTTGACTGTGCGGGGTGATCAGGACCTGAAGATCGTTCCCGCGCAACGACATCACCGCCTGCAACTGTCCGAGCTCCGCTGGATGCATGGCCACCACCACCGTGTAGCCCCCGTTCCCGTCAGCAAGGGGGCGAGAAATTGCTTCTGCCAGTCCTCCCACATCGAGCGACGAGAGCGCTGGTCGCACGGCGCCAGTGGTGCTCGCTCCAGACCCCTCGGACGTGCCCATCCCCATTACCGAAGTGGAGTCACTCGACGAGGCCGACGCGCTCGGATTCGCCATGAGTGGAGAACGTGCAAGGTCAGCAGAAATTCCTAGTGACTCGTGCGACCCCGGCACGACTTGAACCGAGGTGTCCGGAACTCGTGGGGAGGGTGCGGCGTGGCGCGAATTCATCACCGTTGAGTTCGAGTACTTTCTCTGGATTCCATCAGTGAGTGACTGGTTGGGCATCGATGCTGGCCGCACGTCGTCTCTCGTCGAACCCCCGACTGAGATTTTCCGCCCATTATCTGACGTCGCAACCTGAGGCGGCGTAACTGTTGTCGCACGGGTCCCACTTTCATCGAGGACAACAACTTTGACGCCAGGCTGTGCAGAGACGGAGGTCGAGTTCTGTTTCGTGACGACGAGAGAAGACTCCGTACCGGCGGGGACAGATTTCGCGTCGACCGAAATAGAGGAGATTTCATCGAATGACGGTGACGACGGTAGTCGTGAAACTCCACTCTCCGTACGAGCGCCCGTGGAGAAAGATACTCGCGACTTCACAAGAGGATCGCCTACGTCACCGCCATGAACGGGTGTCGTGGTTCCGGACTCCCCATGCACCGCTGGCGCCGTCACCTCTCTCACGGCGTACCCGGTCGCGGACCGATCACCACCGACAGTCACTTCGGTGGTGAATGAGGTGACGGGAACGGTCGGAACGGTGGCGATCGGGATGAACGGGTCTGGCGCCACCATCGCCATTGGCACGCTTGACGTGTCGGGAGCCATTGGCTTCTTCGAAGTTGACGGCGGGCGCTGATCTTTAAGTGACGACGACTTCGCATCGTTCGACGACTCCCGCTTGTCGACGATCTCGTGTGCGGCTCCCGAGAGAACTTCATCGAAGGGTTGTGCCGGACCAGAGGTAGCGTCGGGCGTCCCATCTGGTGCAACCAGAGGAGCACGCGTCACGCCAGCGAGGGACGGTGCAGCACCGATCGTGTCCGTGACCCCGATCACGCGTCGCTCCCCCGCGTGATCACTGCATACCGAGAGAGTCGAGTTGACCAGAACCCCAGCCCAGTCGCAGCGCACGAAGCCAACGTCTTACGCGTCCAGATGATCGCGACACCACAGCGTGACACGGGGTCGTAGCGCTTCATCACTGGGCCGCTCCCGCCACTCCCGACGCCAGCACGCGACGAATGGCCACGACCGGCCCGGCAGTGGCGAGGGATTGCACCTGGACCGTGGTCCCCGTGTACGGGGCGTCGATCATCTCGCCATTGCCCATGTAGATCCCCACGTGGCCGGGTGAACTGGCCGTACCATCAGAGCCGGCGAAGAAGAGCAAGTCTCCCGGCTGGGCGTTGCTCAGCGACGACACGGGCGTCCCAATCATCGCCTGTTCTTCACTGGTACGAGGCAACGAAACCCCCAACTGGGCGTAGACGTACTGCGCGAAACCCGAGCAGTCGAAACCCCTTGGCGAAGTTCCACCCCAGAGGTAGGGGGTACCTTCGTACTGAGTCGCCACGTGCACCACGTCACCACCCGTTATCCCGCCGGTCCCCGACGGCCCCTGAACGATCGGGGTCGAGATCAGTGTCGGTGTCGAGACCCTCGCCACAGGGGCGTACGTTGACGACGCACTCGTCCCGGTGCCCTGCTGCGCCGAGACCAGCAGAGCGATCAGGCTGAGCTCTCCGGCGGAGCCACCAGCCAGAGACGGAACCCCCATTGGTGCGAAGGTCGTCGAAGCATTCAGCATCCCGATGAAGAGGGGGTCGCTCGTTGTCGCAAGGCCACCACCACTCGAAAGATCATTGGTCGCCTGGGCCAGGGTCGTGGCGAACGAACTGCTCGATATCGGAGACGGCGTCCCGGCGCTTGGCACGCCAGCGGCACTCTGCATATCGCTCAACGCCCGTTGAATCGCATTCAGCTCAACTGATCCAGTTGTCATTGCGACGCTCCGACGTACCCATGTCGAGCATTAGTGAGATCGTCCAACTCAAGACCCATCTTACGTTGCACCTCTTCCTTCCACCGTGCCAGCCCTTGCGCCTGAAGTCGCTCAAGCACGCTGGCGCGCTGGCGCGCCGCGTACCACGCTCGGCGGGCCTCGTCACGCGCCAGCGCGGCGTCGATGAGTGCCTGACGGCTCGAAAGGATCCGTTCGGCTTGTCGCGCGGCCTGATCGGCTACCCAGTGAAGTTCGTTCATGGTGACCACACCCGGGGGTGCCACGAGTTGCGCCAGAACGACCTCGCGCGCGCGATGCGTATCCTCGGCTTGGTGGACGGCGCGTGACGCCACGACGAGTCGTTCGCGCGCGAGCCGTTCCTCCAGGCCGCGAATTCGCAGGACAGTGTGCAGGGAGAAACGGTAGGCCTTCACGAGTTCGCCACCTCGCCATTCACCATCGCCACCAGGGCCTCGCGCGCGCCATGCAGATCGGTCACGACGTTCATCGATTGACGACAGAAAGCGTCAATGGTCGGTTTCAGAGCCAGAGATCGATCGACAACGGGATTAGTTCCGGCGACGTAGGCGTCGATCTCTATGAGGTCCTTGGCGTCACGCCACGCGGCCAACAGCTCACGCACGACACTTCCGGCCCGTAACTGTTCCGGCGAAGCTACCGCCGGGGCCACTCGCGAGATCGAACCGAGCACGTCAACGGCGGGATAGTGATTCGCTTCCGCCAGAGCCCTCGAGAGCTGAATGTGGCCGTCAAGGATGGACCGGGCGGTATCGGCGATCGGCTCGTTCATGTCGTCACCCTCGACCAGCACTGTGTAGAGGCCCGTAATCGATCCCCGCTCGCCGAGGCCGGTCCGCTCGAGCAGACGCGGCAACATTCCAAAAACGCTCGGCGGGTAGCCCCGCGTCGCCGGCGGCTCACCCGCCGCCAACCCGACCTCTCGTTGGGCCATTGCGAATCGAGTGACCGAATCCATCATGAGCACGACGTCATTACCCTGATCTCGGAACCACTCGGCGATCCGAGTCGCGGTGAAGGCCGCTCGAATTCGCATGACCGCTGGGGCGTCCGAGGTTGCCACCACAACGACTGACCGCGCCAATCCCTCGGGACCGAGATCGCGCTCGACGAATTCGGCAACCTCACGACCGCGTTCGCCAATGAGAGCGACCACGGACACCTCGGCGGAGGTACCCCGAGCGATCATCGACATCAATGACGACTTGCCGACACCCGAGCCGGCGAAGATGCCGAGTCGCTGACCCTTCCCGCACGGAATCAGACCATCGAGTACCCGAACACCGAGCGATAATTGCTCGGTCACCATGCCTCGTCGTAATGGATGCGGGGGCTGCCCTCCAACCGAGACTTCGCTCCCCACGATTCTCGGACCGTCGTCGATCGGCCGACCCGTCCCGTCGAGAATTCGACCTAGTAATTCCGGACCCACGCGTATCGAGAGCGGTCCTCCCGTGGCAATCACTCGCGTTCCCGAACGAAGACCGGTGGTCTCGGCGAGCGCCAGACACACCACGCGGTCCTCCCGCAGCGCCACCACCTCAGCCAATATCTGGTCATCACCCGGTAGCAACATGAGACCATCACCAATGGCCGCAGAGATGCCAGCCACCTCGATGGACATGCCAACCATTTTCGTCACGCGGCCATAACGTCGCGGACGCGCCGCCGTAAGCGCTGGCTCGCTCACGCCGTCAAGCAGCCCGGTCATCGCTCACCCCCAGCCCACCGCCGACCACCAAGACCGACCTCACGCGCTCGAGAGCGGTGCTGAGTTGACCGTCGAGGGTCACGTCACCAATCTCTACCAGCACCCCGCCGACTTCGATGGTGGAGTCTGGCACCACCTGCACCTCTCTACCGAGATTTAACGCAGCAACGTCACCGAGTTGCTCAACATCCCGGGGGTTCATCCGCACGGTGGCTGGCGTGGTTCCTTCGTCCATGGCGAGTGCCCGCACGAGGGCCTCGCGCCCAGGATTGACCGCCACCTCCAACTCACGAGCCAACAACTGCTCGAGCAAGGCGAACGCGAGCCCGGGAGCCGCCGTCTGAATCTCAGACCGTAAGCGAACGTTCGCCTCTTGCACGACGACGACCGCTCGAGCGAGCGCCTCCAGGGCCGTCGCAACTCGCTGGGACTCCTCTTGTCTCGTCAACTCGGTCTCCGCGAGCGCCCGTGCCAACCCTTCGGCGTAGCCGTCTTGATGCCCCCGGCGCTCAGCCTCCGCCCGCTGGGACTCGGTCGAATCAACTTGCACGTCAAGACTCGCGTAGATTGTTGGTACCGCCGTCGAGTGACTGAGTCGGCGCAGCCCTCGCGCCAGCATCGTCGGCTGATCCGAACCGTTGAAGGCGCTCACGCGACGACCTCATCATCTCGCGCAATAATGATGATCCCGTCAGCGTCGAGTTGACGAGCTGCGCGAACGACGGCTGCCTGGGCGGCGTTGATCTGGGCACCACGCACCGTACCCATCACCTCAAGCTCCTCGTCGACCATGGCGATGACCCGCTCGGAGAGATTGCTGCGTATCTTGGTGACCGCTTCGGGCGAGAGGCGGGGCTCTTTCATCGCGAGCGCCAACGTCGGCGCATCCAACGTGCGAAAGATCTGCTGAAGAGACTTGTCATCGAGATTGATCACGTCGTCAAAGGTGAAGAGCTTGGCCCGTATCTGCTCGGCGAGTCCCTGATCCTCCGCTTCGAGCTCACGTAGTACTTGCTGCTCTATAGAGCGATCAGAATGATTGAGAATTTCGGCCATGGTCGTCGTCCCGCCGGCTATCGTGGTGGGCCCACCAGCCTGAGCGCCACGGAGTTTCTCGGCGAACAAGGAAGTGGCCTGGCGGATAGCGACAGGATCCACGCGGGTGAGTTGAGCAATTCTCTTGGCGACCTTCACCCGAAAGGCGGGCTCGAGAACACCTAGCAGGTTGGCCGCGTCCTCGGGGGGCAGGTAAGCCAACAGTACCGCCACCACTTGGGGCTGCTGCCCTCCGAGCACCGCGAGCGCCTGCTGAGGATCGATACGCAAGAGCCCCGACAAGGGGCTCGCGGCGTGCTGACCCTCAAATTGGTCCATCACCTCTTGTGCTCGGGTCTGGCCCAGGCGCTCCTGTAGAAATGATCGAGCCAACTCGAGACCACCTTGGCCCATCAACTCGGACTGACCAATCCGGTCCATAAACTCGGCGAGTACGTCCACCACCATGGCGGAAGTAAGGGCAGGTAGTCCGACCATCTCCTTACTGAGATTGATCGCCTCCTCATCGCTCATTTCTTTCAGCACCGGGGCGGCTCGGTGAGTGCCCAGATGAACCAAGAGCACCGCTACCTTCTGTTGGCTCGTAAGCCGCACCGCCGATCGAGGGACGAACGGCTCGGCACCGGGACCCGGGTTTATCGGCGCATCCGCGGTCGTCACCGTCGCCCACTCCACCTGGTCGGTTCCACCGCTCACGCCAACTCCGAGTCGTGCTCGCTGGCCCACGCGCGCAGCAATCGCGCCACGTCCGTGGGGCTTTGTTCGATGTAATTGCTCACTTGGGTCAGCACCGCGTCGGGAGCGGGCCCGAGAGTGGATGGCATTCGTGTCACGGGTAATTCAATGGGGGCGCGCGGTGCATTGTCCGAGGTGAGTTCCCGAGGCGCTGTCTGGGTGAACTCCGACACCTGAATCTCGTCATAACTCGTACGTCGCGACGCACGAAGCGCGAAGAAGAACATCCCGAGGATGAGCAACACCAACCCGACGACCTCAGCCGCACGCTCGATGAGTTGGATCAATGGCGAACCGGATCCGCCCGAGAGTGCGCTCGACGGGATCGCAGTGATCTTGGCGAGCTTCATCGAGGTCACCACGAGCTGGTCGCCGTTGGCCACGCTCAGTCCCGCGGCCGCAGTGACCAGGGCCTTGACTTTGGTCTGACTCACCTTGATCTTCGCGTCGGAGTTCAATAGGACCGCTACCGAGGTCTTCACGACCTGACCGGGCGCCTGACTGATCGTCTGGGTCACTTCACCCACTGCGTTGGTCACCTGACTGCTGGTTGAGGTGTACTTGCCGCTCGCTCCGGTCGCCGCCGGTGGCGCGCCGGAGCCGAGCACCCCGGACGGCGGCGTCCCGGCGCCCGTGTAACTCTGACTGGAGGTGGTCTGAGCCGTCGGGGCGACAATCACCTGGCCCTTGGCATTCATCTGGAGACCCTTGGTCGTCGTGCTCTGCTGATCGAAATTGAGCAACGCGTGAACCTGGACCACGGAGTTGCCCACCCCCACCGCTCGGTTCAACAGTCCCTCGATCGCACTGGCCAATTGGTTATCGTACGCGGTGGTCTGTTGACTATCGGACGTTCCCACCCCACTGGACGCGCCCTTGAGCGAAAGCACGTCACCGTGATTGTCCACTACCGTGACACCCGACGCCGACAGTCCCGGTGTCGCAGACGCGGTCAGGTGCACGATGGCCTGCACCTGCTCTGAGCTCAACGTAGTACCGGGCGTCAGGTCAACGAGAATCGAAGCGGTGGTCGCCGGTTGATTGCCAACAACGAATGAACTCTGCGCGGGGATGACCAGATTCACCTGCGCCGACTGAATCCCCTGGATGGACTCAATGGTTTGCTGGAGTTGCCCCTCCAGCGCCTGCTGATACTCGACTTGCTGGACGAATTGGGAGGTTGTGATTCCACTCTTCTCCAGATTAGAGAAGCCCACGGTGCCCGAGTTCGGTAGGCCCTGCTCGGCCAGGGCGACGCGCTCTTGATTGACCAGGTTGGCGGGCACCAGGACCGTAGCCCCCCCGTTGCTCAATTCGTACGGAACCTTCGCTGTAGTCAATTGAGCGACCACCGCGCCAGCGTCGGCATTCTGGAGATTCGTGAAAAGCGGTTGAAAATTTGGCTGGGCCTCAACGCGCATGAAAAACACCACGGTCACCACCAGGCCCACGACTGCGAGCACGGTCATCGCCTTCTGGCCGAGCGTGAAACCCGCGAGTACCGAGCGAGCACGGGTTCGCACGCCATTGAAAGTATCGCCGGAGAAGAGGGCGAGGGCCACGAGATTAGACCTGCATGTTCATGATGGTGCTAAAGGAGGCGACTGCTCTGCTGACTAACGCACTCGCCAGTTGCGTGTCGAGACTGGCCACGGTCGAAGCGACGGTGGCGTCGGCGACGGTGGCAGTACCCGCGGCAGCCTGCAACGAGATATTCGTTGCGTTATTCGTCACGCCGTTCAAAGAGTCAATGGCCTGGCCCAGTAGGTTCTGAAACGAACCCGACGCGGCGCCAGCGCTCGCACCTTGCGTCGTCCCTGGCACCGCACCCGCGGACACCGCTGAACTGATGGGGGGGATGGCGGGAATCATCATGCCTTGATGTTGAGAATCGCCTCGTAGGCGCTCTTGGCGGTTGACATGACTTTGGCGTTGGCCTGATAGGACGACTGGGCTTGGACGAGATTGGTCATCTCGCTTCCGAGGTCCACGACCGGATATTCCACTTCGCCCTTCTTATTGGCGAGCGGATTGGTCGGATCGTATTGCATCTGTCCCGTCGCGGAACCCAGGACCACGGCGTTGACCTGAACCCCAGCGTCCACGCTCTGACCCAGCACACCCGATGGCGCGACCAACTGGCCGGCGCTGACGTACTGCGCCTGGTACACGGGTTGACCGGGGGTCACCGCGTCATTCATATTGGCGATGTTGCCCCCGATGGTATCAATCCACGTTTGATCGACATTGACGCCCGTTCCCGCAATATCAATGGCACTCCAAATAGAACTCATGGGACTCCCTAGGCGGTAATTGCGGCTGAAATGATCGCGAACTGGGCACTAAGCGAGTTCGCCACCGTCATATTCTCGAGATTGTTCTCCTGCAACAGAGTCATCTCAGTGGGCATGGAAACGTTGTTCCCGTTGGCCCCCGAGGCCAGGTTTTCGGGCGTCACCGTCGTCACGGCGTTGCCCCCTTGACTCAATGCCTGGGCCAACGAGGACTGGAACGAGACCTGGCTGGCCTGGAAGCCCGGTGTGTCCTGGTTCGCGATGTTGTTCGCGATCACCTGCTGTTGATTTACAACGGCGTCGAGGGCGAATTGCAGGATCCCGATGGAATCGGTGGCGTCAGCCATTGCGGCACTCCTCGCTCTGCTCTTGGGGTTCAACCATCCTGGCCCTAATGCTGAGCGATCCCTGCTCGTGGTTAATTACGGCCCACGTGCCAAGAGAGTTGAGGGGGGCTGCAAGCTTCTTACTTCTTGCCCGACGTACGATCAGCAACCAACCGAGAGACTTCCAATCGAACGGCCACGTGCCCACTGCACTTCACCGCCGCGTTACGAGGTTCGATACTGCAGGCTCGACTGAAATCGATGCCAGCAACACCGTCGATCTCTCCGGTTGTACCCGGTGAAGTCATTCAACTCCTACGATAACCGCGACGAGCAACCTGGTCACGCGACGCACCCAACGCAACGCTCGTCATACTCATCGTTACAAAATGGAGATCCTGATCCGCCTGGTGCGCCACGCGGCGACGAATCAAGGGGGAGTTGTAGGGCGACGCGACATCAAGGTTGAGGGACGACGCAAGGTGCGAGCAACTCGAGACGTCAACTACCGATTAGTCCGTCAAATGTCGGTATCGACGTAACTGGCGAAAGGACGCTTTTGATGGGGACTTTGACGCGTCGCGGGTGGTCGATTCGTAATAGTCGTCATGCGAACCGACACCTGAACCACCAACTGATCACAGGTGTCGGCGAGTTGGCGAACCTCATCGTGGTAGTCCTCGGGGCAGGAACCAGTAGGACGCGCGGGTGGCGCGAGAGGAAATTCGGTCCCCACCTCAGCGGCCCGACGTACCGCCGAGAGATAACTCGACATTTCGACGAGATAGTTAGCCCACGTGGGCGATGAGGTCGTTGTGTTCATTCAAACTCACCGCCTTCTGCCACGCCTCGTGAATTGGACGGAACGTTTCACCGCACTGGCGTACCAACACAATGTCCTTCTTCAAATTCGCTTCGACGAGGCGCTGCTCGAGAAATGCGTACACCGACAACAACTCGCTTCCGCCCTTAAACCCATCGGGGTCGAGGGCGTTACGCAGCACCCGCACGCAACGCTGGGCGTGTTGCAGATTCTCATTCGCGGCCTCGTAGTCAGCCGTCTCGATGGCAACCTCAGCCCGATCGATGTCGGCCGTCAAGCGCTCACAGATCATGATCAAGAGGTGAGGTCCGTCCGCGGTCTGGATCGCGTGGTCCTGATAAGCGAGGGCGGGATTTCGAGCAGACATCAACACGCCCTCGCCTTAACCCGCGTTCAGCGTGGCGCCGGAAGAGAAGAGGGATGACGAGGACGAGGACGCGTAGTTGGACAGAAACTTACTCTCCGAGGTGAGCTGCACCAGCACCGCCTCCATATTGGAGAACTCTCTGCTCAGCATCGCTTGCTGTGTGGCAACCAACTGCTTCTGCAGGGTAATTTCGCTCGTGACGTTGGTGAGCGTATTGGTCAAATTACTAATGCTCGCCGGTATCTGTCCACCTGGACCCATCGTCGCCTGATCGGAAAAATTCCCCAAACCCTGGGCGAGACCAGGGTTGTAATTGACCGTTCCGAGCGAAGTCGACGTCGTGATACCAGGCGTCGTCACCTGGAGGACCAGACCGTTCGCGGGATTCGATGCATTGACGAGTGACAGCATCTGCCCAGATCCCGTGGCCGCCACACCATTGATGGTCCCCGCGACATCGGTCCCGGAGTAGGTAGTGCCCGCCGTGGTGAGGCCGAGTTGATCGGTGCCCGAGGCGCTGACGCTAAAAGCGGCCGCTGAACCGTAGTTGGCGGAACTGAGTTGGACGTGATAAGAACCCGACACGCTGGTCAACGAGGCCGAGGCATTGATACCGGCAGCGGCGAGCGCGCTGTTCATTCCGGTGACCACCGCGGAGATGCTCTCACCAGCAGTGGCCGCGTACGTCATGGTGCTCGCACCCGAGGTCACCGTGTAGCTCTCGGCGGACGCCAACGTCGAGGTGGTCGAACTGAACGCCACCGAGCCGGTGTCGACCGCCTGCGCCGCCGACTGACTGATCGAGACGGCGTAGTTGCCAGGCGTCGTGGCGTCACTGGCGCCCGCGACCGTGACTTGGCCGGCGTAACTCGAACTCGCCGCGGTGAAGGTGCCCCCCATGGTGAACATGGACTGGACCGCAGTGGGGTTCGCGTCGTAGGCGGAGACGAAGGCACTCTGATTAAACGTGATCGTGCCCGTCGAGGTGACCGCCAGCCCGGCGGATTCCCCGACGGTGCCGTCGGATCCGGCCGCTGACGAGCCGATCGCGTTGCCCACGATCGACAGCACCTTCTGGGTCAAGAAGTTAAGTGACGTTTGACCGTTGAGGGGGCCGGCGACGCCAGTCGACTGGTTATACGCCGTGTCGGCCGCAATCGTCGAGAGCACAGTGTTGGCGGCAGTGACCAGTGCCTGAACCTGAGTGGCCATCTTGGTCCCGTCGGCCGAGACGTTCAGCGTTACCGCAGTGCTGCTCACCTGTGCGAGATTCACCGTCACGCCGGGAAGCAGTCCCGTCACGTTGTTGGTCGACGAGGTCACTTGACGTCCACCAACGCCGCCCACCGAAACAATGGAGTCCTGAGCCGCCGTCGTTGTCTGCATGGTCCCGAGTGACGAGGCGGAAAACGCCGAAATGTCAATCGTGGCCGCGCCGGCCAATCCAGTTTTCGACGACGTGACCTCAAGCGCGTACTGGTTCGTGCCAACCTGGAGCGCGGTCGCGGTAACCCCGGCATTCGCCCCGTTGATGGCGGTCACCACCGACGCAAGCGAACCGTTACCCACCGAGACGTTTTGAGCGGTCATGCTGCCAAGATTCAAGCTGCCCGAGAGATTCGCCGTGATCGTGCCGCCGGTCCCTGAGGTGAGGGCGACCTGGGTCGTGCCGGTTCCAGCGATATTCGTGATCGTGTTCACGGTGCCGTCCACGTTGATGATCCCGTCGGTCCCGTACACCAGCGAGCCCGTCGCGAGTCCCAGGCTACTGAGCGCCGTGCCCCCGGTGATCTGCAATGACGCGCTCGAACCCTGTTGGGTGGTGGCGAGTGTCAGGTCTCCGCTCGAATTGAGCGACGCATTCAGGGTGCCGCCCGACGCCTGGGTTACCGCCTGGGCCAACTGCGTCGGGGTGTAGGTACCCGCCGCAATGGTCACGGTCGTCGCGGTGCCGTTCACCGTCGCGGTAATGGTGTCATTGGTCGAAGTGATCGACGTGCTCGCCGCCAGCGGAGTGCTGCCCGTGACGCTAGCGCCAGCGGATGCTTGGGTGACACTGATGGTGTGACTCCCGGCCGCAATCCCCGACGTGCCGTTAAATGACTGTATACCCAAAGCGGCCCCGCCCGAGCCCACCAGATAGTTCCCCGAGGCGACCACGTCACTCGTCGCCGACACGGTGCCGGCCGATATCTGGGTCGACCCGGTGGCCAGTTGATCCACCGCGAAGGTGATCGAGCCGACATCGCTGCCCGAAGTGATCGTGCCGGTCGCGACCGCAGAATTCGTCGAAGCGACCGAAAATGCCTGATCGTAGGCTATCGGATTAGAGAGAGCATCGCTCGCCTGTTGCAACGCCAACAATTGCGAGTTAAGAGTCTGATAATCCGTAATCTGCGCATTGAGCGCCCCCTGCTGGAACTCTAATACCTTCAGTGGCTCCTCGAAAATCGCCATCTCGGCGCTGATGATTTGGGTGGTGTTAAGACCCGACGAAAGTCCGCCAAAACTTACTGGTGTTGCCATTTCCGCCACTCTCCATTCGTGGACACGTATCCGACGCTAAACAATTCAATCTCCACCCCGCGAGGGGCGCACCGCACCGTTACCCGGCGCGGGCGCCCCTCCACGAAGCGAGAGCCCGGTACTCCGGGGCCCCAAGGCCCCGGAGTACCGACTGACTTACTGGAGTAGTTTCTGCGCCAGACTGGGGAGGTGTTGTGCCTGGTACAGCACCGACATACCCGCCTGTTCCAGGATCTGCAGTGAGGCAAACTGCGTCGTCGCCGAGGCGACGTTCACGTCGACCAGGTTGGCGTGCGCCGCCTGGATGTTCTGCTGGGCGGTGCCCAGGTTCGCCGCCAACGAGGTCATCTGGTTCTGGCTCGCACCCACGCTGGCCGCTTGGAGTGCAACAGTCGAGATGGCCGCCTGCACCGCGGTCATGGCCGCCTGGGCCGCGGTCACCGTTCCGATGCTTACTGAAGCAGTGTTGACAGCAAGACTGGCCGAACTCGACGACGCAATCGAAATCGTGATCTGGTCGCTCGCCGTGTTATACGGACCCACCTGGAAGACTTCACCCGTGTACGATCCGTTCAAAAGAGCAGTCCCACCGTAGTTAGTGCTCGCCGAGATCTGGTCGAGCTCATTCTGCAGTGAGGCAAACTCTGATTGTGAGGCCGCCAGCGTGGTGGTGGTCTGGGTACCACCGTTGGCCACCTGGGTGGCCAGGCTGTTCATGGTCTGGAGGATTGAGGCCTCCTGGCCGAGCGCACCCTGGGCGGTCTGAAGCACCGACACCGCGGTTTGCACGTTATTGATTGCCTGGGTGTAACCATTTGCTTCTTCTTGCAGGTACTGGCCGATCACGTACCCTGCGGGATTGTCCGCAGCCGTCTGGATCTGCAAGCCCGAAGAAAGCTGGCTGACTATTGATGCCAATGAACTGTTCGTTGCGTCAAGGTTATTGTACGAATTAACAGCTGCCGCATTATAAGTGATATCGATTCCCGACATGGGATCTGTCCTCCTGTTGACTATTTCTTCCTCAAGGAAGAAGGAGCATCCTTGCTCCACCCTCTCCTACGGACCATGTCGAGCAAGAGTTGAGTGGGTCACAGAATTTTTTCAACAACCCGCAGCGTGGCCGGCCCGCACCAAGCCTTCCCACGCCAATCCGTCACCATGTCGCTGACGATCAATGACCATGACCCGATCGACCATCGCCGGAACAGACCGACCCGATGACAGAAGCCAACGCCATCGAGCACGTGCGCCCTTACTGAGATGCCTCGCCAGCACCGGTCGACTAACCATCAACCTCATCGCTTCTGTCGCCCGGCCGAGATCAGGTTCGGCCCACTTCCCCTCTGGCGACCGCCAACGCTCACCTTCTGGAATCGCCACGGGTACAAACGGAATACGGAAACTGTCACGATCGGTCTGCATCTCGGCAGCGAAGGAATGGTCCGTGACGATCGCTGGAATTCCCCAAGCCATCGCTCGCGAGAGCACCAAACCGGTCCCCTCGCTTCTATGGAGCGACACAAAACAGGCCCGTCCTACCGGCGCCTCGCCAAGAGTCCACCCCGCCTTCGCGTGATCACCCACCAGCACGGTGATATCAGACCTGTCCGCAACCGCGTGAACCAACCTCGCGTGCTCGGTGGGATAACGCTTCGGGTGGGCCACTTCGATGACCAGCCTCGGACCCTCCCCCGGGCAAAAGGCCTCACGAAATGCGGCCACGACGCCAAGGGGGTTCTGTCGCTCGAATCCCGTTTCGTAATCAACATGCGCCAGAAAGACGAAATCGTCTTCGCCACGGGCGTCATCTGACTCCGACGGCTCGTGTGTCTCGATCGGTAGGTGCATTTTTATCACTTTACGATCGGTGGCTTGAGCAACCGCCTCGGCGGTGAAGGCCGACGGCACCCATATCTCGTGCACCATGCGTGCGACCGTACTCATGATTTCCGCGGGGGTCTCGAAATCCCAGAGCCACACGCCAATCATGTAGCGCCCCTCGAACGCGGCCGCGCCATTGTCAATCACGTAATTCGCCAAGTCCTTCGGGGCAATAACCAACAATGTGGTGTCGAAGGGGTGGTCACCCTCATCGCGGTGAGTCCAGTCCACCAGACCCGACCGACCCTCGGCGTGGTAGGGGGTGGTTGATACCGAAACGCCGTGGCTACGCAGCGCCGAAACGAGGAGTCGGGCGACGTCGCCCTCAACCAACGTGCTCTCGAAGGGACCCACGACATTGAGACCGCCTCGGCGCGCGACCGCAGCCACCTTCGCGGGTACCGTCCCCACCGAAACCGCCCGTCCCCGCTCATCGGGGTCCGCGCTTACGACAACGGGAACTTCCTCTGCCACGGCGCCATCAACCTGACGGGCCTCCAGGAGCCCGGGGGCGAGCCGCCCGATCTCTTCGGTCGACTCACGAAGCGCCTGTGGATCAAGCTGACGTCGGGCCCCGTGCACAGCGTTGACGACGCTGTGATCCGCGAAGGTCCCAAAAGCCGCCGCACCGGCGAGAATGCGCACCCGCGGGTCCAAATCACCGTTGTGCGCCATGGCCACGAGCGGACACGCTCCAGCCAAGCCCCGTTGACGGAGTCGCGAGGACCACACGAGTGCCCTCGCCACCGACAGACGAGACCCCAGTCTCCCGGCGGCAGCCAACGGCTCGAGTCGCTCCGGGAATCTGGTCCAGATTCCCTCCAACACCGCATCAGCCAACTCCGGGGGCTGGCGAAGCACCCGGCCCAGCACTGGCATGAGGTCCGCAATGTCGAGGGCCGCGGCTATCTCCGATGGTGACCGATTTGCCTTGAGCAACCATGACACGAGTTCGCTCAAGTCCGCCTCCAACACACCACTCGCGCGTACGGCATCAAGCACGAGGTCGGCCGCTTCTGCGAAGCGCCCGAGCGACGCCAACGCTTCTCCGCGCACCGCACAGAGCGTGTGGGCCGAGTACTCCATACCGTCGTCATCTCGGCCGCGTAGGGGGACGCGCGCCAACAACGCCAGTCCAGCTTCGACGTCACCCTTGGAGATTCTCACGCTTCCCTCGGCGATGTCGGCAGCGATCTGACTGACTGACGCCCGACGAAGTTCGTCCACTTGGGCGAGCGCTTCATCAAAGCGTCCCAGCCGACCCAAGATATAGATCAGGTTGGTAATGGCCAGACGTTGGGTGACTGAGTCTCCCGGAGTTTTTGCCGCTTCGCCCAAGACGTCTACGGCCTCAGCACTTCGTCCAGCCGACTCCAAGGCACGACCGTAGTTCATGAGGGCGTAGGCCGGACTCAGATCCGGATCGTCGAGCGCGGCCTCGGCGAGCACGAGGTTGCGCTCGGCCTTATTCCTCGCCTCAAACACCTCGGCAACGTAGCCGCGGTGGATAATCCGCGCCCCGCTCAAGTAGCCGATCTGAAGGCGCCGATCCGGATCATCGGCGGCGACAACCTGTTCGTGCAGTCGGTGACGCCAGGTGCCCGAGCTTCGTCGAAAGAGCCGGACCGCCGTGTGGACCGAACGGGCGTTACCGGCGCCGTGGAGGTTCTCGATCGGTACCAGGTACGCCTCAACATTCGAACGTTGGTCCGCCAGGAGCGTTCGTAACGTCGCGGGGTCGCCCAGGAACTTCTCGTCGGCATCGATTGAGAAGACCCACTGGCCGCGAGCCTGTTCGAGCGCTGCGTTGCGAGCCCGTGCAAAGGAATCGTCCCAGTAACCCTCGAAGACCCGCGCGCCCGCCGCGCGGGCGATCGCCACCGTACGATCCTCAGAACCGGTGTCGTACACGACGATCTCGTCAGCAATGTCGGCAACCGACTCGAGACAAGAGGCGAGCATCTGCTCCTCGTTCTTCACGATGAGACACACCGAAAGCAAGCACGGTGGAGGGGTCACCTCGAATCCCCACTTCTCGCGAAACCGCCGCTCGTTCTCAAACTGATAGTACGGCCAGTCCACCTCGTTGGCACCAAGGGTCGCGCGCCCGACATGGTGAACGAACGAGCCATGGGCCACGCGCAGACGATACTTGGCGGCGCGAATCTTCATGCAAAGATCGTCATCCTCGAACCCACCGAGTACGTACCGTTCGTCGAATCCACCAACTGCCCAAAAGGTCTCGGCACGCACGGCGACGCAGAATCCGTCGAGTTGATCGCATTCACTACTCTCGCTGGCGTGCACCGCGCTCCAGGTCCGGGCGAACTCACTGATCTGATCCGGATTGTCGACCTCGTACGAAGCCGCATCGACGCGTTGATGTCCCTTCGCGTTGTTTGACCTGGGTCCAACCGCACCAACCTCAGAGTTGGTGAGAGCCGCGAGCAACTCGTTCAGCCAACCCTCGTGCATAATCGTGTCATTGTTCAAAAAGACCACCACGTCGCCTCGGGCCGCCGCCGCCCCTTGATTACAGCCAGTGCCGAAACCCCGGTTCGTCGAATTGTGTACAATATCCACCCACGTGTAACGGGCGAGTTCAGCAGACGTAGTGTCGGTCGATCCGTTATCGACCACCACCACCTGATCCTGCGGCCCCAGGGTCGATCGAAGAGAATCGAGACATTTGCGGGTATGCGACCATGCATTCCATACAGGAATCACAATCGTTGCGCGACTACCTGATCCTTGATTACTCACTTGACCTATTACGGCACATCTTCCGGTCTAATTTACCCCTTTCGCGAATTCTTAGGCGTAATACTGCCTGGAAGTCGTAACCTAAACCTGGATCCACCGCGCGGGTGAAGAAGTTGACGAATTCGAAGCCGAAAACTCAGACTCAGTCGTGGCTTTCTGATGCTCGGGCGTTTGTCCGTGGAGCGGACGTGTTGAGCCACAATTTCGGTCGAGTTTGTAA
>DATKRC010000091.1:0-4811 GCA_035532375.1 Acidimicrobiales bacterium
CGAGATCCTTTCGCTGCGCGCCGAGCAGGCTTCGATCGTCGGTTTCGAGAGTTGGGCCGACTACGACGCGCAGCGAAAAATGGTGGGCAGTGCGACCGGCATCGAATCCTTCCTCGAGGAGTTGCTGGCCCCGACGCACTCCGTGGCAGAGTCTGAGTACGCCCTTCTGCTCGCTGCGCTGCAAGCCCAGGACCCGGCGATCACCGAGGTGGATTCCTCGTCAGTCGCCTTTGCTAACGAACTCGTGCGACGTGAACGATTCGCCGTCGACAGCCAGGAGTCTCGTCGTTACTTCGACTTTGAAAAAGTGCGCGGGGGACTGTTAACGGTCACCTCGCGACTCTTTGGGTTTACCTTCGTTCAGTCCGACGATCCTTCTTGGCATGAGGAAGTACTCGTCTACGACGTGCTCCTTGGTGAGGAGACGTTGGGGCGAATTCATCTTGACCTACACCCACGTGAGGGAAAGTTCAAGCACGCCGCGATGTTCCATCTGCGTTCCGGTATCGCCGGAACGCAACTCTTCGAAGGCGCGCTGGTGTGCAATTTGAATCGCGGAATGCTCGAACACAGCGAGGTCGAAACGCTGTTTCACGAGTTTGGGCACCTCGTGCACGCCCTGCTCGCATCGCGCAGCAATTGGATTGCGCTGAGTGGCATCGAGACCGAATGGGACTTCGTCGAGGCGCCGAGCCAGATGCTCGAGGAATGGGCATGGGACGCCCGCGTGCTCCAGACCTTTGCGAGTGACGAGTTCGGCGCGCCAATCCCCACCGAACTGGTGGAACGGATGCGGCGCGCTGACGCCTTTGGTCGGAGTCTGTGGACGGCTCGCCAACTGTACTATTCGGCCGTCTCTTTCTATCTCCATAAGGATCGTCCCGCGGATCGCACCGCCTACATCAACGATCTGAGAACGAAGTATGACGTACTTAAGCAACTGCCCGACTCCCACCTGCAGTGCTCATTCGGTCACCTCACCGAATACTCCTCGGCGTACTACACCTACCTGTGGAGCCTCGTTATCGCGAAGGACCTCTTTACGGCCTTCGATCACGATGATCTTTTCGACGAGACAGTCGCACACCGCTACCGTGACCTTGTGCTCGCTCCGGGCGGGGCGAAGGATGCGAATGAACTGATAGAAGACTTCCTGGGTCGTCCGTATTCGTTCGAAGCCTTCGCAAACTGGCTCGCCGGAGGGTGAGGGGCGCGAAAGGTCGAGAAAATTCCCTCCATGCCACCGACCCTGCGATCAGGATCAGCTCACGATGAGAGGATTACCGGCTCGTATCAAGTCCCTCAGGGTCCAGGCAGTTTCCGGGGTCAGCACAACGACAGGTAAGTCAAACTTGATGGATTGACCTCTTCCGAGGAGTAGTCCGGCGCTCATTTGACAACTTTCCAACGAGAATTGTCTCGCCGATTTCGTGCGAAGGTCATGTGACCTTGGGAGATGGGAGTCTCTTCGGCGAAGGGATCATCGCGCGTGATCGAGAGGGTGCGCCCTCTCGAGGCCCTTGGCCTCCTCGGTCGCATCCGCCCCGATAATCGTTAGTGGGGATACCCGTGTGAGAACTTTCTTTACGTATTCAAGGTCACCATCGCGGCGGGCATATTACCGGGTGCCTGGCGAATCACCAGCGGTCACCGGTGATGCCGAAGGAGCCACACGTCGGTGCACTCCAAGGGGCGCTTTCGCGAGAAGTCTCGCCGTGCCGCCGAGCAACGACGAGCACGAGGTTGAAGTAGGGAACATCGCTCCGACGTGACGTCGACGTGACGCCGACGTGATCGACGAACTCTTCGACGAGCCAGTTGTTCACGTCCGGGGTGCCCTCCTTGATGATGTGGGCAAGCTCCGCGTGCAATGTGGTCGTGTTCCAGCGCCGTATCCGCGTTACCCGAACATTGCGAGTAGCTGCGCGATCGAAGGACGGTCGTCTTCACCTTGGCGAAAGCAGCAGAACCATGGCTCGGGCGGGATCAGCGCCGATACCGGGTAGATCTCGACGACGCGACGCGAGGCGAGCGCGTCAGCGCAAATGAATGACGGGAGGATGCTGACGCCGATGCCGCGCTCGACCGCGCTGAGGACCGCGCGCAGATCTGGTGCGACGACTCGGAGGTCGGCGCCAAACGGTCGACCTAGCTGGGTCTGCCAGAACCGTCGCGTGATCGGGAACTCGAGGCTGTAGGCCGCCCACGGTATGTCGACGAGCCAGTCGCCGAGCGCTTTGGTGGAGGACATTGCAGCCTGTGGTGTGCGATCAGGTGCGCCAACGAGAAGGAATCGCTTCTCGCCGATTGGTGCCAAGCCGAACGCGCGGCGCGACGGCGTCGTGCTTGTGATCGCCACGTCGAGTTCGCCGCGTTCGAGGTCGCTGAGCAGCGCGCCGTCGTCCGCGAATCGCGCTACGACTCGGAGGCCGCTCGTCGCGATCCGTCCGACCACCTCGGTCGAGAAGTACTCCGCTGAGCAGCCGATCCGAAGCGCCGGCGATTGCGTCGCGACGCGGCCGATGTCCAGACCCGCCAGCACCGTCTCGAGCTGGTCGAGAGAGGCAGCGACTTCCCCGTAGAGCTCACGCCCGCGCTCGGTCGCAACGACGCCAGATGGAGTTCGCACGAAGAGCGCCGTGCCAATCGCGCGCTCGAGTCCGGCGAGCTGCTGAGAGGTCGCGGGTTGCGAGAGTCCACGTAGCCGGGCCGCTTCGGTTACCGAGCCGGCGCGGTAGATGGCGAGGAAGGTACGAAGCCACTCCGGTCGAGCCATTTGCTCAGCCTATATCATCTATTCGGAGCATTAATTTGCAAATGGCAGATGTTTGGCGCATCATGGACGCATGACGACACGAACGACAATCACCAGAAGCGCGATCCAACCGAGGCGTGGATGATGCGCCGGATTCACGTAGCCCTTGCCGTCGCCGACCTCGAGGCGACGATCGCCGACTACTCGGCTCGTCTCGGAAGCCCGCCGGTCGCCGTCGTCGCCGGCAAGTACGCGCTGTGGCGCACCCCGGAGGTGAATCTCTCGGTCAACGCGGATACCGAGGGCGCGGAGCGCCTCCGCCACCTCGGCTTCGAAGATGACGACGCGATCGAGATGACGAGCGAGCACGACGTGAACGGCCTGATGTGGGAGCGCTTCAACGCGACGTGGCAAGACGAGGGCCTCGTCCGCGTCTATGGACCCACAGCCTGAATCTGATGTCTTCACGAATCGACAAATCCTGGAAGGTTCTTGCGAGTCCTTCGACGCCAAGCGTCGATCGGTGCGTGGATATCTTCGTCAGGCCCGACGGAAGCTTTGGATTCGAGGAATTCCGACGGGACCCGGAGGATATGGGTGCGTGGACTCCGGTTGCCTACTTTTCAGGACGTGAGTATGAAAGCGAAGACGAGGCAGCGGCAGCGGCGCGTGAGTCTGTTCGCTGGCTCGGTGAAGTGCTCGACAGACAATGAACCAACCTCGACGTTTCAGACAGCGACGACGCGCACGAGCCGGGAGCCGCTCTTGCCAGCGCGTTTCAGTAACACGTCTGGTCTCCGTGGGTCCGGTTGCTTCATCCGCTTCATCGCTGTGTAGGCTGTCAGCTCCGCGTATGAAGTCCCTCGCTCACGCATCTGTTCGTAGATCTCACGAACGGTAAAGGGCCGGTCGCCGTGGCGCTCGATCAGTTCCTCGAACGCAGCGATTACTTCGTCACGGCAGTTCGGCAGCGTGCGCGGTAGACGCCCGATGTGGATGAGCTGGTCGTTTGGTGCGTCTTCGGCCTTCGAACCCTTGTTAGTTCGTAGAGGCATTACCACCACTCAGCGCCCACTCTCAGAGAGATGGGCTCTAACCGCTTATGGCTCGACGCGTGTGATGCTTTTGACGCGGTCAATTGAGCGGTCGAATGATGCAACCTGCATGACGCCCGTCGATTCGGCAGACGCGATGAGGTACGCCTCCGCAAAGTCAAGACGGTCGTATTCGTAGATCTCCACGGCGCGAAGCAGGAGAGGCGCGTCAACGACGCTTACCGATTCCATCACGATCAGCGCCCGCATCGCCTCGCTAATCTCTGGTCGCGCAACCTCGTAGAAGGATTCAAGAACGTAGATCGTCTCGGCGACAATGAGATCCGCCACCAGAAGTTCTGACTCTCTCTGAAGATAGGCTGTCGCCCGAGCCGCCATCTTTGGGGGATTACCGACCAGATGCCGCACAAGGACGTTCGTGTCGACAAAGGCACTCACGAATTCTTGGCAGCCCTACTCGCGCGAGCGCTCTTGATCACGTGGTCCCAGGCGGCGTTCCTCTTGGAGGCCGGAATCCGAAGTTTGCCCGCGAGTTCAAGAAAATCGGGTGTGCGGGCAACAACCGCGCGGTTGCCCTCAATTCGAAAGATGATGGCATCTCCATCGCTCACGCCCAACGCTTCACGAACGGCCTTGGGAACTGTCACTTGGCCTTTCGACGTCACTCTCGCTGCTACGTCCATGTCGGACTCCTTACTTAGTCGTATTAGTAAGGATAGCAGCGTCGTGGCGCTTTGACGATGACCCTGTTCACCTGAACTCAATCCCAAAACATTGCCGGTTCGAGCTAGGTCCCTGAGCGTCGTGGCTTATCCTGAATCCTGGCCAATGTACCTGCCGATTGAATCATCGTGAGGGTCCGGTTCTGGAGTGAAATGCCCCAAGTTGCAGCCAGCTTTGGGCGTGCGAAGACACAAGGGTGAAGGTTCTTGGCGATGAATTCTTGGTTGAAGAACTACGCGGCCGTAGGTGCGATGTTGACTTCAAAGCCGAGAGCTTCG
>DATKRC010000092.1:0-6804 GCA_035532375.1 Acidimicrobiales bacterium
CCGGGGATTTTCGACTTTGACGATCTAGGCAGCGGCGTCGTGATCGGTGACGGCACGTTGAGCGACGAAACCATCGAACTGGCACGACTCGCCCAAGCGAACTGTCCCGAGCACGCGATCTTCATCGAGGAGTAGTCATGACCGACATTCCACTCGTCCAAGACTTCGCCACCGACTGGGATCACTCCGACCCGCAGTGGGTCGCCGACCCCTATCCGATCTGGGAAGACCTCCGTCAGCGATGCCCCGTCGCGCACACCGATCGCTACGGCGGCGGCTGGTTCCCCGCGACCCATGCCGGGGTCTCGGAGATCGCCAAGGACACCGACAACTTCACCAGTCGCACCGTGGTGATCGGCAACGGTCGTCCCACAGAGTTGGACCTGCCGGCACCGATTGGTGTCGCACCTCCCATCACGTCGGACCCCCCGTTCCACGCCATCGCGCGTCGGCTGATCCTCCCGGCCTTCGCGCCCGGCCCGATCAACGCACTGGAACCGATGATCCGCGAACTCTGCTCGGGCCTGCTCGATGGGTCAGATGGCAAGGACGTGGTGAACGCGGGCACTGACTACGCGCGCTACATCCCGCCCGGGGTCATCCGCGGCATGCTGGGCTTCCCCGAAGAGGACATTGAACTGTTTCTTGAGTTCGTCCACATCATCTTGGAGGGCATCGACCATCCGGAAGAAGACCGGATCATTGAGTTCGAACCGGTGGAGGCCTATTTCGTCGCCCAAATGGAAGACCACATCGCCAACCCTCGCGACGACCTCACGTCCTATCTGTTGAACGTGGAGCTTGAAGGCGAGAAGCTGGCGATGGAGCACGTCTTCGGGACGATGGTCTTGATCCTGGTGGCCGGCATCGACACCACCTGGTCGGCCATCGGTTCGGCGATCTGGCACCTGGCTCAGAACCCTCACGACCTTGAGCGACTCGTCAACGAACCCGATCTCATGGCTGTGGCGATCGAGGAGTTCCTGCGCTTCTACGCCCCGGTCACCATGGCGCGCTTGGTGAAGCACGACATGGACTACATGGGCTGTCCCATGAAAGAAGACGACTGGATCCTGCTGGGCTTCCCGGCGGCCAATCGTGACCCGGTGGCCTTCAAGGACGCCGACCGGTTCATCATCGACCGCGCGGAGAACCGCCACGTGGCCTTCGGACTGGGTATCCACCGCTGCGCCGGATCCAACCTGGCACGCCTCGAGATGCGTATCGCTCTCGAGGAGTTCATCAAGCGATACCCCCGATTCGAATTGGTCGAGCCCGAGGCGGTGACGTGGGCGCCCGGTCAGATTCGTGGTCCTCGGAACCTGCCGATTCGAATCCTGCGCTAGAGGGGGCTGCGGTGACCGACCTCATTGACGATTCCGCAGCGATCAAGGAGCCGGTCGAAGATTTTGCCACGGACTGGGACCACACGGATCCCCAGTGGGTGAACGATCCGTATCCGATCTGGGAAGACCTGCGCGCGAGATGTCCGGTCGCGCATACCGATCGCTACGGCGGTGGCTGGTTCCCCACGACGCACGAGATGGTGTCTTCCATTGCCAATGACACCGAACACTTCACGAGCCGCATGGTGGTTGTCGTCAACAACAAGTACCCGCCGAACTTCATACCGGCGCCCATGGGTGGCGCTCCTCCGATCACGTCGGACCCACCGTTCCACTCGATCGCGCGTCGCGTGATCCTTCCCGCCTTCGCGCCAGGACCGGTCAATGCGCTGGAGCCGCAGATACGCGCGCTCTGCAACAAACACCTCGACGAAATGGTCGGACACGAGTACGTCGATGGAGGCGCGGACTACGCCCAGTTCATTCCGCCCGGCGTCATCGGCACCATGTTGGGTTTCCCGCCCGAAGACGAAGAGATCTTCCGCGACATCGTCCATCTGGTGTTGGACCTCATTGACCTGCCCTCAGAGATTCGCGGTCCGCTCTTTCAGCCGATGAGCGAATACTTCGGCAAGCAGATCGACGATCACATCGAGAATCCGCGCGACGACCTCACGAGCTATCTCTTGAACGTCGAAGTGGGTGGTCAAAAGCTCGAGCGCCAACACGTCGCCGGCACGATGGTCTTGATCCTCGTGGCGGGCATCGACACCACCTGGTCGGCCATCGGCTCAGCAATCTGGCACCTCGCGAAGAATCCCGATGACCTGGCCCGACTCGTCAACGAACCCGATCTCATGGCTGTGGCGATCGAGGAGTTCCTGCGCTTCTACGCCCCGGTCACCATGGCTCGTTTGGTGGCCGAGGACTATGAGTTCTTCGGATGTCCGATGAAGAAGGACGACTGGGTCCTCTTGGGCTTCCCGGCGGCCAATCGTGACCCACACGCGTTCGAAGACGCCGACAGGTTCATCATCGACCGCGCCGCCAATCGCCACGCGGCCTTCGGTCTCGGCATACATCGCTGCGTCGGGTCGAACCTCGCGCGTTTGGAACTTCGCATTGCCGTCGAGGAGTTCATCAAGCGATTCCCGAAGTTCGAGCTCGCCGACGTCGACGCGGTCACGTGGGCACCCGGCCAGGTACGCGGACCGCGCCACCTACCGCTTCGCATCCTGTCCTAAGGGCTACAGCCCGAGGTTCGGGCTCGCCTCCTTCCACAGTCCCGCCATCCACGCCTCGACGGCGTCGGGATGGCGTGGGAGTGCCTCGGAGAGATTCCTCGACCCGGTGGCCGTGACGAGCACGTCGTCTTCGATGCGCACACCGATGCCGCGATACTCCTCGGGCACCGTCAGGTCATTCATCTGGAAGTACAGACCCGGCTCCACGGTGAGGACGTAGCCCTCTTCGAGCACGCCGTCGCGGTACATCTCGTCACGGGCGTTCGCGCAGTCGTGCACGTCGAGTCCGAGCATGTGGCTGGTGCCGTGGAGGGTGTAGCGACGGTGTAGTTGATTCTCCGGACGAAGCGCCACCTCGGGCTCTTCCTTCAGGATGCCCAGATCGAAGAGTCCTTGGGCCAGGATCTTCATGGCGGCCTCGTGCGGCGCCTTGAACGTCGCTCCCGGCTTCACTTCATCGATGCCGGCTTGTTGGGCGGCCGCCACGAGTTCGTAGATCCGGCGCTGCGCCGGTGAGTACGTACCGCTGATGGGCATGGTGCGAGTGACGTCGGCGGTGTAGAGGTTGTCGCACTCGATGCCCGCGTCCAGCAACAACATGTCGCCCTTTCGCACAGCGCCGGTATTCCTCATCCAGTGCAATACCGTTGCGTTCGAGCCGCTGGCGGCGATGGTGTCGTAGCCGTTGTCGTTGCCTTCGACGCGCGCGCGCAGGTGAAAGATCCCTTCGATGACTCGTTCGCCGCGTCCTTCGGCGGCCGGCAGCGCCCGAACCACGTCTTCGAATCCCTTGACCGTGTAATCCACGGCCAATTGCAATTGCGCGATCTCGAAGTCGTCCTTCACGAGACGAAGTTCGCTGAGGGCGCTCGCCAACACCTCGTCGTCCTTGTTCGCTTCGAGATGGTCGTCGAGCTTCTGGTCGAAGCCTCGAACGCTCACGATCTCGGTCGTCAGAGCGTCAAGGTCAGATAGGAGAGCCTCGAGGGGCGCCGTGTCGATGACGTAGTACGTAGCGGCCTCGTCCACCCCGCGACGAGCGCCGACCCACAGTTCTCCGTAGCGGCCGTCGGTGAAGAATTCGTGGGTTCGTTGGTCGCGCCGATCGGCGATGTAGAGCGTCGAACGCGGACCGTCGGCGCTCGGCGCGATCACTAGCACCGCGTCGGGTTCATCACAACCGGTGAGATAGAAGAAGTCGGTGCCGGCCCGGAATCGGAAGTCCGTGTCGTTCGCTCGCACTTTGTAGTTGCCCGTCGCCACCACGATCGTGCGACCGGAGAACTCCTCGGCGATTCGAGCCCGGCGCTTGGCACAAAACTGCGCGGCGGGGTGCACTTCTTTACTCGGCGGGACCGTGGCCCAGTCCTTCGTCATGTAGTCAACGAGGGTGCGCGGTACCGCGGGCCGATGATCACCCGTCCAGATCCAGTGTTCCGAGATTGGATTCTCCTTGGAGACGTCGGGTTCGGGGGTGGCGGAAATGTTGTCGGTCATATCCGTAACCTACCTCCGTGGCGCGCGCCAGGAATAGGCTCACCCCATGGACATCACTTTGACGCGAGAAGGTCCGGTGGCGGTTCTGACCTGGGATGCAGGAGAGAACCGGATCAATCTCGACTCCCTGGCTCGCCTGAACGAACTACTCGACGAGATCGAACAAACCGACGGCCCGTTGTCGGTCGTGCTGACCGGCTCGGGAAAGTTCTTTTGCAACGGCCTCGACCTCGATCGATTCGCCAACGATCGCGATCAGTTCGTAGCCACGCTTCACGCGTTGGAACAGACCATCGGTCGCTTACTGGTCTTCCCGGCCTACACGGTCGCGGCCATCAACGGGCACGCCTTCGCCGGAGGAGCCTTGATCTCGTGCGCCTTCGACCACCGCGTCATGCGCGAAGACCGCGGGTACTGGTGCATGAACGAAGCAGAAATAGGGCTGGCCCTGGACGAGCGGCTTTGGTCCATTCTCACGAATCGAGTTCCTCGGGCCACGGCGATCATGGCGGCGTCCACGGCTCGCCGATTCAGCGGGCCGGACGCGTTGCAGTACGGAATCGTGGAAGCGCTAGCCGCTGAGACCGAAGTGCTCGCGAAGGCGCTTGCGATTGCCGAGAGCATGGCGAACCTCGATCGACCGATGTTGGAAGTGCACAAACGTCTGGCACACGGCGCGGAAGCGGAGTTCTTGGGCTTCAAACTCTGATGCTGGTTTGTCGAGAAGTTGTTTCTCGATTTTCTTTGACGGTTTGCACCTTCGGTAACGTGAGAACGTGAAAATCGACGTCTATCGAAGTTGCACGTGGAGGGAGAAGCGCGACGTCCTCAACGTGTTTTGGCGGACGAACGTCGACGCCACGTCGCGCATCGTCGAGGCGTCCGTACAGTACGGCTACTACGCCATCATCTGTCTCGTCGTTGTCATGCTGGAAGTCGCGTTCATTCTGGGAGTGGCCCTCGACCGCAATGCCCTCATCGCCGCACTCACGGTATTGGCCGAACTCTTCATGATTTGGTCCACCTGGTGGGCGCTTAAAAGGTTTCGGGTTCTGAAGCACCAGTTCGTCCGAATTTCTACCGAGAGTTCGCCCGTCTCGTAGTGCATTTGCGCAAATATCGTCACTGAATTACCACCAAAATCGTCACTGAATAGTCAGCAAAATCATCACTGAATGACCGCCAAAATCATCAGTTGCGCTTTTTATCAGGTATTTCTGACGTTCGCGATGATGGCGTGGCGGTGATCCCAATTCGCTCGCTCGCTCCCTAGGACGTGACTAGTTATGGGGCCAATCTGACAGGTTCCCGAAAGACGACCACGACCAACAAGTTCCATGTTTGTCGTCGGACGACCTGGTTTCTCCATATCTCAGGTTAGGAGCCAACCTGAGATATGGAGAAAGTTGAACTCAGTTTTCCTTGATCCAACCTTGGTCGCGGCCGATCTGTTCGACGTCACCGATACGCAGTCCGGTGCGGTGCTGCAGGGTGCGGATCAAGCCCCCGGCCTCGTAGAGCGACTCGTGGGTTCCGGTGTCGAGCCAGGTGGTGGCGCGCGACAGAACCTCGACGCGGAGTTCACCGAGTTCAAGGTAGGCGTTGTTCAGTGCCGTGATCTCGAGTTCGCCGCGGTCACTGGGTTTGAGTTCGCGCGCCAGCGCCGGTCCCCTGGCGTCATAAAAATAGATGCCTGGTACGGCGTACGTGCTCTTGGGCTGAATCGGCTTTTCTTCGATTGAGATGACTTTATTGTTGTGATCGAATTCAACGACGCCGTAGTGCGAAGGGTCACTCACTTGATAGGCGAAGATCAGCGCGCCTTCGATCGAGACGTTCTGTCTCAGGTGAGTGCCGAGGCCCGGACCGTAGAAGAGATTGTCGCCGAGGATCAACGCGCAGCTGTCACCGTCGAGAAACTCTTCACCCAGGATCAGCGCTTCAGCGAGGCCGTTCGGTTGATCCTGCACGACGTAGGAGATCGCAATGCCGAGGTGTGAACCGTCGCCGAGCAGTCGCTGAAAGGCGTCCTGGTCGTGCGGTGTCGTGATGAGAAGAATTTCACGAAGACCCGTCAGCATCAACGTGCTGAGCGGATAAAAGATCATCGGCTTGTCGTAGATGGGTAATAACTGCTTGGATATCGCGCGAGTTATCGGGTGAAGGCGAGTGCCACTTCCACCAGCCAGAATGATTCCTTTCACCGAATTAGTATAGAAAGTGTTGGCACCCCATCTAAAGGTCGAGGTAGCGCCATGCGCGTTGTGATAACTGGAGCCGCGGGGTTCATCGGCTCGCGTTTCACTGAGGTGCTGCTGGAGAACGCCGAACGTCTCGACTTCGACGACATCGTGGTGCTCGACGCGCTGACCTACTCCGGTCGTCGAGGGAACATGGAAGAGGCGATGCGCGATAGGCGTGTCAGCTTCGTGGAGGGATCGATCACCGACGCCGAGGTCACCAACAATGTGTTGCGCGGCGCCCACGCGGTCGTGCATCTGGCGGCCGAGAGCCACGTGGATCGCTCCATCACCGGCGCGCGAGAGTTCTACGAGACCAACGTGATCGGTACGCATCAACTGCTCGAGAGTGCGCGCGAGAACGACGTCCAGCGATTCGTGCACGTCTCGACCGACGAGGTCTACGGTTCGATCGGTGAAGGTTCGTGGCGTGAGGACCACATCTTGGAGCCCAACTCGCCGTACTCCTCGAGCAAG
>DATKRC010000093.1:0-4454 GCA_035532375.1 Acidimicrobiales bacterium
CGCCTTTGGCAACTTGGCCTCGACATTGCGGATCTTGTGCAGCTGACAGCGAGCGATCACCGGGTGGTCAAACACCGCCTCGACAGCACTTGCGAGCGCCTTCGCGCCGTCGATGACGACGAGGATCGGCCGGGTCATATCGAGCCCACGGTCACGAAGGCCAACGAACAGGTCCTTGACGACCGTCGCGTTCTCCGTGTCGCCCTCGACAACCGCGAGGGGATGCTTTGTGCCGGTGATGTCAATGCCCATCGCGACGACGCACAGGTGATCCGCGAAATGCACCCCGTCGACCATCAGCGCGACGAGATCGAGTCCAGCGAGCGGTGCAGCCATCAGCTCGGCCAGTGCGTGCTCGGTGCGAGCGACAAAACGCCTCGAGACCGCTGAGCGAGATTTTGACGACGCGCTCGCCTCAAGCTTCTCCCCGACGGGCTCGAGACCAAGGTGATAACGCCTCGTCGAGAGCTTGGCGAGCATCTTCTCCATTGCCAGCCGGCCGAGCACCTCGGTGGAGCTGAAGTGCTCATAGGCGGGGATCTCGAGTTCACGCGCGCTGTCGGCCGAACGTACGCGTGGGCGCCGCACCGAGACCTTGCGTCCGCCGAGGGCGACCGAACCGTCCTCGTGGCCATGGCGAACAGCTTCGCGGTTTGGATCGTGACGGCCCTTTGGACCGCACAGCGCAGTGACGCTCTCTTCGAGGAGTGCGTCCATCACCTGTAAGCCGGTGCCGACGCAGAGGGCGAGCAGCCCCTCTCGGAGTTCGTCTGCAAGGTCTGTCATCACGACGTTCACGCAGTCGGGCATTGAAATCACCGCAGCGTCGGTCGCGGTCTTATAGTTTTTCTTCATGGTGGTCCCCTGTCTTTGGTGTTTTTAACGGAACACCCGATACCTACCAGATGGCAGAGATCAGGCGGGGGACCGCCAGCTCAAATTCCACGACGAACGGGACAATCTCGTTATTGAAGACTCAACGTACTGCTTACGCAATACAACTTGCCGAGCCGTCTCATTCATTCACTTTTACCCTCGTCGGTAATAACCCTAATGAGATAAAGAGAAGAATGAATAACGCTGCTTCGTACATCAGACAGTCGGTTCCCTCATTTCAATGGGTGTGGGCTGCTGAACCTAATCCCCTCGGCACGGGTAATCATGCTCACGGGTTTTATTACAGCGATAAACCAAATCGGGAAATTCCTAAAGGCTCATTTGATTATGCAAAACGAAGAGCGGGTATCGGAGGACGTATGAAAGTTGATCCGATTCTTTCAGGTGCTCCAGTTAAATTCTTTGCTTATGGTTTACAAGGCTCGAACTTCTCCGAGCGCAAAACCATCGACAAGCGCCAGTTACGTGACCAAAACGAGTACTGAGTCAGAGTGCCGCACCGCAGCGGCTAGGCATCTCTAGATGAGTGCGCCTTGCTGAATCCATCGCGTAACCCCATTCGTTTCAGCGTGCCGAAACGCCACGCGTCGAGACCGCGGGGTCCGAGCGTCTCCTGAATGGTATCTCGTCGACGTCGATTGCCCTCTGTGGATTAGTGCAGGGAACTGATGGCGCTCAAGATCCCCACTCTCCAGTGCGACCGCACCACCTGAATACCAGCTCTGGTACTTCCAGATGGGCTGGCGCATCGTCGATCCCCTTCCACACGGAACCGGCATTGATGAGGATGACATGAACGGCGCAGGGCTTGAGAGTTGAGTCCGAGCACCGTCAACAAAAGCACAAGGCTCATCGAAGTTCCAAAATGCCTGCCTCTTCACGGAATTGGTGGAGAGGTAGGCGCCTCGGTCGATCCTGGAGCAATACCGGACAATCTGATGCACTTCTCATGTGGGACCGGGAATTGAGCAATCCTCAATGCAAACCTCCATCCGAACTCGGGGCGGTCCCAGGTATCAAGGTGCTGAGAAAAGGTGGCGTCAGCCACGGCTCTGAGGCAGGCTTACCGATGCAACACGTGTTGCTGTTTTGGATACGCGTTGACAGTTCTCAAAGTTGAACAGGACGTTGAATGGCTTGGGCGTAGGCTCGCTCACGTGAGACACGCCCCCCATGCCGTGGATACGCTCTGACCGGGTTCCAACCTGATCAGCCGGTCGCCGCTGGCGAAGGCGTTGGGTGGACAGGTCATCGGCTCGGCGCCGAGGCCCTTCCGTCGCCGTTCGGGCGCGAGGGTGTCGCCGGTATAGAGCTCGATGATCGGGTAGCTCTCGTCAACCCATATCTCTGCTTGTCTGCCGTCGGTCCCCCCGAGGCGAGCCCAGGCTCGGCCCTCTGCGTCACGCACGAGGTCAGTGAAGGCGAAGTCCAACGTCGTAGCCCCGAGAAGGCGTGGCTCGCGAAAGTCGTAGGTGGTGCGATCGACCGCTTCGGTTCCGATTGGCAACTGGCGTTCGTCGTCGGTGACGATGCGCGCTCCAGCCTCGAGCTGCAACGTGCACTGGTCAATGAGTCCGACCCCTGGGGAAAGATAGGGGTGCTGGCCTGCGCCATAGGGACAGGTGTGCATTCCTGCGTTGGTGGCGGTCGTGGTAACAGTCAGCCCGTCACCATCGAGGGCGTAGTCCACTTCGACGTCCAAGAGGAATGGATAGCCCTGCATCGGATGCAGCCGGACCCCCATCGTCACTCTGGAAGTCGACGTGCGCATTACCTGCCACGCTCGCCAGCGGAGCAAACCGTGGATTGCGTTGTGCTTCTCGGGCTCGGAGAGTGCCACTTGGTATTGGACCCCGTCGAAGCGATACTGCCCGTCGGCCAAGCGGTTGGGCCAGGGGATGAGCGGAGCCCCGTGGGCCCCGTCGCATATGGAATCAATCGGGTATGGGTCCAAGACGGATCGACCAGCGACCTCGTAGCGGCGGATCCCGCCACCCACTTCGACGACGGTCGCTCGCTGGTCGTTGTAAGCGATCTCGATCTGGTGACCCGACGGGCAGGTGTCCAAAGTTGCTCCTTTGCTCCTGGGCGTCTTTCGAGCACAACGCTCGGGGTCAGCGCCGCCAGGGTCTAGAGCAACGTTGTCGTCGACTGGGCCACAAGACTCAGCCGGCACCACCTTTCATATTTCTACTACCGGTGGCGGTGTGGCGCGAGCCGGCGTGGGCAGAGGGCCGCGCGATCTCCGAGCGGCACGTGCAGCTTGGGCGCCGAGGAGCAAACGGGCCAGCCGCCAACCATCCGAGCAATTGGCTCGACGTGGTTCAGGTGCATCTTCCAGTTGGCGCTTAGAAGGACCATACGCTGGTCGCCCATTGTCACATCCTCTCTGTGTCTGAAATGAGTGGCATCGTCGATCCTCTTCTGACCCTCATCGGCCGGGGCTCCGCCGTGTCCGACGGCGACCATCGGGACGATGACGCCGGTGTCGATGGAGGTCACTCCTCGTCGGCGAGTTCGACCGGTGGCAGTTCGCCCACCTCGTTTTTGGTGAGGTTCAGCTGGACACCGTCGTCGACGCCGATCACGGCGCCGATCGGGATGGCGACCCGTTTTTTGCCCCACAGGTGCCCTTCGTCGAGAAGTACATGGGTCACATGATGATCGTGGAGGTCGACGACCAGTCCTTGTACCTGTCCGATGGAGCCGTCGGTGGCGTGGACGTGTTCGCCACGGCGCACCTCAACCTCACCGACTGGGACACGATCGGAGGTGATCGGCTGGGGACTAGGACTCATGCCGATGCCCATCCCACCCATCATGCCCGTCACACCGATCCCACTCATGCCAAGTCCGTAGTAGGGATGAGAGAGCATCTGGTCTTGTCCGTAGCCCCACTGTCCACGTGCGCCGGGCAGGAACTGGGTTTCTTCGGCGTCATCGAGTTCTTCGAACTGAGTCACGGTGCAGCGCAAGTGGATCTCGGCCCCAGAAGAGCTCACGAGATCGATGGGGACGAGATGGCCCATTCCTTGACGGTGCTTCGCCTCGACGACGAGATGGGTGAGCGCCCGGGCGACGGGATCGACGACCACGCGTCGCAGTTCCCCGCAGTTGCCGTCGCTGCAAAACACGTCGCTTCCAATGGTGAACTCCGTGGTCTCGCTCACGATACGCCCCTCATCCTTCTGGAGTCTTGAAAAGCCATCATGTTGTTTCCTTTCTGTGGTGGTCCCTCGACTCTGTAGTGGCCGTCTGATTTGTGGACACAAACCGGACCCAAATAAATTTCTGCTTGCGCTGGTTTGAAAGATTCGATCCGCCCCCATTTATTAAACCTTTCGGCTTTTGGTCGATAGTTAGCATTCGGCGTTCCGCTAGTGGTGTGACATTCAAATAACGCGCGATTCGCGGACAGCGCCACCCGCCCGCGACGGACCTTGGTGATGATCTCCCCGGCGGTCTTGGTCCAGATGAAAGGTTTGGGGTTGTCGTTGTTGTGCGCGACGTACTCCTCGATCGCATCGATGAGGGCGCCGACGTTCCCAAAGCTGCCT
>DATKRC010000094.1:0-8021 GCA_035532375.1 Acidimicrobiales bacterium
TCATTCGGACTCGTTTGGGCGAGGATGGGACAGAGTTCGGTCTGGCCGTAAACGGTGGTGAAACGTGAGCCGAATCGTCGCTCAACTTCGCGGATCATGGCGGGTGGCACCGCATCTCCTCCAGACGCCGTCACCATTACAGAGGTCAGGTCATACTCGTCGAAGTCGGGGTTGGCCAAAAGCCCGGCGTACATGGCCGGTACGCCAGCGAAGAGGTCGGCTTTCCAATCCTGAAGTGCCTCTAGTACGAGCTTGGGTTCAAATAGATGGATTAATACCAATGTGCCACTACTGGCAGCAGTTCCCAGGACCGACATGCCCGATCCGGCAGTGTGGAAAAGTGGAAGTGCAGTAGCCCAGACACCAAAACGAGGGAACTCAGCGCGTCGATGTACATAGGCTGCGTTCGTGATGAGCCCGCGATGGTGCAGTACGGCGCCCTTAGGGAATCCAGTGGTGCCTGATGTGTACTGCACTTGTGCAGCATCTGTTGGCAACACGGTCGGCAACGTGCGTTCTTGGCCAGCGAAGCCGCGTACCTCAGCGTTCCAGGTGGCGAATCTGATCGCCTCACGAACACGCGACGTTCGCGGGAGTACCGCGTCAATGATCGCGCCCATGTCGGTGCCGCGGAAAGTGTCCACGTAGACAATCCCAACGGACATTGACTGGTTCAGCAGGTATTCCAGCTCCGCGGAGCGCAGGGCCGGGTTGGCAGTAACCAAAACCAGCCCCGCTAAGGCTGCGCCGTACTGCAAGATGACCCATTCCGCGATGTTGGGCGCCCACACGCAGACGTGCTCGCCCGGTGCGAACTTCGTGAGGAGCCACTGAGCGGCCTGCTCTGCCTCGGCGAGTAACTCTTCGTAGGTCCACTTTCTCGGGCCGGTGGGGACGCCATCCACCATCGCAGGGCCGCCGAGCGGGGTGACTTCAATCAGTGCGGTTCGGGTGGGCTCTTCGGAACTGGCTATTCGCAGCAGACTGCCTATGGTCAAGTCAAGAATCCCGACGGTGTCATCCGCGGGGAAATATGAGGCGCCCGACGTGGTCATGATTGTTGCTGGTTGTCATCGTTGAGTTGGTCGACAGTGGGGATCGGGCCCCCGCCATCAGGAATCCACTTGCCGGAGTCACGCCACTTCACCGCGGCGGGGTAGCCGTGTTCTTTGGCGAACTCCTGGAACCATCGCCCCTCGGGCGAGTGGCGGGTAATGCCGTCGAAGAGCGTGGCAAGTATTTGAGTTCCGTGGAGCCCCATATTGTCGAAGGCCTGGTTGATCATTAATTTCTGCATTGCCAACTGGTTGATCGGCACTCCGGCGATTCGATCCGCTAGTTTTTCGACTTGTTCGTCGAGGTCGGCCTGAGGAACTGCTTGGAGAACCAGGCCCCATTCTGCGGCGGTGTGACCGTCGATAGTGTCCCCGGTAAGCAACATCCGTTTGGCGCGTTCGGCTCCGAGCCGGTACACCCACATTGCCGTCGTGGGGCAGCCCCACACGCGAGCAGGCATGTAGCCGATCTTGGCTTCGTTGGCCATCACTACCAAGTCACACGACAGCGCGATGTCGCTGCCACCAGCTACTGCGTATCCGTGCACCTTGGCGATGGTCGGTTTGAGCGATCGCCACAAACTAAAGAAGTCGTCGGTGTTGGCCTTCATAAGGCTGAAGTCCTTGATCGGATCCCATACTGGTGGCTGAAAGCTTTCGCCTTCTTCGGCGTAGACCGTCAGGTCGTAGCCGGAGCAGAAGGCTCGTCCAGCTCCTTGAAGCACGATGACGTGTACACGCGGATCCTCGTTGGCGCGCTCAACCCCTTCACGAATGGCCCGTGCCATTTCGTGTGTGATCGCGTTCAGTCGTTCGGGACGGTTCAGCGTCAGGTACGCCTTACGATCTCGAACCTCGAATATCACCGTTTCGTGGTCACTGGTGGACATAAACTTCCTTTCCTTCAAACCGGCGCGAGTCGAGATGATTAACGTCATAGTAACTAGATTGTGAATCGCTTCAAATCAATAACAGCGCAAGAAAGGGGTTGCTGAATGCCCTCCGGGCGGCAACCATCGTCTAAGGCTCTGCTGTCATCGTCTCGGTCACGGTGTCATAGCGCTGTTTCATTTTGCTGAGTTCGATTAACACTGGGCCACCTCCTCAACGCGAAGTTGAGACCGGTGGTGGCCAATGTGTCAAGGATCTCGTGACCCTTTGTCAAGCATCTCCCGAAGCTGATTTGTCAGGCATCAGCCGAGTCAATACACACTTTTGCGGGCCGCCCTGGTCTCGATGCCGGCACCCTTGAATTATAAGAAACTCTCCATCGGTTGTTCTGTGTCGGTCTCGTTGCGCATGTCTTTTGTTTTCAAGGAATCGTGTTGCTTTGCGGCGGTCTCTTCTCACGGTGTTGCAGAAATATGAGGCCTAAAGTGAGGCCTATTCGGACCTAGCAACTCGCAATCGGCTCGGCGAGTTTCAAGATCGGATCGCTACGGTTCGCGTGCGGGTTCGCGTCGGGTCTCCGACACCATAGGTCTGCTGCCAGTTTGTGGTCCGACCCCTTCAAGGGTGACTAAATCTGGCAATCAATCGGTCTGATCCATTGACTACGCCGAGAAGAACGTTGAGGTCACTACTTGCCGTTCGGGGCCACTTGGCGCTTTGCGCCCGCGGCCCAGTGGCGAGGAATCGTTAATTGAACGAAACCGTTATGAAAGTGCTTCTGATGGGTAACTTCTCTTTACGTCTTTCGAGCATCGCGGCTTGCGACGTAGTTGAGGAACGTCGCGCCGTGTTACGCGTCGCTACTTGATGCCCATTGTCTTCTTTGCGGCCTTAACGCCCGCGCTCTGGCAGACGGTGCTCGGAAGATTCTTCGTTAGCGAGCAGATTGCCGCAGTCTGGTAGTTCGCCGAGGCGATGATCGCGATCGTCACGGGACTCGTCGTCGAACTGAGACCTGAGGTGATTTGGTTACGCGTCAAGCCCTGGAGGGCCGCGGGGGTGTAACTCGCACCGGCGACGAGGAAACGGTTCGCGAACGTGAAGAAAGGAATTGGTGGAGGAGGAGTTGGTGAGACCGCGCTGATGTACTTGTGCGTGTCGTATTTGTTCACGAGAGCAGACTCGGCTCTGGTAGGAGTTTGCAGAAGGACGTACTGACCCGTCGACGGATCGATGGCGTCACCATAGGCTTCGACGCTCTTAAAGGCCACGTACTTGGACGTGTAGTGCGCCTTGACGAAGGTAAAGGTTGGCGTGTTCGGGTAGTCGTCACCGGAGTAACTCGACATATTGCCGAGTCCGCTCCACGTGCCGAAGCGGCTCAGCGCAACAATCGTTGACCATCGTTGAGCTGCGCAAAAGGGGCAGAACTCGCCCCCTTCGTAAAAGATCTCCGGCAGCGGTTTCCCGTTCACCTTGGTAGTCAATTCAGGCTGACCCGTCACTGAGGTCGGCGGTGTTACGGCCACGATGGGCGAATTGACGCCCACGGCGTTAAAGATGCGCGCTGGAATAGAGGTGAGTTCACTCACCACCGTGGGGTCGGCGGCTTGGAAATTTGTCGCAGTCGGCGACGAGGATCCACTGGCCACCTTGATGATGACCAGCGCGGCGACCACCACGATCACCAGTCCGACGGCGCCCCCCGTGAAGAGCCCCGCAGGTCGGCCACCCCGGACCGCGGTCTTGGGGGCCGGGCGGCTGGTGGGGGCAGAAGATTTCGCCACGAGACTCCTTTAGGGCAGGGACCTCCAATTTAGTGGACTCCTCGAGAGCGAGGGTGTCCGCCGGGCGAGTCAGGAGTTTGCAGGAATGGCCGATTCCTCCGCACTGTGGCCGGCAGCCACGATTCTCGTGCTGCGCGATCGCGACGAGGGCTTTGAGGTGCTGATGCTACGGCGCAACCTTCGTAGTGACTTCGTCGGGGGCGCGTAAGGCTTTCCAGGAGGCAGGGTCGACGCAGGTGCCGCGTATCCGCGGATTCGAGCCCTGGGCACTACCGTCGAACTAGTTGTCGTTTGGTTTCCATAGTCTCACGTCGAGTTTCCGACACCAATCATGGCGGTCCAGAATCGAGACGCCAATGATTGGTGGCACTCACGTCGGGTCTCCGACACCAGCAACCTACGAGTACCCAGTTCACCTGGATTTGGAGAGGTTCCACTCGGTCAGCTACGCACGTGGCATTCGCGCGCGCTCTGATTGAGCGAGCGGACCCGCCTGGAGCCCAATGAGCCCTCGCCCTGCCCTCAAAGCGCGAAGGCTCTCAGTCCAGGTGGTGACCATCAACCGGACTTGTTACGACACGACGAGAGCTGCTGGGACACGGCGTACGATCTCCATATGCGGCGAATCAAGCAGATCTGGTTCCTTTCAGGAACCGCGGCATCATTGATCTTTATCGTTGACATCTTTACAACCAGATTGGGTTCTGGAGGTTCGTACTGGTATATCGTTGCATTTCTTTTGCTCGGTGCAGCGATTGGTTCTTTCAACGCCGCCACGAGTCGACAGCGGATCGATAGATTTCACGTCAATCAAATATGGTTTTTCGTGGGAGCCGTAGTTTCAGCGCTCCTCGCGATGGAGGCCCGCTCGAAAATGCCAGTGATTGGAATTTTTGGTGGATATCTGGTGGCCCTGGCACTATTGGGATCCGCATTTGGATCGATGGCCTCAGCATTAAAACGTCGGCGCATTAATGCTGAACTCCATTAAGGATCCCGCGATCAACTTCCATCATCAGTTCCATGGACGAAACTCACCGCGCTTCTACCGCCTTCTCCAAGGTCGCGAACTAGGTTCGGATTGGACGGTTAGGTCGATCGGAAAGAGGCGACTCAGTAGCAGACTTCGGGTGCTTTAAAGTCGCCAGTGCCTGGTAGCAGACCTGTTCCTTCGGGTCTCCGATTCGAACCCGCACGCAGCACCCTTCATCTAATTTCGCAAAGATTCCGTAGTTCTCTTAACGACCGAAAGTGGAACACTTGGAGTTCTTGTCGCCGCAGCAGTGACGGATTAGTTCGCTCGGTGCGATGTGCCCCATGTCAGGGTCACGGACGTCACTTCTTTGCCGCTTCATAGTAAGGATTGGTACCGGCCGCGTGGTCCGTGACGTCGACGACGCGAATTATCTCCGGGACCGACTCGCATAGGGCCACTTCAATCCCTTGGCTCAAGGTCACTGCCGCCATGCCACACCCGGCGCATCCACCGCTCAGGCGGAGATAGGCGGTGTCACCTTCCACCGCAACCAAGTCAGCCCGCCCACCGTGGGCCGCAATGCTGGGGTTGATCTGCTGCTCGAGAACCTGTATGACTCTTTGAGCAACGTCGCCGCTGAGGTCGATCGGTGGCCCGGCCATCACTGGGCTTGCGCCAGTGGGACGCGGCGGCTGGTTGGGGTTCTCGATGAACATCGCGCCCTGTTCGGCGTCGGGTCTGACGTCGATGACCGAGCCGCGAATCTTGGCAATGCTGTCAGCTGGCACGACTATCGTGAGTCCGCCACGTTCCTCGGACCAGTCATCAGGATTGGCGTCGCTGACCGCCTGGAAGTAGATGCCGTAGGTGTACGCGCCTTTGCTTGAACCGGTGACTTCAATCCAGAGGGCCAGCGATTCCCCATCCACCTCGCTCGGCCGCAGTCCCAGGACCGTCGCCAGCGCCGCGTCGCTCGCCCGCATGACGTCCTCGTCACCTGAATCACTGCGGGTCATGGTATCTCGTCTCGAGCTCGTCAGTTCCGGCCATCATAAAGGGGTGACCCGGATCCTGTTGCTGCTACCCACCGCCACCTACCGAGCCTCGGACTTCCTCGCCGCGGCCGCTGATCTAGGAGTCGACGTCGTGGTTGGATCTGAACATCGTCAGGCCCTGTCCGGCTTGATGGGCGACCGCGCCGTGCGGGTTCCCCTGATCGATGTCGCGGCCGCGGTGGACACCATCGTGGCTCTGCATCGCCGCAGCCCGCTCGACGCGGTATTAGCCGTCGACGACCAGGGAGTGTCGATTGCCTCTGCGGCTGCCGCCCGTTTGGGACTACGCCACAATCCGCCCGACGCGGTTGGCGCTGCGAGGGACAAGACGATCATGCGCGCACGCCTAGGAGCTGCCTCGGTGCGCCAGCCCGAGTACCGAGCGGTGCCGCCCGGTGGCGACGTCGTGGCGGCTGCGGCACAGGTCGGGTACCCGTGTGTGGTCAAGCCGGTGTCGCGCTCAGCCAGTCAAGGGGTCATCCGAGTAAACAACGCCACCGAAGCCGCCGCGGCGGGCGCGCGCATTCGCGCAATGATTGCGGACTGCCCCGAACCCCTGCTGGTCGAGCGCTACGTGCCCGGAGACGAGGTGGCTCTAGAGGGTCTACTCACGGAGGGACGCCTGGAGGTACTGGCGATCTTCGACAAGCCCGATCCTCTCGACGGCCCTTTCTTCGAAGAGACGATCTACGTCACGCCGTCGCGCCAAACTCCCGCGATCCTTACCGAGATCGAAACGATTGCCGCTCAGGCAGCCGCGGCGTTGGGTCTTCGCGAAGGTCCGGTCCACGTTGAGCTGCGCATCGGACCCGGTGGCGAAGTGACGATCCTCGAACTGGCAGCTCGGTCCATCGGAGGCTTGTGCGCGCGAGCCCTGCGATTCGGAGCGGGGGTGAGCCTCGAAGAAGTGATCATTCGTCACGCTCTCGGCATGGGACTCGGCGACCTCACCCGCGAGCCACAGGCGTCGGGCGTGATGATGCTCCCAATCCGCGCGGCCGGAGTGCTCGATCACGTATCAGGACAACAGCGCGCCCTCGCCGTCGAAGGCGTCGTTGGTCTCGACATCAGTATTGCGTCGGGGCGTTCAGTGGTGCCGCTGCCCGAAGGCGATCGCTACCTGGGGTTCATCTTCGCCCGTGGAACGACACCGCAATTCGTTGAAGCGGCCCTTCGACGGGCCGAGGCGTACCTCGACGTGCGACTGCGCTGACCTACGCAAGGGGTCCACAGGATGATTGAGGTGGATCGGTCGGTGTGTTCTTCGATGGGCTTGACGCACTGGAGACTGAGGTCCTCGACTCGGCCCTAATCGAGCAGCTACATGACAGCACCTTGACCTGGCCGGCCCTGGCCGGGTAGTACCCCCGACGCTTCTAGGGTGTCGAAGGCAGCGGGCTTCGCGGATGCCTGGACTCAGTACTGCACCATCGCTGCGCTGACGGTCCCGTCTCGGGCCGCGTAATCACCTGTAATTGCTTGAAAACCGATGAGCGCCAGCAGCACGATGAGCGGTACGGACCAGCCGTGCGAGGAGTCGTAGAGGCCACCAATCAACACCGGGCCAATCGCCGCGATCAAATAGCCCAATCCCTGTGCCATGCCCGAAAGGGCCATCGCTTCGTCGCGACTCGAGGTTCGCACGACCATCATCATGAGAGCCAGACCGATCGAGGAACCCTGCCCCCAACCCAACAGCACCGCCCAGAGGACGTCGAGGTGGTGGGGGTCCACGAGTAGCCCTGCAATGGCGAGCGCCATGGACCCGGCGCCAATCGCCACCCCGAGGCGTTGGTCGTTCATCTTGTGGGCGACCCAGGGAGCGATAAAGGCACCGAGCATCCCCACGATGCTTACCAGCGCAAGCAGAAAACCAGCGGTCTCACTCGGCGTGCCCCGGTCGCGAAAGATCGTGGGCAGCCAAGTCACGGTCGCGTAGAACTCGAGGGACTGCAGGCCCATGAAGATCGTGACCGACCACGCCACCGAACTTCGCCAGAGTCCATGGTTTGGCCGTCGTTGGTCGAACGCGCTCGCGCGACGACCGAGGGCGCGCGACGGCAGCCAGAGACCGATCGCCAGCGCTACGGGCAGCGCCCAGAAGCCAACGGCGAAATGCCAGTTCTGGCCCAGCACCCGGTAGAGGGGAACCGTCGTTCCCGCGGCCAGCGCCGCACCCCCACTCAACATCATCGCGTAGAGCCCAGTCATGAGCCCGACGTGATCGGGGAAGTCCTGCTTCAAGATCCCGGGCATG
>DATKRC010000095.1:0-16254 GCA_035532375.1 Acidimicrobiales bacterium
ATCGGAGGATAACCATCAGGGCCAACCTCCTCTAGCTGTTTTTCAAAAATCTCCTCGTTCGGATAGATCGTGTGCTCCATGAAGCGTCGAACTTCTTCTTGTGTCTCGAGGCCCTTCTTCGTAAATTCATAGGGCATTTAACGCTCCATTCAATTGTCGAAAACTCTCTTCGTTTGACAATACGTCATGGCCAACTCGCCCGGCCTCGTGCACTTTGTCCGCAACGTCGACTTGGTCCTCGCCGTGTACGCCCACTCGGACGTCCTCGTGATCGGCAGGGTCCAGACCGTGAAGATCGGGGCCCAGGAGCACTAGGTGGCCACTCGCACGCGCTGCTGGGAGAAGGTCCAGACCTTCTAAGAGTCCGTTCATTTCCTGGCGTTACTAAAAAGGAAGTCCAGAGAGTCGACGCTGCGAGGTCGACTTGGGACTGAGCGGGAACACGAGAGTTCATCAAGATGCCGCGGCCCCCGAAGCATCTCTCAGCGCGTTGAGAAATCAGGGGACAGCATCGTCCTGGGTCAGCGTCTCCGTGTTGAGGTTGATCCGTCAAATGGCATTTCAACATGGAGTGCGGCCCACCGAATGGGGCCAGCGGAACCCTTCAACTCAGGGTCGCACGCACAAATTTCCAACCCATCTCGGTCAGTAGGTGTCATGACATCCCAGCAGGCCCAGCGCGAACTGTGCGTATTTTTTGGCTATCTGCTCAGGAGAGGTCCGTCCATCCGGCTGAAACCACTGCGTGAGGGCGGTACACATGGTTGCTATGGCCTTTCCGGCGTCTCGTGGATACTTGACCTTCAGGTCATTCGTAGTGATAGCCATGGCAATCTCCAAATCCAGCAACTGTTGAACATCGTCACGAAGTTTCGCAATTTGGCGATAATGGCTAGATTCCAAACTACGCATTTCACTCGCCCCGATGAATGCGAGGTCACTGCGTCTCGCGTGAAACAGCGCTAGTGCCTCAACGACGAGCGCAACCCTCTCGAGCGAACGGTTCCCCTCGTCGCGCGCTTGTCGCAACCGCCACAGCAAATCCATCATCGTGATGTCAAGAATCCTTACAAGTAGAGCTTGCTTGCTGGGATAGTGATGGTAGATACCCGGCACACTCATATGAGCGAACTCAGCAATCGAGCGCATACTTGCTCCGTGGTAGCCGGTAGCGACGAACGACTGGATGGCCCCCGCGAGCACGGGGTCAATCGGCAAGGGAGCGAAGTCGCGCCAGTTTCCGGAAGAGGTCACGACCAAAGTGTTCGGCGCTCCCCTCAAGGGCACCAAAGTCATCGGACCCCCAACGAGTGACGTCATGGGTACGTCAAGGGCCACCGCGATTTCATGCAGTCGCTGGACCGAGATACCAGTTTTCCCGTTCTCGATTGCACTGATTGTTGCCGGGCTGACGCTCACCCGCTCGGCCAGCCCACGTACCGAGAGACCGCGCGCAATTCGCAGTTGGCGAACGGTTTCACTCGTGGTCAACACGACTTCGTCCAACGTCATATTGTTCAATATATCTGAACAGTACCAGGGAGCGATCGAGATTCTAAGTATTGATTTACCTTGACACAGAAGGGAATCTGTGTGACAATCACGTCCAACGCATTGCGGGGGCAGAGCGAACGCTCTGTTGGCACCGTGGAACGGATTACTGAAATAACTGATTGGGGGGTCTATCTCAGTGCTGGCGTCACTAGATGTTGGGGCGATCCGCAATCGGGCCCTGTCAAATCGTCTCCTGGGGTGGTCCCGTAGCATCTTGCTGCCCGAAGTGGAAACCTCACTTTCAGGAATTTTCTACATGAAAGGAAGTACCAATGATGGAAAAAAAAGTACCTACAAACGACACGGTTCTTGAACTCGCTGCCAAGTATCGCACTTGGGGGAAATGGGGTCCGGAGGACCAGCAAGGATCGATGAACTATGTATCGCCCGAGAAGATCAAGGAGGCGGCTACGCTCGTGCGCCGCGGCAAAGTGTTTTCATTGGCATTGCCCCTTGACTCAACGGGGCCAATGACTGGTTCTTTCGGTCGAACGAATCCAATCCACGTGATGCTTCAAGACGGTGGAGACATTGCCAGCGGTTCTCAGGATCATCTTAATACGTTGCGATACACCGATGATGCGGTCTACTTAGTTCTGCAGTGCTCGACACAGTGGGACGCTCTAGCGCACATCTATCACGACGGCAAAATGTACAACGGCCACGGAACAGATGCGGTCACTAGTAATGGTGCCTCGAAGAACAGCATCGTTGAAGTGAAGGACCGTATGGTGTCCCGCGGAGTTCTGCTTGACATTGCTCGCTACAAGGGCAAGAAGTGGCTTGATGTAAGTGAGCCAATCTACGCTGACGACCTTGCAGGGTGTGCTGAGAAGCAGGGCGTCACCGTTGGAGAAGGAGACATCGTCCTCGTGCGAACCGGTCGCATCGGAGCAGTTCGTGAGCGTGGTTCCTGGGGCGATGAATACGCAGGCGGACCCGCGCCCGGTCTCGCAATCAGTTCATCGGAGTTCCTGTGTGAGCGTCACGTTGCGGCAGTGGCATTGGACACTTGGGGTATTGAGGTGCTGCCAAACGAAACTCCAGAAATCTTCCAGCCACTTCACATCATTCTGCTTGTGAATGCAGGAATCCACATTGGCGAAATGTTTGACCTTGAGGCATTGGCTGAAGACTGTGCGACGGATGGTGTCTACGAATTTATGTTTGTCGCTCCACCACTCACGGTGACCGGATCAGTCGGTTCTCCGGTCAATCCGCAGGCAATTAAGTAGGAGGGAGCGTGCAGCCAATAACGATAGAGCCGGTTTGGAACGTGCAGTATGACAAGGGCATGCCTACGAGCATTGAACTTGAACACGCGAATGCACTTGACATGTTCCTCTCCTCGGTGCGGCGCTCGCCAGATTCCGCGCTCTTGCACTATCTTGACTCGACGCTCACGGTTTCAGAGGTCGACCGACTGAGTGACGCGCTCGCGGTAGGACTGGCAGCAAATGGGATCGCTCGCGGCGACCGAGTTGCAATGTACTTGCAGAATATGCCGCAGTATGTGATTGCAATGATTGCCACGTGGAAGCTTGGCGCCATCGTGGCGGCGGTCAATCCGATGTACCGCGAAAAAGAAGTGCTGCACGTCCTTACGGACTCTGGCGCAAAAGGCATTGTCTGTCTTGAGTCGCTTTATCGAGATGTGGTTCAAAAAGTACGCGACGCCAGTTCCTTGAGCGTGGTCATCACTACTTCTGAACTCGATTTCGTGGCGTCGCCACAGAATTTTTCGGTGCTCGACGGCATCACTCGTGAGCGAGCACCGAGAACTTTGGATTTTGTTGATGTGACAGTCGAATACGTTGGTCAAAAGCCACCGCCGATCGAAGGCGTCGGCCCTAGCGACGTCGCGTGCCTCACCTACACTTCGGGCACAACCGGCACCGCCAAGGGGGCAATGAACACCCACGGGAACATTGTTTTCAACGCTCAGTCGTACCGAGACTGGATCAATTTGTCTTCTGAGGACACCATCTTCGGTGTCGCACCCTTATTCCACATCACCGGACTTGTTGGGCACATGGCGCTTGCAATGCTCACACCTATGCCGCTGGTTTTGATGTACCGATTCAATGCTGCGATGGTCCTCGAACAGGTCGAACGCTGGAAGGCAACGTTCACCATTGGCTCGATCACTGTCTTTACAGCCTTGATGAATGAACCAACGGCTGATAACTTCGACATCTCGAGTCTCAAAAAGATTTATACGGGCGGGCAGGGAGTGGCTCCGTCCACCGTGGTTGCGTTCCAGGCGAAGTTTGGCGCTTATATACATATTGCCTATGGACTAACCGAGACAACGTCACCGTCACACTTTGTCCCACTCAACGGTCGTTCGCCAGTCGATAAGTCGTCGGGTGCATTGTCCGTTGGTGTGCCTATTTTCGACACTCTCAGCACAATTGTTGACGAAGAAGGAAGAGAGGTTCCCCCCGGAACCGTGGGCGAGATCATTATCAAGGGACCCCAGGTCGTCCCTGGATATTGGCAAAATCCTGAAGAGACTGCAAATGCATTCAAAGACAGCTGGCTGTTCACGGGTGACGTTGGCTTAATGGATGAAGAAGGATGGTTCTACGTTGTTGATCGCAAAAAGGACTTGATCAACGCGTCGGGCTACAAGATTTGGCCCAAAGAAGTTGAGGATGCGCTCATGCAACATCCATCCGTCCTCGAAGCTGCCGTAATTGGTGTCCCCGACGAGTACCGAGGAGAGACCGTCAAGGGTTTTGTCAGTTTGAAGGTCGGAATGCACGTTGAGCCGGATGAGCTGAAGAAATACTGTCGAGAGATCATCGCGAGTTACAAGTGCCCGAGCGAAATCGAAATACTTGATGACCTGCCCAAAAATGTTGCAGGGAAGATCTTGAGGAGAGAATTGCGGGATCGGGAAACGGGGGTGCGTACTGTCACAGCAAATTCTGGATTTAAATCGTAGTCAGAGGTGCCAAATAATGATTCACATAGTGTACTAAGGAGAAATCGGTGAAGAGTGGTAAGAAATTACGATTTATAAGCGTATTGGGGACGGCAGCTGCACTGGGAGTTTCAGTACTCGTAGTAGGTGGCGCCAACGTTGCCACTGCAGGTGCTGCACATGCAAAGTACAAGATAGCGCTTAGTCTCAGTTACACAGGAAACGACTGGCAGTCAGAAGCAGCAAATCTTGTCAAAGCTGAAGCCGCAACCGCACCGTACAAATCGCTCGTGTCCTTGCACACGGACATTGCCGGAGCGGACGTGACGAATCAAATTAAGACACTGCAGAACGAGATCAGTGCGGGCTACAAAGCCATCATTGTCTACCCAATCTCGCCAACTGCACTGAACGCGACGATCGCTCAGGCCTGTAAGGCTGGAATTGCCGTATTTGCTTACGACAGCCTTGTGACGGCTCCTTGCGCGTACAACATCCACATTGACCAGTACGCATGGGGTATATACGTGGCGAGTTGGTTGGCGAAAGCCATGAATGGCAAGGGAACAATTGCGGACATCACGGGTGTTCCTGGAACGACGGTTGACACTGACCGTCAGAAGGCACTGTCAAATATTTTGGCTAAGAACCCGGGTATCACAATTGCCGGTTCCGCGAACGGTGCTTGGGCCCAGGCTCAAGGATTGACTGCGTTTGAGTCGATCTTTACTGCGCACCCTGATATCACCGGAATTTACGCCGAGGCCGGATGTGGAACTATCGAAGAGTACCTTGCTTCAATTAAGCACGCACTGTTGCCATGTGGTGGAGAGTTTGAAAACAATACTCACCTCGACATGCTCTCGACAGCCCTGGGTGGTCTAGGCGTACAGAGCGCCTCGGCTGGTTCGCCGGTGTACTCGGGTGAGCTTGCGTTGATTGATGCCGTGAAGGTATTGCAAGGTAAGAAGATTGCGCACGACACGATCCTTCCTCTTCCTCACTTCAACAGTGCCGACCTCGCCAAGTTGGGTGCTAAAGCGGTAGGTACGAACCCTGCTGCTGGAGCCGTAGTATTTCCAGCTAAGAAAGTTGTGCCGGGAATGTTTGGAGACTTCTGGTCTCCGCTCGTTGAGCAGGGATTGCAAGCGAACCTTCACGGAACATCCAATAAGGTCAGTTCTGCTAAGCCATGCGCAAAGGTACGTGGCTGTAAATCGGCGGCTCATCTTAAGTTTGACTCAAACCACAGTGGAGGAAACTGATCGCTTCAACAGAATCAGTTTGATTCACAACGTTCATTCCTGAGTTAAGGAATGTCGTTTGTTGTTGACGGACGGCTGAGGGGCTATGTGCCTCTCGGCCGTCCGATGTCTTCCAGTGCTTGTTCTAAAGGGATCGCAAGGCTCGCCTAGGGTGGGGCAGGCATTCCACCGAGGCGCTGACCAGCGATCTCCTGGTGCATCTGGTCGGTTCCTCGTGAAGGAAATGGAGTATCTCTTGAAAATGAAACGGGAAATCACTGCCCACGAACGGAGCCACCGTCCGCATGTGAATCGCGACGGATTCTCGGAAGACTACGCATCTACAGTATGGCGTCTGGCTACCTCTTGGTCATCGAGAGTGATGTTGCCATCAGCGCCTCGAAACTGGATGGACGAAAAGGGATAAATAGGACAATGACACTTTCGTATAACTTTTCGGGAAAGACGGTTTTGGTGACGGGAGCGGCCCAAGGTATTGGTCTCGCGGTCGCGCACTTCTTTGATCGAGCAGGTGCGCGAGTGTGCGTTTTGGATTACGACCAAGGCGCGTTGGAAAAATTGGAGGATGGAAACTGGGAACGGAAGTTCATACCAGTTGTTTGTAACGTCGCTAACAGTCAGTCCGTGACGGACGCGTTTCGAGCCATTGCCTCCTCTGGTTCAAGTCCTGACATCGTTATCAACAACGCTGGCGTGCTCCGGGACGGGGTGGTATGGAAAATGTCTGATGAAAACTGGTCGACAGTGCTCGACGTACACGTAACGGGGACGTTCAATTGTACGAGGGAGGCCATCCCGCACATGCGCAATCAGGGGTGGGGTCGAATCATCAATACCACGTCATACACCGGACTTCACGGCAACGTCGGCCAGGCTAACTACGCGGCGGCTAAGGCCGGGATCATCGGTTTTACACGGAGTACTGCAAAGGAACTCGCGCGATTTGGAATAACGGTTAATGCGATCTCGCCTAACGCAATGACTGCGATGGTCGAGTCCATTCCCGAGCGGCGACGTCGCGAACTTGAACTAATGGCGCCGATGGGCCGGTTCGGGTCTCCAGAAGAAGTTGGACCGGCTGTTGGGTTCTTAGCGTCAGACGAGGCCGCATATATTACCGGGGTGGTGCTGCCAATCGACGGAGGATTGTCGATATGAATCGGTCTGGGTTTCGTGGAGACTTTGACCTGCGCTTGGATCTCTCAGGGCACCTTGGTCTGATTTTTGACACGATAGCCCTCTTCAATTTCGCTCGGTGTCATGTAGCCGAGTTCGCTGTGCAGTCGCTCCTCGTTGAACCACGGCACCCACGCGCACGTGGCGATCTCAAGATCGTGAACACATCAACGACCGTTTAGCCACGTGGCTTCTCACCCAACCGGTGTTCTTCGTCGCCACCGCGCCACTCTCCGGTGACGGCCTGATCAACTGCTCTCCAAAGGGCAACCGTCACGCGTTCCTCGTCACGGGGCCGCGTAGCGTTGCCTTTCTCGACCAGACCGGCAGTGGTGTCGATCGTAGTCACACGGCACGGGCCAGGAAAGCCTCGTAGGTCGTTTCGACCTCGGCGACGTCATTTCATTTTCATCGGAAAAGTCGAATGCAACATTCTTGTAACAATTCATTGTTGTGCGAAGATGACGTGACGCAATTGCGATGAGTGAGTCTCGCATCAGGTAATTCTTACGATTCGCTTAGGGTGCGCTACCCAAAGGTTGCCATTTATCGAGTGAAATGCACCTTGATGGTTCCCCCGAGTGACATGGAAACGCCGCAATGTTTGTTAGCCTTGGCCGTCCTCGGTCCTTGGGTGGTTGCTCGGGATCCAACACGATCTCGAAATGTTCGAGCGCCACGCGGAAGGAATCGATGATGAACGTCCCACGCGGTGCGCGCGCTGTGGCGCTCTCTGTCGCCATGGTCGCGTCGTTCATGACATTTGGTGTGGTGAGTTCTTCGGGAGCAGGTGCGGACACTTCGGTCACGGCGTTCTATCTCGACATCGGCGCTTCGTCGTCGGTAGGAGTCCAACCCACCGCGAGCTATCCCAAGGGTCAGCGCACCGATGACGGTTACGCCAATGATTTGGTTGCGCAAGAAGCCACCAAGGGCGTGACGCTCGACTTACATGCGATCGGGTGTTCCGGCGAAACCACGAGCACCATGATCTACGGGGGGGATCGTTGCTACGTCTCACCGGACACGCAATTGAATGAGGCCATAACTTTCTTGCGGTCGCATCAAGGCGAAAACGGACTCGTCACCATCGACCTCGGATTTAACGGTCTACTCCCGTGTCTCCATCAGTGGTCTACGGATCCCGAATGCGTCACGCGACAACTCGACAACGTGCGCCAACAGCTCACGGTGATCATCGGACTTCTCAAGGATGTCGCCGGACCCAAGGTGAAGTTCATCGGCGTAGGTCACTACGACCCGTACATCGCCGATTCCTTGAACGATCCGTATCGTGCGGATTTCGCCAAGTGGAGCCTGCACGCGGTGCGCCACCTCGATGCAGTCCTACGTTCGGTCTACGAGTCGTACGAGATTCCGATGGCCAACGTGGCTCAGGCTTTCAAGATCGACAGCACCGCGATGGTCAACGTCGCGGGCATTGGTTCGGTGCCGGAGAACGTCGCCGAAGTGTGTCAGTTCACGTGGATGTGCCAGCCGGAACCGCTCGGTCCGAATATTCACCCGAACGACGCGGGCTATCAGACCATCGCCGCTGCCATCGAACAACAACTCACGCCCTGGTAGGTATGCATTCCGCGACCCCAAGTTACGATTGACGTCGTGATCTCGTCCCCGCAGCGACCACTGGTGCTCGTGCGCCACGCAGAAAGCTCGTGGAACGAACTTCGCCTGATTCAGGGCCAAAATGACGAGGCGCGCCTGACTGATCGCGGTCGCCAACAGGCCGCTGCCGTCGCCCAAGAGCTCCAGTCGCGCGAATTCGACCTCGTCGTCTCGAGTGACTTACGGCGAGCGACCGAGACCGCGGCGATCATCGCTGAAGTACTCGGTCTCGCCGTGGAGACCGATCGGTTACTTCGCGAGCGGGGATTCGGCGTTGCCGAGGGTGGACCGGTCGACCAACTCATTGCACAGACCGTCGGCGTCATCGACGGCGTGGTGACCGACGACAGCGTGAGTCCGGAGGGTGGAGAGACCTTACGAGATTTTCGTGAGCGAGCGGGACGATTCATCGAACTTCGCGAACTCAAGTGGCCAGATCAGCGTCTCTTGGTGATCACCCACGGTGGAACGATTCGCGCGCTTCAGAGTTACAGCGAGGGGACGTCCTTTCTGGGATCGAGGTGGGACCGAGTCGCGAACTGTTCAGTGTGGACGGTGACGCCACGAAGTGGGTGGCGCCGAAGTGAGCATGAAGGATGAAAGTCGTAACCTAAGTCGCTTCGAGGTCCAATGGCCCGTCGCCGGCGTCGCGTTCCAGTGACGTGCGTACGCCACCTCGAGTTGGCAAGAAGGTCCGCCACGATGTTCGACTGCGTCCGGTCACCGCACGAGCCAGCGGTGTGCGCGCCACGAGTGCCGAGACGAAGAACCCCATCGAATAGACGAGCACCAAGGCGATGATCGGACCGACCGGGAACGGCGGCGAAAAGTTGAAGTGTTTCCACACGCGCAAGAGCAGGATGATCCAGATCAACTGAGAGAGGTAGATGCCGTACGAGTTGTCGGATCCGGACTTCACCGCCGCTCGGGTGCGTAGGCTTCGCGCGGGACTGACGAGGAATACACCGAACAGGTACACGCACAAGATGGCGCCGACGGTGTAGGGAATCACCGTGACGGCGAACGGATTGCCGCCGGGCCGTACATATTGGTTGAAGAGCCCGGGTCGGTGGACACTGTTGAGCAGTATCGCGCCCGTCGCGCTCACGACGGTAGCGACCACGATGAATCGCGCGCGACGCACCACCCACGCGTGCACGTCGTCGAGGTGCAACGCCGCAATGATGCCGCCAATCAGATACACGGGATACGAAAAGATCAGTCGTGTCTGCCAGAAGCCGGGTCGAAGCGGCAAGAGAAGATGGCGCGACAACGCGATGGAGAACGCCACTTGCCACACCAGGGCCAGTGCCATGATCAGCACGTGATGGGCGTGCCAGCGCTTGATGTACTTCAAGAGCAGCGGAAAGAGGAGGTAAAACTCCATGATGACCAGCAAATAGTAAAGGTGGTAGTAGCCCTGCCACGTCAAGCTGCCCAGATGATGTAGCGCGCTCACGCTGAACATATAGGAACCATTAAAGGAGTAGTAGGGAAAGCCGCTCTGTGGTTTCAGTGCAACGAAGACGAAGTAGATGAGGGTCCAGGCGAGATACGGGACTCCCACCGACATGAATCGCCGGCCCCAGTACTGCTTGGTGGCGACTCGATCGTGGTCGCGATAACTGAACGCCAGCATGCACGCTGAGACGAAGAGGAAAGCTTCTCGCGAGAAGTGCGTGAGTACCAGTCCGTCGATAGTCAGAAGCCTCGCGCCGACTGGCGCGAAAAAGATCAAGGCGTGAGTAGAGATGACCGCCGCCTGCTTGACGGGCCGCATGGCATCGATGTGATCGAGGCGCTTGCGAGTACCTTTGGCCGGTTCGGTCGCTGTCATCGGGTGAACGCTCGAGAAGGAATCGTCTCGACCACTACGACGGCTTCAAGGCGTGGGACCCTCATCCAAGGTCGCGTTCCAACAGAACGGAATCGGCACCTTGGGCGAGGGACTTTCGTTGGATCTTGCCCGTGGCGTGCGATGGGAACGACTCTACGACCACGATCCGCGCCGGGCGAAGCGAGCGCGCGAAGTTTTCTCTTAGTACCTCAATGATTGCGTTCACTCGCTCGTCGAGGATGGGCGAGCGAGTCGCGGCTTCGAACTGTACATAGAGCACCGGTACTTGACCGAAGACGTCGTCAGGGGCGCCGACGACCACGGCCGCGACGACGTCGGGTGTGGCAATCACCAGGTCTTCAATCTCGCGCGGAAAGATCTTCTCGCCGCCTCGATTGATGACGTCGTCGTTGCGTCCCACGAGAAAGAGGTAGCCGTCGTCATCGAGATAACCGAGATCGCCAGTTTTAAGCCAACCCTCGGCGTCAAAACGATCTTCGTAGCCTCGAGCGTCGTATTGAGTAATCACCGAAGGTCCGCGAATCTCGACGTGACCCACGGCGCTGGCGGAGGTTTCGCCGATGGCGTTGTCGGTCACGCCGTCTAGAGGGGTGATCCGAAGGTCCACGCCAACGGGGAGACCGACCGAGCCGATCTTTCGGAGTCCCTCGAGTGGGTTTACGCAGATCTGACTCGCGGCTTCGGTCATCCCATAGGACTCGACGATGGCGACGCCCGTGTTCGACTCGAATGTCTCCATGAGGGCGGGGGACAGCGGGGCCGACGCTGAGCGTACGAATCGCAATCGTCGCGGAACCCTTTCGCCTTCATCCAACGTGGCGATTCGTGAAATGATGGCCGGCACGGCGTTGATCCACGACGCTTCAAATTCGTCAATCAACCGCCAGAAGTCGGTTCGGTGGAACCTATCGTCGAGCACCAGCGAGGCACCGGCGACCAAGGTCGCCAGCAAGCCGACCACCTCGGCGTTGATGTGCCACAAGGGGAGAGGGTTGAATCCTCGCTCTTCGGGCGAAAGACGGTTGTGATTGGCGATGAGGGTGGCCACGTGCATCAGCTGTTGCTCCGTCAAGGCCATGACCTTGGGCGTGCCCGTCGTTCCGGACGAAGAAAGTATGAGCCCGCCGGAAGATGGTGCCGTGCTGCGCGTACTCGATGAACTCTGTTCCACATCGTCGCGTCCAACCATCCAAGGGATGTGGACGCCGAGCGGTGCACTGCGATCGCTAACGATGACGTCGAGGTGCAAGTTCGCAGTTCGACGTTCGAACTGGGGGACGTTCGTCGCGTCGATCGTCGGATCCAGTGGCGCAACCCATGACCCGTCGTAGAGGACGGCGATGAAGGCCGTGGCGAAGTCGATCGGGTCGCGGATCAAGATCCCGATTCGTGCACCCGTGGGAACATCGTTCGAGCGAAGTACGTCTCGCCAAGTGGTGACGCGGGCCAACACTTCGCCATATGACAGTCGGCGCCCATCTCGGGCCGAGAGAAGATACGTCGACTCACCTGAAGTAGCGGCGTGACGCTCAAGTAGCGTTCGCACCGAGTCGAGCAGCGGAGTTAAATCTTCATCAAGTGCCATGGTGAGGGGTCAGTACATCATCCGGTGGTCGGCGTAGTGCTTGAACTCGAGCAGGTTCGACGACGGGTCGCACAGGACGAACGTCTGGTGCACTTCCACCAAATCCTCGAAGCGCAATGCCCGGTCACTGAAGAAGGTGACGTCGCGCTGACGACACAAGTCGTAGAGCGCATCGAAATCGGCCTCGTCACGGAAGGTGACGCCGAAATGACGGGGGTACATCTCCAACTCGCTCACCGGTAATTGTGTCGACGGCGCGGGCGTCAGGTGGCAGACCAACTGATCGCCGAAGAAGTCAAGCGTCACCCGATCGTCGTAGCGGCGCGCGAGTTTGCATCCGAGTTGGCGTACGTAGAAATCGACCGTCTCATCCAGGTCATAGACGGGGATGGCGAGATGGAAGACGTCGCGGCTGTCCCTCATAACCCGGGTCGTTGAGACGTGGCCCCGGCCGGTTCGAATTCGAGCAGCGTCTCACTTCGCAGTCCCAGGCGAATCGTCTCGAGGCCGATGAGTTCGTCCGGAGCGATATTGCCGAGGTTCACGTCAGATCCAATACGGCGAACAAAGTAAGCCTGCAGCTCCATTGAGGGGGCCTCAAACAAGAGTTGGTTCGGGTCGATGCCGCTAGTCAGGATCTCTTCAAGCAGACCGTAGCGAAGTTCGCCGTTGGGACGACAGATCCCGCCGCGTCCGCTTTCGCGCGTCTCCAAGGTTACGAGTACCGCCCCGGCGTCGAGATCGGCGCGGATGTAGTCAATCCAGCGATTCGGGGCCATATTTTCAGAACGCACGTTGTCCTTGGAGCCGACCTCCGAAATCACCTTGAACTCACCGGCGAGAGCCGCCACGTATTCCGATTTGCGCGCGTCATCGAGGTCGATGGAACCGTTGGACACCTCCACGTACTCACAGTCGTAGTCATGAAGTAACTCGAAAAACCGATTGAATCGGTTCTGAATCACGTATTTCTCGAAGAGGGTGCCGCCCAAGTAGAAATCGACGCCTTCACTTCGCAGAAAGGCGATCTTTTTCTCGACGTTGTTGGCCACGACCGACGTTCCCCATCCGAACTTCACGAAGTCGACGTGGTCAGAGGCACTGCTCACCAGGTCGCAGAAGTAGTTGTAGGGGATGCCGCTGTCAATGGCCATCGTGAATCCGGCGGAACGCGGCTTGGAACTGCGGTCAGGTAGCTGCAAATGGGTGAAACTCATCTCGTCCAATCAGGAGTAACGGGCGCTTTTGGTTAGTTAATCCGTGCGCCCCCAACAATCGTACGGAAACTATCTGTGAATCGTCTTAGAAAAACCTATGACGACCCTGTGTCTCGTAAGGACAACTTGTACTTGCACAATAGCGCCGGGAATGGTGTCATCGTGCCGTGAGCGACACCCTCACCAGCCGGGTGGAAGTTTTGCCTCGATTTCGGTGGCAATTACTGCGTAGCCAACGTTGTTGGGATGATCGTCGGGGCCCCACGGAGGGTTGGCGCACATCCAGGTGTAGGTGCACTCCGAGGCGACGTTTTGGGGAACCGTACCGACATTGGCGAGGGCCGTGGGAGCAGTGTTGGCGAGTTTGTAGCCGCCGGCCACGTTGGCAGTAGGTATGTGAGCGGCGGAATAGGCGGCGTCCAGTGTTTCGTTTAGATCGTTGATGATGGTGAGCGTGTTCGTGGCAACGTCAAACTCGGACCCGCCGCGTAGGTAGTACCAAAGGAAGGGGTCACTGTAGTCCAAGCCGATGAAGTGCACGTTCGGTCCGGCGGCGTCCTTCAAGTCCACCAAGATTTTCGGGAGGTCCTCACGGACGTTGGTGATGCCAGCAACGGCACACGACTGGTCAATCCGTCCGCCTAACATGCACGCCCTCACGTCGTTGAATCCGAGATCTATCGTGACCAGGCCCGGCGTAGAGCCTTCCTTCTTAAGGTATTTTTCAGCGGCCCACAACTGTCGACCAGGTGGAATGTAACAGTGGTCGGTGGTGGTGAGCATCGTCACCGCGGTCTCGCCGGGGCACCCAACCTGACGCAGTTGGAGGTGGATACCGCGTTTCGCCTCGTACGAGTCCAGGTCATTGGCGTAGCCGGTGCTCGTCTTACGCCCATTGTGAGCCGGTATGCCGGTCGGCTGGAATCCGAGAGAGGACGATGCACCGATGGCCAAGTAGAAGCCGGTGGTGGGCTTGGTGTTCGTGCCGGACGCGTCGGCCGAGGAGGCCAGGTGGCGCCACAGTGTCGCACTGGCGGCGACCATCACCACGACCACTGTCACGGTGATGACACGTAAAACTCGTGACGGGAACCAACGTTTCATCGAGTTACAAACTTACCGTGGATTGGGCTCTACCTCGTACTCATCACGCACATGCTCATGAAAACAAATCTGGCAGTCCTTGCAGCTCGGAACGAATGTGTTTCGCGACCTTCGAAAGATCGAAAGCGCAAGAACGTCGCGTAAGGTCACGCACATATTGCGAAGCAGGGAGGACCGTACCGTGACCAAATCGAAGTTACCGGGTGGCACGTTCACCTTGGCACCGGGTTTCAACGTCACGCGAATGGGCTACGGCGCGATGCAACTCGCCGGTCCGGGGGTCTTCGGACCTCCTAAGGACCGCGACGAGGCGATTGCGGTGTTGCGCGAAGTCGTTGACCGCGGCATCACGCACATCGACACCAGCGACTACTACGGACCGTTCATCACGAATGAACTCATCAAAGAAGCTCTGTATCCCTATCCTGACTCTTTGCACATCGTCACCAAGGTGGGCGCGCGCCGAGACGCTGAAGGTGGCTGGCTTGCGGCTCGCTCGCCCGGGGATCTCCGTCGAGCAGTCCAGGAGAACTTGGACCACTTGGGTCTTGAGGCACTCGACGTGGTCAACTTGCGACTCGGTGGATTCTCGAGCGCCGAAGGTGGTTCACTCGCAGAGCCGTTCGAAGCCCTGGTCGAGCTCCAGGCACAGGGATTGATCCGCCATCTCGGACTCAGCACCGTGAACGCTGAACAGATCAAGGAAGCACAGTCGATCGCGCCGATCGTGTGCGTCCAGAACTTCTACAACGTCGCCCATCGACGTGATGATCACCTCATCGATTCACTGTGCGATGAAGGTATCGCGTACGTGCCGTACTTCCCACTCGGTGGTTTCACGAATCTTCAGGCCTATGAACTCGCGTCGGTCGCCGCGCGACTCGGTTCGACGCCCCTCGGCATTGCGCTCTCGTGGCTGATGCAGCACTCCGCGAACATTCTCCTGATTCCCGGGACGTCGACGCGCGAACATCTTCGCGAGAACATCAGTGGTGCCTCCGTCGTACTCTCCCACGAGGATTTGATCGAACTCGACCGGATTTGCGCGTAAAAGGCGAATCAGGTCTCGCCGTTAGGGGTGGATACCAGACGCCTCGGACAAGTCACCCACCACGTGAGGACTGTGTCGTCGGTGATGACCACCGCGTTTGCCCACGCGAATGAAGAGAATCGTGCTGACCGCCACGTAGATGAGCCACACGACTGCCTGTAAGACCGTCGGATGATCTGCGTAGCCGAGCAGCGAATGAAGGACGTCGCCGAAGTTCGATGCCTCTGAAACCGTGCCGGAGGTATTCCACAGCACATGGCCGCCAAATCGCAACCAGTGCAGCTGCTGCATGTTCTCAATCGCATCAGCCAGTAGACCCGCGGCGAAGACCATCAAGGCGACACCGAGCACTCGGAAAAATCTCCGCATGTTGAGTTTCAGGCCCAATTTGAATATGGCGAACGCCACTCCCAGCGCGACCGCCAGTCCCAGGACCGCCCCTACTAAGAGGAGGTTTCCATGCACGGGCGTTGCCGCTTGGCGGTCGCTGGCAAAGATAATCGCCAGCGTGAAGACCATCGTCTCTAATCCTTCGCGTCCCACGGCCTGAAAGGCGAGCAGTCCGAGTCCCCACCGCCTTCCTTTCGACAGTGCGAGGTCGCTTCGGCGCTCAAGCTCCTTCGCCAAGCCCCTGGCGTGCTTTTGCATCCAGAACGTCATATAGGTGAGGATCACCGCCGCTAAAAGGTACGTCGCGGTTTCAAAATAGGTCTGAACATTCGATCCTTCATACTGTCGAATCAGGAAGTAGGCGGCAACGCCTCCGCCCACAGTCAATACGAGTGCGACCGCGACACCACTGAAGACATCGCGGAAATGCCGACGTTGACCGATCCGATGCAGATACGCCAGAAGTATCGCCACAATCATGGACGCTTCGATTCCCTCG
>DATKRC010000096.1:0-2975 GCA_035532375.1 Acidimicrobiales bacterium
GACGTCAACCCCTACCTCGCGCTCGCGGCGCTGGTGGCCTCAGGGCTACGCGGCGTCGAGGAGTCGTTGAGTTTGCCCGCGGCGTTCCAAGGTAACGCGTACCACGCGGACGCTTCGCGGGTACCGACGACCTTGCACGAGGCGTTGGGACTCTTCGACCAAAGTAAGGTCGCGCGCGCCGCCTTTTCCGATGAGGTCGTGGATCACTACGTCCACGCCGCCCGGGTCGAAGTGGCCGCCTTCGACGCGGCGGTGACGGACTGGGAGCGCTACCGAGGTTTCGAACGGCTGTGAACACCGAGTTAGACGTCATCAACCCCGCGACTGAAGAAAAAATCGCTTCGGTCGCTATCCACGATCTGGATGAGACCAATCGGGCGATCGAGCGCGCCTCGAGCGTGGCGCCGGCGTGGCGCCGCGTCACGCCCGCTGACCGATCTCGCCTGCTTCGTCGCTTCGCCGACGTGGTGGACGCCCACCTCGAAGAACTCGCGCAACTTGAAGTCGCCAACTCCGGGCACACGATCTCGAACGACCGCTGGGAGGCGGGCAACGTCCGCGACGTACTTATGTACTACTCCGGCGCGCTGTCCGTGAACTCGAACTACTCGGTGCGATACTCCACGCCCTTTGGGGGTTTTAAGCAGTCCGGACTCGGCCGAGAGCTCGGTCCCGACGCGCTCCTTGGTTTTAGTTAAGAGAAGAATGTGTTCATTTCAACGGAGGAAAGCTGATGGGACGTCTCGAGAACAAGGTCGCGATCATCACGGGCGCCGCCAGCGGTATTGGGCGCGCGACTGCGCTGCGCTTCGCCGCCGAGGGCGCCAAGGTCGTGGTGGCCGACCTCTCAAAAAAGGAGGGAACCAAACTCGCCCAGGCGATCAACGGCACGTTCATCGAGGTCAACGTGGCCGACGAAGAGAGCGTGAAGGCGATGTACGCGCAAGCGGTGAAGACCTACGGCGGGGTCGACATCCTCTTTAACAACGCTGGCATCTCACCGGCCGACGACGACTCCATTCTCACCACCGACCTCGACGCCTGGCACCGGGTTCAAGAGGTCAATCTCACCTCGGTCTATCTCTGTTGTAAGTACGGGATACCGCTCTTGCTCGAGCGCGGGGGCGGTTCGATCATCAACACCGCCTCGTTCGTCGCGGTGCTGGGATCGGCCACCTCACAGATCTCCTACACCGCCTCGAAGGGCGGTGTGCTCTCGATGTCTCGCGAGCTGGGCGTCCAGTTCGCCCGCCAGGGAATCCGCGTGAACGCCCTGTGCCCGGGGCCGGTCAACACGCCATTGCTCCAAGAGCTCTTCGCCAAAGACCCCGAGCGCGCGGCCCGCCGGCTCGTCCACGTGCCCGTGGGACGATTCGCCGAACCCGAAGAGATCGCCGGTGCCGTACTTTTCCTCGCGAGCGATGACTCATCGTTCGTCACCGCGACGACGTTTCTCGTCGACGGAGGCATCCACGGCGCGTACGTCACGCCGCTATAACGGACGCGATCGACTTAGTTCGTCGTCGACGCGGCGGGGATGAAGTGCTCGCTGAGATACTTCTCCCCCTCGTCGCACAGGATCGTCACCACGGTGGCCGACTGATCAAGCTCACCTCGAAGTTGACGCGCGGCAATCATATTGGCGCCCGAACTCGGTCCCACGAGAAGTCCGTGCTCGCGAGCGAGTCGTCGCATTTCGATGACCGCATCGTCGCTGTGCACCGCGATCACTCGATCCACCATCGAGGCGTGACGTCGATAGATGGTCGGGATGAAGCCGTCGGCGATGCCCTCAATTTGGTGAAGTCCGGTGTCGCCGCACTGAATCGTGCACGATTCGCTCGGTTCCAAGGCGACCACCAGTGCCCGGGGGTTCACGTCGCGAAACGCCTGGCCTACGCCGATCAACGTGCCGCCGGTGCCCACGCCCATCACGAACGCGTCGGGCATGCGGCCCGGGGGCAGTTGGCTTAGTATCTCGGGCCCGAGCGAGGTGCGATTCTCCTCGACGTTCCACTCCGACTCGAACTGGTGCGGCGCGAAGTACCCGGGCAGGTCGCCCAGTCGACTCGCTTCGTCGAGCGCTTCGTTCACGTGAAACGTGCCCACGGTAAGCATCCGGGCCCCAAAGGCCCGCGAGATCGCGGCCCGCTCAGGGCTGAGTCCTTCGGGCATCACGACGAGCATCTGATAGCCCAAGACCGCCGCCACCATGCTCATGGCGTTGCCCGTGTTGCCGCTCGAAGCCTCCACGATGGTGTCGCCCGGCTTGAGCAGACCCTCTCGCGCGGCCCGCTCGATGATGTAGCGGGCCATTCGCGCCTTGATCGAACCCGAGGGATTCAGGTACTCGAGTTTGACAAAGATGCCGTCGACTTCAAGGAGTGGCGTGGAGCCGATGGCGTCGAGCACCGTCGCCCCGGAGCGATACTTTGAGGTCATACCGGCCCCCTTGGCATTCGCCCCTATCCACCTTACGTCGGCCGGGCGTACGGGGTGAATCGCGGTATCGTCCTCAACGCCGCACGGTCGGGGTAGGGATCGAATCGAATTGATCAAAAACGGATTCATTTGATCACTCTGTGATCAGGTGTGGTAGTTGAGCTGATCAACCCAGAATTTCGCTCCGGCACAAGGTTCACGCGTAACTCGTCATCAACGACGAAGGATCTTGTTTGAATCTGAATCGTCCTCTGAAGGGCAAAGTAGGCATAAAGTTGCTTTTCTAGTCGATCTTGTCTACACGGAGGGCCAATATGTCGAGCGCCCCTGAGTAATGACCCATTGCTGAAAGTCCCCAAATTTGGGAATGCCAGCAGCAGAAGTGGTCTGAACGACCGTAACGAACGGTTACACTGGTGTAACGTACGGTTACAGATAAAGGAGGAGACATGGGGAGCACCGCAGTTACCCGCGTTGATTTGGAGATTGTTGAGTCGGCCCGTGTCGCCGGCGAATTCATGAGCCGAAATACG
>DATKRC010000097.1:0-3112 GCA_035532375.1 Acidimicrobiales bacterium
GCAGGGTTAAGCCAACGATTCGACCCATTCACAGCGGCTAAAGTGGAACTCCGCGTCGGAGTGGCGGAATAGGCAGACGCGCCAGCTTGAGGGGCTGGTGCCCTCAGGGGCGTGCGGGTTCAAGTCCCGCCTCCGACACCACAGGTTTGCAACCCTGGTTCAGTCCAACCTCTTGCAACGTCACCAAAAACGGTGGTGCACCGGCGACTTCAACCGTCAATCGGTCGGGGTAGATGTTGACGGAGTCAACGAGATCGTCGATCAAAATCCGTCGCTCGGCGGGGCTCGCTTCCTCCCAGAACTCATCGAGGTTCAAGTCATTGAGCAATGCCGAGACTTGATCGAACTTACTTAAAGCTTGGCTGCTGGTTCGCTCAGCGGATTCAACGGCGTCGATTTCAGCTTGAAGCGCCAATCGTTGCGTTGTGAGTCTCGTCGACTCCTGAGCGAAGCCGTCCTGATCGATCTTGTCGGCGTAGTAGAGATCGAGGAGTTTTCGCTCCTTCAACCTGAGTGACACGATCACTGTCGCGGCGCTGGGGCCCTTAGGGGCGCGCAGTTGAGCGTGCGTGGCGAGTTGGGTGCGGATGGCAGCTTGCAGGTCCGTGTCGCTCGCGAGAACGCGCAGACCGAGCACCGCAGCACGGTGCAGTCCGTTGGCTGATCGACCTGATTGGGCGCAACCTTGGCCGCGATGACGACACCGGTAGATCGCTTGGTTGCGGTCGTTGTAGTGCACGCCCGCGACGCGACCACAGAGTCCGCAGCGCACCCGTCCCGAGAGTAGATCCTTGCTGCGGCGCTGGCCGGTGGTGTGACCACGGTGCGCGGCGTTGAACAGTGTCTCGTCGACGAGCGCGGTGTGCTGTCCCTTGAACCAGTCGCTACCTAAGCGCACTTCACCCAGGTAGACGCGGTTCATGCTGATGTGGCGGGCCGTCGAGTACTCAATGCCGACGTCGCTGGAGATCACGGGGTAACTCGCGCCAGCGGCACGCAGCGCGAAGATGCGCTGCACCAAAGGCGCCATGTCGTTGGGGATCAGATGACCATTCACCATGTCGTAGCCCGATCGGACGGCTTGGCGCTCCGCGCCCGCCGTCCTCGGGCTCTAGGAAGTACTACGACTCGAGGTCGGGAGAGTGAGTGTGATGAAAGGGCCTATACGTATTAACAAGATGGACGTGGTGCGCTGTCTCAAACGATTCATTGCCCGCGAGGTCTACAACGCCTTAAAACTGGATCTCCTCCAACATTGACGGTTGACTCTTATTTGACCTTTGCATAAGGGACTACCTTTGGCAACGATCACCATAAAGCAGTGATCGAGAGGAAGTCCCGATGTTGGTTGGAGACGTCATATCAGCAATATCGTTCGCTGTCCCCGAAGTTCTCATCGCTTTTCTTTTTTATTGGTGGTATTCCAAGAGACGCCAACCAAAAGCCGATCCAGACGGTTTAACTGATATCGGACCAGAAGTTCGGCGCCACAAAAGAAAGGCAATTCTTTTCTCGACGGCCATATTCGTTGGCCTTTTTGCGCTCGCTACCAACGGCGTGAAGAGTTCAGTAGTCACTTGGAAAGTTGGAATATGTGTCTCAACTAGCGGCGCGAAGATTACTGGCTATTCGTCATGTTCGGGGAACCACTTCGCCAAGGTGATCGCCATCGTGAGGGCCAAGCGTGACTGCCCGCCAAGTTCGACGCAATTTGTGACGGAAGCATCTAACGATTCGAGGCCGAGATGGACCGTGTGCCTGGATTCCAAATTCTGATGCAGATTGCGTGTGATTTACATATGGCCCGCCGTCATCAAAGTTGATTTGACACTTATAGGACCTTCAAACAAGGAGCGCTGGCATTACCATGAAGTGTCGTTCATCCCAAGCGCGGAGATAGCGTGATGACGAAGAGCGAGGGGACCTGAAATCGCACAGACTGTGTCTCGCCGACGACTGCTCTGGTGGCTGGGATCCGGGCTCGCTGCCGCGGTTGTGGGAGGAGGCACCGCATACGAGCTCGTGGAACACGGGGTCCTTCCCGGGAAACAACGGCTCGACGAGCTTGTCGGAGCGTGCTCCGTTCCGGCGCCGACTCTGTCATTTGCTCCCCTCGGACCGTCCTACTCCGATCAATTCTTTTCCCACGCGCGCGGTCGCTCAGTCGGCTACACGATTGCCTATCCACCCGGACATCAACGCGGCGACCAACTTTCACTGATCATCGTCCTCCACGGCTACGGCGACAACCATGTCACGGCCCTCAAAGGCATGACTCCTGCCCAGGCCGTCGCACTGCGACCCCAGCAGGAGCCGATGGCTCTTGTGACGGTGGACGGCGGGAACGGCTACTGGACCCCGCATCCCCACGACGATCCGATGGCCATGGTGGTGGAGGAGCTGATCCCCATGTGCCAGGGGCTGGGTCTCGGCCGCCAACCCCACCAGATCAAACTGATGGGCATCTCGATGGGTGGCTTCGGTGCGCTCGCGATTGCCGAGAGCGTGCCGCACCTCATCCTCGGGGTGGCGGCGATCAGTCCGGCGATCTGGACGACGTACGACCAGGCCCACCACGCAAATCCGAACGCGTTCGCCTCTCGACGGACGTTTGAGAAGTACGACGTGATCTCCCACGCCGAAAAGCTCACGGGACTCCCTCTGAGAGTGGCAGTCGGCTCCGACGACCCCTTCTTCTCGGGAGTTAAGACCTTCGTTGAAGCGGTCGCGCATCCCGAAAAGGTTGTATTCGACTCGAGATGTCACACGGACTCCTTCTTCGTTGCTCAGGAGCCTCCATCGATCCAGTTTCTTTCGAGGTATGAGGTGCATTTCTAGAACTGGCGACGCCATGACTAGGTGCGGGTTCAAATCGGGCCAACGACGTTCAATGCACGGCTGCCATTAAGCGATGAACGCCATCGATAATGTTGCGCCTATGAGAAGCGTCGAGGAAGGTACCGTCTTCCTCTCTCTTGAACAAATCGGCGACGACTGAGCCTCCCCAGAGAAAGTAGACACGGTTTATGCGGCGTGTTGCTGACCTCGAGCCAACGATAACTCGTAGCGGATGGGACTGACGCCACCGGCCTTAGCGCAGCGTCGTTGATGA
>DATKRC010000098.1:0-20230 GCA_035532375.1 Acidimicrobiales bacterium
ATTGAGGTCGCGTCGATCCAGATTGGCACGAGTGACAAAATGGATATCTTTAAAGCCTTTTGGCGGGCGACCGAGGGTCGCAATTGTTACTACTGCAGGCACTTGCGTGGTTAGGCCAAGCATCTGACTTGCTGACCAACCTGACGGACCTGCTCCGGGACCCGCGATGCTTAGCGCGGCAGCCACGGGATCGGGCCGACCGAAACCGAATCGGCTAGACGTTGGTTTCACCCAGTAAAGGCCATTCCTCACCCGAGTGATGGGTCCGCTTGGATCCGTGGCCATGCGAGACAGGGCAGTGTTAACGGAACCCAGGGATCCAGGGACGTCGCTGCTTTGGAAGAGAGATCGAGGGCGGCGTGAAGAAACCCAGTCGCGAACGCCGTGCCGAGAAGCCATCTGATTCATCCTTTCGTAAGAAAAGTATAGCACTTTTCTTGCATAAGGATGTCATCTCATCTGGAGGGCTTTCGCCGACGAATTTGTTGCGATATTGAATCTCAAAGGGAGTCAAGAGAAAAACGATCACCAAAGGCGTCAGAAGATAGAGATCTGAACTCCTTATCTTCTTGAACTCCGAAGCGACCTTACAAACACTTGTTCGCCTAGACTTAGTTTCAGAGAATCAGACGGATTCTCGCCCGAAGGGGGGGCAAAGATGACGGATGTCAATGAAGCAGGAGACGTTCACCGAGAAGAATTCGAAATCGCCGTAAACACGAGGCCGTTCAATGTTGAGAAATCGGAGGTCACCTTCAAGGAGGTTGTTGAACTGGCATTTCCTGGTGGCACCTCGGATCCGCAACATATGTTCCGGGTTGACTTCGAGGACGCGGCTAGTCATCCGCAATCGGGAAGCCTCGCAGAAAGCGAGCACGTCGAAGTGAAGCACAAGGGTACGGAATTCAGTGTCTTTCGATCCGTTCGGTCGTAGCCCTGATCTTGCCGCGCTAGTTGACCACGGATTCGAACTGAAACTCACTTCCACTGGGAATCTTCTGGTTAAGGGCGTCCCATATCTCGACGATCGAGGTCAAGTGGCACTCGGGACAATCGTTGCAAAGATTGAGATGAATGGTGATGTCTCCGTCAACCCCGTGCAGGATCATGTCGTCCGATTCATTGGATCTGTGCCGTATACGAGCCAAAGGGAAGTCTCAAAGATATTCAATAGTTCCGGCGATAATGAAATTGAGCCCGGCATTGTCGTAAATCACACGTTCTCGGCCAAGCCTACGGATGGGATTCCGTACGCGAACAACTTTGACAAGATCACAAATTATGTGCGCCTTCTCGAGACTGAGGCGCAAGTAGTGCAGCCGGAAGTTACTGCGAGAATGTATAGACCTTGCGAAATAGACCATGCAGAGTGGCCATTTGAATATGTCGACTCGGCCTCTGGACGCGCTGGAATCGGCGCGCTTTCCTGGAAGCTTTCTGATGAATGTATCGCTATCGTCGGTGTCGGAGGTACGGGCTCTTACATCCTCGACCTTGTCGCTAAGTGTCCAGTCAGGGAGATTCACATTTTTGACGGTGATGTGTTTTCTACTCACAATGCTTTTCGCTCACCGGGCGCCGCGAGTCTTGAGGAGTTAAGGGTTGGAGAGTTCAAAACGGAATATTTCCAAAGGCGTTATTCCAACATGAAGAGAAACATCGCAAGTCATCCGTACTTCATTGACCTTGCAAATGTAGGGGAGTTGAAGGATGTAAGTTTTGTGTTTTTGGCAATGGAGGGTGGGGATCGTAAGCGCATAGTTGTTCAGGCGCTCGAGAGCATGGGTAAACCATTTATAGACGTCAGCTTGGGTGTCGTGAGATCTGATGAGCGAGATTCTCTTCTCGCTTCGGTCGAAATCAATACGAGCACCGTAGAGAACCGCGAAACCTTCAGGTCGAAAGTTGACCTAGGGCAAGTGACTGAAGACGATCCATACTCAGAAAATATTCAAATTGCCGAGTTAAACGCTCTCAACGCTTCATTGGCAGTTTTGAATTGGAAGCGTATGGCGGGGATATACCATCGTCAGCAAGCGCCATTTCACCAACGCCTAAATGTTGCCTTCAACAGGCTTATTAGCGAATACTGATGGATCGTATTGCCTCGGTTGGATTCCAATTCGTTGAAATATTTCCTCGGGACCTAGTCCAGGCGACTTTGTATATATCTACCAAACACAGAAGCACGTCACATCTTTGCTTATGCGGATGCGGAGAAGAGGTCATAATTCCGCTCGGCCCAAGCCTCTGGTCACTAACTTTTGACGGCGCTACCGTTTCCTTATCGCCGTCGATCGGGAACAGCGAAATCCGTTGCCGCTCTCATTATTGGATTACCAAGAACAGCGTTCGTTGGTATCCTCGCTTGACAGAAAGCCAGATTCGGTTTGCGAAAGGCGCTGATGGTTGGATCACAAATAATGGTTCCGAGCCCATAGCCGATGACGGAGGCGAGGAGGCGGTGCCAAGGAAACGGAACGTCCTTGCGAGACTGTTTTTAGTGCTTCGTAAATAGCGTGCCCAGCTATTCCGAACTTGTTCAGAGTTGGCGACATCGTTTCAGCGAGGTCGGCCCTTGGCCAAATCATTTTTTTCCGTCAGCAACGCCGTCAGCAACGCCGAAAAATATAAGCAACCAGCGGCACATGTTGGTGGACACTAACTGCTACTATCTAACGAAATTTGGACGACAGAAAGCGATGGCGGACTCGAAATATGGGCATGACACGCAAGGGGTCGCAGGTTCAAGTCCTGCACGGCCCACTAAATTCCCTGGTTAAGCGTCCTATTTCTAACTAGATTTCGGGAAAACCTACCACGTATGTCAGTTGTCAGCAACGCCGTCAGCAACGCGTCCGTCTGAGTGTGGCAGTTGTCAGCAACGCCGTCAGCAACGCGTCCGTCTGAAGACCATTGAGTTTCGCGAGATATTTGCATATGTGAGAGCGATTTTCGATGCCTCTCGGCGAAAGTTGGCCTTTTTCAGTTCAGGAATTCCTTGGCGAGGTTGGAAAGCGTGCCACTTCGCCCAGTTGAGGAGTTCGCAAGCTCGAGTGCGCTTATGTTTCGCATCATCGATTTGAGCTTGATCCATGCAGTCGTCGGAGTCGCTATTGGCGTTGGCAAAGGAATCCACGGAGTGACCCCTTCGCGAAACCGTGCAAGGGGTCAGCACTCAGGACGGACGATCACTCGTTACGACTGTCTAAGGATCTGTTGAACCGCCGCCAAGCGGCTCGGCTCCACGTTCCACCAGACCCATCGACCACGTGTTTCTCCACGGATCAGTCTGCCTCAGCGAGAATTTTTGGTGTGGTATTCACGACGAACTTCGGTACTCCCATAGATCCGAGAAACCTGAATCCTGAGATCGCAACAATCCGTGTGCGCGAAGGTCTTGCACGGAGAAAACGCGCGCAAGAAGTAGAGAGAAGGGGCGCACCAATTGTCGGTTCTAGTGCTAGATCAGCGCGCCGAAACGATTTCGCAAACTGCAAATGTGTCAAGCCGGAGATGCTGTAGCTATCAAATGGTTGGTGGCGTTAAGAGTCGTGGAGCGAGCGACTGCGCACGAGCATGCTCCGCAATCTCTTGCATAGTTGCCACCCATACGTGAGGGGCGGCCATTGCTTCTTCCATGATCTGAGCCAGCGCAAAGGCCCGCGACGGGCGTCCTGAGAGAAACGGGTGAGCGGTCAGCACAAAACATCCGCCCTCGGCGGTTGTTGCTTTCAATTCGAGCGACCACATCTCTCGAGTCTTGGCGGGACTTTCGATGGGGTTGGTGTCAAACAGTTCCGGCACGAAGCAGTACTGCTCCCAGTCATCGCAGGCCCAATGGATCGGAATCTCCACAATGCTGTCCGTTCCGCGGCCGGTTGCTAGCTCGTAAGGATTGTCGGCGTCCATGAGACTGGAGTCGTAGAGGAAGCCTCGATCGTGCAGAAGTGCGGCTGAGCGGTAGTTCAGTTCCCAGCACGGCGCACGATAACCAACCGGCGTCACCCTGGCGACCTCTTGGAGCGCGGAGACGCCACGCTCGAGGTACTCAATTTCGGTCTTCTCATCGGCCTCGCCCAGAGCTTCGTGAAGGTATCCGTGGTGCGCAATCTCGTGGCCCTCCGAGGCGATGGCTCGCACGGTATCGGGGTAGCGATGGGCCGTGTAACCAGGGACAAAGAAAGTTGCCTTGACCCCGTGCTTTTCGAGCAGGCGCAACAAGCGGGGGACCCCGGTCAGTGGTCCATACGACTGGTGCGACATCACGCTCATTCGACTTGCGGCGAGAGGAGCGAACGACAAGATTGCGGACTCCGCGTCAAGATCAAAACAGAACGAAGCAGCCGCGCTCTTACCCGAAGGCCACGTGGTGCAAAAGTTTTCCGTCATCGCGCGAGCACTCCTTCGAGAAGAGTGGCACATCCGCGATCGTGCGCGTAAGCGTTGTCAACCTGTCCAACCGTTCCCATTGCTTCCCCCAATCGACTCTCCGTCGGAAACGATACCGCCTGAGTGACCTCGAGGAAGCGATCGGACTGTTGATGGCTAATGAGTTGTCGCTCATCCGTCTATCGGCGACAACTTCAAAGGGATTGCCATTTCGTCTGCACCAATGTGAGCGCGTTGAGTGCGGCTAGTGTCCACGCCATGGCACTGAAGGTTCCCATTGTTGTGATATTGAAACGTGATCGATGCCACGGCAAGCAACGTGACTGAGGTGCAACTTCGTTTGTGGGCGAGTGGGCCTCCAGTATTCGAATGTCTCTTCGGGTCCGCGGCGTATGGGAGGGGAACGTGAATCGGAAACAGCAAGGATCACGAGTGATCGTGAACGGGGCAGTGTTCACTTCAAACGTGAATTTCCCTTGGGCGCAGGCTGTTGCAATGGAAAACGGTTTGATTACCGCGGTTGGAACTACGGAGCAGGTCCTGGCCGGTTTTCGGGGGACTGAGGTCATCGACGTTGGTGGACGGACGGTGCTTCCGGGCTTCATTGACGCCCACAACCACTTTCTCGCGACGGGAGAATCACTCGCTACCGTTGATGTTCGATATCCAGCAGTGCGTTCGGTGGAGGATCTCGTTGCTGCGATCGTCCGAGCGATCGATGGCGAAGCGGACGACAGCTACGTGCGCGCGTACGGCTTCGATCACGCGAAGTATGAACGCGCGCCGACGCGATGGGATCTCGACGCCGTGTCGGGGCATCACCCCGTCATGGTTGGGCACGTCTCGGGGCACTACGTGCTGGTGAACTCGGTTGCTATGGAACAGCGTGGCATCAACGAGTTGACGCCTGACCCGCCCGGCGGTCGACTCGACCGTGACGAGTTGGGGCGCCTCACTGGTTTGTTTCAAGATGCCGCCATCTCCATGGTTCAGCCCACGGTGGTCGACATCGGACACCACGGGCCCAACTTCCATGTAGAAGCCGAGATGTCTGACCTTGTGGACTGCGTTGAGAGAGCGGGGAACGCTTTCATTGCTGCGGGCCTCACCGCGGTGTGTGACGCTCAGGTCACGAGTCGAGAACTGAGTGCCTATCGAGTAGCTCAGAGTCAGGGTCGCCTCCCCTTGCGCACCGTGTGCATGCCGCTCTCGTACCAACTCGACAACTGGGAAGCGACTGGATTGAGCGGTCCCTTTGGCGACGACTGGCTGTCAATTGGGCCAATGAAGTTCTACTGCGACGGAAGTCTGATTGGTGGCACCGCCGCCTTCTGTGTCCCTTATGGGAAAAGTGGTGAGTTCGACGGCGTCTTCTTTTGGGATGCCGAGGAATTCGCCACGGCGATTGAACGGGCGCACCGGGACGGCTGGCAGATCGGAGTTCATGCTCAAGGTGACAAGGCAATCGCCCTGGTGCTCGACGCGTTTGAGCGCGCGCAGGAGGCTTTCCCCGTCGACGATCCGCGATTTCGGATTGAGCATGCTGGTTATCCCACTTCAGAGCTACTCGCTCGAATGAAGCAACTCGGGGTAATCGCCGTTGTCCAACCAACGTATCTGCACGATAGTGGAGATGACTTTCTCGAACGGCTTCCCACGAGAGCTCACGCCCTGCTACCGCTTCGAAGCGCACTCGATCTCGGGGTGCGGGTTGTTTTGAGCAGTGACTCAGACGTGTGCTCGTACCGCCCGCTCGACACCATCTCTGCCGCAGTGCTCCGTCGCAGCATTTCTGGACAAGTGCTCGGCGCTGACGAAGCCATCACCCTCGAAGAGGCGGTGCTCTCGCACACGATCGGTGCGGCACACGCGTTACGTGCCGAGGAACGCCTTGGCTCGCTCGAGGTTGGCAAGCTCGCCGATCTGGTCGTTATCGACGGGGAACTGTTTGGGTGCGATCCAGCGGAGATCAGTAAATTGAACGTGTTCATGACGATCATGGACGGCGAGATTGTCTATCGCTCATCGTGAGTCCTCCTCCAGCAATGCGGCAGCGCTGGAACGTCGCGGATGAACCCCGTTTAGCCATTTGCGAGTGATCGCTCAAGGCACGTCGAGAAACTGCGAGTCATCGATCAGGTGTGGGATCGACGCGCGGGTGAAATGCTCATCCCACAGATACTGATGTCCAATGATCAAGGTTCCGATGCGTTCGATGTCGTGGTGCGTTGAATCCGTAGTAGAGAATTGCGGACAGGTACCATACGAACCATGGGCCGGAAAAACCATCGCGAGTTGCCACAAACTGCGACCAAGCAGGGTCGCGTTCGTTTGGAGCGGCGACCCCAGGTTTTTCAAGCCGCCCTCGACGTCATAGCGGACAAGGGTCTTGAAGAGACCCGAATTTCTGATATCGCTGCCGCTGCTGGCATGAGTGCTGGGCACATCATGTACTACTTCACGTCCAAGTCCGACATGCTGATGCAGACGTTGAAGTGGAGCGATGATCAATTCATCAACGGAGCGAAGGAGGCGATGAAATCGTTGCCCACTGCTCAAGAGCGATTGTCGTGCCTGGTAGGTCTCAGTATCCCTGAAAGCTCGACTGATCCGGCCTGGATCTTGTGGCTCGAAACGTGGGCGCGTGCCCCACATGACCGAAAGGTCGCAAGTGTCAAACGTCGCTTGGAAAAGACGTGGATCACAACCCTCGCGGACGTGATCAAAGAGGGCCAAGCAGCTGGCGAGTTCGTAGAACTCGACGCCGAGTACTTTGCCACGCTGTTTTCAGCCCTCATTGACGGGCTCGTGATCCGCATGATGGGCGGCTCCGGCGGGATGACCAAGGAACGACTGCTCGCGATCTGCGCACAACAGATCGACGCCGGGCTGATCTTGGGGCGCACAACACTGCAACTCGGGTTGAACTGAAGAGCTTTCATATCCTTGACACCGTCGGCGAGAACTGTTAACTTGCGAAAATCGCCTTTAGAATAGGATTCTAAAACGGGGATTTCTTTTCGAAGTTCAATTCGAAACAGGAACCACCGGCGTTGTAGAGGGGGAATCGTGGATCGTAGGATACTTTCGGCGGCCGGTAGGACTCCGATGTCGCGTCGCCACTTTCTCGCGGGCGGCATGGTCGGTGCGGGCGCCTTGGTGATTGGCACTTCCATGGAATCCACTATGGCGGGCGCCGCGACGCCGCCGTCGCTCAACGGCCGCGACCCCAACACGCTCGTCGTTGCGGTGGACGCCACCGTTGAGGATCTTGACCCGGCAACCAACCTCGACTGGGCCTTCGGACTCGCGCCGGTGTACAACACGCTCGTCGGATTAGTCGGCAACTCACCGACAAGCTCCGGGCCCGAGCTCGCGAGGAGTCTCAAGTCGAACGCGGACTTTACGATCTGGACGTGCAAGCTGCGACCCGGTGTCACGTTTCAAGACGGCACCCCTTGTAACGCGGCCGCCGTCAAAGCGGCGATCATGCGCACGATCCAGCTACCCAGTGGCATTGGGTACCTCTGGTATTTAACTGATCCGGCCAAACAGATCGTCGTCGTGGATCCTCTTACGATTCGTTTCGAGTGCGGCGAAGTTCGTCCTTACTTCAATCTTGAACTCGCGTCGGAATACGGTTTTTACATCGCAAGTCCTACCGCCACGACCGCGCACTCCACCGGCAAGAATGATCTCGGACACGCCTGGCTCCAATCCCACCCCGTCGGTACGGGGCCGTACAAATTGGAGTCCCTGCTCGTTGGCCAGCAAGCCACATTCGAGCGCTATGACAAATACTGGGGCGGATGGCAAGGGAAGCATTTCAACAAGGTCGTTGCCCTAACTATCCCAGAGCCGAGCTCGCGTCAGCAGCTAATGCTGCACGGAGGCGCCGACATTTCATTTCCCATTAATCCCGAAGATCTCGTGGCGCTCGAGAAGGACCCCAGGTTTGTCGTCAGCCAGGCACCGACGATGGTGGCCGATTACATCGCGCTGGGAATGTACGGGCCGCTTGCTGATAGTCGTGCACGCATAGCCATGAATCACGCCTTCGATTATGAGGGCTACGTGAAAGGAATTGAAAAACGCACCATCGACTACCCGACAGGCGTTTTTCCGAAGCTCCTCGCCACCAGCGATTCCTCGATCAAGAGATTTCCGTATGATCTCGACAAAGCCAAGAAACTCTTCCGTGAAGCTGGCGTGCACTCAGGCACAACCCTTTCGTACGAGTACTATGCGGGATTCGGTGACGAGGCGGGCGCCGTGCTGCAAGGTTCGTTGGCTCAAATAGGCATCAACCTCCGCCTGATCGAAAAATCGTACAGCGGTTTCGTGAATGACTACTTCTCCAATGCGCCGACCCATGATCGTCCCAATATGTACTTCTTTTCGTGGTGGCCGAGTTTCGATCACCCCTTTAACTATTGCCAATCTCTGTTTTCGAAGAGTGGTTGGGGAGCGAGTGGCGGTAACGCCGGCTTGTACTACAACGCCGAAGCGGACAAATTGATCATGTCGATGAATAATGCGGTCATCGACGAAGCGCTCATAGCCAAGTCTCATCGAATTCAGCAGATCGTGTCCATTGAGGACCCTGCGTGGATTCCCATTGGCGTAGAAAAGTCAAATGTCGCGAGCCGAAGTGATATCCACGGCCTCACGACCAATCCTGTCTACGAGCTGACTTTCGATTTCTACTCGTTGTCCAGGTCCTAGACCTTGCCGTTTGAGACAATCCTCGCTCTTCAGTGATCCGCTTCCTACTTCGACGTGTTACCTTCATCCTTTTGGTGCTCGTTGGGGTAACGCTCATCACTTTCGCGCTCGAGCGTGTTGTTCCAGGTGACCCCGCCAGGTTGCTCGCGGGCACGCGCGCCAGCCAAAAGGTAGTGAACGAGGTTAAGAAGTCATTGGGTCTCAACCGACCGCTGCTTTCTCAGTACGTTTCCTACGTCAATTCACTTTTGCATGGGCATCTGGGCACGTCGATCGTCACGAGGAACCCAGTCACGCACGATCTCGTGCAGTACTTTCCCGCCACGCTCGAGCTCATTCTCTACGCGATGCTGTTTGGTGCGGTCATCGGGATTTTCATCGGGGTCACGTCGGCAAGACACGGCGGGAAGATTGACGTCGTCGGCCAAACCGTGGCGACGTCATCGCTGTCGATTCCGGTCTTTTGGTTAGCGATTCTGCTGCAGATGTTCTTCTACTCACGACTTCACCTTCTGCCGTCGGGCGGACGACTCGCCGTCGGCGTGACACCGCCCCATACGATCACTGGTCTCTACACCGTTGACGCCCTGCTCGAAGGGAAGTTGTCCCTTTTTCTCGATGCGTTACAGCATGTAATCTTGCCGGCACTTTGTCTCGCCGTCGCCGAGATTGGCCTCGTCGCAAAGACGGTACGTGCGTCGATGCTCGAGGTGCTGGGCAAGGATTACATACGCTCTGCGCAGGCAAAAGGTCTCAAGTCGCGGCGTATCTACTTTCGCCATGCCTTGAGAAACGCCCTCCTGCCGGTTGTCACGGTGATGGGCCTCGAATTCGGACTTCTTGTCTCTGGAACGGTGCTGGTTGAGACGATTTTTTCCTGGCCCGGCCTCGGGAGCTATACCGACCAAGCCATCAACTCGTCCGACTACAACGCGATCATGGGTGTGACGATCGTCGTCGCCGTGGCCTACGTCTTTGTCAATATGCTCGTCGACGTCCTCTACGTGTATCTCGATCCACGCGTCAGGCTGACTTGAGATGGCTCGCGTGACTGGATCAATTACGGAGTCATCTCGTCGCCGTCTCTCGACGGTTAGAGCGTTCGGAAAGGTGTCAATTCGTAACCGGCTGGCGCTGACGATCGTTATTGGCGCCGTGCTCGTGACCATTATTGACCTCGTAAGTGGCGGACGTTTTCCCTTCTTGCCAAGTCCGCTTACGCAGAATCTTGAGGTGACGCTCGCGAGTCCGACGTGGTCGCACCTCATGGGTACCGACGAGTACGGAAGGGACATTCTTTCTCGAGTCCTTGCCGGTGCGAAGGTGTCCGTAGAGGTCACGCTGATCGTGGTCATTGTCGGCGCCACCATCGGAATGATTATCGGAGTCGTCGCCGGTTTTCTCGGCGGGATCGTCGATGAAGTGCTGATGCGCCTAACGGACATGTTTCTTGCCTTCCCGGCGCTCATCTTGGCGGCCGCGATTGCCGCGGCAATTGGACGTAATCTCCAGGCGTCAGTCGTTGCGCTGACGGTCGTGGAATGGCCGTGGTACGCGCGTCTGGCGCGCGCTCAGGTGTTGAGCTTGCGTGAGCAAGAGTTCGTCCTCGCGTCGCGAACCCTCGGTGCGTCAACGCGCCGCCTCATGTTTCGAGCGATACTTCCGAATGTCGCGCCGACGCTCATCATTCAAGCGACGCTGGATGTCGGCTACGTGATGCTCTCGATGGCGGGCTTGTCATTCCTGGGAATCGGTGCGCAAGCTCCACTGCCCGAATGGGGCTCGATGATTCTCGATGCTTTGTCGTACCAGCCGCAAGCGTGGTGGTATGCGCTTTTCCCGGGCCTGGCTCTCACGATCACCGCCTTTGGTTTCAATCTGCTTGGCGATGGACTGCGCGACTGGCTCGACCCAACCCTTCGCGGATTCCGCACTGACTTTGCCATGGGGGAAGAGTGAGCGTCTCTTCGAGGAGCTCAGCGAATAATCTGCTGACGGTTGAGAATCTCGCCGTCAGCTTCAAGGCGGGGGAGCGTCGGGTCCAAGTGCTGCACGACGTGTCCCTGCGCCTCGAAGCGGGAACGGCAATTGGAATCGTGGGTGAGTCCGGGTGCGGCAAGAGCGTCACGAGCCTCGCCGTCATTGGCCTGCTCGCGCGAGGCGCACAGGTCGATCACGGATCGGTCCGATTTGGTGGGCGCGATCTGCTCGCACTGCCCGAGAGTGAGCTTCGCAAAATTCGTGGCACTGAAATCGCCATGATATTTCAGGACCCGATGAGCAGCCTGAATCCTGTGCTGACCATCGGGGAGCAGATCACGGAAGTCATCCGAACTCATGGTCACGATTCGCGTCACGACGCCCGAGTTCGCGCGGTTGAACTTCTTCAGATGGTCGGCATTGCGGCAAACGAAGCTACCCTTCGTCGCTTCCCACACGAATTCAGTGGAGGAATGCGCCAGCGCGTGATGATTGCCACGGCACTCGCTCTCTCACCGAAGGTACTGATCGCCGACGAACCAACGACGGCGCTTGACGTCACGATCCAGGCCCAAGTGCTCGAACTGATGAACCAACTGGTCAAAGAGTCCGGGACCGCACTCATGATGGTGACGCACAATCTTGGTGTCGTCGCGGGGATGACCGAACGCGTGGCCGTGATGTACGCGGGACGAATCGTTGAAGAGGGACGGACCGAGGATCTCTTCGAGCACCCGTCACACCCCTATACCGTCGGGCTCTTGCACTCACTTCCGAGTGCTCAACGAAAGGGGCTAGATCTCATTCCCATACCGGGTATGGTTCCAATTCCCGGTCATGAACCAGTCGGCTGTGCCTTCGCGCCCCGGTGTCGTTGGCGTCTGCCCATCTGCTGGTTCGAGCAACCCTCACTCGGCGGAGTGACGTCGCTGGCGGACGATCAACAACAGCGGGCTCATCGCATTGCCTGTCACAACCCGGTATTGCCTGAAGAGGTCGAAGTTGGGTTGCCCACACGAAAATTTCCTGCGTCGCCACCGCCACCTAACATGCGCGATTTCGCGGACCAACCGGAGGCGGCTTCGTGAGAGCTCAAGGCGGTGCCAGCGCTTCACCGCTGCTCGAGGTGACCGACCTGAAGGTGTACTTTCCGATCCGCAAAGGACTGGTGTTCAAGCGAACCGTTGGTGCGGTCAAGGCGGTCGACGGTGTCTCGCTTCGGGTTGGCTTCGGAGAAACAGTTGGACTCGTCGGGGAGTCGGGATCGGGCAAGACCACGCTCGGGCGCGCCATCGTGCAGCTGAATCGACCAACGAGCGGCACGATTGTCCTCGATGGCACTGATCTCGCCGCGCTCAAGGCGAAAGAGCTCGTCGCGATGCGAACTCGCGTGCAGATGGTCTTCCAAGATCCATTCTCATCGCTGAATCCGAGACTCTCGGTCGGCAACATCGTGGCAGAGCCCTTGGTGATTCACAAAGTCGGTAACGCTGAGTCTCGTCGAAGCACGGTGGCCGAACTGCTTGAGCTGGTGGGACTTCAGGCTGACGACGCACGCAAGTACCCGAACGAGTTCAGCGGGGGCCAGCGCCAAAGAATCGGAATTGCGAGAGCACTGGCTCTCAAGCCCCAATTGATCGTGGCGGATGAGCCGGTTAGCGCTCTCGACGTGTCGATCCAGGCACAAATCATCAACCTTTTGGTACGTCTGCGTGCCGAGCAGGGCCTCGCACTGATCTTCGTTGCGCATGACCTTGGCGTGGTTCGTCACGTGAGTGACCGTGTGGTGGTGATGTATCTCGGAACCATCGTCGAGTCCGGGATGACCGAAGAGGTCTTCGAACGTCCGCTTCATCCCTACACGGTTGCGCTGTTGTCCGCCGATCCGGTCCCTGATCCCAAGGTCGAGTCCCAGCGCAATCGACTGGTGCTCAAGGGCGACATCCCAAGCCCCGCTTCGATACCCTCGGGCTGTCGATTCCATACTCGCTGTTGGCTTCGTGAGCAACTTGGCAATCCCGAAATCTGCGAGCACGAAGTCCCTGAGTTGAGAGAGAGTGGACCAGCTCACTCGGTGGCATGCCATTTTGCTGAAGATACGACTACCCCTGTTCCAGCATCGTCCCACGTTGCGGTGACCGGAAGAGACGAAGGCGAGTTTGACGCTCCACCATCATCTCGCCCCGTCGACTCTTTAGATAGACCGACCGAGAATGGAGAATCGACATGAGTGACCTCAGCACGCCAAGGGCCGATGGCTTCTCTATGCCGCCAGAGTGGGTGCCACATCAGGGCTGCATCATGGCCTGGCCCACGCGACATAGTTTTTGGGCGGAGCTCTTTGAGCAGGCCAAGTCCGATTACGCCGAGACGGCGCGGGCAATTGCTGCGTTCGAACACGTAATCATGATTTGCTGTCACGATGACGCCCGTGACGTTCGCGACAGGTGCGGCTCTTATGTCGAGGTCGTCGAGATCGAAATCGACGACTCCTGGACCCGTGATAGTGGACCAATCTTTGTCACCAACGACCGAGGAGAGCTCGCGGTCGTCAACTTTGAGTTCAACTCGTGGGGTGGCAAATACCGTCCCTATGACCGAGACGCCGCCCTCGCCCGCGCCTTCGCCGATGTGTTCGGCGTGAGGTGTTACGACGCACCCATTGTCTTAGAAGGAGGAGCCTTCTTCGTCGATGGCGAAGGAACGCTTCTTACCACCGAGCTGCCAATCCTGGACCCGAACCGGAACCCCAACCTCACCAAGGAACTGTTCGAAGTGGCCGCCAGCGACTATCTCGGCGTCGAGAAAGTTGTGTGGCTGACCGCGTATCCGGACCGCGACACCGACGGCCACGTGGACGGCATCGCTCAGTACGTGCGACCAGGAACGCTCCTGCTCTTGACCCCCGACGACCCTCAGGACGAGAACTTCACCTATGCGACAGAAAACGTTCGTCGCCTCACCGGAGCCACTGACGCGCACGACCGACCTATCGAGGTGCTTCCCTTCGGCGTCACCGGCACGGGGACGGCGGGCAGCACCGCCGTGGGGATTGCCTATTTGAATTGCTATCTGGCCAACTCTGCCGTTATTGTGCCGATGGTCGGGGCACCCTCTGATGAGGAGGCACTTGGACGACTAAGGGAAGTTTTCCCTGATCGTGACGTGGTCGGCGTTCCTGGCGCAACGCTGTCCTACGGGGGAGGTGGGCCGCACTGCATTACTCAGCAGATACCAATCGGAACTGCGAAGCCTTCGCCTCTGGGCGTAGCAGAGACTCCACTATGACGCGGAGCCTTCACGTCGACGAGCTCTCATGAGGTTGACACCGGGTGAGCGCGATCGATTGTTGGTGTTCGTCGCGGCCGAGCTCGCAAGATCTCGACGCTCTCGAGGACTTCGCCTCAACGTTCCCGAAGCCACCGCGTTGATCGCCGACACCGCTGCCGAGGCAGCTCGCGATGGTCTGAGACTCGCAGAGGCCGTCGAGCAAGGTCGAAGCGTGCTCGGCCCCGATGACGTCTTGGATGGTGTGGTGGATATCGTCAGCGAAATTCGTATCGAGGCGAACTTTGACGATGGCACGAGGTTGATCGTCGTGCACGACCCCTTCCGCCTCTTAGAAGGGATACGTACCCATGAGACTTCGCCAGACGCTCCCGGCGCTATACGTGAGGCGCCCATTGAGTATGAACGTTCCTATGACGAGGAGGTGGACGTCGTGAACGAAAGCGACGTTGCGATCAGCGTGACGAGCCATTACCACTTCTTTGAGGCGAATCCGCGGCTGCGATTCGACCGAGGCGCAGCGTACGGTCGGCACTTGGCGATCGACGCGGGTTCGTCTGTTCGCTTCGATCCCGGTGTCACCGTGCGGGTGCAGCTCGCAGATATTCGAGGATCGCGTGTGGCGATCGGGTTTGCCGGACTCGTCGATGGCGCGCTGGACGCCCCTGGGGCGAGAGAAGCGGCTCTCGACAAAGCTCATCGCTGCGGATACTTGGACACGGCACAATGACCTCCTCGCGCGCCGGTGTCTATGGACCGTCCGCCGGAGACGTGATCCACCTTGGCGATACGGGGCTGCACGTGCGAGTCGAGTCAGATGTCGAGATTCGTGGTGATGAGTTCATGGTGGGTTTTGCGAAAACGGCCCGTGACGGCATGCATTTGAAGGCCGCCTCAGTCGCGGAGACCTGCGACGTCGTGCTTTCAAGCGTCGTGATGCTGGACGCGGTGGCGGGCTGTCACAAAGTCAGCATTGGGATTCGGCGCGGTCGCATCGCCGGTATCGGGCGAGCCGGCAACCCCGACACCATGGATCACGTCGAGGTGGTGGTGGGCACGGGCACGACCATCATCGATGGTACCGGGCTGATTGTAACGGCGGGAGCGATCGACACCCACGTCCATCTGATGTCGCCTCGGATCATGGAGGCCTCTCTCGCTTCGGGGGTGACCACAATAATCGGTCAGGAGTTTGGTCCGGTGTGGGGGGTGGGTGTCAACTCACCGTGGGCGCTTTCGCACGCGTTTTCGGCATTTGACGCCTGGCCGGTGAACATCGGATTCCTCGCGCGTGGCTCTTCGTCCAACCCCGCCCCGCTGATCGAAGCCCTGGAAGATGGCGGAGCCTGCGGGTTCAAGGTTCACGAGGATCTTGGTGCCCATCCGCGATCGATCGACACGGCTCTTCGCATCGCCGACGAGTACGACGTGCAGGTGGCGTTGCACTCAGACGGCCTAAATGAATCGATGAGTGTGGCAGACACGATTGCCATTCTCGAAGGGCGTACGATTCACGCTTTTCACATCGAGGGCTGCGGTGGTGGTCACGCCCCAGACGTGATGCGACTCGCGGGTCGGTTCAACGTGATCGGTTCCTCGACGAATCCAACCCTGCCCTACGGACGTGACGCCGTGGCCGAGCACTTCGACATGATCTGTGCAACGCACGGCCTGCACCCGGACGTCGCTTCGGACGCGCGGATCGCCCGTGATCGGGTTCGGGCCACGACGATCGCCGCCGAAGACGTGCTGCACGATCTCGGGATGATTGCGATTACCTCGTCGGACGCCCAGGGGATGGGACGTGCCGGTGAGACCTTTCGGCGCACCTTTGCGATGGCTGCGAAGATGAAGAATGAGCGCGGATACCTCGAAGGTGACCGGCTCGATGACAACGAGCGGACTCTGCGCTACCTGGCGAAACTGACGATCAACCCGGCGATCGCTCACGGAATGAGTCACGAGATCGGTTCGATTGAAGTGGGTAAAATGGCCGACCTCGTCTTGTGGGACCCGAGGTACTTTGGCGCCAAGCCGTCACTCGTGCTGAAGGCGGGCTTTCCAGCGTGGGGCGTGACCGGTGATCCCAACGCCACGATTGACTCTTCCGAACCACTCGTGTTCGGTCCACAGTTTGGCGCCATGGGCGGGACCGCCGCCGAGTTGTCAGTGGCTTTCGTGTCGGGAGCCGCAGGTATCGGCGTGGATCATATGCCAACTAAGCGTCGACGGGTTGCGGTGAGAGGCACACGTGGGATCGGACCCTCCTCGATGGTGCGCAACAGCACCTTGGGTGAAGTCGAGGTGGATCCGAAAACCGGAGTAGTCGCTCTTAACGGTGATCCCATCTCGTCGCAGCCGGCGGAGTCCATCCGACTCTCGCGGCTCTATTACCTCTAACGGTGCGAGGCGAGCGGCCGAAGACCTCGTCAGGTAGAAAATTCAGCCTCTGACACAAGGGGGCGAGGGTGTCGTCTTTATAGAAGAGTGAGAGGAAAGTTCATGACTGCAGTGGAGAGGGCGGCATTTATCACGGGCGCTGGTCACGGAATGGGCCGGGCGCACAGCCACGAGCTCGCACGTAGCGGGATGCTGGTGGGGGTCGTCGATGTCGACGAGGTAGCCGCCAGACGAGTCGCCGACGAGATAACGACGGATGGGGGTGCGGCGCTCGCACTGACCTGTGATGTGTCAATGCGTCAAGAAGTCGAAGACGTGGTTGCCCGCTTTGTTGAGTGGGCCGGACGAATTGACGTTCTCGTCAGCAACGCGGGCAATACCGATTCGAATGAGTTGCTCGCCGACACCGATGACGAGAACTGGAAGCGAACCTTTGCCATTCACGTTGACGGTGCGCTGCACACGTCGCGGGCGTGCGTACCGCACATCGAAAAGAGCCCATCGGGACGGATCATCATCATTAGCTCGATTTGGGGACAGGTGGGCATCGGGCACTCGTACGCGTACTGCGCGGCAAAGGGAGCGTTGATCGCCTTCGCGAAGAATCTCGCCAAGGAACTGGGTCCAAAGGGGATCTCGGTCAACTCCGTGGCGCCCGGTGGCGTGTACACGCGAATGTGCGAGGATTTAACGGAGCAGGAATTGGCAGAGGACTTCAAGACAATCCCACTGGGCCGATACGCCGATCCGAGCGAAATCAGCCATCTGGTTGCCTTCCTCGCCAGTCCCGAGTCAGCGTTCATGACAGGGCAAACACTTTCCATCAACGGGGGGCAAGTGATCAGCGGAATCTGACGTCGAGAAACTCGCCGCTGGCGATACGAAGATCTCTCATACTCTGCCGCGCGCTCCTCCGCCGTTCACTTGCAAAATGGTCCCCACCATCGTGAGTATTCGCCGATCCGCGAGGAAGGCCACGCCTGAAGCGATTTCCTCGGGAAGTGCGAGTCGACCCGCAGGGATGAGTTGCGGATTGATGTCACCGACACTCGTCGCTATTGATCGTTCGTTTGCCTCGACGCCGAGAGCGATCCCGTTCACGATGATGCCCTCGGGCGCGAGCTCTCGTCCGCACGACTTGATCAGCGCGATGATGCCCGCGTGCGACGCGGCGTAGGCCGTTGCGTTTGCCCAACCGCTCACGCCCGAATTTGACAACACGATCACGATGCGCCCCGCGCCAAGGGCTCGCATTGAGGGAAGTACCGCTTGAATGAGGTAAAAGACTCCCGTGAGGTTGGCATCGACCACGGCCCACCAGTCATCAGACGAGTGCTCCAAGAATGGCGACATCGACAGTTGCTCGACATTGCAGATGAGAGTCCCGATTGGTCCAGACGTTTCGATCAGTTTCTCGATCATCGAGGTGACATGGGCGTGGTTGGAGTGACCACTGGGCGCGGCAACCCCGCCGAGCTCTCGCGCCAAGTCGTCCAACATCGGACTCGCCGCGGCGTCATTGAGTGCTACTTTGGCGCCGCCGGCAGCAAAAAGTCGCGCAATGGCGGCGCCTACCTCCTCGGTGGCACCGCTGATGAGAGTTGTCGATTCGACGTCGAGTACCGCGTCACGCATCAGATGACTGCGCCACTGTTGACGGAGATAACTTCGCCGAAGGCGAAACTTGTGTCGTCGAGAAGGTACTGAACGGCGACGGCTATCTCGTCGGGTTGTGCGAGTTGACGCGCCGGAAGGGTATCGAGGTACGCGCAGTCCTTCAATTCGGAATCGATCCCGAGCAGTGGCGTGTCGCAAGGTCCCGGGGCGACAGCGTTCACGCGTATCCCTTTGGGCGCGACCTCAACGGCGAGGCTTCGAACAAAGCCGAGGATCGCACCTTTGGCTGCCGCGTAGTGAGCGTCTTGATCTCCTCCGCCAATGGCGATTTCCGAGGAAATTGCCACAATCGAGCCACATCCTCGTTCGAGCATGCCCGGCAACGTCGATCTCACGACATTGGTGAGGCCGCCGAGGTGCACTTGAAGCATCCTGTGCCACTGGTCGTCACTGATCTCCGAGAACGGAATCATTTCGTAGTAACCAGCGACGCTGATAACGGAGTCAATTGGGCCGAGCTCACGTTCGGCTCGCGACACCGCCACGTGGACGAAGCGGGCATCGCTCACGTCACCAACGAATGACAAATCCGTGTCCTGCTCTGCCAAATCTACTCCCACCACCGCATAGCCGGAGGATCGCAAACATCGAGCCACGCTCGCTCCAATGCCACTTGCGGCACCGGTAACGAGCGCAACTCGGTGAAGCGGACTCTTTTCACTGGATTGTGAGGCGATCAACGCTATCCCCCTAAGGATTCCTTGGCGAACGGGCGCGCCAACTGCTCATTAACCCACTGATGGAAAATCGTACCAAGTGAGCTGAGATGCGCGGTCGAAAGTGGCAGCAAAGCCGCGCGTAGACGAGGAGCAATCGCGATGGTTCAGACGATGACGAATCGGAAGGAGGCAATTACGAAATGATGTCTACGCTGAATCAAGGCGACCTTCGCTGGCGTCCCGAAGTACATCATGAGGCTGGCGCTGATTTATCCATACGGTTCACTGGCCAACGGAAAACTGACGGTGGCTGAGAAACCGAGAAATCGGTCATGGAAGAATGCTGCGACAGGTTTGCTCAAGTTGCCTCTTGCATAGTTTGCAAAGGCGTTCCGTCAGCAACGGCGTCAGCAGCACCAAAAAATCTGGGCACTCAGTGGCAAGTCTCGGTGGACAAAAAGTGCTACGGTTTGGCGAGATTGTGACGTCAGAAAGCGGCGGTGAACAGGAAATATGGGCATGACACGCAAGGGGTCACAGGTTCAAGTCCTGTACGGCCCACCAAATGTTCGCGGCAAGAATGCGGATGTCGGAGCGGGTGTTCGACTTACGTGCCGGAGCATGAGCAACTTAGTGGGCCCATCGGATTTCAGCGGGGTGCGACCGCGCCTGAGGGTCACCACCTAGACGACAAAGGCGCTTCAGGCTTTAGGTGTGAGCCAAAAACCAAGAAGCACCTTCGTCCTTACTGACCATAGTGAAATCCTCGAAGCCCTCGTTGGCTTAAAGGACGTGCGCGTCCTTTCCTACGAGCGCCACGCGCTCGAAGCGGAACTCTGCGTCGAACAGGTGCTGGGGCCTGTTACCTGTCCGGGTTGCGCAGCGCCGGCGAGGGTGAAAGAGCGTCCGGTCGTTCACTACATCGACCTGCCCGTCTACGGACACCCGATGCGTCTGCTGTGGAAGAAGCACCGCGTGCACTGTGTGAACGAGCACTGTGCGACCAAGAGCTGGGTGATCGGCGACCACCGGATCGCCGCGAAGAACTGCCTGCTGACGACGCGAGCGGCCAAGTGGGCGACGCGCCAGGTCGGCACGGGCCGCACGGT
>DATKRC010000099.1:0-4725 GCA_035532375.1 Acidimicrobiales bacterium
TTCCAGAGGGCCTCGAGCGTTGGTCCGAGTTCCTCGTCTCGTCGCGCACGCGCCGACGGTGGGCGCGACTTGGCGTCGTAGTACGTGCTGGGGGCGACCTGTAGTTGTTCACAGATCGGCTCGACTCCCCATCGTTCACGTCGCGAGTCGATGTAGCGAACTACCTCTTCGTTCGACCGTCGAGCTCGGTCGCGAAGAAACTTGTTATGGAGAAATCCACATAACAAGTTTTATGTCGATCGTGCGATTATGTCGATTTCCGGCCAGAGCGATGACGTTCGACCTGTTCGGCGCTGGTGAGCGGTGAGAAGAGAGTCGGCATGATCCCGGCCTGGTGATCGAGACTCGTTTCCTTGATCAAGGAGAAGGAGTTTCTATGCCAACACACAATCCCCATTACCGCGCCGGTGAACTTGCTGAACACGTTTCGGGCTATCACGCCCACCTGCTCAAGCTCGGTTACTCGCGGTCGGCGGCCAACAAGCACCGTCAGCTAGTCACGCACTTGGGCAGATGGCTCGAGCGCGAGGGCATTACGACGAGCGAGCTTTCAGTGTCGGTGACCGAAGGGTTCTTCCGCGCACGCCGAGCGCGGGGCGTCGCGAACTTGCGCACTTCACGTTCGCTTTCGCCGTTGATTGACTACTTGGTTCTTGACGGCGCACTCGACCCAGTCGGGCCTATCCAGCCAAGTGATCCAGGGGAAATCTTCCTCGATCGCTATCGACGCTTCCTGCGTGAAGAGCGCGGGCTCGTCGAGGGGACTATTCGCTTCTACGTGCACATCGCTGGACTTCTTGTGAGCGAGCGACGGCGCGGTGACGAAGTCGACTGGTCACTTCGCGCCAGTGACGTGACGAGCTTCGCGACCCGCACATGCAATGGGCGTAGTCTGTCCTCGATTCGACAGGTAATCTCGGCGCTGCGGAGCGTTCTGCGGTTCTTGGCGCTGGAAGGTGTGGCCGAAGTCTCGCTCCACCACGCGGTTCTTTCGGTTGCCGGTCGGAGCGCATCGCTTCCTCGGGGGATCAGTGACCGTGATCTCGAAGCCCTCGTGGCGGCGAGCGACGGCGAGAGTGCGATCGAACAACGGGACCGGGCGATCGTGTTCTTGCTGTGCCGGCTCGGGCTGCGTGGCGGCGAAGTTGTCGGACTGCACCTCGACGATGTCGATTGGAGGACCGGCGAGATCGTGGTGACGGGAAAGGGTGGACGGCGGGACCGTCTGCCCCTGCCCGATGACGTGGGTGTCGCGCTGGCCAACTACGTGAAAGTGCGTCCGCACGTCGAGGATCGAGCGGTTTTCCTGCGCCAGTGCGCTCCTCTGAGGGCCTTGGCCGACACCGGATCGATCCGTTCCGTGCTCGAGCGGGCGTGTGCTCGAGCGGGGATTACCTACGTGAACCCGCACCGCTTGCGTCACACCTTGGCGACGTCGATGCTGCGCGCGGGGGTCTCATTGCGAGACATCGGACAGGTACTCGGTCATCAGTCGACGGCCGTCACCGCCGTCTACGCCAAGGTCGACGTCGCGGCCCTGCGCTGCGTCGCTCGTCGCTGGCCGGAGGTGCGCTCATGAATGAGCTGCGAACGGGACTGGCCGACTACCTGGTGCTGCGCCGATCACTCGGCTACAAGCTCGCACGATCCGGCACCGTGCTCGAGGACTTTGTCAGCTTTGCCGAAGCGGGCGGGTGGACCCACATTCACACTGAGGTGGCGCTGTCCTGGGCGCTTCGCGCCCCAAACGCCGAGTCGCGTTGGCGAGCGGATCGCCTGGCGATGGTGCGAGGACTCGCTCGCTACCTGCACGCCATCGATCCAGACCACGAAGTTCCTCCCACCGGGCTCATCCCCGGTCGGCGACGACAGCCCGCACCGTTTCTCTACTCTGATGAGCAGGTCGTCGACCTGATGGCGGCCACGCGCCGACTCCGCTCGCCGATCCAGGCGGCCACGCTCGAGGCGGTCTTGGGGCTGCTCTGGGCGACGGGCCTTCGTGTCGCCGAAGTCATCCGACTCGACACCTTCGACCTTGACCAAGGAGACCATTCCCTTTTCGTGCGCGAGTCCAAGGGCGGCCGCTCGAGGATCGTCCCGGTGGACGAAAGCGTCATGGCGGCTCTATTGCACTACCAAAGGGTGCGCGACCAGGCGTTCGCGCACTCTCGATGCTCGAGCCTCTTCGTCTCGACAGTCGGTCGGCGGTGGCTCCGCGGGAACCTCGGTGCCGCCTTCAAAACGGTGGTGGCCATGGTTGACCTAGGGACAACGCCTGCCGGCAGAGCGCCAAGACTCGGTGACTTTCGCCATAGCTTCGCCGTGTCGACCCTGCTCGCCTGGCACCGCGCCGGTCGCGACGTCAACGCCCTGCTGCCGGTGCTCTCCACTTATCTGGGCCACGTGAGTCCGGCATCCACGTACTGGTATTTGTCGGCGTCTCCCGAGTTGTTGGCGGCCGCTGCGCAGCGTCTCGGAGATCTCGGGGAGGACCGCTCGTGACACCGCTTGCTCCCACGCTCCAGGCATTTTTCGTTCAACGCCTCGGCGTTCAACGCAACGCCAGCCCGCACACCATCGCCGCCTACCGTGACACCTTTCGCCTGCTGCTTCGCTTCGTGCAAGAAACGAAGGGAATCTCGCCGGCCAAGCTCTCGCTCGAGGATCTCGACGCCACACTCGTCGCAGCGTTTCTCGACGACCTCGAACATCGCAGGGGCGTGAGCGTGAGGACCCGCAATAGTCGCCTCGCCGCCATCCACTCCTTCTTCGGCTTCGCCGCGATGGGGCACCCCGAGCATGCCGGACTCATCCACCGGGTACTGGCCATCCCACCCAAGCGCGCACCGCGCGCACTCATTTCCTACTTGACCACTCAAGAGATCACCGCCTTACTCGCGGCGCCCGATCTCACCACTCGGATTGGCAGACGAGATCGAGCGATATTGCTCGTTGCCATTCGAACGGGTTTGCGGGTTTCCGAACTCGCTGGTCTTCGCCGCGTCGATGTCGCCTTCGGCCCTAGCGCCAGCGTGAGTTGCATTGGCAAGGGTCGAAAACACCGCACGACCCCTATCGACGCGTCGACTGCCAAAGTTGTTCACGCGTGGTTGGCCGAGACGGTCGGTGATCCTGCCAGCCCGCTGTTCGTCGGACCGCGGGGCGATCCTCTTAGCCGGGACGCGGTGAGTCGCATCGTGAGTCGCCACACCCAGGCGGCCACCAAATCCTGTCCGACCCTTGGCGCTAAGCGTGTGACCCCGCACGTGCTTCGTCACACGTGCGCGATGCAGCTCCTCACCGCTGGCGTGGACGTGGCCGTCATCGCCCTGTGGCTGGGTCACGAGTCAATTCGAACTACCGACATCTACCAGCACGCTGACCTTGCGCTAAAGGAACGCGCGTTGTCGAAGGCAGCGAGTCCAGTCACGACATGGACCCGTTTCCGGCCACCCGACAAACTGCTTGCCTTCCTGGAGGCACTGTAATTATGCCGACTCTCTTCTCACCGCTCACCAGCGCCGAACAGGTCGAACGTCATCGCTCTGGCCGGAAATCGACATAATCGCACGATCGACATAAAACTTGTTATGGAGAAATCCACATAACAAGTTTCTTCGGGGCGGAGCTCGACCGTCGACCGAAAAAGTAGTTGCGTTCATCGACGCCCACCGGGACAACGAGTCCGGTGGGCGTCGATGGGGGGTCGAGCCGATCTGTGAGCAGTTGCAGGTCGCCCCCAGCACCTACTACGACCAGAAGTCCCGGACGCCCTCCAAGCGAGCGCTCCGCGACGACGAGGTCGGCCCGGCCCTCGAGGCTCTCTGGCAGAAGAACTACTCCGTCTACGGGCGACGCAAGCTCACCAAGGCCGCGAGGCGTTGCGGGCTCGACTGCGGTCGCGACCAGGTGGCGCGACTGATGAAACTACAGGGCATCCGCGGGGCCAGTCGCGCGAAGAAGCGCTTCACCACCCACGCCGACGCCACTCACCTGCGCGCACCCGACCTCGTGAAACGAGCGTTCGTGGCGAGCCGACCAGATGAACTTTGGGTTGCGGACTTCACGTATTGCTCCACGTGGTCCGGCATCGTCTACGTGGCCTTCATCATCGACGTGTTCAGCCGTCGACTCGTCGGCTGGAAGGCGTCACGCTCGATGACGGCGTCACTCGTCGTCGACGCGCTCAACATGGCGGCCTGGACGAGGCACACCAACCTCAACGGACTTGTCTGCCACACCGACGCAGGAAGTCAATACACGTCCGTCGCTTACACCGACCGCATCGACGAACTCGGCGTCTGCGCGTCGATCGGAACCGTCGGTGATTCCTATGACAACGCCCTCGCCGAATCGGTGATGGGCCTATTCAAGACTGAACTACACCGCAACCCGGCCGTGCTCGCCGACAACGGCGGGCACTGGAAGGGACTCGACGATCTCGAGATCGCCACGTGCGCGTGGGTCTCGTGGTTCAACGAAGAGCGCCTCCACGGCGAGCTCGATGACCGAACACCGGTCGAAGTCGAGGCGGAGTATTCTCGCTCAGATCAGACCAAGGCGGCCTGAGACATCCAAGCTCGGAAGTCTCCAGGAAACCCAGGCCGGTTCAGAACTTTTACCTCGAAGGTTCGAGGCTCAACTGAAAGATTTCTTAACAAAGAACTCTCTCAGTAACGAGATAATGCGCTCCAAGGATTTCAGTGCCGAGTTCCCAGTGACGAG
>DATKRC010000100.1:0-9279 GCA_035532375.1 Acidimicrobiales bacterium
CAGTATTATGTTGCGGCCCGGATTATGTTGAATGCACCTCGATAGCCCTTGGCGTGGGCGGTGATTTGCGAGAAGTTTTTAACATAATCACAGGGCTTCTAAGAACGCCAGTAACGCGTCAGGTGGTCGATAGCGCCCGGAGATGACACCGATCGGCGTCGTTCGTTCCAAGGCTTTCTCCTTGAGTACCAGGTCGGCGTGGATGTAGATCTGGGTCGTTTCAATCGATTCGTGACCCAACCACAGCGCGATCATCGAGATGTCGTTGCCGGCGTGCAAGAGGCGCATCGCCGCCGTGTGACGGAGCACGTGGGGCGTCACTTGTTTGGACTGAAGTGACGCGCAACTCTGCGCCGCCGTCGCCGCGTGCCGCGTAACGAGCGCACCCACGGCGTGACGACTGAGTACGCCTCCGTGGGTGCTGGCGAAGAGCGGTTCGCTGTCTCCGTCGCCACTTGCTCCCATGAACTCCTTCAACACCGCAGCCGCTGTCTTCGAAAGAGGCGTTACTCGTTCTTTTCGACCCTTGCCCGTGCACCGCACGTGCGACCGGACGCCAACGATCACGTCACCTCGACACAGTCCCACGAGCTCCGAGACTCGCAGCCCGCTCTGTAGCGCCAGGAGGAGGAGGGCGTGATCCCGGCGCCCGATCGTGGTGGTCCGGTCGGGCGCCGCGAGCAACGCCGTCACCTCGTCGTCGCTCAGAAACGAGACGAGCGCTCGGCGCGAGCGTTTCGCCGGAATGGCCAACACGCGCTGAATATGCGCCGCGTGCTCGGGATGACGCAGCGCGGCGTAGCGAAACAGCGAGTGAATCGCCGCGAGGCGAGCGTTGCGCGTGCGTGCACTATTGCCTCGATCGACCTCCAAGTGGTGAAGGAATGATCCGACGAGCGTCGCGTCGAGGTCCTTGAGACGAAGGTTCGAGGGTGGCGTGCCAGTCTGATCTTGAGCGAAGGCGAGCAGGAGCCGAAAGGTGTCGCGGTAGGCCTCGACCGTATGGGGGCTGACGCGGCGTTGCCCGATCAGCCGCTCGGTGAAGAAGGCCTCCAACGTGGGAGCAAGGGTCACGACTCCACCTCGTAGACCACTTCGAGGCGGGTCACCGCCTGCTCGAAGAGCTCGGGCGTCGCGGACAAGTACCAATAGGTGTCAGCCGGATCGACGTGACCCATATAGGTCGACAGCGACGGGAGTTTCGTGCCCACGTCCACTCCCTCGGCGTTCCATCTCGTGAGCACGTTCACGGCAAAGCTATGTCGCAGATCGTGCACACGGGCCCGACGTGAGGGGTGAACCTCAAGGCCCACGTCGGTCACGAGCGCGTGGAAGGTTCCCGAGAAGGTGCAGTGGTGCACGCGCTGGCCGGTCGGTGAGGCGAAGAAGGCGGGACCCGCTTGCGGTATCAGTTGATCGCGCTGACTCGCGTAGACCTGTAACGCCGCCACACAGGTTGGGTGCAGGGGGATGAGGCGACGCTTGTCGAATTTCGCGTGACGAACGATCAGCACACCATCGGTGAAATTCACGTCACCGCGATCAAGGGCGAGGGCCTCGCCGACGCGCAGGCCGCTCGCCACGAGCAGTCCAATGATCGCCTCGGTCGTGAGAGCTCTGCGGGGCGAGGGGATGTCGCGGGCCGCCGCCATCAGGCTCCTGACCTGCTCGTTCGAGTAGAGAAAGGGCGTGGCACGCTTCTTGCCGCGAGGAAGCAGTCCGATCGGCGGGACGCCGGTTCGCGGATCGAACGCGTGCAGGTAACGCGCGAAGCCGCGCACCATGCCGAGGCGACCCGAGCTCCAGGCCGGGTGGCAGTCCGTGGGCGAGGTCGCCCAGGTGAGCGCGAGTTCCACGGTCACCACGTCAGCGCCGCGCTCTTCCATGAACGTGACGAACTGCGTGAGCAGGTGGCCGGCCTTTTCCAGCCGGTAGCCGAACTCGCGACGCATCGCGAGATAGTCCTCCAGTGATTGGCGTAACGTCATCACGCCTCCGGCCAGGGCTGGGCGACGCCCGCGAGTGCGCGGTGATCGATTTTGGCGTAGATCGCCGTGGTGGCGAGACGCTGGTGACGAAGGACCTAACCGATCTCATTCAGATTCGATCCGGTGCGCAGCATCTCGCTCGCCGCGCTGTGGCGTAGAAGGTGCGCGCCCACTGGTGGTAGTCCCGCTCGACGGCACGCCGCACGAACGACGTCGCTCACGCCACCACTTGAGAGAGGAGTGAGTGGCGCCAGCATCCGGCTGAACACGTTCGGATGCTGACACGACGGACGGCCGTGTTCCAGCCAGTGGGCGATCGCTTCACCAACGTCGACGGGCAGTGGCAGGCGGTCGACTCGAGCACCTTTGCCTCGCACGCCGAGCTCGCCACTGCGCCAGTCGACGTCACGAAGTTCGAGGTTCGCCACCTCACCAGCTCGCAACCCGAGTCGCACCAGCACGGTGAGGATGGCGAAGTTTCGTGCACCCGTCGCACTGCGCTGATCGCAACTCTCGAGCAGCGAGCGAACGTGTTCGGGTGCCAAGGTCTTGGGTAATGACGACACGCGCCAACTCGCAACCCGGGGCACGGCCTCGGACAGGGAGCCAGTCGTCAGTCCCGCCACCTGGCAGTAGCGCAGGAACACTCGCAGGCCCGTCGCGACGCGATTGGGATTCTGGTGACGACACTGTTCGCTCGCGAAGTCCAGTACGTCTCCGGCCGTGACGCCCGTGAGGTTACCGGTCACGTCGCCGAGTTGGTCCACGAACGTTCGCGCCACTCGCACGAAGTTGTCGAGTGAACTCAGCGCCAGGCCGCGCTCTTCGAGCAGGTAGCGCTGGTAGGTGTCCAGCACGTGCTCGCGCGGTGTAGCGATCACCGCCGCGGGCACCGACACCACGCCCTGCGAGCGCAAGTACGTCAGCAATGGCGCCATGGCTTCGGGCGAGATCCATTGCGTGTAACCAATGGCGCGCCGTGCCGCGAGAAAGTCCTCGCTTCGCTCGGCCAGTTCCTCGGCGCCGTAGCCGCGCTCTTGTAACCAGCGACTGGCGTGCGCCAGCAGCAGGACGTGATTGGCGACAGTGCTGGGCCGATAGCCGATCGACTCAAGTTCCGCGCTATATCCCGCGACGTAGGGCACTAAGGGACCCGCAGCCTTGGCTCTCGACAAATCTCTCCACATGACTTCCTCCTTTTCGAACTGCATTAGAGGAAATCTTGAGCGATCGTCGGGGCCGGCGGATTATGTTAAAAACTTCTCGCAAATCACCGCCCACACCAAGGGCTATCGAGGTGCATTCAACATAATCCGGGCCGCAACATAATACTGGAAGCCCTTTTACTACCTCCTCGAAGAGGGACCCTTTGAGATCATGTTGGTGAACCCCCGGCACGTGAAGAATCTGCCTGGTCGAAAAACCGACGTCTCGGACGCGGCGTGGTTGGCGCAACTTGGCGCCCACGGTCTCGTGCGAGGTTCGTTCGTGCCACCCGAGCCGATTCGCCAACTGCGCGACCTCACGCGGATGCGCACCACGATTATTCGTGAACGCACTCGTGAGATCCAGCGCCTGGAGAAGTTGATGGAGGACACGGGGGTGAAGCTTTCGTCGGTCGCGACCGAAATGCACGGGGTCTCGGCGCGGATCATGCTCGACGCCCTGGTGGCCGGTGAACGCGACCCGGTTATCCTCGCCGACATGGCCAAGGGCCGACTGCGAAACAAGATTCCCGAGTTGACCGAGGCACTCACCGGGCGATTCAGCGAGCACCACGCTTTCTTGGTTCAGATTCAATTGGACCTCATTGACCAGAGGGCGAAAGCGATCGAGGAGATCACGGCGCGCATCGAGGTGATGATGGGACCTTTTCGCCAAGCCCGGGATCTGATTTCCACGATCCCGGGGATCTCGACCAAGGTGGCTGACGTGATCATCGCCGAGACCGGCGCCGACATGAGTCGGTTCCCGAGCGCCGGTCACCTCGCCTCGTGGGCGGGTGTGTGTCCGGGTTCGAACGAGTCCGCGGGCCGCGTGAAGTCAACGCGTACTCGTCCGGGCAACCCCTACTTAAAGGGTGCACTCGGGATCGCGGCCCTGAGCGCGTCGCGTTCGCACGACACCTACTACGCGGCCAAGTATCGGCGGATCGCTTCGCGCCGGGGACCGGTCAAGGCCGTCGTGGCTATCGAACACGCCATGCTCATTACCGTCTGGAACATGCTGCAGACCGGAGAGACCTTCAATGAACCCGGTGGTGACTTTTACTCCAAGCGCAATCCCGAAAAAGCGAAGCACCGCGCCGTTGACCAACTTCGAAACTTGGGCTACACGGTGACGCTAGAGCCGACGGCTGCTTGAAAGTTCACTATCTTCGCGTCAGACCCCCCGTCAGTTGTGTCAACAACCTGACTGGGCAGAACAACTACGCAGCGCCGCAAGAGAAGGTCCAGGAGTCTTTGTGCAGGTGTGGGAATATCGATCCCATGCGCATCGCCCCTTACGCCCGCATTTTAAGAGTGCCGGGGGTGCGAGCCCTGTACTGGCTGGCGCTCGTCGCCCGCATCCCTGTCACTGCGGCGCCCATCGCGTTGACCCTCAGGGTGGCCCTCGGTTTGCACAAGGGTTTCGCCGAGGCCGGACTCGTGGCGGCGGCGGTGGCCCTAGGGATGGCGTGTGGCGCACCCCTCCTTGGGCACCTGGTCGATCGCCGCGGCGCTCGCACGGTCTTGATCATCACCACGGTGTCTCAGGCGGTCTTCTGGACACTGGCCGGCAGGCTCCCCTACGAGTGGTTGGCCGTGGCCGCCTTTGTCGGGGGCTCGTTGTCGGTGCCGGTCTTCTCCCTCATCCGACAGGCCCTCGCTGCCCTCTTGCCCGAGCGAGACCTACAAGCCGGGATGTCGCTCGACGCCATGTCGGTGGAACTCTCGTACTCCATCGGCCCGGCCCTCGGCGTGGCGGCGGTAACGCGCCTGGGATCAAGCGCAGCCATGTTGGTTATCGGGGTAGCCGTGGTGATCGCCGGCATCGGGCTGATATTTTTCGATCCGCCCACCTCTCGACGCCCCGAAGCGCATGCGGCGCCCGTCGTCGCGGAAGATCTACGTAGTGGGATTGCACTCGTTGAAAGAACAACTAGCGCGACGCCGGCGGCGAGGGCCTCGTCGGCGAGATGGCTCACTCCGATAGCGATCGCTGCCTTGCTGGCCGCGTCCGGTGCCACGCTGACCTTGTCGGGGACGGACATCGCCCTCACGGCGTCCATGCGGGGTTTCGGTCACGTCGGCCTGCTCGGCTTGGTCGTCGCAGCGTGGGCGTTTGCCTCGATGGTTGGGGGCTTCATCTACGGGACGATATCGAAGCGATGGGATCCACTTCTCCTCCTCGTACTCCTCGCCAGTCTCACCGTCCTGATGGTCTTGGCCGGGTCGTGGTGGGCGCTGCTGCTCCTGACGCTCCCTTCGGGTCTGTTCTGCGCTCCGCTGATTTCCTCGACCGTCGAGGTGATCGCCGGTTCCGTCCCGCCCGAGCGACGAGGGCGGGCCCTGGGCGTGCACACCTCTGCTCTGATGCTCGGCAACGCGGCTGGTGCTCCTCTCACCGGTGCGGTCATCGACCGCGCATCACCTGGCGTGGGTTTCGTCGCCATAGGAGTTCTAGGGACCGTATTGGCAGTAACTGCCTTGACCGTTCGCCATCTTCGAAGTTGAAACCCAAAACGCTTGACCCACCATTTTTACAAGAAACTGCTTACAGACTTACTGCCCCACGGCTTATAGTCGTGACATATTGCCCGCGTGCAAGTCCCACGGCACCCCTACTGACGCCGGGTTCCAAAGTTCGTCGGTGGAGGTGTTGAAAACACAACCGAGCCTTTTGGACGATTGAATCCTTTAGCAACCCCTTTAGCAACACCGGCGATTACGTGCGGTCACGCCTGAACGCCGGTGAATTAAAACCCCAATATTGCAACCGTCTACGGTCACCAGTGAACGTCAGCGAACCGAAACAACCGCATGGCATGCTGATCACACCAGGGGTTGCACGCAGATCTAGTGACGGTACAACCGTCTCTCGAGCCTGTTCGTCCGGGTCTGCAGACAGGCGACATCGATAGGAACTTAGTGGTTGAGCGTCGACAGGTCCCGAATGACACAATTACTTGATAACACTCGAAAGGAGGGTGCCGAATTGGACGAGCTCCGAGTACTACACGTCGCTGACCTGCACATCGACAGCCCGATGCGAGGTTTGGTCCCCTATGAGGACTCCCCGGTTGAGGCGATCCGGAGCGCCACCCGCTCCGCTCTACGGTCGATCGTCGCCGATGCGATAGAACACGAAGTCCATCTTGTCGTCATTGCTGGCGACCTCTATGACGGGAAATGGCGAGACTACAACACCGGAATTTTCGTGGTCAGTCAATTGGCGGAACTGAACGACTCCGGAATCCCCGTCGCCATCGTTCTCGGGAATCACGATGCCGAGAGCGTCGTCACGAAACAGCTGCGTTTGCCGCCCAACACCGTCTTACTCTCTTCGAGCAAACCCGAAACGTGGGTGGTGGGCGAAACCGGGATTGCGGTGCATGGGCAGAGTTACGCCGAGAGGGCAATCTTCGAAGATTTGTCCTTGGGCTATCCGAGCGCTGACCCTGGACTCGTGAACATCGGCATGCTTCACACCTGCTTTGATGGAAGCATCGGGCACGAACCGTACGCACCGTGCACTCTCGACGGCCTTCGAGCGAAGAACTACGACTACTGGGCGCTCGGCCACGTACATGGCTACACGTTGATTTGCGAGGAGCCGCTCGCCGTGTTTCCTGGGAATCTCCAGGGCCGAAATGTCCGAGAAACCGGTGCCAAAGGTGCGTGCCTCATCACTTTCGAGGATCGGCACCCCCGAGTCGAACGCTTATTGAACAATCTCGTCAGGTGGGAGCGCGTCAATGTCAATGTTTCGGAGGCGAAGAGCCTCGACGACTGCCTCGATCGCTGTAGGGACGAATTGTCGAAGGCCATAACTACAGGTGCCGAGATCTACGCGATTCGTGTTCAGTTTGCTGGCTCGTCCCCAGCCAACCGAGTACTGCGAAGCCAGTCGGAACACCTCACGGCCGAAGTCAGAGCACTCGCGAACAACCTTGGCGGAGCAGAGGTCTGGATTGAGAAGGTTGTCGTCTCGACAAAGCCAGTGCGGGGCAGTCTTCAATTCACGGGCGACGGAGTCGCCGGCGAGATTGGACGGGTCCTCGCAGATCTCCAGAGCGACGTTCCGTCGCTCGCCAGAGCCGACAACCCAATACTACCAGAACTTTCAAGCCTTCGAAACCAGCTGAGAGCTGCGGGGCCGGAAATGAGCGATTCCCTGAATGACGAGGACCTCGGCGAGGCGCTCGGCGATGCAGCTGAATTACTTGCCGCACTGCTGGGTGGCGAGGAGCGAATCGATGCGAATTGATCGTCTGGATCTCACAGCGTTCGGAATCTTTACGAACGAGAGCCTCGACCTTTCAAAGAATGCGCTCCACGTAATCCACGGCCCGAACGCGGCTGGAAAGTCGACAGCGCGAGCGGCGGTGTCGAACCTCCTCTTTGGCTTCGGTCGATCGTCTTCCTACGCGTTCATCCATCCGCTCAACCGACTCCAAGTAGGTGCGCGCATCGTTGACAAGGAAGGCAAGGTGCTCGACGTTATCCGCTACAAGAGGGACCGTGACGATCTAGTCGACTCGGGGTCGCAACTTCCGATCAGCCCCGGCGAATGGTCCGCGTATCTCCAGGGTGTCGGCCAGGCAGATTTCGACCGCATTTACACCCTCGGATGGAGGGAACTCCTCGAAGGAACATCTGCACTGCTCTCGACGGGCGGTGCACTAGGCGAAGCGCTCTTTGCGTCTGGGCTCGGTATTCGTGAGTTCAGCACGGTCCTGGACGGTCTCCAGTCCGAAGCGGAAAAGCTCTTTGCGCCACGCGCCCAGAAGCTGGTCGTGAACGGCGCGCTAAAATCCGCGGAGGCAGCTAGGAAGGAAACGACCACGCTGTCCGTTCGCCCAAGTCGTTACGACACGATACGACGAGATCACGACAAGTTCGTCACAAGACGGCGAGGTCTCGCCGATGAGCGAATTGTTCTAGACCAGCAGATCGAACGTCTTACGACCCTGCGCGGAGTCCTCCCACAACTTCGAGAACGAACCCAGAGAATCGACGAGCGAGATGAGATCCTGAAGGCTGGACCTGTGCCACCAGCAGCGTGGGCCGCACGCGTAGAGGCGGCGCTGGCCGCACGCAGCGATGCTACGCGCGAACGGTCTGAGGCTGCCCGTCGGGGCGAGTCTGCGACCAAAAAGCTCGCGGAACTGATGTCCGATCCAGAAGGACTTGAGATTGCAGAGGATGTTGATTCTCTTGCTGAAGAGATAAAGGCATACGCACAAGGAATCTCTGATCGTTCTGGACTGGAGCAGGGACGTTTGCAGGCTGAGCGCGAAGGGCTGAAGGTGCTCAAGACGATCATTGGGGGCTCACCCCTTATTTCGGACCTCGACGCAGCGTTGCCGATCGTGGAGAATCGGAAGGCCCTCGCTTCCGCACGCGATGATTGGACGAACAAAGGGTCAAAACTCTCTCAGACACGAGCTGCAATCTCCACCACTGAAACCGAGTTCGCGGATGTAACCGCATCTCTCGATGATCTCCCGGCTTCGACAGACGTAAAGCCACTGCGGAGCATGTTCAACGTGGTCTCTCGTCGGGGTGACCTCGACGCGGTTCTCACGACCGCCCAGACTCATGACGCTAAGACTCGCGCCGAACTTTTTGAGGCCGCCAGATAGATCGGTCTCACCGAGGATGGAATTGCAAGCTTCCTGTCTCGACCGCTCCCGACCGAAGCCGAGGTTGAATCCATCCTTGAAGAGATCGAAGGCTACTTGAGCAACGCAAGCGCTGACGATCTCCGCTCGACCAATGGCGACGCCCGCATCGCAGATCTCGACAAGCAACTCTCCTCACTAGCCCTCGAGAGTGACCTCCCGACGGAAGAGGATCTGACCGGTCGCCGTGATCGACGGCGCAACCTATGGGAAGTGGTAAAGGCCTCTTGGCTCGGGAACGAAAAGGTCGCAGTGGCGGAAGAGTACGTCGACCAACCGTCGCTGGCGGTTGCGTTTGAGCGCTCAACAGAAGATGCCGATGAAACGGTTGATCGGCTTTGGAGGGACGCCGATCGCACCTCGACAAGAAACAACCTCCTGGCCCAACTGGAACGTGAGCGCAGC
>DATKRC010000101.1:0-98027 GCA_035532375.1 Acidimicrobiales bacterium
TGGTGTCGGAGGCGGGACTTGAACCCGCACGCCCCTGAGGGCACCAGCCCCTCAAGCTGGCGCGTCTGCCTATTCCGCCACTCCGACGCGGAGTTCCACTTTAGCCGCTGTGAATGGGTCGAATCGTTGGCTTAACCCTGCGACGTCGGTGGCGACACAGACCAATTAGGCACTTCATCGAGCAAACCGGGCACCGAGAAACTTGTGGTGACTCCGGTCAGTGTGTTGGTCCACGCCAAGAGTGATGGTGACGTAAAGAGTGGTCGTACCCAGTACGAGTTCTGAATCCGCTGATCCATTTTCAACCATGTTGATGCCGCGGTCACTGGATTGAAGTTGGCGATCGCTTGATTGAAAAGGCTCGTAACCGCCACGGCTCGCCATCCACTCGGATACGCATTGGCATACCCGGGACCGCTCCACGAACGAGCGGCATAGGACACTGCGGAAATCGTCGGCCGGGCGAATACCGCCATGTCATCGGTGTTGGTGGCGGTAGCGACCGCCGCCGCGATATCACTTCGCACATTCACGACATCGACCTTTATTCCGATCGCCGCCCACTGCGCGACAACCGAGGAAGCAACGGTTTGGTCAAGGGCGCTGGGTCCGACGGCCATTTGCAGGACTAGCGGGATTCTTGAAAGGCTCTGCCACCCACTCGCATGGTGCACGAATCCAGTCTGGGATAAGAGGTCAATGGCGCACTGTAGACAGTCCTCCAGACCGTTGTGCGCGGTATTCGGCGCCACCGTCGTCGTCGTGGTCTGCGCGGAGGGCGCTGTGCCCGCCGGTCCCGGGTAGTTCGACTGCCCTTGGGAAAACAAGGCCGACGCCGCGACTGACGGCGAGAACGTCACTGCCCCCCACAGTTGGTCGATGAGCGATTGGCGGTTGATCGACCAACTGAGTGCTTCGCGAATGGCGATTCGCTTTATCAAGGGGCGATTGGACGCGAAGGAGATCTCTTCGATGTTGCTCGAGGTTCCGATGTGACTCATCACGTTGGGACGAGCGCTGATCGCTTGGACCAAACCGCGATTGACGACGAGCGAGAAGTTCACGAAGTCCGCGCTCACCGACGTCGGTAGCGCCCCGGAATTCGTGATCACGATCCGTCCGAATCGATCGGTGTCGACCGGCCATCGCTTGTTCATTAGCAACACGATGCGTTTCGACGTGGCGCTGAAGACCGAATACGGTCCGAGTGAGGGGCGAGCCAGCAGTGAGGAGAGTGCACAGCCGCCCGGCGTGCCTAGTGCCTCTACGTCTCGAAAGAGGAGGTTCCAATCGGCGTACGGGGTGGCGAAGACCGCTGTCACGCCGAGGCCGTCCTTGGAGACGGTGAGCGTCTTGATGTCGCGATAGCCATCGGAGAGGACGGTTCGAAGACTTCGAGCGCGCTGCCACCAACCGAGCAGGGCGTCGCCCTTGAACGCGGTCCCGTTGCTCCATTTTTCGTTCGGTGAGATGGTGTATTTGACCGTTTCAGGGTTGAGTGAGGTCAACTCGGCCGAGGCAATGGGACCGTTCTCGCCGTAGGGGTTGCCGGCGCTCGACGTGAGGAAGGCCGACGGCACGATCAGGTCGTTGATGGCATCGGTCGTGGGCGTGGCACCGGCGTCGAAAAACGTGCAGCCGTTGAACGGACCCGGGAGCGATACGTCGATGGTCCGGGTGTTGAGCGAATTCTTCTTTACCGTCGACGCACCGGAGCCTCCGATGGGGATGAGTACAGCAGCACAGACCAGGACGAGGAGCGCGCCGCGGCCGATTGATCCTCTCCGGACCATCCCGCTACTGCAAACGCAGGTCGAGAGTCAGCGTGGCGAAGGTGAAAATCAACGCAACGGCGATCGTGATGCGGTCCAAGTTGCGCTCGACGACTGTCGAACCCGAGGCCGCCGAACCCATGGAGCCACCGAGGAGGTCCGAGATGCCGCCACCGCGCCCGGAGTGCAAAAGGACCAAGAACACCAGCCCGACCGACGCCAGAGCCTCAATTGTGATGAATGTCCAGGTGAACAACTTTTCCTCCGATTAGCGCCTTGGGGCTATCCGTGCCACCGCAATGAGACGAGATGACCTAACGAGTCTAGTTCGTGACGAAGAGCCGAGTCACGCCAGCTTCGTACTATCGCAAATGTGGCTGCCGACGAACCCGACTGCTTCAGCGTGCTGCGCTGTCGCCTTGTGATTGATGAGAGCACGCGTCATCGCCTAGACGTAGCATTCGTGGCCGCCGGTCACCTAGAAAGAGCCCTGACCATATGGGCCCTCGCAAACCTTAAATCGATGCGACACACTAAGCGCTGGCGTAATGCTCGCACTCTGCCCACCGGACTCTCGGCAAGTGGTGAGGTCATCGACACAGTTGCTCGCAACATCCGCAACGCCGCGATCAACGCTCTGCGAGAAGACTTTTCGCTCACCGAGTGCTGGTTCACGAAGAGGATCTTGGAACTTCGACGCGACTCGCGGTGGATCGGCAACCACGTTCCATCTTCGAGCGCTTTGGTGCACGCCACGTAGGTTTGGGAATCCTTCGCTGCTCATATATTTCATGGTGCCGGGTTGCCAACAGTGCCACCGCCGCGGCGTAACCGTGTTCTACATGGTTATGTCCGCGATAATGGTCGCGGTGCGGCGACGGACGAAGAGATCGAGAAAGCCGCGGCAAGGGGGAAAGAGCCGCCAAAAGAACGTAGCTCGGTGGACAGGCCTTTCGTTACGGTCGCACGAGGACGGTGGCTTAGCTTCACCCCCACCCCTCTCGCGATCGAGCACGCCACCTAGTGATTCGGGTCATGACTCAGGGCGGTGCGCAATTCGCGCGAGAGGGTTGGTACCTCGACGATCCCAATTGCAGGTGTCAGGTGATGATCGTGCGTCGAGAGATTCGACACCACTTCACCTATGAAGCTCATTTGATATGTGCGAAGGATTCGTACCGCGAAGCTTCGCGCTATGCGAACGTCCCTGACGCCGTCGTCGGCGTCGATCTAGGAGTTTCGAGCCTGGCGGCGGTGGGAATCGGACGCGACGGTGTGCTCACTGACGCATTGTTGGTGCGAGCATCGTCGAAAGAGCTAGAACAACGCCAGCTCGTTGCTCGTAAGCGCCGGCGCACCCAGCGCGCGCTCGAGCGATCTCGTCGGGCCACGAACGCCGACGCCTACGGACCCGATCGCCACGGTCGCAGGGGCAGAGGATCGCGACGACATCGAGTTCGTCTACCGAGAGTGACCGACCGCAAGGTCGGCAACTCAAGTTAGGTGGATTGCCCCAAGCGTTTCATGGCGTAGCAGTCGTCGCAGGCATGGATTATGGCAAGGAACGACTCCGCCTTGAGACTCGCTCCCCCGACGAGGAATCCGTCGGCGTCGCCCTCGGCGACCAAGGACGCAGCGTTCTCGGCGCTCACCGAGCCGCCGTAGAGGACCCGTGAGCCACGAAATGCCTTGGGCAATACCGAGCGCATGTGGGTCATCATCGCGTTCACTTGTTGCACGTCGGCCGTGAGACCGGTACCGATCGCCCAGATCGGTTCGTAGGCAATGGTGACTTGCTCGGCGAAGCGCTCATCGAGCCCATCGAGGGCGCTGCGCAGTTGTCGGCGCACCCACTCGTCCTGCTTACGGTCTTCTCGCACGTCGAGCGCCTCACCGACACACAGCACGGCCTTCAGGCCCGCGCGAAGCACCGCACGGAGCGTCAACGCGACCGTCGCGTCGTCCATGGCGTACATGGCACGTCGTTCGGAGTGCCCGACGAGGACCCATTCGACACCCAATCGCTTCAACATCGATGCGCTCACTTCGCCCGTGTGAGCGCCGTTCTCGTGCGGATTCACGTGTTGGGCGCCGACGGCGATCGGGATCCGCTCGGAATCGACAATCGAGCAGACACTACGCAGGTCCACGAACGGTGGCGCTACCACGATCTCGGTGTGCTCCGACGGTCGGTTCTTCAAGAGCACTCCGATCTGTTGACCGAGATGCACCGCTTCGACGAAATCAAGGTTCATCTTCCAGTTGCCGATGACGAGCGGCGTGGTGGCCATCAGTTGAACGGACTTTCTCGCAGGGCTCGCAGTCCAGGCAAGTCGCCCAGTTCGACGAGTTCGAGCGAGGCCCCTCCCCCGGTCGACACGAAACTGACGTCGCCTTCCAAACCGAGGGCCCGTAACGCCGAGACCGAATCACCACCTCCGACCACTGAGACTGCATCGGCGGCGGCCACCGCTCGAGCGACCGCTTCGGTGCCACTGGCGAATCGCTCGTCTTCGAAGACCCCCATGGGACCATTCCACAGGATCGTCGCCGCACCGGCGATCACTTTGGAGAACTGCTCGGCCGTCGCCGGGCCGATGTCGAGACCCGAGAACCCGTCGGGGATGTCGACGCCGAAGAGCGTCGGCGCCTCACCCGTGACGTTCGCGCCAAAAGCCGACGTCGAAGCCAGTCCCCAGGCATCCGAAGGAATCACGACGTTGCCCGCGGCGAGTAACTGCGCGCACTGTTCGACGTAGGACGCGTCGAACAGCGACGCTCCCACGATGTGTCCCAAAGCCGCCTGGAACGTATACGCCATGCCGCCGCCGACGATTACGGTGTCGGCTCTTTCGCACAACACCCTGGTGATGGCGAGTTTGTCGGCGATTTTGGCGCCGCCGACAATGGCGACGAAGGGACGCGCGGGGTTCTCCAAGAGTCCGAGGATCGTCGAGGTCTCGCGTTGCAGGTTCAGTCCCGCCGCGCTCGGCACCAGCGTCGGGGGCACCATGATCGACGCGTGCGCCCGGTGCGACGCACTGAAGGCTTCGTTGACGTAGTAATCGAAGCCTTCGATCAAAGATCCGCCGAACGCCGGGTCGTTGGCCTCTTCACCGGGATTGAAACGCAGGTTCTCCAAGAGCTCGACGTCGCGACAGAGTTCACTCAGTCGACGTCGCACCGGTTCGACGCTGTACTTCTCGATGACCTGGCCCTTGGGACGACCGAAGTGCGTGCACGCGACGACGATTGCCCCGCGCGACAACAGTTCTTCGAAGAGGGGCAGGGCGGCGCGGATGCGAAAGTCGTCAGTGACTTCGAGTTGGCCGTCGACTTCGGCGATCGGGGTGTTGAAGTCGACACGAACCAGAATCCGCTTGCCCTTGAGACTCCCCCAGCGATCGTAGGACGGCAAGGCTTCGCTCATCGCTACCTGCCGATGTGGACGCTCAGGTCCACCAGTCGGTTCGAATAGCCCCACTCGTTGTCGTACCAACCGAAGATCTTCACCAGGCTCTGTTTCTCATCGATCGGCTGCACGATGGTCATCAGAGAGTCGAAGGTGCACGAGGCCGGCGTGCCGACGATGTCGGATGAGACGATGTACTCGTCGGTGAAGACGAGGACGCCCTTGAGCGGTCCCTCGGCGGCGGCGCGAAAGGCCGCGTTCACCGCGTCGACGGTGGTCGAAGAGACGATCGCCGTGAAGTCCGTGATGCTCCCGACCGGCACCGGCACCCGAAGCGACGTGCCGTCAAGTCGGCCCTTCATGGACGCCAAGACCAGACTCGTGGCGCGCGCCGCCCCGGTCGAGGACGGCACGATGTTGATCGCCGCGGCGCGGGCTCGTCGCAGGTCCTTGTGCTCGAGATCGAGCAGATTCTGGTCGTTGGTGTAGGCGTGGATCGTCGTCATGAGACCGGTCGTGACCCCGAAGGAGTCGTCGAGGACCTTCACCATCGGCACGAAGCAGTTCGTCGTGCACGACGCGTTCGAGACGACGTGGTGGATGGCGGGGTCGTAGGTGTCCTCGTTGACGCCGATCACGAACGTGGCGTCGACATCGGTCGCGGGGGCCGAGATGATGACCTTGCGTGCACCGGCACTGAGGTGCTGGGCGGCACTCTCGCGCGTGGTGAAACGACCGGTCGACTCGATCACCACATCGATGTTGAGTTCGCTCCACGGCAGTTCGGCGGGGTTTCGTTCGGCCAAGACCTTGATGGACTTCGAACCCACAGTCATGCCGTCGCTGGTGATCTCGACCGGCACGTCGAGGCTGCCCTGCGTCGAGTCGTAGCGCAAGAGGTGCGCGTTGACTTCCGGGCTGGTGAGGTCGTTGACGGCCACCACGTCGATGTCCGGGTTCGTGAGTGAGGCGCGAAAATACCCACGACCGATGCGACCGAACCCATTGATTGCCACGCGTATTGCCACTACTACTCCTCTGATTGTCGGCGTCGTTATCGCGCTTCGGCGAATACCGCTTCAGTCAATTTTTGCACATCGTGGACCATGCCATTTCGCCCCGAGAGGTTCGCGATGTGAACAGGGAGTGAACATTGTTGCGAGGCGTATTCCGAGAACTGATCGACCAATACGACGTTCGGCACAACGCCGTGCCGTAGCAGCGCGTCGACGTGATCTTCGAGGGTGTAGCCCTTGGTTTCGGGTAGTTGTTCGTGCAGGTTCGCCACGTAGATCTTCTTCGCCGTCGTGCCGGAGAGGGCTTGGGTCACGCCCGGCACCACGCAGGCCGCGAGGACACTCGTGAACAACGATCCCGGACCGATGAGGATGAGGTCGGCGCATTCGATGGCCTCGACTGCCGCGATCGGCGTGGCGGCATTCGTCGGCTCCACCCTGATTCGACGAATCGAAGAGGACTTCATGACCTCGGTCTGACCGCGGGTATCCCCGTCCTCGGTGGAGGCCACGAGCACGACACCCTCTTCGCTCGCCGGTACGATCGCACCGGTCACTCCCATCACCTGGGCGAGCGCGCGCACCGACTCTTCTAAGTTGCCCGTCGCATCAATCAGTCCGACCAAGAGGAGGTTGCCGACGGCGTGGCCGTCGAGCTCTCCGACGCTGAAGCGATGTTCGAAGCAGGCGGTCAGAGGATTCTCCGGATCGGCCAGGGCGCCGAGGCACTTGCGCAGGTCACCGACAGCCGCCACGTTGAGCAGGGCGCGAAGTCGACCGGTCGATCCCCCGTCGTCGGCGACCGACACGACGCCGGTGACGTCACCCGAGACTCGTCGCAGTGCCCGCAGCGACACGGCCGTGCCGTGTCCCCCGCCGACCGCGACGACTTTCATCGAGCGATGTCGCGGTGGAAGACGGCGTTATCGAGGTGCAAGCGACGACGCAGTTCTTCGGCGATGGCGACCGAACGGTGTCGTCCCCCGGTGCAGCCAATGGCCACCGAGAGGTACGACTTACCTTCCTTCTGGAACTCCGGGATCTGCCAATCCAACATCGTGACGACGTCGGACAAGAAGTGCTGGGCCGCCTCCTGGCTGAGCACGTAGTTCGCCACGGGTTCGTCCAAACCGGAGAGCGGACGCAGTTCCTCGACCCAATAAGGATTGGGCAGGAACCGACAGTCGAAGACCAGGTCGACGTCGCGCGGAAGACCGTTGGAGTAACCGAAAGAGACCAGCGACACGCGCAGCGACCCCAGGCCGGCCATCTCCGTGAAGGTCTCGACGATTCGCGAACGTAGTTGGTTGGCGTTGATCGAACCCGTGTCGATCACCAGGTCGGCGCCGTCACGGATCGACTGCAGGAGTTCGCGCTCCCCCTTGATCGATTCGGCCAACGTGGCCGCTTCGAAGGGGTGACGACGACGATTGCCCTCGAAGCGGTGGATCAAGACATCGTCGGGAGCGTCCAAGAAGAGGATCTTCGCGTTCTCGTGCAACTGGCGGAGCTCTCGTTCGACTCCGAGCCAGTCGTCGGGCTGCACGCCGCCGGATCGACCGACGATGAAGGCGACCCCGGGGTATTGGCGAGAACCGCTGATGGCGAGTTCCCCGACGCGAGCGATGAGTTCGATCGGCATGTTGTCGATGACGAACCAACCGATGTCCTCCAGGGCCGCCGAAACGGTTGAACGGCCGGCCCCTGACATCCCCGTGACCAGCAACACCTCACTCATCGTCGCTCCCCTTGGCCGGCTTGGGTTGGGCTGGCGCCTGTAGATGATCGTAGAGCCTTCGCGCCACGTCGTCGGGAAGCCACGCGAGCGCCTCAAGCTCACCGAGCGTCGCGTGACGCAGTGCGTCGAGTGACCCGAACGTCGTCAAAAGTCGTTCACGACGCGCCGGGCCGAGACCCTCGATGCCCGAGAGCGAGGAGGCGATCATGGACTTGCCGCGCTTCGATCGGTGGAACGTGATGGCGAAGCGATGCGCCTCGTCGCGGATGCGTTGCACCAGGTAGAGCGATTCGGATCCGCGCTCCAACGCGATCGGCATACTGGAACCGGGGCGGTACAACAACTCCTCTCGTTTGGCGAGTGCCGTGAATTCGACCTGGTCGGTCAGGCCAAGCGAGGCGGCCGCCTTCTGAGCGGCGTGCAGCTGCGCGAGTCCGCCGTCGATGATGATGAGGTCCGCGCGCCGGAACTTAGTCGCGGCCTGATCATCATTCCAGTAGACGAGACGTCGTCGCACGACCTCTTCCATCGCTCCGACGTCGTCGTTTCCCAGGACCTCTTTCACGTTGAAGTGCCGGTAGTCGCTCTTTTTCGCCAGGCCGTCTTCGAACACCACCATCGAGCCCACGTAGTTGGTGCCCTGGAGGTGACTCATGTCGAAGCACTCGATCCGATAGGGCGGCTGCTCAAGCGAGAGCGCGGCGCCGAGTTCTTGAAGGGCTCGGGCCCGCACGTTGTGGTCGCTTTGGCGTCGCAGAGAGTCACGGTTGATGACGCTCAAGGCATCGTTGCGTGCGAGTTCGACGGCACGGCGGCGCTTTCCGCGCATGGGAGCACTCACCTCGACGGGACGACCACGAAGTCCCACTAGGTACTCGCGCATCAGAGGCGTCGCCGACTCATCGGCGGCGACCAAGACCACTGGTGGCACCGACTCCGCGTCGGTGTAGATGTCGGTCAGCACACTCTCCAGGATCTCGGCGTCGCTCTCATCCATCGATCGGTCGATCAAGTGCACGGTTCGTCCGATGACGCGACCGAAGCGCACGCGGAATCGTACGACCGCGGCCCGACCGCCGTCGCTGGCGACGGCGAGCACGTCGAGGTTCGAGTGATCGTCGAGCACCACGTTCTGGACACTGGCCGCGCGTTCCAGAGCCTCGAGACCGTCGCGAGCCTTGGCGGCTGCTTCGTAGTGCTTCTTCGTCGAAGCCTCGTGCATCTGGTGTTGCAAGAGTCCGCGGAGTTGGCGCACGTCACCGTCGAAGAACCGCGCCCAGGCCGCCACGAGCTCGGCGTAGCCCTCGGGGTCGATCGCTCCCACACACGGCCCCGAACACTTGCCGATGTCAAAGAGCAGACACGGCCGACCGATTCGCTGGTGGTAGTTGTACTTGTGCTTGGTGCACGAGCGAAGCGGGAAGGCCTGGATCAACTCGTCCATCGTCGTGCGCAGTGCGCGCACGTCGACGAACGGACCGAAGTAGCGCACGCCCTTCTGGTGCTTGGCGCGCGTGATGTACGGTGCCGCGAAGTCAGCGCGCGTGTCGAGCGCCACGTAGGGGAAGCTCTTGTCGTCCTTCAGTCGCAGGTTGTAGCGTGGCTGGTTGTCCTTGATCAATTCGTTCTCTAGGACCAGGGCGTCGAGTTCGGTAGGTGTGACGATCCACTCGACCGACGTCGCCTCGGTCATCAGCGCTTGGGTCTTGTTGTCGAGACCCTCTGGACGCTGGAAGTAACTACCCAGACGCGACGCCAACGACAGGGCCTTGCCCACGTAGATGATCTGACCGTGGGCGCTGCGAAAGAGGTAGCACCCGCTCTGGCGCGGGATGCCCGAGGGCCGCGCGAACACTAGCGCCGTCCGTGCGCTGCCAGCGACTCCTTCAGGACCAGTCCGGTCGCGCTCGGCAGCATCGCAATCTCTTCGGGCGTGCCCTCGCCGACGATCTTTCCTCCCCGACGGCCGCCCTCCGGTCCCAGGTCGATCACCCAGTCGGCGGTCTTCACCACGTCGAGGTTGTGCTCGATCACGAGCACGGTATTGCCCTGATCAACCAGTCGGTGCAGGACTTCGAGAAGTCGCTTCACGTCTTCGAAATGTAGTCCGGTGGTCGGTTCGTCGAGCACGTAGAGCGTGTGACCGGTCGGACGGCGCGCCAACTCCGTCGCCAACTTCACCCGCTGCGCTTCGCCACCTGACAGCGTCGGCGCCGGCTGTCCCAGGCGCACGTAGCCGAGACCGACGTCAAACAGGCTCTGGATATGTCGCAAGATACTGGGCTGGCGCTCGAAGAACGTGAGCGCCTCGGTGATGGACATGTTCAACACGTCGGCGATGGACTTGCCGCGGTATTGGATCTCCAAGGTCTCGCGGTTGTAGCGCGCGCCGTCGCACACCTCACAGTTCACGTAGACATCGGGCAAGAAGTGCATCTCGATCTTGATCGTGCCGTCACCGGCGCAGGTCTCACAGCGCCCGCCCTTCACGTTGAAGGAGAACCGACCCTGCTGATAACCGCGGACCTTGGCCTCTTGGGTGTCAGCGAAGAGCTTGCGGATCTTGTCGAAGACGCCGGTGTACGTGGCGGGGTTCGAGCGAGGTGTCCGACCGATCGGCTGTTGATCGACGGCCACCACCTTGTCGATGTTGGCGACACCGGTGATGGTGTCGTGGTCCAGGGTCGTGGTCTTGGCCCTATTGATCTGGTGTTCCAGTGACGCCAGCAAGATCCCGTTGATGAGCGAGGACTTGCCCGAACCCGAGACCCCGGTGATCGCCACGAAGTCACCCAGGGGCACGTCGACCGTGAGGTTCTGCAGGTTGTTCGCCCGCGCGCCCTTTATGGTCAACTTCTTGCCGTCGCCGGATCGTCGCGTGGCGGGGATCGGTATGGTCCTTTCTCCTGACAGGTACTGCCCGGTCAGCGAGTCGGTGTTCTCGAGCAGTTCCTTGTACGTGCCGGCGTGCACCACTTGACCACCAAACTCGCCCGCGCCCGGTCCGATGTCGACGATGAAGTCAGCCAAGCGGATCGTCTCCTCGTCGTGTTCCACGACGATGACCGAGTTGCCGAGGTCGCGCAGTCGCTCCAGCGTCGCGATGAGTCGTCGGTTGTCACGCTGGTGAAGCCCGATCGACGGTTCGTCCAACACGTAGAGCACCCCGACGAGGTAGCTGCCGATCTGACTGGCCAGGCGAATCCGCTGGGCCTCACCGCCCGACAGCGTGGCTGACGCGCGCGACAGCGTCAGGTAGTCCAGTCCGACGTCGATGAGGAACGTGAGTCGCTCGACGATCTCTTTCACCACGCGGCGCGCGATCGTCTCTTCGCGCTTGGTCAGTTTGAGGTCGGCGAAGAGTTGAATCGCCTCGTCGATGGTCATCGAGTTCACCTGGGCGATGTTGTGCCCGTGCACCTTCACGGCGAGGATCTCGGGCTTGAGACGCTGACCGTGACAGGTGCGACATTCGACTTCGCGCATGTACTGTTCGGCCTGCTCGCGCGACCAGTCGCCATCGGCCTCGTTGCGCTTGCGCTCCAGCCAATCGAAGATGCCGCCATACGTCGTGTCGTACGTGCGCACCTTGCCGTAGCGGTTGCGGTACTTGACCGGCACCGAGCGCTTCTCCACACCGTAGAGGACCAGTTTCTTGTCCTTCGCTCGCAGCTTCTTCCACGGCGTGTTGACGTCGAACTCACCCAGGGCGCTAATCCCTTCGATCAATCTGGCGAAATACTTGAAGCGGACGCCAGACCACGGCGCGAGCGCACCATCGGCGAGCGAAAGTGTGTCGTCCGGTACGACCAGTTCCGGATCGACCTCGAAGCGAGTCCCCAGACCGGTGCATACCGGGCATGCGCCGTAGGGCGAGTTGAAGGAGAAGTCGCGCGGTGCGAGTTCGACGAAGCTGAGCCCGCAGTCGTTGCACGCCATCTTCTCGGAGAACTGGACCAGTTCGGTGTCGACGAAGAGGAACGACACCAGACCGCGAGTGAGCTTCAGTGCGGCCTCCACCGATTCGGTGAGTCGTTGGCGATTGGAGCTCTTCACGCTCAATCGGTCCAGCACGACGTCGATGGTGTGCTTTTCGTAACGCGCCAGAGTGAGTGAATCGCGATCAGCCAGTTCCATCACGACGCCGTCGACGCGCACACGCGAGAAGCCCTGCGCCGCCAGTTCCGAGAGCAGCGTGCTGTACTCACCCTTGCGCCCCTCGACGACCGTCGCCAACACCAAGAAGCGTTCGTCGTTGGGCCGCGCCAGGACTTGGTCGACGATCTGCTGCGGCGTTTGACGCGTCACGACCTTCCCACAGTTCGGACAGTGCTGGATCCCGATTCGCGCGTAGAGGAGCCGCAGATAGTCGTGAATCTCGGTGATGGTGCCGACCGTCGAGCGAGGGTTGCGCGAGGCGGTCTTCTGGTCGATCGAGATCGCCGGTGACAGGCCCTCGATGAAGTCGACGTCGGGCTTGTCCATTTGCCCGAGGAACTGTCGGGCGTAGGCCGACAGGCTCTCCACGTACCGGCGCTGACCCTCGGCGTAGATGGTGTCGAAGGCCAATGAGGACTTGCCCGATCCCGAAAGACCGGTGAAGACCACCAATTGGTCGCGCGGGATCTCGACCGAGAGATTCTTCAGATTATGGACGCGAGCGCCCTGTACCCGGATGGTCGAAGGCATGAAGCGACCCTACCGGTCAGGCATCGATGGCCAGTTCGTCGAGTGACGAAATCATGCCCTGACGCTGTAGGGAGTGGAGTATGTCGCGAAGCGCCGCCGCCTCTTCGAAGCGCAGTTCGCCGGCCGCCACCAACATGGCCTTTTCGACTCGGGCGATCTCCAACGAGAGGTCGTCGGGCAACATGTCCTCCAGGGACGAGACGCCGTGGACCTTGTTCAGCGGTTCGGGCATCGATTCGGAACGCAGTCGACCCAAGATGTCGGCCACGTTCTTCATCACCGTGGTTGGCTCGATGCCCCGCTCCTTGTTGTACTCGATTTGGAGCATCCGACGGCGTTCGGTCATTGAGATGGCCGCGCGCATCGAATCGGTCATCCGATCGGCGTAGAGGATGGCCTGTCCATTGGAGTTGCGCGCGGCCCGACCGATCGTCTGGATGAGCGCACTGCGCGAACGCAAGAAGCCCTCCTTATCGGCGTCGAGGATGGCCACAAGGGAGACCTCGGGTAGGTCCAAACCTTCGCGCAAGAGGTTGATGCCGACCAAGATGTCGAACTCGCCCAATCGCAGTGAGCGAAGTATCTCGATGCGCTGAATGGTGTCGATGTCGCTGTGCAGGTACTGAACCTTGTAGCCGGCCTTGGTGAGGAAGTTCGTCAGGTCCTCGGCCATACGTTTGGTCAGGGTCGTGATCAAGACTCGCTCGTTGCGCGTGACGACCACGTCGAGTCGACTTCGCAGATCATCGATCTGGTTCTTGGTGGGTACGACGGTCACGACCGGATCGAGCAGTCCGGTCGGGCGGATCACCTGCTCCACGATCTGGTCGCTGTGTTCCATCTCGTAGGGACCGGGCGTCGCCGAGACAAAGACCATCTGGGGCACCAACTCCATGAACTCGTCGAAATTGAGCGGTCGATTGTCGAGTGCGCACGGCAGACGAAAACCGTGCTCCACCAACGTCTCTTTTCGTGACCGGTCACCGGCGTATTGACCACGCACTTGCGGCACGGCGACGTGCGATTCGTCAATCACGAGGAGATAGTCTTCGGGGAAGTAGTCGAGCAACGTGTACGGCCGCTCGCCCGGCTTGCGTCCGTCGAGGTGCGCACTGTAGTTCTCGATGCCGGCGCAAAACCCGGTCTGTTCGAGCATCTCGAGGTCGTGTTCGGTACGCGAACGGAGCCGCTGAGCTTCGAGCAGTTTGCCTTCGGACTGGAACTTCGCGAGTTGCCCCTGCAGCTCGTCTTCTATCTCGCGGCACGCGCGCTGCATGGTGGCGGCACTGGTGGCGTAGTGCGACGCCGCGAACAACGTGAACTCCTTCACCTTGCCCCGGCTCTCCTGGGTCAGCGGATTGAAGAAGGAGACCTCTTCGATGACATTGTCGAAAAATGAGACGCGTATCGCTTCGTTGCTATAGGCCGGCTGGATCTCGAGCGTGTCACCCTTCATCCGAAAGGTGCCACGGTCTAAGACGAGTTCGTTGCGGTTGTACTGCATCTCGACCAAACGTCGCAGCAGCGCGCGTTGTTCGAACGTGTCGCCGACTTCGAGCTGCAGCATCCTCTCGCGGTACTCCATGGGTGATCCCAAGCCGTAGATGCACGAGACCGAGGCCACCACGATCGTGTCGCGATGCGTGAGCAATGACGAGGTCGCAGCATGGCGCAATCGGTCGATCTCCTCATTGACCGAGCTGTCCTTTTCTATGAAGGTGTCCGTTCGCGGGACGTAGGCCTCGGGTTGGTAGTAGTCGTAGTACGAGACGAAGAACTCCACGCGATTCTGTGGCAACATCTCTTTCAACTCCGACGCCAACTGCGCCGCGAGCGACTTGTTCGGTTCGAGAATCAAGGTCGGACGCTGTATGTGTTCGACCAGCCAGGCGATGGTCGCGGTCTTGCCGCTACCCGTGATGCCCTCGAGCGTCTGGTAGCGCAATCCGTCCTCCACGCCTTGGGCCAGTAACTCAATCGCCTTGGGCTGGTCCCCAGCCGGTTGGAACGGCGACTCGACGAGGAACTTATCCACGCGACAGTCCTTCGTCGTCCAGCGCGCGGTCGAGTTCGGCGTAGAGATCGTCCAATGACCCTTCGTTCCACAGGACGCGGTCCACAATGGCGGTGCGCTCTTCATTGCTCATCTGATTGGCCAGCCTCGAACGCGCGTCGGCATCAGAGAATCCGCGACCGTCGACGAGGCGGCGGATCGCCGTCTGCGGAGTCGCCTCGACCGCCCACACGGCGTCGAGTGAAAATGCGGCGCGGTGTTCCGGACGAAAGAGCGGAACGGCGGCGAAGACGGCGTCACCCTCGGCTTCGTCGAGTCGTCGCGCGATCTCGACGCCGATGGGGCCGTGGGTGATGGCGTTCAGTCGACGAAGCGCCGTGGGGTCATGGAATACCACTTCGGCGATGAACGCTCGGTCGAAGGCACCTTCTTGGTCCAAGACGGCTGTGCCGAACGCATCAACCAAGACCGAGAGCGTCGCACTTCCCGGACTCGTTATTTGGTGCGCCACGTCGTCGGCGTCGACCACGTCGAAACCCAGGGCGCGAAGGCGCTCTGCGACGACCGACTTGCCCGCACCGATCCCACCCGCGACCACAATTCTCTTCATCCGACCACGGTAGTCAGACGCTGTCACACACCATCTCGGGGCCCTGGTGGTCCAAGGGATCAAGTGGCGTTGAGTAATGTCGTAACAATCTCGCCCAGGGAGGGAAGTGCTCAGATATTTGACGAAACGACTGATGCTGCTCGTCGGCATTGTCTTCGTCATCTCCGTAGGAAGCTTCTATCTGATCCATCTACTACCCGGTAATCCCGCCACCGTCATCCTCGGATTCGGCGCCACACCGGAAGCCAAGGCGATTCTCTACAAGCAGCTCGGGTTGAGTAAGCCGATCTACCTCCAGTATTTCGTCTGGCTCGGGAACGTCGTTCGCGGGAACCTTGGCATCTCGTTCATCTCCCAGACGACCGTCTCCTCGGTCATTCGCTCGGCACTACCGATCGACGCCGAGATCATCATCCTCAGCCAGATCTTGGCCTTCGCCGCGGCCATTCCGACCGCCATGCGCTCGGCGCGCAAGCCCGACGGCATCGTGGACCGCTTCCTCGGCGCCTCCAGCTTCACCCTGCTTTCGATTCCTCCCTACATCTTGATCGTGGTCCTGGTCCTCTTTATCTCCATCAAGTTGGGAATTTCGGCGACCGGTCCATCGGCCTACGTATCCATTGGAACCGACTGGATAACCAATTTAGAGAGTCTGTCGTTACCGGCCTTCACTCTGGCCATTGGCAGCTTCGTCGTCTATTACCGGGTCTTGCGAAGCGATCTCATCGCGACCCTTCAAGAAGAGTTCATCACCATGGCGCGCTCCAAAGGACTGAGCCAGCGTCGCATCATGTGGCGTCACGCTTTTCGGCCGTCCTCGGTCGCCCTGCTCGGCGCGGCCAGCGTCAATATCGGAGGACTGCTAGCGGCCGGATTCATAGTGCAGTATTTACTGCAGATTCCCGGGCTCGGTTACACACTCATCATGGCCATCAACCAAAGCGACTTCCTCGTGGTGCAGGGCATAGTCCTCACCGTCTCCGTCTTAGTCGTAGCCATCAACTTCCTTTTCGACTTCATCATCAATGCTGTCGATCCGAGGATCAGCCGTGAGTAATTTCAGCAGCCTCGAAGAAGCGGTCACCTTGTTGGTCGAGAAGCCGGAGAAGAGCGAGCCGCTGGGACCGTTTTTCTGGATCTGCGTCGGCTGGATCGGCCTCAACCTATTTGGGGCCATCTTCGCCAACGTCTTGCCGCTGCAGAATCCACTCAACGAAAGCTTCAACACGATCAATGCTGGACCGAGTCTCCACCACCTCTTCGGCACCGACGATCTTGGGCGTGACATCTTCTCGCGCGTCGTGTACGGTTCACGGGTCTCGATCACGGTGGGCATTGGCGCGATCCTGATCGGTTACGGCATCGGTGCCCCATTGGGGATGCTGGCGGCGTATCGACGCGGACGTTTCGACGCGATCCTCACCTCCTTCATGTACCTTCTGTTGGCCTTCCCGGCGATCATCGCGACGATCGCCGTGCTCTCCTTTTGGACGCCGCGCTCGTTATTCAAGATCATCCTGGTGATCGGCATCGCGTCCATCCCGTTGGTATACCGCGTCATTCGGACCGCAACCCTGAATGTGGCGACCAAGGATTACGTCGTCGCGGCCAAGGTGCAGGGCGCCACCGACCGGCGGATTCTGATGAAAGAGCTCTTGCCGAACATCTTCCCCATCGCGCTCTCGTTCTTCTTGATCGGTGTGGCGACGATCATCGTCCTGGAAGGCGCGTTGGCGTTCTTGGGCCTATCGGTCAATCCCCCGACGCCTAGTTGGGGCAACATGATCAACGAGGCGCGCACGGTCTTGAGCCAGAACATATGGCTCGCGCTCTTCCCGTCGTTGGCTCTCTGTCTCTTTCTCATCGCTCTGAACTTCATTGGTGATCGCATTCGCTCACACTTCGACGTGACGGAGGTGAAGCTGTGAGCGACGACAAGCTCTTGATCGTGAAGGACTTGACGACGACCTTCGCCACCGCCGGCGGCGACCTCACCGCGGTCGCCAACGTCTCTTTTGACCTCGAGCGCAACGAGACGCTGGGCATCGTCGGCGAATCGGGATCCGGCAAGACGGTGCTCTCGCGCACGATCATGGGACTTCAGCCGCGCGTCAACACCACGGTCACCGGCTCATCGATCATCGACGGCTTCGAGGTCGTCGGCGCGAGCGAGGATGAAAAGCGCACGATCTGGGGCACCGAAATCGCGATGGTATTCCAAGACCCGATGACGTCGCTCAACCCCGTCATGCGTATCGGCAAGCAGATCGACGAAGCGTTGCGCGTCCGACTCGGAATGAACCGCAAGGATGCCAAGGCTCGCGCAATTGAACTGCTCGAATTGGTCGGGATTCCTTCGCCCGTTGAGCGCTACAACACCTATCCCGGTCAGCTCTCCGGCGGCATGCGTCAGCGCGTCGTGATCGCGATCGCTCTGGCCTGTTCCCCGAAGCTCTTGATGGCCGACGAACCAACGACCGGTCTCGACGTCACGATTCAGGCTCAGATTTTGAACCTCCTCGACGAGTTGAAGGAACGCCTGAAGATGTCGGTCATCCTGGTCACCCACGACCTCGGCGTCGTGGCGACGCGCACGTCGCGCATCGCCGTGATGTACGCCGGGCGCATCGTGGAGACGGGAACCACGCGCGACGTCTTCTACCATCACCGCATGCCCTACACGCGCGCGCTGCTCGAGAGTTCACCCAAGGTCTCGAACACGAGTCATACCCGCTTGGTGACGATTCCCGGACGTCCGCCGAATCTCTTGAACCTCTCGGACGGGTGCAGTTTCGCGCCGCGTTGTAAGTTCGCGACCGACCAATGCCATTTGGTACGTCCCGAGCTACAGCCCTCGATCGAACCGGGACATTCCTTCGCCTGTTGGAACCCCTTGCCGATTAATGCCGAAGCGGTCTTGCCGTGAGCGACGCACGCACTCCCCTCCTCAATGTCAGTGACCTCGAAGTCACTTTTTACATTCACGGTCACGCGGTGAGCGCGGTCGCCGGCGTCAGTTTCCAGATCTACGAAGGTGAGACCCTCGGTCTCGTTGGCGAATCCGGCTGCGGTAAATCCACCACCGGTAAAGCCCTGATGCGCATCGTCGAGCCGACCAAGGGCACCGTCGAACTCGAGGGCGTCGACATCACCAAGGAATCAGGCAAGGCGCTGCGCCGTGCGCGCACGCGCATGCAGATGATCTTCCAGGACCCGATCAGCTCACTCAACCCGCGTCGGCGCGTCAAGGACATCGTCGCGGAGCCACTGGACTGTTGGAAGACCGTCACGGGCACCGAGCGCGACGCCCTGATAAGTGACCTCTTGAGCAAAGTCGGAATCGACCCCTCGGTCTACGGCAATCGTTACGCGCGACAGTTCTCGGGCGGCCAGTGCCAGCGGATCTCGATCGCGCGTTCTTTGGCCATGCGACCCAAGCTCTTGATCTGCGACGAGATGGTCTCGGCCCTGGACGTCTCGGTCCAGGCCCAGATCTTGAACCTGCTGGAGGACCTGAAGGCCGAATATGGATTGACGCTGCTCTTCATCGCCCACGACCTGGCGGTCGTAAAGAACGTCAGTGACCGGGTCGCGGTCATGTACCTGGGCAAGATCTGTGAGATCGGACCGGCCGACACCCTGTATGAGTCGCCGGCGCATCCGTACACCGAGTTCCTGCTCGGCGCCGCGTTAGAAGCCGACCCCGATTCGCCCATACATTCACAGACCCTCGAGGGCGAGCCGCCCAGCCCGATGAACCCACCGAGCGGTTGCCGTTTTCGCACCAGATGCCCGAACGCGACCCAGAAGTGCGCTGACGAAGAGCCGCTACCCCAAGAGGTGGCGCCCAATCACGTGGTGTCGTGTCACTACCCGTTGACGATCCACCACAAGTCCACAACGCCCGTCGCGTTGTCAGACTGACGCCGATTACTCGGCGATCGCTGTATCTGCGTTCTCCGCCTCATTGACGGTATCGATGATCTCGATCTCCGAGGCGGCGGCCTCTTCGCCGTCAGCTTTGGGAGCGACTTCCACCGCATACTCGGCCCACGCGGCCTGAGCCTCGGTCTCCGGCGTGAACTCGCCGTATTCGATGGCACCGATGTAGTTGCCCTCGTTGTCGTAGGCGTGGCTACCGAAGGCCTCGCGGTACTCCTCTGAGACTTCGCCACCCTCGGCGGCCTGCTTGATCGAGAGGCTGATTCGTCGGCGTGCGGTGTCGAGTTCGATGATCTTGACCCACAGTTCCTCGCCGGCCGTGACGACCTGGTCGGGTGACTCGACATGGTGCGCGGCCATCTCCGAGATGTGCACGAGACCTTCGATGCCCTCGCCCACTTGGACGAAAGCGCCGAAGGGCACGAGCTTGGTGACGCGGCCGTAGACGAGCTGGTCGACCGAGTGGCTGTCGGCGAAGACCTGCCAGGGGTCGGACTGCGTCGCCTTCAGCGAGAGCGAGATGCGCTCCTTGGAGAAGTCGACGTCCAACACTTCGACGTCGACCTCGTCTCCGACGGCCACGACCTGGCTCGGGTGATCAATGTGCTTCCAGCTGAGCTCGGAGACGTGAATGAGTCCGTCCATGCCGCCCAAGTCCACGAAGGCGCCGAAGTTGACGACCGAGGAGATCACGCCATGACGACGTTCGCCAGGCTTCAGGTTCGACAGGAAGTCGCCGCGTTGTTCCTTCTGGGTCTCTTCGAGCCAGGCGCGACGCGAGAGCACGACGTTGTTGCGGTTGCGGTCGAGCTCGATGATCTTGGCCTCGACGGTCTTGCCGATGTAGGGCTGGAGTTCGCGCACACGGCGTAGTTCGACGAGAGACGCGGGCAAGAATCCGCGAAGTCCGATATCGACGATGAGTCCGCCCTTCACGACTTCAATCACGACGCCCTTTACGACCTCGTCGCGGTTCTTCAGCTCCTCGATGTTGCTCCACGCCTTTTCGTACTGAGCGCGCTTCTTGGAGAGGACGAGACGTCCCTCCTTGTCCTCTTTTTGCAGGACCAGGGCTTCGATCCGCTCGCCGATCGAGACGATCTCGGAGGGGTCGACGTCGTTGCGGATGGAGAGCTCACGGGCCGGGATGACGCCTTCGGACTTGAAGCCGATGTCGAGCAGGACTTCGTCGTGGTCGATCTTGACCACGGTGCCGGTGACCAGGTCACCGTCTTCGAATTCGAGGACGCTGTCGCCAACCAGGGTGGCGAGGTCGGTGCCGACCATGTCGTCTTCAGTGATGACGCGCGGAATGTAATTTCCGTCTTCGTCAAAGGTTCCCATCTGCTGGGCGGAGAGGAGGCTGGTGCCGTCCGACATGCGTACTTCTTTCACAGACCACACCGGGGTCAGCTAGGCAATAGGGAGTGGGTCGCCGGTGTAAACCCAAGTGTCAACTCTACTCGCCTGGCCGTTAACCCTTGGCGGCGGCCCAGTTCTCGCCCCAGTGGAGCGTCACCTCCAAGGGAACGCTGAGCGATGCGGCGTTGGTCAGCGCGTCGAGGATGACGGCCTCGACACGATCCTTTTCTTCGGGCGGCGCCTCGACCACGACTTCGTCGTGCACTTGCAGGATGAGGCGCGCCTGCAGGTCGTCGGCGCGTAGTTCTCGGTCGAGTCGCACGAGTGCCGACTTAAAGATGTCAGCCGCTAGGCCCTGGATGGCGGAGTTCATGGCCTGGCGCTCGGCCGCCTGACGTTGCGGCCCGGTGGCGGTCGCGATATCGGGGAATGGTCGAATGCGACCGAATTCCGTGCGCGAATAGCCCTTCGAACGAATGTCCTTGATCGTTTGGTCCATGTAGGCGCGCAGCGACGGAAACCCCGCGAAGTACTTGTCCATGATCTCTTTCGCGGTCGAAACCGGCACACCCAATCGTCGACTGAGACCGAAGGCCTCCATGCCGTAGGCGAGGCCGTAGGAAACGGCCTTGGCCTGTTCGCGCTGCTCCGCCACCACGTCACCGGGAGCGCAGCCGAAGACCGACGCGGCGATGGTGCGGTGCACGTCTTGGTGTGAGGCGAAGGCGGCGAGGAGCCCCGAGTCCTGAGAGAGGTGCGCGAGGATGCGCAGCTCGATCTGGTTGTAGTCAGAAACCGCGAGCAGCCACCCTTCACTCGGCAAGAAGGCGTAGCGCAGGCGCCGACCCTCTTGGGAGCGAACGGGGATGTTGTGCAGGTTCGGACCGTCCGAGGACAGACGGCCGGTGCGCGCCACCATCTGATGGAACGTCGCGTGAATACGGCCGTCGGGTTGCACCGCGTCGATGAGCGGCGCGCCGTAGGTGCCACGGAGCTTCTCGACTTCGCGGTAGCGAAGGATGAGCGGAATGATCTTGTGTTCGTCCTGGATCGCCTCGAGGCTGGAGGCGTCGGTCGAGTAACCGGACTTGATCTTTTTCACCGCAGTGAGACCCATCTCGTCGAAGAGGACCGTCTGAAGTTGTTGGGGCGAGTTGACCTTGAACTCGTGTCCGGCGACCTTTTGGATCTGCTGATCCAACGAGGCCGCCTCTTCGGTGAACTCCTTCGCGATCGTACGAAGCAGTTCGACGTCAACGCGGATGCCCCGGGCTTCCATCAGTCCGAGCACCATCACCAGCGGCAGCTCGATCTGTTGGTAGACGAAGTTCAGTTCCCACTGGGCGACCTCGGCACGGAGGTGTTCACGCAGTCGCGCGACGAGGGCCACTTCGTAGGTCAGCGTTTCGTCGCTGGTCGTCGCGTCGAAGAGCGACGGCGACGAATTGACGATCGGTTCACCCAGAAAGCGCTGCGCCACTTCGGCGAGGTCGTAGCGACCGCTGTTGGCGTCGAGCAAGAAGGCCATGATCGCCGTGTCGTCGGCCGGCTCGAGCATCACGCGACCTTTCGTCGCCGCTTCGCGGTACAGCGCCTTTAAGTCATGGCCGCACGGCGCCCCGCGACCGAAAGCGTCGATCGCTTCGTCGAGGTCACAAAGAGCGACCAGACCCTTCTCGGCGTCGAGCACCGCCGCGCGCGAATGGCGATAGGCGACGACGGGTGTGGACGTCGACTTGAGCACCGCGTCGAGTGACGCCGCGACCTTCAACGCCTTGACGGTATTCACCTTCTTCGCCTCGGTCGCTTCGCTCAACGGCGACTCGGTGGTTCCCGCTTCACCGAGGAGACCCTCTTTCAAGAGTTGACCGAATCGAGTGCGCATCTGATTCATCTCGAATCGATCGAAGAAGGCGTCGATCTCCGACCGGTTCCAGCCACCCAGCGTGATGTCGTGCAATGTGAATTCCAGCGGCACGTCGCGGATCAACATCATCACCTTCTCGTTGTTGCGCGCTCGTTCTTCGAACGTCGCGAGGTTCTCACGCAGCTTGGGCGTGAGATCACCGAGGTGAGCGTAGAGGTCGTCCATATCGCGATACTGCGCGAAGAGTTTCGCCGCGGTCTTCTCCCCCACGCCCGGCACGCCCGGCAGATTGTCCGAGGTGTCACCGCGCAAAGCTGCCAGCAGCGGGTAGCGATGCGCCTCGATACCCGTGCGCTCGAAGATCCCGGCCTCGTCGTAGAGCGAATAGTCCGAGACGCCGCGCCGGTTGTAGAGCACCTTGACGAACGGGTCCTCCACGAGCTGGAAGGCGTCGCGGTCGCCGGTGACCACGACGACCGGGATCGACTCGTTGCGTCCCCAGGTGGCCAGCGTCGCCAGGACGTCGTCGGCCTCGAAGTTCTCCACTCCGAGTACCGGTATGTGCAACACCTCACACAGGTTGCGTATCAAGGCGAACTGGTGCTCGATCTCCGGTGGCGTTTCGGCTCGACCGCCCTTGTAGTCCTCCACCATCACGTCGCGAAATGTGCCACCCGCGAGATCGAAGGCCACGGCCAGTGCGCGAGGGTTCTGCGTGCGCACAAGCGACAGCAACATCGCGGCGAAGCCGTGCAGGGCGTTGGTGACGATCCCCTCGGATGTGGCGATGTCACTCGGGAGTGCGAAGAAGGCGCGAAAGGCCAACGACATCCCGTCCAAGAGCACCAGGGGACGCTGGTCAGTGGCGCTTTCAGCCAACGAACTCGCCCTTCAGGATCTGCTGGGCGATATCGCGCATACGGGTGCGTCCGCGCATGGCCGATTGCTGGATGATCTCAAAGGCCGCCGGCTCATCGAGTCCGCGCTCTTGCATCAGCATCTCCTTGGCCCGTTGGACGATCTCTCGCGTCTCGATCTTGTCTTCGACGTGTGACACTTCGGTGTCGCGCACTTCGGTCGCCGGCGACAGAATCGCAGCCAACTTGGGCAGGATTTCGCTCGAGCGAAAGGGCTTGACGAGATACGCGACCACGCCTGCGTCGCGCGCGCTTTCGATGAGCGAACGCTGGCTGAAAGCCGTGAGGAGCACGACGATCGTCCCGGTCCCCTTCAACGCCTTCGCGACTTCGATGCCATCGAGCCCCGGCATTTTCACGTCGAGCAGCGCCAGGTCGGGTCGGAGGTCTTGAATCATGGCGAGCGCGTCGTCCCCGCGCGCGGCCTCACCGACGACAAGGTAGCCGTCACCTTCGAGGATCTCCTTGAGATCGAGCCGGATGATCGACTCGTCGTCTGCGATGACGACGCGCTTATCCATTGTCGTCATCCGGAATCCAGTCGCGCAGGAGTTCGTCGCGGGCCGCGACCAGTTCACGCACTTCTTCGGCGCGTCGGTTCATTTCGGCGTTAGCGACAGCGACGTGTCGCGAAAGTTCGTCGTATTCGTGGGCTTGGAGCGGCGTCTCAGAGACCAGCGCGCGGATCCGTGAATCCTCCAGTGCGTCATTCCACACCATGACCTGTTCTTGGAGGACGTTCAGGCTTTCGCGAGCCTGGTTGAGCTGGCGCTGCACGTCTTCCAATCGTCGTTTGTGCAGGCGCGAACTCATGGCGAGAGTCTAAATCGTCGTCTCGATGTACACCAGAAGGGCGCCGCACTCGAGCATCTCGGGTGACGGCGTCACGCCGAAGCCATCGCTGACCTCATCGACCTCTCGCGAATAACCTTGCAGTTGAACCTCGACCGGGCTGAGGTCACTCGGCTCGTCGACGCTGTTGTTGGCTAACCAACGATTCACACGACGCGCGTAGGGCGATTCGAAGAACCCCCCCACGTACGCCCGCAGTTCCTCTTCTTGAGCTCGAAGGATGATGGTGAGGGCGTTGGCGAGCCCCCCGACGCGCGCTGGTTTCACGCAGACGATCTCGGCGGCCTGATAGCGAGCGATCTGCGCGACGTCGCGAATACTGCGCACGCCCTCGTCAATGCTCACGGCGACGTCGAGTTGTTCGGCGAGTCGTGCGGTGTCCACGACGTTGCCCACTGCATAGGGCTGTTCGACGGCCGCGACGTCACAGACCTGGCGGATCCGTCGGACCTCGTCGATCACGTCCGTGTCGCCTCGGGCGCTGCAGTTGTAATCGAGCAAGACCGGTACTCGGAGTGACTCCAGTGTTCGAAATGCAACAGAGTTCAATGGTGCACCCGATAGTTTGGCGCGCACTCGCGCGACGGCGGGATCGAGGTCAATGGCACTCTCATCAATCAAAGAGATCGTCGCCTGCAAGGGTGTGTCGAACTTCACCGGCCAGAGCGAGTCGATCGTCACCCGTGCGAATCGAAGTTCGCGCTCCAGTAACGCCATTTCCACCACGGCAACCGCGGGGTTGCTCGCGGCGCGAGACCCGGCGAAGCGCGCGACTCGCGTCCACGAGGGCAGATCGCCTTCTCGCTCGAGGATCTGTTGAAGTTGGGGCACGACGAAGATCCGAAGTTCGTCGATGACGTCGGCGAGCGCGGCGTCACCGTTCAGTTCTTGGGCTTGCGGCGCGACTTCGCCGTAACCGGCGACGCCGTCGTGTTCGACGTGGAGGAAGAGTCGGGACCGTTGGTCGTGGTGTTGAGCGGCGGCGCGAACGGGAAAGCGGATCTGCGTGTCCTGTCGCCACAGCATCACCTTCATCTTCGTCACCTTACGGTGCCTGTTATCGTTGTTCGCTCAGCCCGGATGGCGGAATCGGCAGACGCGGAGGCCTCAAAAGTCTTTACTCGAAAGGGTGTGTGGGTTCAAGTCCCACTCCGGGCACCACAGCACACGGCGAACGCCGACCACGGGCTGCCAACGTTCGTAGCAACGACGAGCACCACCTCATCCTTGACTGCGAGCCAGCGCCGTGACTGAGGAGATCGGATAGACACTTCTCCTCGCCCGGAGGGCTCGAAAGAGCCGTCCGGCGAGAAAGAACGTGGTGCTGAAGGCACTGACGAAGAATCCGACAGGCCAATTGGTCTTATACGAGCACGCGATGGCCAGCCAGACGGTCACCAGTGCGAAAGCGACCGACAACGCCAGCGCTCGCTCGGTGCGATTGGTGAAGCACCGCGCGGCCGCCGGTGGACCGATCATCAGAGTGAAGATCAAGAGCGCCCCCACGACGGGAACGGTCATCGTGGTCGCCATGGCCACGACGATCAGAAACGCGGTGTCGATTGATTGCGGACGAAGTCCGCGCGCCGCGGCCATCTCGGGAGCGATTGACGTCAGCAGCAAACGGCGATAGAGAACGGTCACACACGCAACGCTCACAATGCCGAGGACCCCGACGGGGAGGATCTGACTGGTACTCACGCCGAGGATCTCTCCAAAGAGTAACGAGAAGATCTCTGGTTCGTACTGGGTGCTCTGACTCAAAAACGCCGCCCCGAGGGCAAGCATCATGACCAGGGCGAGTGCCGTGACGGCGTCGGGTCGTCCACGTCGACTCAAGCCGCCGATACCGAGAGCGGCGCCAAGCGAGAAGACCCCGAGGCCGATGAGCGGATTGATTCCAATGAGATTGGCCCCGGCGGCGCCGGCGAACGCTCCGTTCGGAATGGCGTGCGCGGGGAAGGCCGAGCCTCGCAGCACGACGAAGAAGCCAACGATGCCAGCCACGACGGCCACGATCGTCCCCGCCTGCCAAGCATTGACCATGAATCCCGAGAACATCAGGTCGCCGCCGAGCTGGACCCAAACGAGGCGCGTAGCCATTCGATACTTCGGCGGACGGCCGAGAGTCCCGACACGAGGTAACAGAGGAAGATCAACGCCACGATGAAGAAACTGACCGGGAGTCCCTGCGTAGAAGGAATCCAGTAATAACTGTCGTAGGCGAAGAGTATGCCGAGCCACGCCGTCACGACGCCGATCACGCTCGCCACGATCACGGCGGAGCGAACGTGCGTCACCAGTCGAACCGACGTGGCCGGGGGTCCGATCAAAAGCGCGGTCGAGAGAATCGAACCGACGGCGATCGACGAAAGGCCCACGGACACGGCCATGGCGACCATGAAGATGAGCCCTATGACGCGCGCATTGATGCCTCGCGCTTGCGCCAACTCCGCGCTGAACGAACTGATCAACAGGGGCCGGTAGATCAAAGCAACGGCGACGAGTGTGACGACACTCAAGATGACGACCAGCGGAATTGTTGACGGATCAATCGTGAAGATCGACCCGAACAAGATCTGTTGGGTCGCACCGGTGGTCGCGCTCTGGGTCGTATCGAGATAGAGGAAGAGCGCGGCCAAACCGGAAGCCGATCCCAGGACGACGCCAGTCGCAATATCGCGACTGCGCACTCTTTGCACTCCGACCAGATCCATCGCTCCCGCACCGATCACTCCACCACCGATGAAGCCCAGCAGCGGACTGATTCCCAGGTAGAACGCGCCGGAACCGCCCGTCGTCGCCACATCGGTGAGCGCGTGACCCGCGAACGATTGACTGCGGATGACCGCGAACACGCCGACCACGGCTGAGACGATCGCCGTCACGGCGCCGATCACGAGCGCCACGTGCACCGGAGCGCTTCCGAAGAATCCCGGTTCAATGAGAGTGTGCACGACTCAACTGACGGTGAGGTTCGGGTGTTGCGGGATGTCGTCGTCAGAACTCAGGTCCGCGACGACCAACACCCGACCATGAAGTTTGAGCACGTCGACGTGATGGCCGTAGAGCTCGCTCAAGACGTCGGGGCGCACGACTTCTTCGGTCGTGCCACTGGCCGCGCGGCCGTCGGCCACATACACGATGCGGTCCATAACCGGGAGCAAGGCGTTCATCTCGTGCGCCGACAACAGCACCGCGACTCCATGATCTTCAGTGATCCGATGCAACAGGGCCACGATCTCCTGGACGCTCTTCGGGTCGAGATTGGCGAGTGGTTCGTCAAGGAGGAGGACTTTCGGGCGACTGATCAAGGCGTGTGCGATCAGGATGCGCTGTTGCTCACCACCGGAGAGACTGCCAACTCGGTTGTTAGCGAATCGGTCGCCATCAACGGCGTGCAACATCGTTTCCACGAGCTCGCGCTGTTGGGAGTTCCTGCGGGCGAAACCGAAGCGGTGCGCGTCGAGACCGAGCGCCACGAAGTCTCTTGCTCGCATCGGAATGTCGGGATCGATCGCGATCTTTTGGGGGACGTAACCCAGTGACCGATTCCGCGGAGAGATCGGCTTCCCGTCGACCCGGATGACTCCCGCGTCCGGTCGTTGCAAACCAAGAATCGTGCGCAGCAACGTCGTTTTACCGACGCCGTTGGAGCCGATCAGCCCGGTGAACTCGCCTGGTCGTATTTCGAAGGTCACATCATCCAGGATCGTGCGACCCGAGAGCGAAACCCGTAGCCCCTCGACCTCTAGGACAGGCGACGCGATCACGGTTTCTCTGTCGAACGGTGATGCGCCACGGCCGCCTCGATCGCTTTGACTTCGGCGAGCATCCACGTTTGGTAGTCGTAACGAGGTGTAGGCATCGTTTCATACACTCCGACGACCGGGACGTTGTTCTTGATCGCGGTGTGCCGTATCGACGACGTGAGCGAGTCCACGACCTGTTGGTTGTAGCAGAACACTTTGGCTTCGTGCTGGGTGAAGAAGCTGTCTTCTAAGGTGATGTCTTCTGGCGCCGGATCCACACCATTCATGATGTCGGCTTGGAACGCGAACGGGCTGAGAATTCGCATGCCCATCGCCTTGAGTAGGTAATCAGCCACCGGCTCGGTGACCGCGACTTTGGTACCGGGGTACTTGGACTTGAACGTGGCAATCGCTTTCGTCCACGACTGCAGTGACGTATCGAAGGTACGAAGATTGTCCTGGAAGTACGATGTCTGGCCGGGATCCAACTCACCGAGATCCTTCGCCATGGCCTTGGCGACCTTGGGCATCGTCTTCGGGTCGTACCAGAGATGGGGATTAGGTGTGTTGGCGGGGAGACCCAAAACCTTTTGTACCACGATCAGCTTGCGACGAGAATTCGGCGACGCCGCCTCGATGCGGTTCATGAAGCTGTCGTAACCGACACCATTTTGGACGATCAAGAGGGCACGGCTCACCTCTTCGGCGACACTCGTAGTCACTTCATAGGCATGCGGATCGGTGTTGGGATTGTTGAGTATCGACGACACGACCACGTATTTCCCGCCGATCTGGCTCAGTACATTGGCGTACTCACTTTCCGCACCGACCGCCGTTATCACCCTCGCTTTGGTATTGGCCGTCGCCGCGGAAGCCTGACCGGGGATTGACCCCAACGACGCGAGCACGACCGCGACGAACCCAGCGACTCTTCGAACGGAGCCTCGGTCTTTGGATTGTGCGGAGGTAGGTCTTCTCTTCATGGTAAAAGACTAGAGTGAGACTGAGTCTCAGTACAACTTAGACACTAGAATGTTGACCAAGGGTCGGGTGATGGATTCCGTCGCCAGAGGAATTGAAAGGGGCCACACCGTGCAGACCTTCGACTCCGTGGCGGATCTGCATGAGTTCGTCGAAGTACTCCTCCGACGAATTGATCAGCGCTACACCGCCGGTCGGCGCGCCATAGTGGAACTGATCGCCTCTTCGGATCATCCCCTCAGTATTTCGGACATCGAGAGGCGGACACCCAATATTCCAAGGAGTTCGGCCTATCGACACCTCTCTGACCTCCATCGGGCGGGAGTGCTTCGACGAATCACCGCCAGCGACGAATTCGCTCGATTCGAATTGGCGGAGGACTTCCTCCACCACCACCACCACTTGCTGTGTTCCTCGTGTGGTCGCGTGATCGACGTGACCCCGACCGCGGCGTTCGAGCGCACGGTGGCACGGATGGTGCACGAACTCACCGACGAACAGGGATTCTTAGCCACGTCGCACGCGCTGGACGTCATCGGTCACTGCGCGAGCTGTCAAAACTGAGGGTGCGCCGAAGTGCGCACTCGCTGTTACCTTTAGAGGATGTCAGATCAAGAATCACTGCTCTTTCGTGACGACGTCGTCGCGCTTTTCCCCGGTCAAGGTTCCCTTAGTGGCGGCGCGGGCGCTGAATGGCAATCACCACGATTCTGGGAGATCCTCGCGCGCATCGGCGACGCCGCTCGCCTCGACGTCGCGAAGTTACTCATCGGAAGCTCCGACGACGATGTAGTGCGCACCGATCGCGCGCAGATCGCCACGTTCGCGCTCTCCATGGTGGGCTACTACGACTTGATTGAGCGGGGCGTTCGACCGCGTTACCTACTCGGTCACAGCCTCGGTGAATTCAGCGCCTTGGTCGCGTCGGGACTGCTCACCCTTGAAGACGGCGCGCGACTCATCGGCGTTCGCGGTGCCGCGATGGCCCGCGCGGCCATCGCGAACGACGGCTCAATGGTCGCGTTGATGGGCGGTGACGAAGGCGCCCGCGAGGCCCTCACCGGACTCGACGCTGTGTGGGTGGCCAACATCAACGGCACGGGTCAGATCGTTGTCAGCGGTACGCGTGCCGGTCTCGATGATCTGCTCGCGCGCCACAAGGAACTCGGTTGGCGCCGTGCGACGCCACTTCCGGTTGGTGGCGCGTTCCACTCACCTCTTATGGCACCAGCCCAGGCTGAACTTGATAAGGCGCTCGCGAGCGTCGAGTGGGGAACGACCGAGGCCGTACTGATCTCCAACGTCGATGCCAAGGTCCATACGTCATCCGACGAATGGCGTGACCTGTTGTCGCGCCAGCTGACCTCTCCCGTCGAGTTCTACGAAGCGACCATGACGCTGCCCGAGTCGGTGACGACCACCATCGAAATGCCTCCGAGCGGCGTACTGACCGGACTCACCAAGCGGATGCGTTCGTTCGATCGTCAGTTCGCGCCTTCAACACTGGTCGAACTCGAAAGCATCGAGTTATGAGCCGTCACGTCATCGTCACCGGAGCCAGTCGGGGCATCGGCGCGGCGATCGCCGAATGGTTCATCGCCCACGGCGACCAGGTCGTCGCCCTTTCGCGCTCCGGCGACGCGCCGAGTGGATGCGCCAAATCCTTCGCAGTCGACGTCGCGGACTCGAAGGCGCTCAACGAGGCGGTCAAGTCGGCCATCGCTGAATTCGGACCGGTGGAGATCGCAGTGCTCAACGCCGGCGTGACCCGTGATGGTCTCGCCATGCGGATGTCCGACGAGCAGTGGCGCGAAGTCCTCTCGATCAACCTCGACGGTGCCTTCTACGGCGCCCGGGCGACGATGGCCTCGATGGTGCGTCAGCGCGCCGGTTCGATAATCTTCATCGGCTCGATCAGTGCCTTCGTCGGCGTCCCTGGTCAGGCGAACTACGCCGCAGCCAAGGCCGGCTTGGTCGGACTGGCTCGTGCCCTGGCCAAGGAAGTGGCCTCACGCGGCGTCACCGTGAACGTGGTCGCCCCGGGACTCATCGAAACCGACATGACCGAGGACCTCGGTGCCGTCAAGGACGCCATGGCCGCGATGATCCCGCTGGACCGGATCGGCCAGCCGAGCGATGTCGCCGGGGTGGTCGGTTTTCTCGCCAGCGACGACGCTCGTTACATAACAGGAGCCGTCATCGCGGTCGACGGTGGCCTCGCCATGGGCCTTTAAGTGATCGAAGTGCGGCGGCGGTTGAGTACCATAGAGCGACAGAAAAAAGGGGTTATTTCATGGACCGCAACGAAGCGCTAAGCAAGTTCACCGATGCGGCCGTCGAAGTTTTGGCGGTCGATGCATCCAAGGTGAAGCCCGAAGCCTCTTTCAGCGACGACCTCGGCGCCGACAGTCTCGACCTCGTCGAACTCGTCATGGCGCTCGAAGAGACCTTCGACATCGAAGTCGCCGAAGACGAACTGAAGGACATTCGCACGGTAGGCGAAGCCTTCGACCTGATCTACGCCAAGCTGTAGTGCGCGTAGCCGTCACCCCCAAAGGGCCAGTTTCGGGTTACCGGGTCGCCGTCACGGGTTTTGGTGCAATCAGTTGCGCCGGTGTCGGCGTCGAAGCGCTGTGGAATGCGCTCCTCCTCGACCACGCGCCCGCGAGCAAGCGAATCGCTCCATTTGACGCCACGCACATCGGCGGGCCCAAGGAACTTCGACGTTTCGACCCCTTCACGATGTACTCGCTCATGGCGGCGGACGAAGCGTGGCGCCAAAGTGGTTTGACCTCTCCGCTCTTGGACGCCGGCAGTATCGTCACCACCGGGATTGGCGGCCTTCAGACCGTCATCGAGCAACTCGGCGTGCTCAACGCGAAGGGACCTGACCGAGTCTCGCCATTCATGGTCCCGATGATGATGCCCAACGCCGCCACCGCGGCGGTGTCGATGCGTTTTGGACTAGGTGGCCCCTGTGAGACGGTGACGACCGCTTGTGCCGCTGGCACCCACGCCATTGGCAATGCCGCGCGACTCGTCGCGACCGGACGTAGCACCGCGGCGGTCGCCGGTGGTGCCGAAGCCGTGATCGTGGAGATCGCCGAAGCGGCCTTTCGCAACATGACCGCTCTCAGCAACACCGACTTTTCTCGTCCCTTCGACGTCGATCGTGACGGCTTCGTCATGGGCGAGGGCGCCGGCATCTTGATCCTGGAGGAGTGGGGCCACGCCGTCGAGCGCGGTGCGACCATCTACGCCGAAGTCCTCGGCGCCGCGTCGACGGCCGACGCGCATCACATCACCGCGCCCGACCCCTCGGGACACGGCGCCGTTCGCTGCATGGAGCTCGCCCTAGAAGACGCTGGCGTATCGGCGAGCGAGGTCTCACACATCAATGCTCATGGGACCTCGACGCCGCTCAACGACCTCGCCGAATCGGTGGCCATGCACGCAGTCTTCGGTGACGACGTACCCCCGGTGACGTCGATCAAGGGACACCTCGGTCATTCGCTTGCCGCCGCGGGCGCACTCGAAGGCGTCGCATCAGTGATGACGTTGATCAATCAGACCATCCCGCCGACCGCGGGCACCACCCACGTCGACCCCGAGGTCGGTCTCGACGTCGTCATCGGCGCGCCGCGAAGCGCCGACGTCGAAGTCATACTGTCGAACTCGTTCGGCTTCGGGGGCCACAACGGCAGCGTCGTCTTCCGTCGCGTCCACGTTTAATCCACACCGCCCCTCGCGACGGGGACCACACTCCTCACATAGGCCACTCGTCGTGGTGGCGCTCAACGTAAGTGTTGGCAAAGGCCCACCTCGCATTGGCGATGAACTGACCAAGTAACACCGGGTCTTTCTCTCCGACTGATTTCTCCACGCCGGAGCGAACGTCAACGCCCCACACGGGATAGTTCTGCACGATGTCGATCACGTTGGAGGGCGTCAACCCCCCGGAAGCGACGATCGGTGTTCGTACCGCCTGATCACTGAAGAGCTCCAAACAGTCCATCAAGGAGTATTGGTCGTCCGATTCAGGAATGACGAGATAGTCGATGCCCGTCAGCGTGGCGACCAAATCGTGATTGGCTGTGCTCGGCAGGCTGCGCAGCACCGTGTTTACCCGCTCAGCAACGTAGGCGAGCTCTTCACTGGCCACCGGGCCGTCGATCTGCACCGCCGTCAGACCGAGTGTGTTGGCGATCTCGACGATTCGTTTGGGCATCTCGTTGCGAAAGACGCCCACCGAGATCGCGCCCGCCGGAAGGCGCCGAACAATATCGTGGGCCGCGTTGACCGAAATCTGACGCGGCGTAGGGCCGAAGTCGAAACCGATGGCGCTGGCACCTAGTCCAATTGAAAACAGTGCGTCGTCCTCGGTGGTCACGCCCGAGATCTTGATGAATATGCCCTCAGTATTCAACCGCACGTGTCGACTCCTTGGCCGCAACGTTAACGGCGCGCGCGGCTCGGCGTCAGGCTATCTCTTCGACGTGAACGTCGACGGCGCTTTCCAGCTCCGCACTCTCGAACAGTGACCGATGGGCGAAACCCAGACCAACGATTGATTCGCCACTCCTCAGCGACGACGTGAGTCCCGACGTGCCCGATGGTCCCTTCGAGGTGAGGACCTCATTGATTCTCGCGGTGCTCGGACCCGTCACGCGAACCAATCGCCAGGGAACGCTCGAACCGCGTGCGTCCAGTCGCCCGACCAACTCTTGACCCGTGAAACAACCTTTGGTGAACGAGACGCTTGAGGCGACGAACGAGGCGCCAAAACACTGGGGCGTGAGGCCCCGAGCGAATTCGGCCGGCCCGGGACGACCGGCCGCAATCTGCTGCTCGAGCGTGTCGTAGGGCCCATGATCGACATCGACCAACTCAAGCGTGCACTTCGTGCGAAGCAAGAATCGGCGGAGACGCGCGAGCACCACGTCACCGAACTTGCGCGCGACGGTGAGCGCGTAGCCGTCGTCATTAGCCGTCACGTAGAGCGATGTAACGACAACTCCGTCGGGTGCGAGCAGCAACGACCAGGCGCCATCGGGCGACATCGTCGTGATGTCTTGACTCAATTGACCTTGCAGGAACGACTGCGCCTCAGGTCCGGTGACCACGACACTAGACCATCGAAGCGTCGAATCGATTAGTGGGTCGATCATTTGATTCATCGACCATTACAGTATTCGCCAGCGCGCGAGACGCTTCCAGACCAAAGGACTCCGTCAATGAGCATGCAGAACGAACTCAACACCATCACCTCGACCATGAATGAGCTATCTCATCGCGTCACCGCGCTTGTCGAAACTCAAGGTTCGGCCATGCCGCCCGACATATACTCCGAACTCGTCGCCGCCGAGAGGACTCTAGGTGCGCTGCTTCGTCGCCTCAACCGAGTTGTCGGTCGAATTGCCTAGGGCGACGATAACCTTCGCTCATGACTGATTCGTGGCAAAGCAGCGACTCGCTGACGCCCGAACGCCGACTAGAGGTCTTGAATCTTCTCAACCGAACCGAATCGACATTGGGTCGTGAGGCTATTGACGAGGGTCGCCGCCGGATCGTCGTACACGGTTGGCGCGCCGAACACTGGTTGCAATATCACGAAGGTCTCCTGGTCAACTACGCCATGGCGACTGGTACCGCGAACGCCATCCTCGAGATGTGTGGCGGCGGGATTGACGAGGACCTCTTACAGAGCCTCTTAGAACATCACGAATCGCTCGATTGGTGGACCCGCGGTTCGACTGTTCCGGTCCACGCACAGTGCAAGGTCATGCGGACATTGCAGCTGATGGAAGTCGCTCTGCCGGTTCCCGTCGTCGACGTGCCCGAGGGTGCCACCCTGCACAACTTCGAACCGGGGCGCGACGAAGACGCGTGGCTCGAACAAAACAACGCCGCCTTCGCTCATCATCCCGAACAAGGTGCGTGGCTGCGCTCGGACTTAGAAGAACGAACGAGTGAGCCGTGGTTCGATCCCTCCGGCTTCTTGCTCTTGGAGATTGACGGCCGACTTGCCGCATCGTGCTGGACCAAGGTTCATGAGCTTCACCCGGACCGTTTCGGTGAGATCTACATCATCTCGGTGCACCCGGATTTCCAGGGACACAACCTCGGCCGCGTCATGGTCACGCAGGGCCTTGAAGTCCTTCGAAGGAAAGGCGTCACGATGGCGATGCTCTTCGTGGATCAATCAAACGTCAACGCACTCGCGCTTTACGAATCGCTCGGCTTCAAGGTCGTACGCGACGACCGACTGGTGCACTTTCAGCGCGGCTAATGGACGCCGACAATCCGACCGATGCCGAACGTGACCGCCGCGGCCAACGCGCCGACTAAGACCTGTCGAATCGCCCACGTGAAAATGCCGTTGCGGGTGAACCAGCCAATCACCCCACCGACTGCCGCCGCCGCGACGACGGCGAGCACCACCGACCACACGATGGGATTCCCCGACGAAGTCGCGATCCACGGCAACAAGGGAATCAGTGCACCGATGGCGAAGGAGAACAGCGATGATATGGCCGCACCCCACGGCGAACCCGTGGTCGACGGGTCGACGCCCAGCTCTTCTCGCGCATGCGTGCGAAGCGCCATCTCCGGATCGCGCATGAGGTCCGTCGAGAGACGTTCCGCTAATTCGCCTTCAATGCCGCGCGCCACGAACATCTGACGTAACTCTTCTTGCTCTTGCACCGGTGAGTCTGCGATCGACCTTCGTTCGACGTCGATTTCATATTCGAGGAGTTCCTTTTGGGCTCGTACCGAAATGTACTCACCACTCGCCATGGAAAAGCTACCGGCGACCAAGCCCGCCAAACCGGCCAATCGAACGATGCTGTGACCGGGATTGGCACCAGCAAATCCCAGAATCAACGAGGCGTTGGTGACGAGGCCGTCACTGACGCCAAAGACCGATGCGCGGTACCAACTCCCGGCTACGTTCCGGTGCTTTTCGGGATGGAGGGTTTCGCTCACCATCCAATCCTACGTTCCCATCGGCAAATCATTCGCTGAATCGATTGCATAGAGTGGTATCCGGAGGTTTTCCATGACGACGCACGTGAACAGCATCGAGGATCTGACACCACTCGTGGGTACGCATTTGGGTTACAGCGAGTACCGAACAGTGACCCAGGAACAAGTGAACTTGTTCGCCGACGCGACGGACGATCATCAGTGGATTCACGTGGACCCCGAACGAGCAAAGGCGGGACCCTTTGGCGGACCGATCGCGCACGGTTACCTCACGCTCTCGATGATTCCCGTTCTCCTTAACGGAGTGATGAAAGTGGACGGCGTCGCCATGGGCGTCAACTATGGCACCAACAAAGTCCGCTTCACCAGCCCCGTGCCGGTCGGTTCCGAAATACGCGCTGGGGCAACCCTGGCGTCAGTCGACGAGTTCGCCGGTGGCGTCCAGGTCGCCCTCGACGTCATCGTCGAGGTAAAAGATGCGCCCAAGCCGTCGTGTGTTGCTCAAGTGGTCTTTCGCTACTACCGCTGACCATTGTCGATTCCCCTCCCCCAAGGTGAAGAGAAGACTCGCCAGGTTCGAGCGATGTTCGACGCCATCGCGTCGCGCTACGAATTGGTCAACAAACTCATGACCTTCGGACTCGATTCACGCTGGCGCCGCCGAGCGGTAGTCGACCTGCGCCTTCCACAAAAGAGCGTGGTGCTCGACCTCGCCGCGGGCACGGGCTCCTTCACTCGCGAGCTCGTGCGCCAGGGTCACATGGCGGTCGCGACCGACTTGAGTTTCGGCATGTTGCAGGTCGGGAAGAACATGAACGAGCGAGTTCAGGCGGACGCGTCGTCACTCCCGTTTCGTTCGGCCGGGTTCGATGGCGTGACGTGCGGCTACGCGCTACGCAATTTCAGTGATCTGGCGACAACCTTCGATGAGATGGCCCGGGTCGTTCGACCGGGTGGTCGATTGTCACTGCTCGAAGTAGCCGAGCCAAGTTCCGGACTTTGGCGTGCCGGATTCCGCGTGTGGTTCCGGCGCGTCGTGCCGTTCATTGGATCGCTCGTCTCGGACCGTGCCGCGTATCACTACCTTCCTCAGTCCACCGCGTACTTGCCCGCGAGTGACGAAATCGTTCGGATGCTCAACCACTCGGGCTTCAGCGCGGTAAATCATCGCCGAGTGATGGGCGGTCTCTCCCAGCAGTTCATCGCGACGAGGAACTCATGAGATTCCTTCGCCAACAGATCCCGCGCCAGTCCCTCGAGACCCTTCGAATCGTCGGCGCGCGCGACGGGTGGCTGATTGAAACCGCTGACGTGATTCGTGTCGGACTTGGTCACACCGTCGATCACGTCACGCTGAACGAAGGACTTGAGATCCCTTCGGACGTACTCTCGACACTCCGTCACCATGAATTAGCAGGTGATGACGGTCCGCCGGGTTCGGGCGTAGTGGCTTTTGGTGCCTTGCCCTTCGATCGATCGACGCCCAGCAAACTCGACGTGCCCGAGTACTGCATCACGCAATTAAAGGACGGTGACGCGTGGGTCACGTGCGCGAATGGTGCTCACTCGTGGCTCGAAGTGCTCAGGACCTCAGTCCCACCTGTGCAAGAGACCCAGAGTCTTCGCTCCTTGTCGCTCGAACCAACCCCTGATGAGTACGCGCACAATGTGGCCCTAGCCGTTGAGATACTTCGTTCCAAAGAGATCGACAAGGTCGTCCTGGCCCGTTCCGTGCGGGGAACCGTTCCCGAAGCGATCGATGCGGCCGCGGTCGCTCAGCGATTGCATCATCGCGAGCCGTTGTGCGCTATCTACAGCATTCCGACCAGCGACGGGCGCCGCTTCGTTGGAGCGACGCCGGAGTTGATCGCTCGACGCACGGGCGCCACGCTGCAAAGCCACCCACTGGCCGGAACGATCGCACTACCCCCGAACGTCGAACCTGAGGATTATCTCACCTGGCTGCTCGGTAGCACCAAAAACCTCCACGAACACAACGTGCCCGTAAACGAGATCGTCGGCGCGCTCGAAGGTGTGTACGACGACGTCCAAGCCGATGCTGGTCCGTCGATTGTCGCGCTTCGCACATTGGCACATCTCGGTACCTGGATCGAAGCCTCGTGTCGGAATGAATCCGACGCGCCCGACGCACTCGAAGTCCTTCGCCTCTTGCACCCCACCTCCGCGGTTGGCGGCGTACCACGCCAGAGCGCGTACGAACTCATTCGACGCCTCGAACAGATCGACCGCGGTTACTACGCCGGGCCACTCGGTTGGGTCGACGCACACGGCGACGGTGAATGGTGGATCGGTTTTCGAGGCGTTCTCGTAAAAGGTGCGGAGTTCGAAGCCTGGGCGGGCGCCGGCATCGTGTCGGAATCCGATCCCACCGCCGAACGCGAGGAGACGAAAGCCAAATTGGCGAGTTTCCTGTCGTCGGTCCTAGTTGACGTCGTTCAGTGAGCGCCGCGACCGAAGGGCCGCTCCACCGCCCATTTGGTCACCAGCCACAGCGCCTCTACGACGATAGCCCGCGACATCTTCGATTCGCCCAATTCGCGGTCAGTGAAGGAGATCGGCACCTCGATGATGGACGCACCGGCGCGCCGGGCACGGTACGTCATCTCGATCTGGAAGCCGTAGCCGTCGGCGCTGACCGTGGCAAAGTCAATGAGCTCGAGTGCCCGCTTCGAATACACCCGGTAGCCAGCGGTCGAGTCGGCGACGCCGAGTCCGAGCATGATCGACGCGTATTGATTGCCACCGCGCGAAAGCATTCGGCGAGAGAAACTCCACTGCGGGATGTGACCACCGGGGATGTAGCGCGAACCGATGACGACGTCGTGGTCTTCGGCGGCACTGAGCAACGCCGGCAACGCGTTGGGATCGTGGCTGAAGTCGCAGTCGATCTCAACGAAGTGATCGAAGCCCTGCTCGAGTCCCCACGCGAAGCCCGCCCGGTACGCGCCGCCAAGGCCGCCCTTGTGAGTCCTTGGCAGCACCGAGATATGACTGATTTCGTCGCCGATCTCCTCGGCCAACGTCGCTGTGCCGTCCGGACTACCGTCGTCAACGACAAGGACGTCACATTGCGGTACGACTTTGCGAAGGGTGCGCAACATCGGCTCCACGTTCAAAATCTCGTTGTACGTGGGCAATACCACGAGCGTACGCATCCGTCGATTCTACCCAGGCGCGTCGGGGCGCGAACGGAGTCAGGCTTCGCGGAGGATTTGACATGAGTCAACGCGGAGTCGATTGGCAGGGCATCAATACCTTTCGGACATGGTGGGCGACGCTTCGAGTGTCACACCACTTAACTACCATCTGCTTATGCCTCACGAGGTCTCGCGCTGTCGCACATTTCGTTATCGGCTTCATCCGACGAATCTCCAAACACAATCTCTTCTACGTCAATTGAATTTTCAATGTGAGTTGTACAACGACGCGCTTGAAGAACGAATCGGTGCCTGGAATCGAGAACGGCGTTCCGTGACTTTCTTTGATCAGACTCTCAAGGGCCTGAAGGACTCAAGGCCCGAGGTCGTCGCTTCGGGAGTCACGCTTTGTCGTGGAACGCTCATGAGGCTCGATCGAGCGTTCGTCGCATTCTTTCGAAGAGCGAAATGTGGTGAAACACCAGGTTTTCCTCGGTTTAAACCGGCGAACCGCTTTACTTCACTCCAATGGGAGGACTCCGGCAGTGGCTGGAAAGTAAAGCTCGATCATCAACGGCTCTACCTTATGGGTATTGGCGAGATCAAGGTGAATTATCACCGACCTCTTGCAGGCACGGCAAAGGCGATCACCGTTAAGAGAGAAGGAACCAAGTGGTGGCTAAGTGTGCGCTGCGCGAACGTGCCAGCGATGCCTCTCGTACGAACATATTCAGAAGTTGGGATCGACTTCGGTGTCGTCAACCAACTCGCCACAAGTGACGGTGAACTGAAGAAGGGTAAGCACCTTGGTACAAAAGCGGAGGCGAGACTTGCCCGAGCCCAGCGTCAGCTCGGGGCACAACAACGCGGATCGAACCGTCGCCGACGTCAAGTCGAAGAAGTCGGGCGTCTTCATCGGAAGATTAAGAGTCAGCGAAGTAATGCCGCGCACCAACTGAGCCGGCAACTCGTGAACGACTACGACTTCATCGCTATTGAGCATCTCAAGATCACCAACATGGTGCGTGCACCGAAAGGAAAGCCCGATCCGGAGCAACCAGGAGCGTATTTACCTAACGGCGCCAGTAAGAAGGCCGAACTCAACAAGTCCATTCATGATTCGGGGTGGGGACAACTCGTTTCACTACTTTCTTACAAGGCTGAAAGCGCCGGTAGGAAGGTGGTAGGCGTGAACCCCCGTTACACCAGTCAAACATGTGCCGAATGCCATCATGTTGACTCGGGTAATCGAATCAGTCAGAAGGACTTTCGATGTCTCAAGTGCGGTCACTGTGACTATGCCGACATCAATGCAGCACGCAACATTCTTCGGGCCGGTAGAGCCCTGCAGACTTCGGTCTGCGACGGCTGTAACTAGCCACTTCCCTTAAGGTATTCCTATGCCCGAGCCGGTCAAGAAGAAGCGATTCGCGCTGCCTCGGGAAGTGCGCATCATCTTGAGCGTCGGAGCTCTGGTCTTCGTATTCGAATATCTCGTACTTCCCCAGTTCGCCTCAGCGCGCAAGTCCCTGCACTTGCTCGCCACGGTGAACCCGGTGCTCGTCGGCGTAGCGGTGCTCTTGGAGATGGCCGCGATCTATGCCTACGTCGAGTTGACGAAATCGGTGCTCTATCCCTACGCTCCGAGTCGCTACAACCTGTTGCGCGTGAACCTGGCCGGACTCGCCATCAGCCACGTCGTGCCCGGCGGCACCGCACCGGCCGGAGCGCTGTCGTATCGAATATTCAACGAACTCGGCGTGCCCAAGGAGACCAACGCCTTCGGTCTCGCCGTCCAAGGTGCTGGCTCGGCCGTGGTCTTGAACATCATCTTCTGGTGCGCGCTGGTGATCTCGATCCCGCTTCGCGGATTCAACCCCGCCTACGGCTTCGCGGCGCTCGCCGGCGTCTTTTTGCTGGCCGCGTTCTCGGGCACGATTCTGCTCATCACGCGTGGCCAGCGACACGCCGCCAACTGGCTGCGCTGGATCGCCCTGCGAATCCCCGCCGTCAACGCCGAGCGAATCAGTGCATTGATCGCCAAAGTCGCCGACCGCATCACAATGCTGGTGAACAACCGCCGCACGCTGTGGGCGGCGTTCACGTGGGCCGCATTGAATTGGATCCTCGACGCCGGGTGCCTGTGGGTGTTCATCTGGTCCTTCGGTCACGTGATCTCACCGATTGACCTTCTCGTCGCCTACGGATTGGCCAACATCCTGGCCGCGATACCGATCACACCCGCGGGACTGGGCATCATCGAAGGCGTCCTAATCCCGACGCTCGTGGGATTCGGCGTGCCGCACAGCCAGGCGATCCTCGCGGTGTTGTCCTATCGCCTCATTAACTTCTGGATCCCGATCCCCGTGGGTGGCCTTGCGTACGCCTCACTGATGTGGCGCAAAGAAAACGGAACCGCGCCTAAACCGGAGTCCGGGACCGGAGCATCGCCAGCCGTTTGAATTCGCTCTGAGCGGAGAAGTTGTTGACCGGCTGCAGTCGGCGCCAGCGCCGATCCGTGCCAAGGACCCACGTGAAGAGGTCGTCGCGCCACGTGACTTCGAAGGCTTCGAGCAACTCTTGCTGCAACGAACGGTTCTCGATCGGTACTTGTACTTCGACCCGACGGTCGAGGTTTCGCTCCATAAGATCCGCTGAACCGAGCCAGATGGAAAACTCCGCATCGCCGAGCGTACCGAAGATCAGGATTCTCGAGTGCTCCAGGAACTCACCCACCAGGCTGTGCACGGTGATGTTCTCCGATAGTCCGGCGACCCCGGGACGCAGTGAGCACAAGGTGCGAACCTCGAGACGGATCTCGACGCCCGCCGAACTCGCCTCGTAAAGAGCGTCGATGATGGTCGGATCGGTGAGACCATTCACCTTCATCGCTATTCGTCCGGCGGGCCCGCGGTCGCGCTGACCATTGATAAGTTCGACTACCTTCGTTCGCGTCGAAAGCGGGCTCACCATAATCTTCTTATACTGGCCGATTCGAGAGAAGCCCGTGAGGAAGTTGAAGAGCTCGCCCACGTCCTCGCTGATCGCCGGGTCGCACGTCAACAGACCGAAGTCCTCGTAGGTACGAGCGGTCTTGCCGTTGTAGTTGCCCGTGGCGATGTGGACGTAGCGCGCGGTGGTATCGCCTTCGCTGCGCAGCACCAACGTCGTCTTGGAGTGCGTCTTCAGACCCACGATGCCATAGACGACGTGGACACCAACGTCTTCCAAGGCCTTGGCCCATTCGATGTTGGCCGCTTCGTCGAATCGAGCCTTCAACTCGACCAGGGCTGCTACCTGCTTTCCCTGTTCGGCCGCGTGGATGAGCGAGGCCACGATCGGTGAGTCACCGGACGTGCGGTAAAGCGTCATCTTTATTCCGACGACCTTCGGGTCGGCTGCCGCTTGAGCGATGAACATCTCCACGGAGTCACTGAAGGATTCGTAGGGGTGATGCAACAAGATGTCATCTTCGCGAATCGCCGCGAAGATGTCACCGACGTGCTCGCCGTCGAGCAGACGACGCGGGGTGATGGGTGACCAACCTTCGCCCTTCAAGTCGGGTCGATCGATGGCGTTGAGACTCCAAAGGTCGTGGAGACCTAGAGGCGCGTCGGTCACGTACACGTTGGACCGTTCGAGATCAAGTTGGTCGACCAGAAGATCCAAAAACTCGGGTGACATTCCACTTTGGATTTCCACCCGCAACGCTTCTCCAAAACGGCGGCGCCGCAACTCGACCTCCAGAGCAACTAACAAGTCGTCGGCCTCGTCCTCTTCCAAGGTGAGGTCAGCGTTTCGAGTCACCCGAAAGAGGTCGGCGCGCCCCACGGTCATTCCTGAGAACAATCGTCCGAGATTCGACGTGATGAGGTCCTCAAGCAAACACCACTCGTTCTCGTTCGCTTGCAAGAACCGCGGCAGGGAGTTGGGAACTTTCACACGCGCACTGCGCTCTTCACCGGTGACGTCATCGCGCACGTACACCGCGATGTTGAGCGAGAGGTTCGAAATCATCGGGAATGGATGCCCGGGATCGACGGCCAAGGGCGTGAGAACGGGATAGACGTTCTCGTCGAAATACTTCGTGAGACGATCGTGGTCTTCGACACCCAGCGAACTGAAGGGCACGATGGCGATGCCCTTTTGCGCCAATTCGGGTAACAGCACGTCGAGCACCAATCGGTCCTGACGTTCCACGAGGGCGAGGACCCGCTCGCGGATCGATTCAAGCTGTTGGCGAGGTCGTACGCCATCAATCGACGCAGTTTGCACCCCCGCGGCGACCTTATCTTCGAGACTGACGACGCGAACCTGGAAGAACTCGTCGATCATGTCCGCGAATATCGCAACGAACTTGCATCGATCGAGAATCGGCAACATGTGGTCGTCGGCGAGGTCAAGCAGTCGTGCGCCGAATTCGAGGCGCGACAGTTCGCGACTGGAGAATCTCTCCGGTCCGAAGGAACGGACGTCGATGACGAGCGCACCTGATTCCTCGGCGTCGATGAGGTCCATTGTCCTATCGTACGACCGCTACTGTGGATTCGTGGCGAAACACGCAAGTACCGCCGTCGTTCCGTCCCAGCGACCACCCGTCACCGAAGCGTCGCCGGGACGGCTCACAGAGCTCGGTCTGATGATCCTCGCGTGGATCATTATCGGTTCGTTCTACGTCTTGGCTTCGCTCGGGGCGAAGGGCCACCTGCCCGCGAGACTCGGCGTGTTCCTTACGGCGATCATCGCCATCTCGCTGGCTATGCATATGTTCATCCGGTACCTCGCTCCGAACGCTTCGCAGATTCTGTTGCCGATCGCCACGTTGCTCAATGGAGTGGGCTACGTCGAAATTGCCCGCTGGAATCCAGCGGCCGCAGGCAATCAGGCGCTCTGGTACCTAATAAGCGCCGGTGCCCTCGTCGCGACACTCGTGTTCGTGCGCAGCGTGCGCGATCTCGACCGCTACCGCTACTTGACGCTGCTCTCGGCTATGGGGCTTCTACTCATACCGCTTCTACCCCACATCGGACAGAGCATCAACGGAGCACGGCTGTGGGTCAGCGTCGGACCAATTTCGTTCCAACCCGTCGAGATCGCCAAGATCCTGTTGGTCTTCTTCTTTGCCTCGTATTTCGCCGCGAATCGCGAGCTACTTTCGACGCCCACGCAGCGAGTCGGTCGTCGACAGATTGTTCCGCCGAAGGTGCTGTTACCGATTCTCTTCGCATGGGGATTCTCCATGGCCATCCTCGGCGCCGAAAACGACATCGGCTTCGCTATGTTGCTCTTCGCGCTGTTCATATCGATGCTCTGGGTCACGACGGGACTCAAGACGTACGTCGTGCTCGGAATGGGACTCTTCGCTGGCGGGGCGTACGTGGCGGCGCACTACTTCAGTCAAGTGCATGCGCGCTTCACGCTTTGGCTGAACCCGTGGACTACGTGTCACCTCGGTGGGAGTTGTCAGCTCGTCTGGGGCTGGTACTCACTCGCGGCCGGCGGCATGACCGGCACCGGACTTGGATTCGGTCAATCGGGGAACATTCCCGCGCTTACGTCCGACATGATCTTGGTAACGGTCGGAGAAGAACTCGGGTTCCTGGGGATCACCTTGATCGTGTGTCTCTTCGCTGCATTCATCGGCGAAGGTTTTTACATTGCGCAAAAGGCGACCTCGGACTACGTTCGTCTGGCCGCAACCGGACTCACGGCCCTCATGGGCTTTCAAGCCTTCTTCATTATGGCCGGCGTGTTGCGAATTCTTCCCTTCACCGGCATCACGTTGCCCTTCGTCGCCTACGGCGGGAGCTCGCTCTTCGCGAACTATTTGATCGTGGCGTTGTTGCTGCGAATATCGGACGAGAACGCCCTGGAACGGCGCGGCGGTGAGATCGTCGCGATCAAGTTCAAGAATCCTTAGTTCGCGCGTCGCGACGCACGTTGCGGAACGATCCACTAGAGGTAAAACGTCTGCAGGACCGACTCTGCGCACAACACCGGCGCACGCACGCCTTGTCGGGTGGCGAGGATCAAGGCGTCGCTGGTGCGACAATCGAAGACCTCGCGTCCCCGCGGAGTCATGAGTTCGAGCTCGGCGTAGAAGACGCCACCGTCGTAACGGGTTATCCGGGCGGCGACGACGTCGGCGTTCAGTCGACGCAAGACTTCTGCGGCCAGTTCATGGGTGCCCGGACGTCGACCGTCGATCTTGTCCAAAGCGTGGTGCAGCGCTACTGCCTCGGTGAGCGCGATTGGAATTGCGAGGTACCGATAGGGCGTGGCTTCTTCGATGAGGTGCACCATCGGCGAGGAATCCGAGAGGTCGTAGAGCACCGATTCGACGCTCATAACATTGAACGTGGCTGAGTCGTCTTCGATTTCCTCGGCTTCAGCGTCTGGAACTTCAGGAACGCTCGGTTCTGTTACCTCATCGTTTGACGCCGACTGTTCCTCACTCATCAGGGGTCAAGCCTAATTGCCACTCCGACGCGACACCGAGAGCACCAGTCCACCGGCAGTGAAGAACACCAACGCCGCCGATCCGCCGTAACTGAGGAGCGGCAGCGGGATCCCGGTCACCGGCACGATGCCCATGGTCATCCCGATGTTCTCGAAACAACTGAAGGAGAAGAAGACGAAGACGCCGATGCAGATGATTCGACCCATCTGGTCCTTGGCCAATCGTCCGATCCGAAAGAGTCGGAATGCTACGAACGCGAGAAGTAAAAGAATCAACAGCGATCCGATGAAACCCAACTGCTCGCCGATGGCAGTGAAGATGAAGTCGGTGTGTTGTTCGGGGACGTAACCCAAATTCGTCTGCAGGCCCTTGAAGAGACCCGCACCGTGAAGTCCGCCGGACCCAATGGCGTTCTTGGCGTTGTCGACGTTGTAGATGTACTGCGCCCACTGGGCGCTGGTCGAATTCTGGTGCAGGAAGCCTTCGAAGCGGTTAATCGCGTAGCGTCCGACGAGGTCCAAATAGAACGCGGCGGCCACGCCTGCCGTACCGAGAACTGCGAGCAACGTCAGCAGTCGCGGCGGCACTCCCGCCACCACCAGCATGGCACCGACGCTCAGGACCATGATGATCGCCGTACCCAGGTCAGGTTGGACGACGATGAGCACCAAGGGTACGGCCGCCATCACCAAGAGTCGCGCCACGTCGTACATCGTGAGTCCGTCCGGTCTTCGTTGGCAAAACGTCGCTATCGCCAAGATGAGTATTAAGACCGTGAATTCGCTGGGCTGGATCTGGAAAATACCCACGCTGTACCAACGCAACGCTCCCTGGGCCGACGAGCCAATGACGTAGACCCCGACCAGTGAAAGCAAACCGCAGACGTACAGCGGTGTGGTCACGATCTCGAGACGGCGGTAATCGATGAGCGACACGATGTACATCACGATCACGCCGAGACACACGAAGACGGCCTGTCGTTCCAGGTAGTAGTGCGGATTGTAACCAGCGCCGATTAGAGCTTGTCGCGTCGCGCTGTAGATCATGACGACCCCGGTGAAGCCGAGGGCGATGAGCCCACACGCCAGACCGAGGTCCAGTCGGTCCTTGGAGCGAAGTCGCGATGACATGGCTCCCAATGCGTCACTCATGAGATCACCTTCAAGAGCCGAGCGCCGTCAATCGGCACGTCCCACCACCACTGCATCTGCAGAGCTGCCTGATAGGCCAACATCCCGAGGCCGTTGGCGCTGGCGCATCCCGATCGTTCGTGGAGGGATCGCCACGCCGACATTCGGGGTTCGTACGTGATGTCGATGGCGATCGTGTGGGCGCTCACGCCTTGCATCACTGCGACTTCATCGACGCGACCTTCAACGGGCGTGGCGTTGACGATGACGTCCACCGGTCGGTACGTGAGCGAGAAGTCGTACACGTTGGCATAGCGCGACACGAGCGCTTCGACCTTAGTTTCGTTACGAGCATGCACGGCGACCGACGCGACGCCCGCGCGTACGAGTCCATCGATGATGGCACTGGCCGCTCCCCCGGCCCCTAGAACGACCACGTGGGCACCTTCGACGCTGGCGTTGAACTGACCATGAAGCGCGTTGACGAATCCGTCACCGTCAGTCGAGGCGCCCGAGAGCTTGCCGTCGCGCAACAGCAGAGAATTGACCGACCCGGCGCGCGTGGCTACATCATCGATTTCGTCACAGATCTCGAGCGCGACTGCCTTTAACGGCATGGTTATCGACAGCGCGTCGAACTCCTTGCGCATCAGCTTGTTCAACTTGGTCTTGTCCTTGGCACCCAGCTCGACGCGGCGCGACGTACCTTCTAATCCGACCATCGCCAGGGCCGCGTCGTGCAGCTCAGGCGTGAGCGAGTGCTCGATCGGTGAGCCGGCGACGCCCAGGCGCCACGTCATCCGATCCCCGCTTCCTGGGCAATTCGCTCCTCACGTAACTGCTGGGCGAACGTAGTGGAGAACGCCATGCGCCCGTCCTTGTTGATCAGCGTGAAGTAGAGCCATGATCCCGCCGGCGGGTGCAGCGTCGCGTGCATGGCGATCGTCGAAACGGCGCAGATCGGCGTCGGTGTGAGGCCGGTGTTGAGGTAAGTGTTGTACGGCTCTTGGCTCTGCAGCATGGCAGGCGTCACCGTGCCACCGTCCTTGCCGAGGTAGTAGAGCACCGTCGAATCCATTTGCAACGGTCCTCCGCGTGCCAAACGGTTGTAGATGACGCGGGCGACCTGGGGCATATTGACCGGGTAGTACCCCTCCTTTTCGACGATGGAAGCCGCAATGACGAGTTGATAGGCGTCCAGTCCGTTCAACGTCGTCGACGGGGTAAGACCGACTGAGGCCGCTTGCTTCACGAACCTGCGTTCCATGCGTGTCGCCAATTGGGTCGGCGTCTCGCCCGGCGTGATGATGTATTGCCCTGTGCCAATGAGACCTTCGAGTGAGCCCGAAGCGTGAAACGAACTTGGCGTGCTGTTCGCCGTGGCGACCTGTGTGAACTTGTCGCCGTAAGTGTTCCCTTCGCCATTGGCGATGTCAACGGCCACTTCATGCAGGGTCAGTCCGGCGTTGACGTCGATCACGACGACATTCGGTGATGCACTGAATACGGAACGGACATGGGAGAACGTCGAGCCTTGGGCGATTTGATACGAACCGGGCTGCACTTGGGGGGAGCCGAAGACGGTGGTGTCGATCCGAAAGGCGAGCGGCGAGGCGATGACGCCCTTGAGGTGGAGTTCGCTTGCGATCTGCGAGAGGGACTCGCCGTTGCTCACGCTCACCACGACCTCTTTACCCTTCCCGTGAAAGAGTGGATAGGCCTGGAGGATGAACCAGACGACCATGACCGTGACGACGACAACCAGACCAGCGATAATTCGGCCCAGAGGCTTACTCAGCATTGAGCCCATCTAGATAGTTTTGCAGCATGATGACGGCGGCCGCGCTGTCGACGCGATCGCGAGACTCTTTCGTCGTCAATCCAGCCTCTGACAACGACTTTTGGGCGTCTCGCGTCGTGAGTCGCTCGTCCCACTGCACGACCGGCACATTCACGACTCCTCGGACTTGCGAGAAAAAAGCGTCGGCGTCACGGGTACTGGAAGTCTCGTTGCCGGAGAGCGCCACCGGGCGACCCACGACAACGCAGCCTATGGATTCTTCTTCGACCAGGACACTGATTCGCGTCAACGTCGTCTCGTCGCGAGCCATGGCTGACCTCGGAAAGGCCATTGTCTGTGCCGAATCGGTGATAGCGATCCCGCAGCGTTTGGTGCCCGGATCAATGCCAAGTAGTCGCGTCATCGAGAACTACAGCGCCGCGGCCGCGCTCAAGACGGCGTCGATGCCGCTCGGATCGCGACCACCGGCCAACGCGAGTCGCGCGGATCCGCCGCCGCCGCCTCCGACCAACGCCGCAAGCTGCTTGACGCTGGTCGTGGCGTCCAAAGATTCGTCGCTCGCGACGGCGATCGAAACCTTGTCGTCGAACGCACCGACCAAGACCACGACGCGCCGCCCTCGATGTTGGAGATCAGCGGCCAGACTCCGCAACTGCTCGCCGGGGTATCCGTCCACGCGCGCCACCAACACATCGCTGGTGACCTGAGAGTTCAACTCCTCGGCGAAACGAGCGAGCTGCGCCTGTCGAAGCGACGAGAGTTCCTTCTCGAAATCGCGCTGTCGCTCCATGATGCGCTCCAAGGCCGGCACCACGTCCACGACGGACGACTTCAGAATCGAAGCCACGGAGCTCAATGCGGTTTCCATGTCGTGACTTCGCTGATAGGCGCCCATCGCACTAACGCCTTCGATCCGCCGGGTGTTCGATCCGATCGACTGCTCGCTCACGATCTGTATCTGGCCGATGTCTCCCAAACGATCGACGTGAGTGCCGCCGCAGAACTCGAGACTGTGTGCTCCGGCGCGCACCACCCGAACCCGGTCTCCATACTTGTCGCCGAAGAACGCGACCGCGCCCATCGTTTCGGCCTCTTGCTTCGTCGTTTGAATCGTGCTGACCTCGTCATTGGCCACGACGTCGGAGTTCACCAAAGCCAAGATCTCGGCCGCCTCGTGCGGCGTCACTCCGGCGCCGTGAGAGAAATCGAAACGGAATCGATCCGGCCCGACGAAGGAGCCTTGTTGGCGCACGTGGTCGCCCAGCACTGTTCGCAGTCCCGCGTGCAACAGGTGAGTCGAGGTGTGATTGCGGCGGGTGGCTTCGCGTCGCACGGGATCGATCGTCGCGACGGCGACCTGTCCGGGCAGAAGGTCTCCCGTCAACAAGCCTCGATGGGCGAAGAGTCCACCGGCGACGTTTTGCACGTCGAGGACCTTGAAACTGCCGGTCTCGGTGACCACCATCCCCGTATCGGCCACCTGACCACCGGATTCGGCATAAAACGGCGTCGAATCAAGGAACAGCTCACCCACGCCGTCTTGACCGACGAGGGACGCCAACACCTCGGTCTCGATGCTGTAACGCGACACGTCGCGACCAACGAACTCCGTCGTGCCGTGCCGTTCGATGAGGTCGCGGTACTGGGCGTCGTCGGCCAGATTCAAGGCCTTGGACTTGGAACGGGCGCGTTCGCGCTGCGCCTTCATTGCCTCGTCGAAGGTGTTCTTATCGACGTTCAGTCCGGATTCCGAGACGATCTCTTCGGTCAACTCGATGGGGAACCCGTGGGTGTCGTGCAGTTTGAACGCGACGTCGCCCGGGAATACGGTGGCGCCACTCGACACCACCTCACGCTGTGCCTCTTCAAGCAACGAGAGGCCGGTCTTCAGGGTTCGAGCGAAACCGGCCTCCTCGCGTTCCAACACTTCGATTATCAGATCGCGGTCCTTCACCAGCACCGGGTACGCGAGACCCATCTTCTCGATGGTCGCATCAACCAGTGAGGCGGCGAGCGCGCGTTCGGAGCCGGCGCGTCGCGCCGCGAGTATGGCGCGTCGGATGATTCGTCGAAGCACGTAGCCGCGGCCCTCGTTGGAGGGCAGTACGCCGTCAGCGACGAGCATGGTCATGGCGCGGCCGTGTTCGGCGATGCGACGAACAGCCACGTCGGTCGATTCGTCGCTCCCGTACTTCACGTCGATGGAGCGCGACGCCGTCTCGAGCAACGGCGCAAAGAGATCGGTCGCGAACACCGACTCGAGTCCGTTGAGGATCGCTAAGACACGTTCGAAACCAGCCCCAGTGTCGATGTTCTTCTTCGGCAGTTCCGTGAGCGTGCCGTCAGCGCTGCGGTCGTACTGCGTGAAGACGAGATTCCAGAACTCGACGAAGCGGTCTTCGCCGCCGCCGTCGGGTCCTCCGTCGGCGCCGAACTCTGTTCCCTTGTCAAAGAAGATCTCCGAACTCGGACCGCACGGCCCAGTGGGTCCCATCTCCCAGAAGTTGTCCTCCCCGAGACGCTGAATACGACTGGCTGGCACCCCGATGAGGTCGCGCCAAAGCTCTTCGGCTTGGTCGTCTGACGTGTGGACGGTGACCCAGAGTCGTTCGGGATCGAGACCAAAACCCTCGGTGATCAGGCCCCACGCGAAGCGGATGGCCCCCTCCTTGAAGTAGTCGCCGAAAGAGAAGTTGCCCATCATCTCGAAGAAGGTCAGGTGACGTTGCGTGGTGCCGATGATGTCGATGTCGAGAGCCCGAAAACACTTCTGGATCGAAACGGCACGTGCGAACGGCGCGGGTTCTTCTTCGGTGAAGTACGGCTTGAAGGGAACCATACCCGCGACGGTGAAGAGCAGGCTCGGGTCGTGAGGGATCAAGCTCGCCGAAGGCACCACCACATGAGCGTTGTCAGCGAAGTAGTCCAAGAACACTGAGCGAAGTTGCGCGGCTTCCACGGGCTTCACTCTACCGGCGGGTCGGAATCTCGGCCTCTCGTTGCACCATGACTCGCCATTGCTCGACCAACGCCTTCTCGCGCCCGTAGTCACTGGGGTCATAGAAGTGCTCGCCGACGAGCGCGTCGGGAAGATACTGCTGGTCCACCCAACCGCGCTCGTAGTCATGCGGGTAGTGGTAATCCGTTCCGAAACCCTGCTCGGACGCACCGCGGTAGTTCGAGCCGCGAAGGTGGTCGGGAACTTCAACGAGCCCGCCTTCTTGCACTGCCCGAGTGACGGCACCCAACGCCCGCGTCACCGAGTTGCTCTTGGGCATAAGCGAAAGCGTGATCGTGGCGTGCGCCAACGTAAGTCGTCCTTCGGGAAGACCAATGAATTCAACCGTTCGCGCGGCCGCGTCGGCCAACACCAAACCCATGGGATCGGCCAGTCCAATGTCCTCGCTTGCGAGTATCACGAGGCGTCGCGCGAGAAACCGCGGACTCTCACCGCTCTCGAGCATGGTGACCAGCCAGTACAGTGCGCCGTCGGGGTCCGATCCCCTTACCGATTTGATGAACGCGCTGATCTGGTCGAAATGCGTATCGCGCGACTGATGATAGAGACGGCCGTCTCGAGCTTGAGCGACGTGTTCGACTTCGACCAGGTCGGCAGTCGCGTCATCGGCGCGTTCCAACACGATGGCCGTATCCAAGGTCGTGAGGGCGACTCGAGCGTCACCGTCGCTGGCCGAGGTGATCGCCTCCATGGCTTCGTCGGTGATGGCACTATGGCGAAGTTCCACTCCCCTTCGCACGAGTACTTCTAACTCCTCAGCCGATAGTGGATACAAACGCCACAGCGTCGAGCGACTCATGAGAGCGGCGTTGACCTCGAAGTAGGGATTCTCGGTGGTGGCGCCGATCAAGACGACTTGTCCGGTCTCGGTGGCCGGCAACAAGAGGTCCTGTTGGGACTTGTTGAAGCGATGCACTTCGTCGATGAAGAGCACGGTTCGTTGGTTCTGTTCTCCGAGACGTTCGCGGGCGCGCGACAGGGCTTCGCGAACGTCCTTCACTCCGCTCGTGACCGCCGAAAGACTTTCGGTCGCGTAGCCGGCGGAGTTCGCAACGATGCGCGCCACCGTCGTCTTACCGGTGCCGGCCGGTCCCCACAGGATCATCGAAGTCAATTCACCGGCCTCGACGAAGCGCCGAAGGGGGCCATTCGGTCCCACTAAGTGCGTCTGTCCGACCAGCTCGTCCAAGGTGCGCGGTCGCAGGAGATCAGCGAGGGGCGCGACTTGTTTCAGGCGTTGAGCCACGGCGTCGTCGAAGAGCGACGTAGGTCACGGACCTTTCGGTGTGATGTTGATGCGCAGTTCACGCATCACCTTGGGCGACACGCCCTTGGGCGCGCCCGTCATCAGGTCGGCGCCTGACTGGGTCTTGGGATAGGCGATCACCTCTCGGATGTTCTCTTCGCCGGCGAAGATGGCCACTAATCGGTCGATGCCGAAGGCGAAGCCGGCGTGTGGCGGCGCGCCGTACTTGAAGGCGCCGAGCAAGAAGCCGAAACGACTTTCGGCTTCGTCTTCGGAGATGCCCAGCGCTCGAAACACCCGCGACTGGATGTCGGCGCGATGGATTCGCACGGACCCGCTGCCGAGTTCCCAGCCGTTGAGGACCAGGTCGTAGGCGCGCGAGCGGACCTTGAGCGGATCCGTTTCGATCAGGTCTATGTCATCGGGGTGCGGCATGGTGAACGGGTGATGAGCAGCCACCGGGTTGCCTTCGTCGTCCAAACCCTCGAAGAGTGGAAACTCCGTGACCCAGACGTACTTGTGCGGGCCTTCGCCCACCGGCGGCGAACCGAGGGTCGTGCGGATCGCACCCAGGTAGTGACAGGCGTTCGCGTAGTCGTCGGCCACGCAAAAGACAATGTCATCGACGTCGGCTCCGTCAACCGAAGCGATCGCCGCGCGTTCAGTCTCGTTGAGGAACTTGGCCAAGGGCGAATCCAGTCCTTCGGCGGTGATACGAAACCACGCGAGACCCTTCGCGCCGAGACTCTTGGCTTGATCGGTCAACTCGTCCAGGCGCGCGCGAGAGAAACTCCCACCGCCCGGCACGCGCATCGCCTTTACCGTCGGGGCCGAGAAAGCCTTGACCTCGGTCATAGCGAAGACCTCCGAGAGGTCGTGCAGCAACATCCCAAAGCGCATATCCGGCTTGTCGGTGCCGTATCGATCGAGTGCCTCGCTCCACGTCATCGAAGGAATATCGTCCGGTCTCACGCCGGTCGCCGACTCGGCCGCGTCCAGCACGGCCACCGAGACGAATCCGAGCACGTCGTCCTGATCGACGAAGCTCGCTTCGATGTCGAGCTGTGAGAACTCGAACTGTCGGTCGGCCCGAAGGTCCTCGTCACGCAGGCACCGCGCGATCTGGTAGTAACGGTCGAATCCGCCCACCATCAGGAGTTGTTTAGCGATCTGGGGGCTCTGGGGCAAGACGTAGAACTCACCCGGTTGTAGGCGCGACGGCACGACGAACTCTCGCGAACCTTCGGGCGTCGGTGCCCACAGTAAGGGTGTCTCCACTTCGCAGAATCCTTGGGCGTCCATCGCTCGACGCAAGGCTGCGTTCACCACCGCGCGAAGTCGAAGGTTGCGTTGCATGTGTTCGCGGCGCAGGTCAAGGTAGCGATAGCGCAGACGCACCGGTTCGTCGACGTCGACACGGTCATCGAGTTGGAATGGTGGCGGCTCGGCTGCAGCCAACACTTCGACGACGCAGTCGGTCAGTTCGAACGCGCCGGTCGCCAGTTTGTCGTTCGACGTACCTTCAGGTCGTCGCGTCACCGTGCCGCTCACCCGGACCACGTACTCACTGCGGACGTCAACCGAGCCCTCGACCACAGCCTGGATGATCCCCGAATAGTCGCGGACGTCCAAGAAAGCCAGGTGTTCACCGTGCTCGCGTCGCTTGGCAACCCAACCGCACACGCTGACGTGCGAGCCGACGTGGTTCTCGTTGAGCGACGCGCATAAGAGATCACGCATGCTGGTGGATTCCATATTGTTCGACATGGTCAGCTCTTCGTCAGTAGTTCGGCGACGACTTTGGCGACCTCGCTTCGAGCGACACGGCGCTGCGTTTGCTCGAAGTCGTCGCTTCGCAAGTCTCTAATCGTAACCTCGTCGGCCGCGAGTTCTTGGAGGCCGACCAACAGTGCGAGACGCGCACCGGACTTGTCGGCCAGCTTCATTTGGGACTTCATCGAACGCTGGTCGTAGGCGCGGTCCGTCGCGAAGCCGGCAGCGCGCAGTTCGTCGACCAAAACCGTTGCAGTGTCCTCATTGGTGGTGTCAACGACGAAAAGGTCGAACGATCGATCCACCAGGTTGCGTGGTTCGACGCCCTCGGCCTCTCGCGTGAGCAGCAGTCGTTCAATCCCGCTACCGAATCCGATTCCACTGGTCGGTTTGCCGCCCAACTGCTCGGCGAGTTTGTCGTAACGACCTCCTCCACCGATCGCGTTCTGAGCTCCGTCGAGGGCGTCGGCGACGAATTCAAACGTCGTGCGGGTGTAGTAGTCGAAACCGCGAACCAGTCGAGGGTCTAGTTGTGATTCGATGCCGATGGACGTCAGTCCGGCGATGACCTTGTCGAAGTGGCTTCGACAGGCGAGACAGATGTGATCGATCAGCATGGGTCCCTCATCGGTCACGGCGATACAGGCCGGGTCCTTGCAGTCGAGGACTCGAAGGGGGTTGACCGACCACGTCGTGCGGTGCTCGTCGCTCAGTCGATCGGCGTTCTCTTCCAAGTAGGCGCGAAGCAGGACCAGGTACGCCGCGCGACAGACGTCGTGGCCCATCGAGTTAATGAGCAGTCGGAATCGTTGAAGTCCGAGAGCGCGATAGAAGCGCTCAGCGAGCGCGATCACTTCCACGTCCACTGCGGGATCGTCGGTACCCAGGACTTCCACGCCCAGTTGGTGGTGCTGACGGTATCGTCCGGCCTGGGGACGCTCATAGCGAAAGGCCGGTGTCACGTACCACGCCTTCCATGGCGTGGTCGGGTTGTGTTGGATGAAGGCCCGCACCACTGGCGCGGTGCCTTCGGGACGCAGGGCGAAGATGCGATCGCTGCGATCCGAGAATACGTACATCTCCTTCTTGGCGACGTCGCTCTCTTCCCCGATGCCGCGATTGAAGACGCCGACGTCTTCGAACATCGGCGTGATGACCAACTCGAAACCGTATCGATACGCGAACTGCGCGAACGTCGCGACGACGCCTTCCCATTCGGCTGAGTTCGGCGCCAGGACATCGTGTGTCCCGGTAGGGGCTTGGAAGGGTACGACCGCGTCGCTCATGAATTCTTGTTCTGTCCCGGTAGTTGTCGGAAGGCGTCGAACACGCCATCGACGCTCTTAAGCGCCGCCAACAGGCTACTGAGGTGCGACGGGTCCGCGAGTTCTACGTCGAAGACCATGCGCACAATCCTCGAACCCGACGTCGAGGTGGAGCTCGAAATGATGCTGAGGTGATATTCGGCCACGATCTTCGACACGTCCAACAAGAGTCGAGATCGGTCAAAGGCCATGACCTCCAAGACCGCGCGGTACTGACCGCTGACCGACCCGTCCCACTCGACGTCGATGATTCGCTCACCCAAGCGCTGAGCCAGAGCGACCGCATTGGAGCAGTCGTCGCGATGGACCGACACCCCTCGGCCCTGCGTGATGAAGCCCATGATGCTATCGCCGGGCACGGGCGAACAGCATCGAGCCAGATGGATCATGACATCGTCGAGTCCTTCGACGTAGACGCCGGCGGTGCGTCGCGTGGTGCGACTGGTGCGCGGCATGCGAGTGACCGTCGTCGGCATCTGTTCGGTGTCGCCGCCACCGCGCAGTTCTCGGTCCAGACGTTGGACCACCGCGAGGGCCGAAATCTGTCCGGTGTCGATCGACATGAAGAGGGCATCGAGGTCCTCTAGGTTCATCGCGGATATCACCGCGTCTAGCGCACTCGACGACAGCGACGTCGCGATCGGCAGTCCCTCTCGGCGAAGCGCCTTGGTCAGCTCCTCGCGTCCGCCTTCGATGGCGTCCTCGCGTCGTTCGCGGTGGAACCACTGGCGGATCTTCGACTTGGCGCGCGACGACTGGGCTATCGCGAGCCAGTCGCGCGACGGACCGGCGCTTTCGCTCTTGCTCGTCACGATCTCGACCACGTCGGCCGAGCGAAGGACCGTATCGAGCGGTACCAAGCGACCATTCACCTTGGCGCCTACGCAGTGGTGGCCGACCTCCGTGTGAACGGCGTAGGCGAAGTCGATGGTCGTCGCGCCCTCCACCAAGGCGATAACGCGTCCCTTGGGCGTGAAGACGTAAACCTCGTCTTGGCCGAGGTCGAGCTTCAAGGCCTCGAGGAACGCGATGGGGTCGTTCTCCTCTTCTTCGACGTCGGCCAGGCGTTGCATCCAAGCGACCTCTTTGTTGGAAGCCCCTTCTTTGTAGCCCCAGTGCGCCGCGACGCCGAACTCGGCGCGACGGTGCATATCAAACGTGCGGATCTGCACTTCCACGGATTTGCCCCGAGGACCGATGACGGTCGTGTGCAGCGACTGGTACAGGTTGAACTTGGGCGAGTTGATGTAGTCCTTGAAGCGCCCGGGGACCGGCGACCACAGCGCGTGGATGGCGCCGATCACCGCCCAACAGTCGCGGTCTTCGTCGACGATGACACGCAGACCCACCAGGTCGTAGATGTCGTCGAACTCCTTGCCGCCGATCACCATTTTCTCGTAGATGCTCCACAAGTGCTTCGGTCGCCCGCGCACTTCGGCCTTGATCCCGAACTCGTCCAACTTGGCCGACAGCGTGGCCATGACCTCGTCGAGGTAGTCCTCGCGTTCGGGCTGACGCGCCGCGACCATCTGTTCGATCTCGGCGTAGCGCTTCGGATGCAGGGTCGCGAAGCTGAGGTCCTCTAGCTGCCATTTGACCTGTTGGACACCAAGTCGGTGCGCCAACGGGGCATAGACGTCCAGGGTCTCTTGGGCGATCGCGCGCTGACGGGCCATCGGCATGACCGAGATGGTGCGCATGTTGTGCAGGCGGTCAGCCAACTTGATCAGCAAGACCCGCCAGTCCTGGGCCATGGCGATGAACATCTTGCGGATCGTGGCGGCCTGTTGCTCCTCTTTGGAGTCGAACTCCAATCGGTCGAGCTTGGTGACGCCGTCGACGACCGCGGCCACCTGGTCGCCGAACTCTTGGGCCACCCATTCCTTGGTGATGCCGGTGTCCTCCACGGCGTCGTGCAGTAGCGCTGCGGTGATCGTGGCCTCGTCAAGTCCCAGGTCCGCGGCGATATCAGCCACGGCGATGGGGTGCGTGACGTAGGGCTCGCCCGTTCGACGCAGTTGACCTTCGTGGGCTTTGATAGCGGCCGCTCCGGCACGGCGAATGACCTCGACGTCGCCGTCGGCGTGGTGCTCGACGAATCGGCCGATCAGACGCTCGATTGACCCGCTCAGGGCGGGGTCAATCGAGGAGCGCGAAGTGAGACTGACCATGTAGTCAGCCTAATGGTGACCTATCGCCGTTTTTGTTTGCGCGCGCGAGCCTGGATGGTGCCGCGTGAGAGCGTGCCCGGTGTCGTTCGCGGCGGTGTTCCGGTCGACGCCGTGGGGCGAGCGAATCGCTGACCGCTGTCGCCGGCGAGCATCGCCGCCGCGACCGGTGTCAGCACTTGCTGGTCTTTGCGAAGTCGCGCGCGTTCGGCCATCTCGCGAAAGCGCGGTTCGCGCTCCTTCATCCACGCCAGCAGCGGGCTGGCGATGAAGATCGAGGAGTAGGCCCCACTCATGAGTCCGACGAACAAGGCGAGTCCGTAGTTCTGTAGTGTCGTCGCGCCGAGCAGGTCGGCGCCCACCAACAACACCGCGAGGACCGGCAGGATCGCCACCAGCGAGGTGTTGATCGAGCGCGCCAGCGTTTGGTTCATCGAGAGGTTCACCATCTCGCCGTAGCTGAGGTCGCCGCTCTTCAAGATGCCGCTGGCGTTGTCGCGCACCCGGTCGAAGACGACGACGGTGTCATAGAGCGAGTACCCGAGGATCGTGAGGATGGCGATGACGGTGTCCGGAGTGATCTGGAAACCGAACAATGAATACACGCCCACCGTGACGAGGAGGTCGTGGATCATGGCGACGAAGGCGGCCAACGCCATCTTGGGTTCGAATCGAATGCTGATGTAGGCCACGACCGCGAGGAAGAAGACGATCAACGCCTCGAGTGCGCGGTGTGTGATCGAGGCACCCCAGGTCGGTCCGACGTTGCTCGTTGAAACTTGATTGGAATTCGTACCGGCCGCTTTGGCCATCGCGCTCGAAACTTTGTTCGAGAGCGTCGTCTGAGCAGCGCTGCTCATTGCTTTGATGTCAGCGGTGACTTCGTAGGTCTGCGAACCAAGCTTGACGACGGTCGGGTTGCTCAGTCCGGCCCCTTTGACTGCAGAGGTCATGGCCGAGATCGAGGAGTGCGGTGCGAGGACCTCCCACGAACTCCCACCCTTGAAGTCGATGCCCAGGTTGAAGCCGCGAATACCGAGCGACCCGAGTCCGAGCACGATGATCACAATGGAGATGGTGAACCAGGTGCGCTTTCGACCGACGAAGTCGACCGTGGTACGGCCCTGGTAGATCCGACCGAGGCGTCCAGGTGTCTTGTCTTCGGTCTTCACGTCATCACTCATGGGCGCTCACTCCCGGCGTCAAGCCGGCGGCCATCGACAGCGCGGACGTGCCTTCGTTGGTGCGTCGGCCCAACAGAATCACCAGAGGCCGAGTGAAGTACCAAGTCATGAAGACGTCCATCAAGGTTGAGAGTCCGAGGAAGAAGGCGAAGCCCCGCACGTCGCCCACGGCGATGAGATAGAGCAAGATGGCAGCGAGCAGGCTAACCGTGTCGGCAGCCAAGACCGTGCGCCAGGCGGACCGGAACCCTCGATCCACCGAAGTTCGAATTGAGCGCCCTGCTCGGGCCTCGTCTTTCAATCGTTCGAAATACACGATGTAACTGTCGACCGTGATGCCGATGGACACAATGATTCCCGTGATACCGGCCAAGTCGAAACTCGGTGCCAAGGCGGTATGGCCCAGCGCCGAGATAATCGCCCAGAGCAGCGCCGCCGTCGTGGCCAGTCCCAGTACGATGACCAGGCCCAACGCCCGGTAGTAGAGGATCGTGTACAGCAACACCAGTGCCAGTCCCACGAGTCCGGCGCCAAGTCCCGCCACCAGTGCGCTGTGACCGAGGGTCGGCGAGACGATCAAGGTGTTGAGCGGATTCAAACGAACCGGAAGGGCACCAAACTCCATGGCGATCGCCAGGTTCTTCGCGCCCTGTTGGGTAAACGAACCCGAAATCTCACCGTTGCCCGCGAAGCTCGTGAAGGAAGCCTGCGTCGGCTGGATCAAGGGCGCCGACTGAATCACCCCGTCGAGTTCGATGGCCAGCGCCTGATGGAAGTTCTTTTGGGCTACGGCGTCCCATTGCGGGCTGCCTGTTTTGGTCAACGTGTAGTTGACGACCCACGCGCCGACCTGGTTTTGTTGCGCCACAGCCTTTCCGATGGCCTGTCCGGTCAGTTCTGATTTTCCGAGCAGATAGCGCACGCCGGGTGAGCCAAGGAGCGGAAGGATGACGTTGTTCGTTGGAAGGTCGTTCGTCGGCTTTGTCGTCTTGACGACCGAGTAATTAGGATCGGCCGCCGGGGTGTTACTGCTAAATCCCTGCGGTGAGCTGTTCGGCGTGACGCCCAAGTTGGCTTCGGTCCAGAGATAGTTACTGGGACATGCCGGTATTGACCCGGTAAAGGTCTTGGCTTTCTTCGTCGGTTCAGCGACTTGACAAAGTACGGGCCGGAAAAGTAACTGCGCGGTCTCGCCAACGATGGACAATACGTGACGAGCGTCCGTCGCTCCCGGGACGCTGACGACGACGTTCTTGCCCTGCAGGTTGACCGTGGCACCCGAGACCCCTAAGCCATTGACGCGGTTGCCCAAGATCGTGACGACTTCTTGCATGTCGGCGTTCGACGCGTGCGTCGCTGGTGTGTAAACCACGGAGAGTCCACCGGCCAGGTCCAAGCCCAGTTTCGGTCCCCATCCCAGTGACAAGGTCGCCACCAAGGAGCCGAACGCAATGGCGATCGTGAGGATGAGACTGACGATCATCGATCGTCGTGAGCCGACCTGCTGGGCCATTACTTCTGGTCGCCTTCTTCTTCGTGTTCGTCGTCGCTCGATTCAGGCACGGCTGCGGGTGGATTGTATTTGCGGGCGATGGCGGTGGGAATGAAGTCCAGTTCGACTCCATTCGCGCCGCGCAGGGTGATCAGGCCGTCATCCATCTTCACGACCGTCCCCACGAAACCGCCGATCGTCTGGGCCCGTTCGCCTAGTTCGACTTTGCGCGTTTCCATTCGAGCAGCCTTCTGCTTTTGCGAACGGGGTCGGATGTAGAAGAAATAAAGGGATCCGAAGACCACGACGTACAGGATGATCAGGACCGGGCTGAACGACGAAGTCTTCTTGGTCGTCGCCATCAGCATATTTACCGCGAACAACATAGGTGCTTCCTCCGAGATATAGACAAAGAAACCCTAGTCGTTTTAGCCGAATGCTTTAGACCAGCCCACCGCCACGAGGTGTTATCCCTAGGTGTCGGTACGCGCGTTCGGTGGCGACTCGACCTCGCGGCGTTCGAATCAACAGACCATCGCGCAATAAGAACGGTTCGTAGGCGTCTTCGATCGTCGAAGGCTCTTCGCCGCAGGCGTGCGCCAACGTCGTGAGACCCACGGGCTGATTTGCGAACTGCTGACATAACAGAGCGAGTATTCGACGGTCGATCTTGTCCAAGCCGTACTCATCGACCCCGAAGACCGCCAGACCCTCGATGGCCACGTCATCGTCCACGACGTCGTGGCCCTGCACCGCGGCGAAGTCACGAACCCGGCGCAACAGGCGATTGGCGATTCGCGGAGTGCCGCGGCTGCGTCCGGCGATGATGGTAGCCGCTTCACCCTTCAACGTCACGTCCAACAGTCCGGCCGAACGACTGACGATCACCGTCAAATCCTCCGGGTCATAGAGGTCGAGCTGACCGACGAATCCAAATCGGTCGCGCAGCGGCGCCGCAACTAGACCGGTGCGCGTGGTGGCACCCACCAGGGTGAAGTTCGGTAAGTCGAGTCGGATCGCTCTCGCCGACGGACCGCGCCCGATCATCACGTCAAGGCGGCGATCTTCCATCGCCGGATAAAGGATCTCCTCGACGCCGCGCGAGAGACGGTGGATCTCGTCGACGAAGAGGACGTCACCGTCATGCAAGTCCGTGAGCAATGCCGCTAAGTCACCGGGGCGTGACAGCACCGGTCCCGAGGTGATGCGCAGTCCCGCGCCCATCTCGGCCGCGACGATGCTGGCGAGCGAGGTCTTGCCGAGTCCTGGAGGGCCCGCGAACAAGAGGTGATCGGCGGTCTGGTTTCGCGCCCTGGCCGAACCGAGCACGATCTCCAGGTGACGCACTAACTCGCGCTGACCCACGAATTCTCCGAGGGTGCTGGGTCGAAGCGACACCTCGGCTCGACGATCGTGTTCGTCGGCGATCGGAGCGACGACGTTACGCGCCGACTGCTCGACGTCGATCTCGTGTCGACTCACTGACGCCTCAAGAGTTGCAGGGCCTGGCGAAGGGCGGCACCCTCGTCGTCGGAGAGTGTCGTGCCGCTGAGCGCTTGACGCACTTCCTGGGTGCTGTAACCGAGGCCCCTCAGTGCGTCTTCAATGGCTTCGTTCTGTGGTGTCGCCGAGTTTCCGACGTAGGAGTCGGGCACCACGACTTTGCCTTTCAGCTCCAACACGATGCGACTCGCGGTCTTGGGACCGATGCCCGGAATCGTGGCGATCTTCTTGGCGTCGTCGCTCTCAATCGCCGAGGCGAGGTCGCCGGTTGACATCGTTCGAAGAGCGGCCAGTGCCGTCGACGGACCCACGCCGGGCGTGACCAACAGCAGTTCGAAGAATTCGCGGTCCAAGTAGCTCGGAAACCCGTAGAGGACTATGGCGTCGTCGCGCACCGCCGTGAAGATGTAGAGGTCCACTACGTCGCCGACGCGGTAGTCCTCTTGGGTCGCGACACTCACTTCGTAGCCAACGTCGTGCACGTCGAGCACGATGGCGCCGTCCTTGTGGTGATGGAGCACTTGCCCGTGGAGCCAGCCGATCATGCGCGACTCTCGATCGGGTACTTCTGTTCACTGCGCACCACCATGAAATAGGTGATCGCCAGGGCCAGGGCGTCGGCGGCATCGGCCGGCTTGGGTGTCTCGGCCAGTCCACAAAGACGTGCCACCATCCCTTGGACCTGGAACTTGCTCGCGGCGCCGTAGCCGGTGACTGCCAGTTTCACCTGTTGGGCGTTGAACTGACGAACCGGGAGCGTCATCGCCGAAGCGAGCGCGACTGCGACGCCGCTCGCTTGGGCGACCGGGATGGCGGTCTTGGCGTTTCGCTGGTAGAACACCCGCTCGACGACCACCGCGTCCGGGGTCGTCTCTTCGAGCAAGGTGCGCAACTCCACCAATATCTGGCCGAGGCGCAGTTCCACCGCTACGTCGTGATCCGTTTCGATGGTGCCGGCTCGAACGGCGCGAAAGGATTCCACCCCGAGAAAGGATCCTTCGACCAAGCCGTAACCGCAACGGGTTAGTCCGGGGTCGATCCCGAGTACGAACATACGTTCGATACTAGACCGGAACCAGTCCAGAAACCGGTAATTATCCCTCGTAGGAGGCGAGGATCTCGTCGGCGATGTCGAAATTCGAAAAGACGTTCTGGACGTCGTCGTGGTCGTCAATGGCGTCCATCAGGCGAAGGATCTTCTTCGCTTCCGATTCAGAATCGATGGGAATCGAGTTCTGAGGCACCAGTGTGAGCTCGGCACTCAGGACTTTCGCCCCGAATTTCTCGAGCGCGTCGCGCACTGATCCGAGTTCGTGAGGCTGGGTGGTGACCGTGAAATTCGGCCCGTTGGCTTCGAAGTTCTCTCCCCCGGCGTCCATGACCCATTCGAGTAACTGGTCCTCATCGAGCGGACCTTTCACCTCGATAATCCCCTTGCGGTCGAACTGCCAGGACACGGCCCCTGGTTCGGCGATCGTGCCACCGTTCCTCGCAAAAACGTGCTTGATCTCGGCGCTGGTGCGGTTTCGGTTGTCGGTCAGCGTTTCGACGATGACCGCGACGCCGTCAGGACCATAACCCTCATAACTGATGGATTCGTATCTCACGCCCTCGAGTTCACCGGTTCCGCGTTTGATGGCTCGCTCAATCGTGTCCAAGGGCACCGACGCCTCACGGGCTTTTTGGTACATCGTGCGCAACGACGCGTTCGTGTCGACGTCGCCGCCGCCTTCACGCGCCGCAACCTCGACCTGGCGAATCAACTTCGCGAAGACTTTGGCGCGAGCACTGTCTTTGGCACCCTTGCGGTGCTTGGTGGTTGCCCACTTCGAATGGCCGGACATGCATTCCTCCCGCCCGATTGGGCTTAATTACTGTATCGGAGATTCAAATGGCGTCGACGAAGAGTCGGTGAATTCGCTCGTCATTGCTCAGTTCCGGGTGGAACGAACAGCCCCAGATTCGATCTCGACGAACGAGTACCGGATGCTCGCCGTCACCGTGGTCGTGGTACGCGAGTACCTCGAGATCGTCAGACCAGGTCTCGATCTTCGGCGCACGTATGAAGACGCCCGGCACCTCACCCACACCCTTCACGTCAACTTGCGTCTCGAAACTCGCGATCTGACGTCCGTAACCGTTTCGGCGAACCGACAGCGGCAACATGTCGAAACTCCACTGGTCGCTTCGACCGTCGAGTATCTCATCGGCCAGCAGAATGAGCCCCGCGCACGTACCCAGCACGCTGAGTCCGTCCTCGATCTTCTTCTCCAGCATCGGGCGAATGCCCGACGTGGTGAGGAGATAGGCCATCGTCGTCGACTCTCCGCCGGGCATCACGAGGGCGTCTAGGTCATCGAGCTGCTCTATGGTGCGCACTTCGATCACGTCGGCGCCCACACGTTGGAGCATTGAGGTGTGTTCGCGCACATCGCCCTGAAGGGCGAGGACGCCTACGCGCGCCACGGCTACCAGCCGCGTTCGGCCAGGCGCTGCTCCAAAGAGGCGATTTCGATACCCTTCATCGCGGCGCCCAGTCCAGTCGAAACCTTGGCGACCACGTGCGCGTCACGGAAGTGCGTCGTCGCTTCAACGATCGCCTTGGCCATGCGTTCTGGGTCATCGCTCTTGAAGATGCCGGAACCAACGAAGATCGCCTCAGCCCCGAGCTGCAGCACGAGGGATGCGTCAGCCGGCGTCGAGATACCACCCGCGCAAAACAGCGGCACCGGCAGCTTGCCCGTGAGCGAGACCTCTTGGACCAGTGGCAGTGGCGCCTGCAACTCTTTGGCGAGCGAGAACAACTCGTTGGCGTCAGCCGATTGGAGTCGGCGCATCTGCGCGTTGATCGTGCGCAAGTGTCGCACGGCCTCGACCACGTTACCGGTGCCCGCCTCACCCTTGGAACGAATCAAGCAAGCACCTTCGCCGATGCGTCGAAGCGCCTCACCCAAGTTGGTGGCGCCGCATACGAACGGTACGGTGAAACCCCATTTGTCGATGTGGTTCTCTTCGTCAGCCGGAGTCAAGACTTCGGATTCGTCGATGTAGTCGACGTCGAGGGCCTCGAGGATCTGCGCCTCCGCGAAGTGACCGATCCGGGCCTTGGCCATGACGGGAATAGTCACCGCCGCCTGGATGCCTTGGACCATCTCGGGGTCACTCATGCGGGCCACGCCACCGTCGCGCCGGATGTCCGACGGGACACGCTCCAACGCCATGACCGCAACAGCGCCGGAGTCTTCGGCGATCTTCGCCTGTTCGGGATTGACGACGTCCATTATGACGCCGCCGCGAAGCATGTCGGCCAGACCGCGCTTGACGAGCGCCGACCCGATGATTGAGGAATCGTGCGAAGAACTCATACCACCAAGCCTAATTGGAAGCCGTCTACCACTCTTCCAGGGCTCGGGCGCGCAGTTCGACGTCGTCGAGGTCGCTGAGATCGCTCGCGCGTCCGCCCCACATGTTGAACCAGATCCAACGCCACTGCGCGTAGGTCGGACCCGCGAAGAAGGACGTACTTGAAAGCTGTTCGCCGGCGCACTTGCGCAGGGCGCCGGCCAAACCCGGTGGGTACCGGATGGCTGCGGCCGCGACTTCGTCCGCGCGGTACGCCAATCCCTCGCCGGCGAGCGCACGCCGTGACTCGTCGTTTGTGACCGAGACCGACGCGACGCTTTCGCGAAGGAGCATCCCCAGGCGGTGTCGTGCCAGGCAGTGCGCCACGACACCTTCAAGTTCGATGAGTTCGAAATCACGCATCACGGCATCAGTCACGAAGAACGACAGCGACGAACCCGTGGGCACCAGCGCGGCGTTGTAGCCGGGGTCGCTCACGATGTAGGACGTGACGGCGTCGACGCCGAAGGTGGCGGCCAGTCTGTCCATCACCGTGATGAGTCGCAGGCGGTCCTTTTCTGTCCCGCCGGCCTTGAACTGATCGAGCACCAGGTTGCCGAGGGCCAGTCCCTTGGCTTCGGTGCGCGCGAGCGATCGGTGCAAGTCCCAGCCGTAGAGCAACGCCACGGCGATTCCCACGATCGGAACCCACGGTGCGACGATCACGCCAACAATCAGCGCCAGTACGACAATGCCGACGCCGATGGTCTCCGGCAACTTCTTTCGCAGGGCGAAACTGCGTACCACTTTTTGATTGGCGTGCTTTTCGGCGTTGGTCGGCGAATAAAGGCTTCGCCAGTTGGGATCGAGCACCGGAGCGACGTAGCGAGGACCACGGTCGCGCGACGGACTCGATCGGCGAGAACGCGAGCGTTGCTTGGTGGCCATGACTAGAGGTTACTTGGTGGTCGAAAATCCTTCGCATGCACGGGCGTAGAGCTCTTCGTAACGGTCCATCAACTTCGACATCGACCACCCACTCACGTGCGCCTTCGCTCGAGCGATCGATTCGGGGGTCTCATCACGCAAGGCACGCTCGATCGCCGATTCCAGACTCACGTCATCGCCGGGAGTGAACAACGTGGCAAAGCCTGCCGCGGCCTCACGGTATCCCTCGATATCACTCGCCACGACCGACGTCTCGCTCGCCATACCTTCGAGCAGAATCATCCCGAAACTCTCACCGCCGACCGATGGCGCAATCAACACGTTTGCCTTGCGGAGCCAGCGTCGCTTATCGACGTCGTGCGGAGCGCCGACGAACTCGATCGAACTATCACCCGCCGCCAGGGTCTCAAGCGATCGGCGCTGCGGACCGTCACCGAGCACCACGAGGTGCCACACATCCTCATCCTTCGCGTTGTGCGCGCGAACCGCATTGATGGCGTGCGCGATGCCCTTTCTTTCTTCGTGGCGTCCGAGAACCACGAGCACGATTTCGTGGCCGCGCTCGCGGTCGGTGGCGACGAACCGTTCCATCTCGAAACCGTTGAACAGAACCGTGGCGTCGATGCCGCACGCGTCTTTGATCGTGGAGGCGGCCGACGCACTCACGGCGGCCGACGCATCGAGGCCGCGCGCGAGTCGCCGGAGCAACGGTTTCGTGAGACTCATCGCCGGACCACCGCCGCCGCGGTGGAACGTCGCTACGGCAGGTGCCGCATGCGCGCGAAGGGTTCCCCAAGCCACCAGCGGTGCGAACGGTTCGTGAAAGTGCACGATGTCGGGACGGAAATGCGCCACGGTGCGCGCCGCGTGTCGCGACGCGCTCGGCGAAAGCGTGAGCGGCGCGCGGCTACCGTTGGCCGGGATCTTCACAACGGCGCCGAAGCGCGCCACCAGCGCCGGCGTGTCGTAGGCCTCGCTGTCGCGACCGTCGGGCGCGACGATCAACACGTCATGACCCCGGCGAGAGAGTTCTCGACTCATGGCGAGCGCCTGTTCTTGGGCTCCCCCGAAGGCGCTCAACGCGTAGGACGAAACGATGGCGACGCGCAACTCAGTCGCCACCGAATCGCGGCTGCAGTATGTGCCACTGCTCGGGCGCGCGACGAATGAGACCCTCAAGTTCAAGCGCCAAGGCTTGTGTGACCCTCGTGACGTCGTCGCGTAGCCGACCGCACCGCTCCGCCGCTATCGGCGGCGTCACGGCGGCGAAGTGATCGCGACCGGGTCCGGAATAGCACGCTGCCGCGACGAGCGTCGCTCCGGTTCGCAGAGCCAGCGTTGCTGGACCGCCGGGCAATCGGGCTCGTTCGCCGAAGAACTCGACTACGATGCCGTTGCCCTGGATGTCGCGGTCACAGAGCAGTCCTACGACGCCACCTTCCTTAAGTGTTTGCAGCAGCACCGTCCCGGCGTGATCGTCCAGTGGTTCGATGCGGATCCCGATTGCCTCGCGCTTCGCTTTGAACCAGGCGAACAGTTCCGGAGGCTCCAGGTCCTCGGCGACCGCGGTCATGCCAAGACCGAGCGAGTCGAGATACGACCCGCCCCACTCCCAGCTGCCGATGTGCGGCAGCGCGATGATCGTGCCGCTGCCCTTCGCTTTCGCGTCGTAAAGGTGCTCCAGTCCCTCGGCGATGCGAAAGCGAGCGAAGACCTTGCGTGGTTCGATGCCCGGCAACTTGGCGCCCTCGGCCCAGTACTGTCCGTAGCTCTCGAAGCCTCGCTCGACGAAACGCTCCAACAACTTCTCGTCGAGCGCTTCGTGATCTACGCGCAGCGCGTGCGACAGGTTCGTGCGAAGGTTTGCTCGTCCGCTCGGCGATCGGTGCCCCATGAGCGTCGCCAGGCCTTTGGCAATCCAGACATCGAATCGCTCCGGAAGGCGTTCCATGAGCGCGCCGAGCGTCTTGAAAAGTATGACCTTCGATTTGTCGCGCACGGTTAGCGACGAGACGTGCGGCTAAGCCCTCGACGTATCCGGCTGCTGTGGTGATGGATCCGACCAGCTTGGGTCATCGGCGGATCGGGGCTCGCCGCGATCTGCCAGATTCGCCAGAATCGGCCCGCCGCGGTCATGGCCGTCAGCGCCAACATGATCCAGAGCACCGGCACGAAGATCGGCTTGGCGATCAAACCAATGCCGAGCAGGATCATCCGCTCGGCGCGTTCCATCAGTCCACCCTTCGCGGCGAGGCCCAGGCTCTCGGCCTTCGAACGCTGATAGGAGATCAAGTACGTCGTCGTCAAGATGGCGAAGGGAAGCAGTACCAGCTGACCGTGCTGGTGCTCGGTGAGATAGAAAGCGACGCCACCAAGAACCAACGAGTCGGCCACCCGGTCCATCACCGAGTCGAAGAACGCGCCACGTTGGCTCGCGCGCTTGGAGGCCTTGGCGACCGGTCCGTCGAACAGGTCGTGGAAGCCGGTCAACGTCAAGAGCACGATCGCGATCCAGAAGTGACCCAGAGCGATCATCCAGGCGGTTGCGAAGGAGAAGACCAAGCCGGAGAACGTCAGCACGTCAGCCGAGAAGCCGATGCGGACCAACCACCGACCAGTCGGCAAGGTGACCGTCTCTACCGACTTCCTAAAGTTCCCGTCCAGCATCGATCCTCCGGATCCCGTTCCTCAATTGTAACGATTCGTCATATCCGATGATCTCAAAAGTTGTCGTGGACCTTTCGCCACGTCGATTCGAGCGATTCCGGCAAGACACGCGTTTCGCCGATGGTGGTCATAAAATTCGTGTCGCCCACCCACCTCGGGAGCACATGGCCGTGTAAATGCTTGGGAATTCCTGCACCCGCCGCCACGCCCAGGTTCATGCCGATATTCATGCCCTCGGCGCCGTAGGCCCTATCGAGGGCCACGACGCTTCGGCGCAGGATCAAGAAATAGTCCTGGTACTCGGTGTCCGTGAGCTCCGGAATGGACGACACGTGGCGCCTCGGCAGGATCAAGATGTGTCCCGACCCGTAGGGAAAGGCGTTCAAGACGACGAAGCTGAGTTCGCTCTTGGCGATCACCCCGGTGCTCTCGTCGACCGGCTCTTCGGCGAGGACACAAAACACGCACGCGCCGTCATCGGCATTATGAGTTTGGGCGACGTTGACCACGTAGTTCTCGCGCCACGCGGCCGAGAACCGTTCAAGCGCCATTAACGGTCCTCGGGGGCGCCGTGCACCGCGATCTCTTCGATCACTCGTTCGCGGAACTCGGCCACACTCACGCCACGTTCCGGATCGTTCGACCCTCGCGCGTTCACGCCCAGCGTCCCCTTTTCCACGTCGTCGTCACCGACCACGAGTATGTACGGAATCTTCTCGAGCTTGGCCTTGCGGATTCGAGACCCGAGCGGTTCGCTCGCCTCCTTGACGCTCGCTCGAATGCCGTCGAGCGCGAGCGTCTCGGTTACGTAGGTCGCGTACGGGTCGTGATCGTTGCGAACGCCAAGGACCCGCACCTGTTCGGGACAGAGCCAAGTGGGCATGTTGCCGGCGTAGTGCTCGAGCAAGATGGCCATGAACCTTTCGACCGATCCGAAGAGAGCGCGGTGGATCATGATCGGCCGCGTTCGAGAGTTGTCGGCCGCGATATAGCTCGCGTCGAATCGCTGGGGCGTCTGGAAGTCGAGTTGCACGGTTGAGATCTGGTGCGTGCGACCAATCGCGTCGCGCGCTTGGACCGAGATCTTCGGCCCGTAAAAGGCGCCGCCGCCTGGGTCCATCACCAGTTCCAGACCAGCGGCGATCGCGACACTCGCCAAGGTCGCTTCGGCCTCGTGCCACTCCTGGTCGGTGCCGACTGCCTTGCCTGGCGGGCGCGTCGAGAGTTCGAGATAGAAGTCGTTGAGACCGAAGTCGCGCAAGAGATCGAGCACGAACTGCAACGTTCGTGTCAACTCCTCGGCCATTTGGTCCTTCGTGCAGAAGATATGTGCGTCGTCCTGGGTCATGCCGCGTACACGCGTCAAACCATGCACCACGCCCGACTTCTCGTATCGATAGACCGAGCCGAACTCGAAGTAGCGAAGGGGCAGGTCGCGGTAACTGCGCTGACTCGACTTAAAGATCAACGTGTGGAAGGGACAGTTCATCGGCTTGAGGTAGTACTTGGTGCCGCCATCGAGTTCCATCGGCGGATACATCGATTCGGCGAACCAGTCGAGGTGCCCGGAGACCTCGAACAGCTCGGACTTCGTGATATGCGGTGAATAGACGAAGTCGTAACCGGAGACTTCGTGACGGATCCGCGAGTACTCCTCCATCACTCGGCGCATCGTGCCGCCCTTGGGGTGAAAGACCGCGAGGCCCGGCCCGATCTCGGTGGGGAATGAGAACAGGTCCAACTCTTGGCCGAGCTTGCGATGATCACGCAGTTCGGCCTGGGCCAGTTGTTCGAGGTGCGCGACCAACGCCGCGTCGCTCTCCCACGCGGTGCCGTAGATGCGCTGGAGTTGTGGGTTCTTCTCGTCGCCGCGCCAGTACGCGCCGGCGACACGTGTCAATTTGAAGTGTCCCAGCCGCGACGTCGACGGCACGTGTGGGCCGCGACACAGGTCGGTGAATGAGGGCGAATTAGCGTAAGTTGAAACCGACGACACACTGCCCACTTCGGCGAGGTCTTCCTCGGTGGGTGCCTGGGCCACGGCGTTGATGATCTCGACCTTGAAAGGCTGATCCTTAAAGAGGTCCAATCCTTCTTGGATGGAATATTCGCGTCGGGTGAACGGCTGGTCCTCAGCGATGATGGCGCGCATCTCGGCGTCGATGCGCTCCAAATCGTCGTCACTGAAATGGTCCCCACCAGGTAGTTCAAAGTCGTAGTAGAAGCCGTCGGTGATCGCCGGTCCGATGGCGTAATGCGCTCCCGGCCACAGTCGAGTGACGGCCTGGGCCAACACATGGGCCGTCGAGTGGCGAATGACGTCGCGGCCCAGTTCGCTCATCGACGTGATGATCGCCACGTCTGCGTTTTCGGGAAGTGGCGCCTCGAGGTCGGTCAGTTGACCATTTACCTCAGCCGCCACCGCGTCCTTGGCCAGGCGCTTGCCGATGGCGCTCGCGAGATCGAGCGACGAGGAGCCGTCCGGGAGCGCGCGACGAGTGCCGTCAGGAAGTTGGACTTCGATGTCAGACATTTCGGCCACTCATTGTCAAATGTTAATGCCTAACAATGAAGCCGCCGGGGCGACGTTGTAACCCGCGTGAGCGGCGTCATCGATCGCGCGAATCGCCGCCGGACTGTCGAGATCGTCGTCGAGGGCGCAGCGCGCGTCATCAAGCACCGAGCTCGGTCGACCGTAGGTGAGCGTCGAGCGCCACGTCGCCAGGCGCGACTGCGCCATCGGGAGCAATTCGTCGCGCCACTCCCAGTCTTCGCGGTAATGGTGATCAAGGAGCGCCAAACGAACCGCAGCCGGCTCGACGCGCGCCGCCAACTCCTCCACGAAGACCAAGTTGCCTAAGGACTTCGACATCTTCGTGCCGTCGAGTCCCACGAGTCCGACGTGCATCCAGTGCTTCACGAACGGCGCACCGGAGACCGACTCGCTTTGGGCCGCTTCGCATTCGTGGTGCGGAAACGCCAAGTCACGGCCGCCCCCGTGGACGTCCAGAGTCACACCGAGGTCGCGCAGGGCAATGGCCGAACATTCGATGTGCCACCCCGGACGACCAGCTCCCCAACGTGACTCCCACGCCGGTTCGTCCTCCAGGGACGGTTGCCACAAGACGAAGTCCAGCGGGTCACGCTTGTTGGGATCCTCGGGATGTCCCCCGTGAGTGGCCGCCAGTGCCAGCATCGAGGCACGGTCCTCGTGACTCACCTGACCGAAACGAGGGAACTTCGATACTTCGAAGTAGACCGATCCATCGACCTCGTAGGCGATGCCCGCGTCGAAAGTCCGTCCGATCATCGTGAGGATCTCGGGGATGGCGCCGGTCGCTCGCGGTTCGCCGTAGACCGGGAGAAGATTGATGAGTTGCATGTCGCGTTCGAACTTGGCCATCTCCTGGGCCGCTAAGTCCAAGTAGTTGACGCCGAGTTCGCGCGACTTGCGCAACATGTCGTCATCGACGTCGGTGACGTTGCGGATGCAGCGCGTCTCGTGGCCGGCATCGCGGAGGCGACGCTGCAAAAGGTCGAAGCATAGATACACGTAGGCGTGGCCGAGGTGCGCCGCGTCATACGGCGTGATGCCACAGGTGTAGATGGTGACGAGCGGGCCGGCTTCGAGTGGATACACGCCGCCACGCGCGGTGTCGTAGAGCTGCATCGAGTTAGAGTCCGGCCATCTTTACGTAACTGTGCGCCTTGTGACGAATGTTGATCGAGATGCACACCGACGTGAACGCTTCAATGGGGCTGGCGAGCGACATGGTGCCCGCGATGATCGCGCGCAGACCACTCATTCGATCGATCATCTCGGCGACCTGTCGACGCGCGTCGTCGTCGTCGGAAAAGACCAGCACGTCAGCGTCAAGATCGGAATCGAGGTCTTCCATCTGCGCGGCCGGTAGGTGATGGAACGCACCGACGATCACGCTCTCGGGCAACGCGTGTTCGATCTGGGCGGCCATTGATCCCCGCGGCGGATACATCGCCACCATCTCACGACCTTCCCTCGACAGGGCGTTTACCATGGAGATCACGATCTTGCCCTTGAGCTCTTGGCGCAACGCACTCGTCGTGGCGATAGCGGAGTCCCACGGAGTGGCGACCACGACCAGGTTGCACGTGGCCGCCTCTTCGTTGGTTCCACCCTCGACGGTTCCCTCGCCGCGAAGCGTGAGCCCACGCGCGATACCCTTCGCGCGTTCTGCGTCGCGTGAGCCGAGTACGACGGTGTAACCCGCGCCAGCCAGTCGCGCCGCGACACCGCGGCCCGCCGGACCGGTGCCACCCAGAATGCCTACTGTTGCCATCGTCGTCCTCGAAAAATAGATGTTGACAAGTACGCTAACAATATGGCGCTACTGGACAACCACCGCATTCTCGTCACCGGTGTCCTCACTGATGACTCGCTGGCGTTCGGTATCGCCAAGCGAGCACTGGAAGAAGGAGCGACGGTGGCGCTCTCCGGTGCCGGTCGCGGACTTTCGCTCACCAAGCGTACCGCGCGCAAGCTCAGCGAAGTGGGAGAAGTCGGCGAGATTATCGAACTCGACGTCACCGACCCGAAACAGGTCGAAGCGGCTGCGGCTGAGTTGACGACTCGATTCGGACGACTCGACGGCCTCGTGCACGCCATCGGCATGGCGCCGCAGAGCTGTCTCGGCAACGGCATGTTTGCCTCCCCGTTCGAAGACGTGGCGACGGCGTTACATATCTCGACGTACTCGTTGGCCGCGCTGGTCGGGGCTTTTCGGCCGCTGCTCCAAAAGAGCGAGGCGCTCGGCGGCGCGTCGGTCATCGCCTTGGACTTTGACGGCTCGAAGGCCTACCCCAAGTACGACTGGATGGGCGTCATGAAGGCCGGTCTGGAGTCGCTCGGGCGCTACCTCGCCAAAGAGGTCGGTCCCGACAAGATCCGGGTGAACATGCTCGCCGCCGGACCGATCCGCACCGTCGCCGCCAAGTCGATCCCGGGCTTCTCGCACTTCGAGGACGCTTGGAGTGAGAAGGCGCCGCTCGGTTGGGACGTCTACGACTCGAGCGCCGTCGCCGATACGGCGATCGCGATGTTGTCCCCGCTGCTTCGTGGTACCACCGCGTCGGTCGTCTACGTCGACGGCGGCTATCACTCGATGGGCTAGTCCTCCTGGTCGGCGAACTGGGTCTCGTAGAGGACCCGGTACACGCCACCTTGGGCCAAGAGCTCGGCGTGGGAACCCCGCTGGACGATGGTCCCGTTCTCGACCACCAGAATTTGATCGGCGTTGCGGATCGTCGAGAGTCGATGAGCGATCACCAACGACGTGCGCGACGACATCGTCTCATCTAACGCTCGCTGCACCGCTGCTTCGCTTTCGTTATCCAAATGCGCCGTCGCCTCGTCGAGCACCACCAGTCGCGGGGCCTTCAACAAGAGTCGCGCCAACGCCACGCGTTGCTTCTCGCCACCGCTCAGTCGATAGCCGCGCTCGCCCACCACGGTCTCGAGACCGAGCGGCAAGGACTGCACCAAGTCCCAGATCTGCGCGGCGCGCAGCGCCCCTTCGATCTCCGCACCGGTAGCCCGGGGTCTCGCGAAAATAAGATTCGTTCGGATCGTGTCGTGAAAGAGATGCGGATCTTGCGTGACGACACCGACCATGGCGTTCAGTGACGCGGTCGTGGCCTCGCGAATGTCAACGCCGTTGATCATGACCGAACCTCGATCGACGTCGTACAGGCGCGAGACCAGCATTGAAATTGTCGTCTTGCCGGCACCACTGTGACCGACCAGCGCCGTCATGGTGCCCGGCTCCACTCGGAATGACACGTCGTGAAGGACGTCGGTGCGCGGGGTGTCGTCTAGACGCGCCACCGCTTCCAATGACGCCAGTGAAACCTCCTCGGCACCGGGGTAGGAGAAATCCACGTGATCAAAGATCAACTCCGCCGGTCCGTCGGGGATGAGAACCGCGTCGGGACTCTCCTTGATCATCGGTTCGAGGTCCAAGACTTCGAACAGCCGTTCGAAACTCACCATGGCCGACATGTAATCAATGTTCAGGTTCGATAACTGGGTTAGCGGGCCATAGAGTCTCGTCAGGTACAGCGTTAGGGCGACGAGTGTTCCAAGCGCGATCGCACCGTGAATCACCTCGACTCCGCCAAAACCGTAGGCGAAGGCCGTCGCCAATGAGGCGGTCAGCGAAAGGGCGATGAAGAAGAATCGCTGGTACATCGCTTGGTGAATCCCGATGTCGCGTACTTGTCCGGCCCGACTTTCGAAGAACTCACGCTCGTCGCGAGGGCGTCCAAAAAGCTTGACGAGCATCGCGCCGGACACATTGAAGCGCTCGGTCATGACCATGTTCATTTCGGCGTTGAGCTCCATGCCGCGCTGGAACAGAGTTCCGAGCTTGCGTCCGACCCTTCGGGCGGGAATCAAGAACACCGGCAAGAGGAGTAAGGCGACGAGTGTGATCTGCCAACTCAAGACGAGCATCGTGCCGATCACGATGGTCACCAAGATCACGTTGCCGACGACGTTGGAAAAGAGGTCGGTAAACGCCTGCTGCGCGCCGATGACGTCGTTGTTCAATCGACTGATCAACGCTCCGGTCTGCGTACGAGAGAAAAACGCGATGGGCATCTCTTGAACGTGGCTGAACACTTTGGCGCGCAAGTCATAGATCAGGCCCTCACCAATCACCGCTGACGTTCGGCGCTCGAAGAGAGAGAGGACCGCGTCGAAGAGGGCGAGACCGGCACCTAGCGACGCCAGTCCAATGACCAGACCCTCGTGTTTGTGCTTGATGCCAATGTCGATGATCGCCGCAAACAACAGTGGCGTCACCGACGAGACGACAGCATCCAGCACGACGGCGATGAGGAAGATGACCAGTAGTGAGCGATAATTCCTCGCATACGTGAGCATTCGGGGAAGCGTGCCCTTTTTGATCTGGTGCTCAAGAATGTCACGGTTCTGTCGCATCGAACGCAGTCCCAGACGGCCGCCTCCACCACCGCCTCCACCGCCTCCACCGCCTGCGTGCATGCTCATCGCGTCTCCATAGCCCATTCGATTGTAGGAAGGGCGATCCGATGGACGAGCGCTGGTTACTGCACTTTAGACCTCTCACTGACCTTGCGCGTGAACATTTCGTGATAACGATGCGAGGGTCCGCGCGAAACATTGCACGCACTGAAGGTATAACGTCGCCCTTCCCACATCCGAACGCTCACGGTATTGGTGTCTCGTTCGAGCAGCACGTCGTAGATCGCGTCGCGCGACATGGAAACGACTTTCATGAGTCCAGTAATGTCGTTCGCTTCAAAGCGCCAGTTGGGCCGTGGTCCGGGCGTGGGCTCTGACCAGCCGGCTCTGCGGAGTTTCTCCTCGTCTTCGAAAGTGAGCGCTACGGCGTCGCCGATATTGAGATTGGAGATCACCTCGGCGATGACTTTGCCGTCGGACTCTACCCAATACTGCACGTAGCGCACGTCTTCGAACTCGATCACCGCAACGAGACAGCGAGGATCAACGGCCATCGCCCCGAGCATCTCGGGCAAATTGGCGATAAACGATCCCACGTTCGAGGTCACTCGCTCGTTATATCCACCCACTTGCACCGTACCCACGAATCGAAGCTAGAGAGTCGGTGTGACACACGGCGACTTCGTTACGAAGTGAGCGCACTCACCATGATGATCACGCCAAGTGTCATCATCACGCACGCACCGACCGTTCGAAGGACTACCAGTCGATGCGGTGAGCCCGAGAGCCACTCGCGCGCGGTGCCGGCAATCACGCCCCACGTGCTGTCACTTAAGAACGCCATAACGCTGAAGATGCCGCCCAGGATGAGCAGCTGCACGGTCACGTCGCCCTTCGTGCGGTTGACGAAATGAGGAAAGACCGCGGCAAAGAAGACCAGGGACTTGGGATTCAAGATGCCGACAGTGAAACCCTGGCGAATGACTTGCACGTTCGATGGTCGATACTCTTCGCGCCTGGCCATGGCGGCGGCGTGCTCGTGCCGGTGGCGCATGGCGCCGATACCCAGCCACAACAGGTACAGGCCGCCAGCCAGTTGCAGCGTTATGGAGAATGTCTTGGAGTGACTGAGGAGAGGTCCTAGACCGACGGCCACGATGATCGAGAGGATCAAGGTGCCGATCGAATTGCCGAGCACGGTCAAGACCGCCACGGCACGACCCCAGGCGACCCCGCGCGCCAGGGTGAAGAGCACGCTCGGGCCCGGCACCATGATGATGGTGATCGAGGCGATGAAGAACTCGGCGAGGTGTCCGCCCGAGATCACGTTCGCCACCAGACGATGGTTCGTTCCATCACGTTCAAACTCGCGCCGATACAGAAGCCGATCGTGGTGGCGAAGAACGCGGTCGCCACGCCGACGGTGCCGCCGAGCAACCATCCGATCGTCAGTACCACGACCTCGAGAGAAAGTCGTATGTAGACCACGCTCAGGTGGAACCGATGATGGAGTCCGGTCATGAGGCCGTCGCGGGGACCGGGTCCCAGGTTGCAGGTGAGATAGAAAGCGCTGCCGATGCCGATGCACAGGACCGCGCCCACCACGTAGACGACCTTCAGCCAGATCGCGTGCGGCACCGCCACCGCGTAAGTCGTCAGGTCCAAGACGTAGGCGATGATGATGAGGTTGGCGATGGTGCCGAAGCCCAGTCGCTGGCGCAGAGGAAACCAAACCAGCAGCACGACGAGACTGATGAGCGCGGTGGACCATCCGAGCGAGATCTGGGCGTGTTTGGCGATCCCTTGGGCGAAGACCGTCCACGGCGAGGCGCCCCACTGCGACTGCACCAAGAGGCCCTCGCCGACTCCGAAGGCGGCCAGACCCCCAAAGAGCGGCACCACCATTCGAGGACGAGTCGCCCAGGTGTTTTGTGCCCGCCACGGCGTGATCGGAATCTTGTGGCTGAGCTTCATGTTCCGACCACGCTAACAAAGGCGTTTCGCCGTTACGGACGACGGAACCTGCGATTCAGCGCGTCTGGCTTACGAGCTTCTCCACTGCGTCCGTGACCGCCGTGACGACCACCGGATTGAATACTGTCGGCACGATGTAGTCCGCCGACAGTTCACCCGGCGTGACGACATCAGCGATCGCTCGCCCCGCGGCGATCTCAATCTCCTCGGTGACCTGTTTGGCCGCCGCGTTGAGCATGCCGCGAAAGATACCGGGGAACACGAGCACGTTGTTGATCTGATTGGGTTCGTCACTGCGTCCGGTGGCAACGACCGCGGCATGGCGACGTGCCATCACCGGATCGACCTCCGGGTTGGGGTTGGCGAGAGCGAAGACAATGGATTCAGGCGCCATCAGTTTCAAGTGCTCTTCGGACACCAGATCGGGGCCCGACACACCGATGAAGACGTCGGCGTCGACCATGGCGTCGGTGAGTGATCCCGTTCGCTTCTCCTTGTTGGTGTGGTTCGCCAACCAACGACGCTCGCTGTCGAGTTTCTCGTCCGTCGCCGAGATGATGCCGCCGCGATTGACGCCGATGACGTCACCCACGCCCTCTTTGAGCAACAACTTGGAGATCGCCACACCGGCCGCTCCGACTCCGAGCACGACGACTCGGACGTCTTTCATTTCCTTGCCCACCACTCGCAGGGCGTTGAGGAGCGCGGCGAACACGACGATGGCCGTACCGTGCTGATCGTCGTGGAACACCGGTATGTCGAGCAGGTCACGGAGACGGCGCTCGATCTCAAAGCAGCGTGGCGCGGAGATGTCCTCGAGGTTGATCCCGCCGTACACCGGGGCGATGCATTGGACGATCCGCACAATCTCATCCACATCCTGGGTCGCCAAGCAGACGGGCCACGCGTCGATACCGGCGAAGCGCTTGAATAGGAGCGCCTTGCCCTCCATCACCGGCAACGCGGCCTCCGGACCAATGTTGCCGAGCCCGAGCACGGCCGATCCGTCGGTCACCACGGCGACGGTGTTGCGCTTGATGGTCAACTTGCGTGCCGCTGACGGATCCTTGGCGATCGCCATGGAGATACGGGCGACGCCCGGCGTGTAGGCCATCGAGAGGTCGTCGCGTGTCTTGAGCGACACCTTTGGCTCAACAGAGATCGTGCCGCCCAGGTGCAAGAGGAAGGTGCGGTCGCTCATGGCGATCACTCGAGTTCCTTCGACGATCTCGACCGCCTCGCGGAGCATTTCGGAGTGACCCTCGTCAATGGCGTTGCACGTGAGGTCAATCGTCATGCCGGACCCGTTGGGATCGACCACGTCGAGAGCCGTCACGGCACCGCCGGCGTCGCTTACCGCTGTCGTGACCGCGCCGATTCGCGAGTGGCTCTCGAGCGTCACGCGCATAGTTACTGAATACGAGGCACTGGGAACACTCATGGACGCAAACCTTCAGTTCTGAGCCCGGGAGTTGACAACTGGTTACGCACGATGGCGCGACAAGAATCCATGGCGCGACTCAATTCTAAGAGCGGTGAGTTCTGCGACCAAATCCGTCCACGAATCGAAGGTGACGCGACGATGACGAGGTTGTAGTCACCGGGCGAGAGTCGGTCCTCGAGCGGTATCGTGATGTTCAGCAGGTCACGTAAAGGAGATCCCATGGGATTCATGGACAAAGTAAAGGAATCGGCAGCCTCGGCAGCCTCGGCGGCCAAGGACGCGGCGGCCAAGGGTCAAGCCAAGGTCGGTGAAGTACAGGCCAAGCGCGGTGCCGACGGCGTACTTCGTCAATTGGGGCTGGCTGCCTATCTGCAGACACAGAATCGTGCACCAGCGACGACCGAGAGCGACATCGAGAAGTACATTGAAACTCTCAAGGCCTACGAATCTGAGCACGGCGAACTGAGCGCCGAGGACTCCCCCAGCTCCTAGACGGACTTAGCCCGTCAATAATACGACCCGGCCCAGGGCCCGACGACTCTCGATGTAGGCGTGTGCCTCTTCGGCGTCGGAGAGCGCGAAGCGACGATCGATCTCGACGCTCAGTTCGCCTAATCTCCGACTGGAAGGACCGAATAGCCAAGCGCCGGCCGGGAAGACGAAGGGAGGACGAAGATGACGACGACCATGCGGCGCGAAGAGACTCAAGAAGTGATCATCGAGCACTTCGACGTACTCATCGTCGGCGCCGGCATCTCCGGCATCGGCACGGCCTATCACTTGCAGACCCAGAGCACTGAGCGCAGTTTCGTCGTGCTTGAGAATCAAGACAACTTCGGCGGGACGTGGAATACCCATCGCTATCCGGGTATCCGCTCGGACAGCGACCTCTATACCTTTGGTTATCGCTTCAAGCCGTGGACCAGCGCGCCGATCGCTACCGCAACCGAGATCCAGAAATATCTGAAGGACGTCATCGCCGAGAACGACCTCGCGCAACATATTCGCTACGGCCATCATGTCGTCTCGGCGTCATGGAGCAGCGATGACAATCGCTGGACCGTGAACGCCGTTCGTACCGATAGCGGGGACAGCGTCACCCTCAGCGCCAACTTTCTCTGGATGTGTCAGGGCTATTACCGCCACGCCGAGGGTTACACGCCCGAGTGGCCGGGCATGGACCGATTCCAAGGCACGATCGTCCACCCCCAAACCTGGCCTGACGACCTGGATTACCGCGACAAAGAGGTCGTCGTAATCGGTTCGGGCGCGACGGCCGCGACGCTCGTGCCGGCCATCGCCGAAGCCGTGTCACACGTGACCATCCTCCAGCGCTCCCCGACCTACTACTTCACCGGCGAGAATCGGAACCTCCTGGCCGATCACCTTCGCGAACTGGAGGTCCCGGAAGAGTGGGTTCACGACATTGTGCGACGCGAGAGTCTCTTCAACTTGCGCGCTTTGACCCAACTGGCCCTGGAAGAGCCGGAGTTCGCCAAAAAGGCGCTGATCGATCTCGTTCGAGACGCGCTGCCACCCGGCTTCGACGTGGACACGCACTTCACGCCGCGTTACATGCCGTGGCGCCAGCGCATTGCCTTCCTGCCGGACGGTGATCTCTTCAAGGCGATCGGTGCGGGCCAGGCATCGATCGTGACCGACGAGATCGAGACTTTCACCGAGAGTGGCCTCAAATTAAAGGGTGGCGACGAACTCGAAGCCGACATCATCGTGACGGCGACCGGGTTCAATTTGAGCGTCTTGGGCGACATCACGTTCTCGATCGACGGACAACCATTGGACCTCGCCAACACGGTGACCTACCGAGGGATGATGTTCACGGGCGTGCCGAACCTCGTGTGGGTGTTCGGCTACTTCCGCGCCAGCTGGACCCTCCGCGTCGACCTCGTCAGTGATTTCGTCAATCGGATGCTCATTCACATGGACGAACTCGGAACCAAACGCGTCACTCCTCGACTACGACCCGAAGACGACGACGAGCCGTGGCTGGAATGGGTCGACGCGGAGTACTTCAATCCCAACTACTTGATGCGCTCGATGCACCTCATGCCAAAACGGCTCGACAAACCTCAATGGCGTCACACGCAGGACTATTGGGCCGAGCGCGACGAACTGCCACTCGTCGATCTCGACGACGGCTGTTTGGTGTTCGAATGACGCTGAGGGTCCATGCCGCTCGCCGCTAACGAAGCCGTCGAGTTGTACTTCGAGACCCTTGGCTACGCCGACGACGAACCTCTGCTCCTCATCAACGGCCTCGGCGGCCAGTGCATCAACTTCGACGTCGAGCTCTGCCAGAAGTTCGTCGAGAAGGGGTTCTTCGTCATACGTTTCGACAATCGTGACGTCGGACTCTCGAGCAAACTGGACGACTTCACCCCGCACCTCAAGGACGTAAACGCCGCCGTGCGCGAAGGCCGCGACGCGCACGTGCCGTACCGCCTCTCGGATATGGCGAACGACGCTCTCGCGGTACTCGACGCACTCGGAATCGCCACGGCTCACGTCATGGGCGTTTCCATGGGCGGAATGATCGTCCAGCAGTTGGCCATCGACCATCCAGAACGCCTGAAATCGATGACCTCGATCATGTCCACGACGGGCGACCGCGATGTCGGACAAGCGAGTCGCGAGGTCGCCGTACTCTTCTACGCTCCGCCGGGACACGACCGTGAGTCGGTCATCGCGCGCAGCCAATCGCTCGAAGAGCTCTTCACCAGCCCGAGCGAATACGACCCTGCGCGGACGGCCCGACGCGTGGGCGCCGCGTTCGATCGTTGCTTTTGCCCGAAGGGCATCGCTCGACAGTTGGCGGCCGTGGTCGCTTCGGGTAGTCGAAGTGAACGTCTGCGCTCGGTGCGAACACCGGCGTTGGTCCTGCATGGACGGGCCGACACCTTGATTGACATCAGCGGCGGGGTTCGCACCGCGGAGTCGATTCCGGGGGCACGGTTCGAGGCGATCGACGGCATGGGCCACGACCTCGCACCGCGCTTTTGGGAGACGATCGTCGCGCTGATCAGCGATCACGCCAAAGCCGCGACCGGTAGTTCGCGGATCACGATAACGGAATTGGAGAACAAATGACCAAGGGCACGAAGAGCGATCCCTGGGAAGCGGTGACACCGCCCGGAGCGAAATACTCGATGTAGCGCGACGCAGACGCCCATCCCCCAGCCCTCGTATGTGTCGTGGGCTCGACGACGCTCAATATCACTTGTCGGCCAGAGGACTTGCATGCGTGGCCGATCGCCCAAGGTGACCGGGTTCCTCTTGGTGCGGCTGACGAAAGTCCCACCACCGGAACTGGCTCACGAGTTGACCAGAATGTTGGCGAATCCTTTTGTTCATTGGTGATTCGGATGTTGAATTGAGGTGTACGATACAGTACAGTACTCAATTGAATGAAAGGGTGGTACCGCGAATGGACCAGACGGATGTTGTAAATCGTCGATTGGGACTTCAAGTTGGTCATGGCACTCGTCATCGCGGCCACCCGCTGGATATGTCTCGTGACGTCGCGATTCGCGAAGCGGCGCTCGATCTTCTCTCAGAGATCGGTTACGACCGGTTGACCATGGACGCCGTCGCTGCCCGCGCGCACGCCAGCAAAGCGACGATCTATCGGCGTTGGCCGGGCAAAGCGGCGCTCGTGGTCGATGCCCTCAATTGCTCCAAGGGTTCGATCGTAGAAGCCGACACCGGATCGCTCGAGGGTGATCTGGCGGCCCTGGGACACGGTTCTTGTAGTCCGGAGAGTCGATTCAACGCGCAGATCATGCTGGGTCTCATCACTGCGCTCGCGCACGACGCCGAACTCCGCGATGTGTTTCGCGAACGAATCATCGATCCACGAACCCGAGTCATCCGAACCATCTTTGAACGGGCGGTGGCGCGAGGTGAAGTCTCGACCGAGCGCAACCTCGATCTCCTCGTTTCACTTTTTCCAGCCCTCATGATTCAACAGGTACTCGTCACCGGTGAACTACCGGATACGGACTTCGCCTCACTCGTCATCAGTGACGTGATTCTGCCTCTTGCCACTGCTCCAACACCGACCGGAAACTCCTAGCCTCCGAGGAACTCACCATGACAACCACTGATGCGTCGGAACTCACCGGCAGCAATACGGAAGGAAAGCATCTCGGACTCGCGCTGGCCGTCATCGCCGGCGCCCAACTGATGATCGTGCTGGACGCGACCATCGTGAACGTCGCGCTGCCGACCATTCACCATGATCTTCACTTTTCGGTGAATAACCTCGAATGGCTCATCACCGCCTACTCGCTGACCTTCGGCGGGCTTTTGCTCTTCGGCGGGCGCACGGGCGACCTCTTCGGCAAACGTCGGATGTTCATGATCGGAATTGCGACCTTCGCGGTCTCCTCACTACTCGGAGGTTTCGCGACCACGGATGTATGGCTCATAATCACCCGGGCACTTCAGGGAGTCGGCGGGGCGATCGCCGCACCGACCGCACTCTCACTCATTGCGACCAACTTTCCCGAAGGCCCGCAACGCAACCGGGCCATGGGCGTGTACGCCTCCATGGCGGGCGCCGGCGGCGCCGTGGGTCTGCTTCTCGGCGGAGTTCTCGTCGACCTCGTGTCGTGGCGTTGGATCTTCTTCGTCAACGTGCCAATCGCCGCGCTGATCCTCTTCCTCGCACCCCGAGCGCTGAACGAATCATCGACGTCGTCCGGCAAGTTGGATGTTCCGGGTGCACTGACCGCGACTGGCGGCATGCTCTCCTTGGTCTACGGACTTTCCAACGTCGCCTCACACAGCTGGACTGCCACGAGCACTCTTATCCCGCTGTTCGGAGCGGCGGTATTGCTGTTGGCCTTCGTACTAATTGAGACTCGGACTTCCGAAGCCCTAATGCCGCTGCACATCTTTTCCAACCGCAATCGATCGGGTGTCTACGCGATGATGCTCTGCATCGGCACCGCCATGTTCTCAATGTTCTTCTTCCTCACTCAGTTCTTGCAGAACGTGTTGGGATGGAGCGCGCTGAAGACGGGTGTCGGATTCTTGCCGATGACGATCGGAATCATTGCAGCCGCCATTCTCGCATCACGAATGATCAGCCGAATCGGCATCCGGGTTCCGCTCCTCGTCGGTCCGGCCGCGGCGGTCTTAGGACTCGAGTTACTGACTCGTCTCACCATTCACAGCAACTACGGAACCATCGTGGTGCCGCTCCTCATCGTGTCGATTGGCATGGGCCTCTCCTTCGTCCCATTGACTTTGACGGCCGTCTCAGGGGTGGCGCCCAACGAAGCTGGGCTGGCGTCGGCGTTACTCAACACGACCCAACAGGTTGGAGGTGCACTCGGCCTCGCGATCCTCTCCACCATTTCCTTCGATGCTTTCAAGTCAAAGCTCGCCAGTTTCACCAGTGTTTCGCACGCCGCCGCAACACACGAGGCGACGAATATTGCGACGACCCACGGCTACACGACAGCGTTCCAAGTCGGCGCGTTCATTGCCTTGGCTGGACTCCTGGTGTCGGCGGTTGTGATCCGGGCGCCGAAGGAGTTGGGGTCCGACGTCAATCCAGTGCACGCTGGCGTTTAGCGCAAAGTTCCATTTCCGTCATTACGGCCTTCACTGAGATACCTTGTCCATGGCTATTTTCAATGGGAACTTTTCCGATTACTCTCAACGGCCGCACTCGATATGGAACTACTACTTAAAGCCTGCGTGATCGGGCCGCACCAAATTTAAAACTGCGTTATCGTCTTCCAAGTTCGGCTTTGGACCGAACTCGATGCAGGGGGCGATGTGTCATCTACCAGTCCGATTGAAGTGCGCGATATGGCCATCATCCACAAGACGTTCCGTCGTGCGTTCGAAGAGTCGGCGCAACTCGTCCGGGCGAATCCTTCGCCGTCGGCCGGTCGCGTCACGTTCCTCTCGCTTCACATAGATTTCGGACTCAACATGCTCCATTACCACCATGAGGGAGAGGACGAGATCCTCTATCCCCTGTTGGTTGAACGAGTTCCGGATCATGCCGCACGTACTGAACAGATCGACCACGAACATCAAGAGGTCAAGGGCGCGATTGACAATGCACAGGCGGCGTGCGCCCAATGGCGCTCTGCGGCTACGTCGGAGTCGGCCGAAGCACTCACCACGTCACTCGACGGTCTCAATTCTTCTTTGATGCCGCATCTGGACAACGAAGAGCGTGAAATCGTTCCGCTGGCCGCAGTGACGGTGACGCAAAAAGAGTGGGACGCACTCGCCAAGCACGGCATCGCCTCGATACCAGCCAACAAGAAACTCATCGCGTTCGGCATGATCCTGGAGCCACTGAGTGCCACTGACCGCACCTACATGCTTTCGAACCTGCCACCACCAGTCAAATTGCTGTACCGCTTCGTCGGCGAGCGTCAGTGGAAGAAGTACGCCGCATCACTTCGTTCGGGCACTTGAGTCTGGCGGGACTAGGAAAATTCGGTAGCAGAACATAAGTGCCGATATTGAAACCTCAAACTGCGGCAAGCTGTTGCGGTGATCGCGCGATCGATCTCGGTTAACTATTTCCGCGCTCGTTCCACGAGCCTTGAATAACGCCACCGACCGACGTACGCTCAGGGCCCGGTCCCTAAACCTCCCTCGAAGGAGATTTACTTCGAAATTCATCGGCAGAGCTTCGCCACTTTTGGTGTGCTACGTCTCGCACACATAGGTTATTTTCAAGGGAGGATTGAAAATGTTGTTTCAAACGAACTACACGCTCGTTGGTGATCGAAGCGTTGAAACTGGCAAGAAGCTCATGGCGCTTTTACTGCAGCGTGGAAGCAGCCCCGGTGAGATCGCTCACTACATTCATGTTGGCGGCAGCGGCGGTACGGTCATCAGCGGGTCACTCGACGCGCGGTTATGCGCGAAAGAATTCAGCATGAGGGTATGGGTGGCGAACCTAGCGCGTTCCGGCTCACTGTTGCGTTGTGATATGCGCGGCGCGCTAATTGGTCATGACTGTTGCCACGCAGCACAACTCGATGTGCATCGTTACTCCGTGTCCAGTGACTCTGCGAAAAAGTGTTCCTCAACTCGATCATCGAACAATCGAAACGGATTGAGGAGAGACTGCGGGTCAAACACTCGCTTGACGCCTCGCTCAAGCTCCAGCACAGTGGGATCGGTGAGGGCCAAATAATGCTGCTGTTTGTCGCAACCAATGCCGTGTTCGCCGGAAATCTGTCCACCAAGTCCGAGACCCTCGATGAACAGTTCGCGCATCAGAATCGTGCGTTCGTCGTCGTCAGGTAGAAAGACCGCGAGGTGAACGTTACCGTCGCCGACGTGACCGCAACCGGTAATGGACGTGGCGTGACGCGCGCCAATGCGAGCCACCTCCTTGAGGAACGACGTCACCGCCGAGCGTGGCACGACGATATCGACGATCTCTTTGGCGCCGGCATCTTTCGACACCCAAAACAGCCGTTCACGAGCTGCGATGAGTCGAGACGCGGCTTGCTCGGGCAACACGTAGACGTCCAACGCACCGGCCGCTTCGAGCATGGTGCCGAGGTCGACCACGTCGTCGTCTAACTGTTCCGCGGTGCGCGTCTCGAGGACGACGATCAAATATGCCAATGCCCTTTCGTCGACGGTCTTTTCCACTCCGAGCTCCAGTGACGTCGCCGCTGTGACGGCTGACAATGTTACGACGTCGAGGTACTCGAGCATCGACGGCTGCAGTCCCGACGCCACGACCGTCGGCACCGCGCGTGTGATCGCGTCGAGTGACGCGAAGGGCACGAGCAATGTTGCGGCGTGCGCGAGTGCCGGTGAGAGCTTCAAAGTGACTTCGGTCACCAGCGCGAGTGTTCCTTCGCTACCGATGACCAGTTGTGTGAGGTCGTAGCCAGACGAGGACTTTACGACCGGACCGCCGGTACGCAGCACCGTCCCGTCGGCGAGCACGAGTTCGAGCCCTAATACGTTCTGGCGCGTAACTCCATGTCGCACGGCGCGCATTCCCCCCGCGTTTGTGTTTACATTGCCACCAATCGATCCGGAGAGCTCGCCCGGGTAGACGGGGTAGCGAAGACCGGACGAAAGAAGATACTCACCCAACTCGCGCAACGTCAGTCCGGGTTGCACGACCGCCACATGATCGTTGAGGTCAACACTCAGAACCTGATTCATTCGCTCGAAGCTGATGACAATCCCACCGGCTACTGGCGTCGCGCCGCCCGAGAGCCCGGTACCGGAACCCCGTGCCGTCATCGCTAGGCCGTGTCGACTCGCGATCTTCGCGATTGCTGAAACCTCTTCGGTACTGCTCGGTCGCACGACGGCGAAGGGCTCAACGTACCTGTGGTGGAGTGATTCGTCGTGGAGGTCGTCGAGATTGTGGTCCGGATAAAACGTCACCGAGTCGGCGCCGACGACCACCAACAGTTCGGTGCGTGAATCTGTCGCATTCATCTCAACAGCATGTTACCTCTGCGAATTTTGGCGCCACACTTTGAGATGTGACCGAGCAGTCCCCCATCGACGACCGACATCTGCGGTGGTGTGCGACGCGACCGATCCGGCGGTAACGATGGCATCCGATCCCTTCTTTAATAACACCGATGCGACCGAGTGGACTGCTGCTGAATTTTTTGACAGTTTGACGGTGTTGCCGCCAGTTGAACGTCGCGTTTTACTCTTCACTCTTTGTCCAATTCGCGACCATCCGGTGTCGGAAAGGTCGGCCCGACGTTGAGGAACGTGGGGGCTGGTCGCTCGCTACGCCGTTTTGGGACATTCTGCCCTAGTAGCGACAGACCCAGGACCTTACCGTGAGCTCAACAGTTTCGCCGGAAGCAAGTTGGACCGTCCTCGAGGGAGCGCATGCACGACGTTGGTCTTGGCCCACCCTTCGCGTGGTCGCGATCTTTCTGGCCGCCCGGACTCCAGAGAATGGAAGAAAACAATGACGGAACTCAAGAATGAGGGCAAGACGGGTATTGATCCAATGCGACTGATTCGGGTGTTCGCCGTCCTGACGCTCTTAGCGACGTACTGCCTGATTGTGCTCGGCGGCACCGTGCGGGTCACCAACTCGGGAATGGGCTGCAAGGACTGGCCGCTCTGCTCGAGCCAGGTCGGTCCCCTCTCGACCTTTCACCCACTTATGGAGCAGTCGCACCGCTACCTCGCTTCGCTCGTCACCGTGCTCATCATCGTCCTCGCCGTGGCGACGTGGCGCGCGGGCCGACTGGCTCACCACGTGTTCATTCCGGCGCTGGCGTCGGTGAGCGTCATCGTGGTCCAGATCGTGCTCGGGGCCATTACGGTGATCACCAATAACGCACCCGTCACCGTGGCACTGCACCTGTTGGTAGCGACGTTCTTCCTTGGCATCGTGACCGTGACTGCCGTCGCGCCGTTCGTCTCGCCGGAGCGCTCCTGGTCGCTGACGAACGGGCCCGGACGGCTCGCCTGGTCGGCCGTGGTCGCGCTCTACCTGGTCTTCATCTCCGGCTCGATCGTGGTGAACGGAGGAGCCCAGTCGGCGTGCACGTCGTGGCCGGCTTGCTTCTCGAGCCCGGCCGCCGCAGGCCCCGTGACCCTGCAACTCGTCCACCGCTCGATGGTCCTCATCGGCTCCGTCCTCGTTATTGCCTTCGTGGTGGGTCTGGTGCGCCGCAAGGTCACTGATGCGGTCGAGCGCAACTTGGCGTACGCCGCGCTGGTGTTGCTCGCGCTGCAGATCGTCGCCGGGGCGATCACCGCACTGGATGGGGGTCGTGCCGGCATCGCCGACGTGCACCTCGCCGTAGGCAGCGCCCTGTGGTGCTGCGTCGTCGCTGTTTTCGCCCTGTCCGCCAGGTCGCGTCCGCCAGCGCCAGAGTCAGGGCCCCAACACTCGCCGCTCGAGTCGCGACACGTGCAGCCGTCGAGCTCTATCGAATCGTTCCCCCCACAATCACGGTCGTCGTCGAACAAGGATTCTTGATCGATACGTCTGTTTCATTGCCCATCATCTGAGCAACGCGCCACCACCCCGTAATTCGAGATTGATGCACCAAGAAGTCCGCTGAGCGTCTCGATGCTTGCGTGAGATGAGTCTCAGGAGCCGAAAAGGCTAACGGTGTTGAGGTTGAAAACGGCCGGCTCGAAAATCCGGGCGGGACCCTGACCGAAGAGTCGTAAGATGTTGTTGGTGATTTTGCCGGCCGATAGAGGTCGCCGGGTCGGAACGGAATCGTCCGCAATGTCGACGCGAATGCTCATGATGTAATGCGAAAACGACACCAAGATGAGGCTGATAGTCCCTTCCTGCCTTCAGTACCTACATTCTGATGCGTGGGCAGCGAACTAGGATTGCACGCTGGATTGACGGTCGCCTTCAGGCTAGAAAGGACACTGCGATGTCGTATTCCGTCCGTCCTCTCAGCGCCTCTTCGTGGGATGCCTTCGCGGAAATCGTAGATCGAAATAACGGGATTTATGGCGGATGCTGGTGCATCGCGTACCACCGCGAGTGTGGCCGGAGGGAGCTCAACTATCGAGACGTCAAAGAAGACCGAGTGAAGACAGGACGAGCTCACGCTGCACTCGTATTCGACGAAGGCGGGAAAGTGCAAGGCTGGTGCCAGTACGGTAGTCCTGAAGAGCTCTCCAATATCAAACACAAGCGCGAGTACGCCAAGGACCCGCCGCCATTTCCGGAATGGCGGATCACTTGCATCTTTGTGGACAAGAAGCATCGCAGTCAGGGCATCGCTCGCACGGCGTTGGAAGGCGCACTCAGCCAAATCGCTAAAGCGGGCGGCGGCCTCGTCGAGGCGATTTCGGAGGTGACTGTCGACCGCGAAGCGCAAGGTCGTTTTTTATTCAGCGCTACCGCCGAACTCTTCGACCAATATGGATTTCGTCGCGGTCGTCAGGTCGGCAAGCATGCGTGGATCGTGAGCAAAGTGGTCGAAACGGCCTGAGCGCTCGCGACTTTGGTCATAGGGATCCGTTTTGCTGGACGGAGATTGAGTGGCTTTGACAGGGCCCTACCCTTCGACACAAGCCGGCGGTCATTTTCGGTCATGTTGCGGTTAGTCAAACTTGGGCACTCCGCAGCAGCGGAACTACCGGGCATGCCGAGGAACCCCGTTCCGAAAGTTCGCGCGAAGGCGAACACCGCGGGGCCCGCCGTGAATCCGAGCACCGCGGCCGCCAGCTTTATCAGGATTGCGATGGCACGGCTGTGGACTCGGAACCGTTGAAAGAGACCCTGGAACGCGAGTCACTCACTCACGAATCCGTTCATCGGTGGCAGTGCGGCGATGCGCCATCCGGGTAGTTACGAATCCTCGAGCTCTTCGAGAAGGGCACGAGTGTCAACTAAGGACGACGTCAGAATCTTGCGAGCCACGTCGAGGAGTTTGAAGACCATCGGATTGGAGACCGAGTACACCACGCTCGTTCCTACTTTTCGGGTGTGGACCAAATTTGATCTTCTCAAGACCGCCAACTGTTGGGAGAGGTGCGACGCCTCGAGCCCGACCTCGGGGACGAGGTCACTCACCGAGTGCTCACCTTCTCGCAACACTTCGAGGATTCGGATGCGGGCCGGATGTCCGAGGGTCTTGAAGAACTCGGCCTTGATTTGGTAGATGGGGGTATTGGTCATCGGCGTGCCTCTCATGGTTTATAGGTCATTGCCCGCGTAGGACAAATTGAAGCTCTTGTTCACGAGTGGGAAGTCAGGGACGATGGTGTCGGCGAGTGAGACCGCCAGGGCCGGCCAATTGAAAAACGAAGGGTCAACGACCTTGACGCGAGTCAACAATCCTTCATCGACCTCGACGCGATGAACGATCGCTCCTCGCCACCCCTCGGCGATGCCCGATCCTGAGCCAGTGCGAGCGAACGTGTCCGACATGATTGACCCTCCTAGGTGTCCAGGTCTGGCGCAATACTCGTGTAAAAGGTTCAGCGACATTGCGACTTCGTCAACGCGAATATTGAAACGAGCCAGAACGTCGCCCTGCGTCGAATGCGCCGGGGCGAACTTGGCCAATGGAGCGGCAGTCGGATGAGCGGAACGAGCGTCGTAGATCGCGCCCGACGCGCGAGCGGCGACGCCGAGTACTCCAATATTCTCCACATCATTCAAGTGAAGTACCCCGGTGCCCAAGAATCGATCCATTACCGTTCCTTGCCCTCGGGCGAGGGCAAGGAGTTCGGCGAATTGCTCGCCGATGGCGTCCAACTCTCCTGAGTCTGGCATCGCGATCACTTTGGCACCTCCAACCTCTATTCCTCCGCGCAACAGCCGATGACCGGTCACCACACGATTCAGTCGCAACAGTCGCTCCCGTAATGTGAGCGCCCTCGCCTGAGCCAATCCAAAGCCGACGTCATTGCAGAGCGCCCCGATGTCGGCGACGTGGTTGTAAAGCCGCTCAAGCTCTAAGAGCACCACGCGCAACTCCTCGACACGGGGCGACACCGTAACGCCGAGGGCCTCTTCGACCGCGCGGCACCACGCGAGCGAATGACCTACGGCGCTGTCACCAGAGATCTTCTCGGCGAGCTCCACTCCTGACTCGAAGTCACGACCCTCGAAGAGCCGTTCGACGCCCTTATGAACGAACCAAAGTCGCGCCTTCATTTTCAGAATCGTCTCGCCCACTACTGAAAAACGAAAGTGACCCGGTTCGATGAGGGCGGCGTGGACCGGTCCGACGGGGATCTCATAGACGCCCCGCCCCTGGACCTCAACGAAAGGGTACGACGCAACATCCTGGGCCATCGGAACCGACTCGGGCGAATCGTGGCGCATCGGATGCCAGCCTTCGGGCCAGTGCTGGTGCAGTACCAGGCGGCGCGGCGCGGGGTGCCCGACCGGCACGACGCCGAAGAGATCGTTGATCTCCCTTTCGAATCGGCTCGCCGGGAACGAAAGCGACGCCAGTGACGGCACCTGCGGGCGGTCACGATCCGTCGTGATGACGAGCTCGATCCGACGGTCCGGCGGCCCCGCCACGAACAGATAGACAACTCGAATGTCAAGCTCCCCGTCGACCGCGCAGACCAGCGCGAGCCGGTAGCCGCGCTCTAGTAACGTTCCCGCGAGCATTGAGAGTTCGTCCTTCACGACCGACACCGATTCCCTGAGGGGTCCCGTGCGTGCGAGCAGTTCGGTCAGTACGGTGGCGGCGTTCATATCGCCACCACGTGGGCCGCCGCGTGAAGCAGTGACCCGAGGGGCCAGACCGAAACTCCGATGAAGGCACATCCGATGAGCCCGCCGATGAGTGGTACCGCAACCAGCGCCGACGTCACGGCCGGCGCGTCGGTACCTTTAGGACCGAAAAGCATGTGGCGCCCGTGGGACATCACGGCACCGAAGATGACCGCCATACACACGAGGGATATGCCCGCCGCCCAGCCGAGACCCATTCGGAACTCCGCGCGCAACATATTGAGCTCGCTCACAAAGAGACTGAACGGAGGAAAGCCCAAGAGAGCCACCAGGCCGAAGGCGAAGATTCCCCCTAGAACGGGCCGGCGACTGAGCAGTGCCGGGACGTCCTTGATCTCACTAGTGCCCTCAACCAGGAGGATCTCGCCGGAGGCCAAGAAGAGCACACCTTTGGCGATGCCGTGACCCAAGATGTGCAAGAGAACTGCGGCGATCGCCAGCGTCGAACCCGCCGCCGCTCCGAGGGCAATGAGTCCCATGTGCTCCACGCTGTGGTAGGCGAGCATGCGCTTGTAGTCGCGCTGGCTGAGCAGTAGTGACGCCGCGACAATTAGTGATAACAAGCCGACGATAACCAGAAGCGAGCGTGCAAATCCTGGCCCGAGCGCTTCATCGGCAATCACCTTGAAGCGCAGGATGGCATAGAAGGCGACGGTCAGCAGTACTCCTGACATCAGTGCCGACACGGGCGCGGGTGCCTGGCTGTGAGCGTCGGGCAACCAGCTGTGCATCGGCGCGAGACCGACTTTGGTGCCAAATCCCAACACGATCAAGGCAAAGGCGAGACGCATGACGCCGGGGTTCAGATGGTGTGACTGGGCGACTAATGAAGTCCAGTCCAACGCGCCTGACCCGTGAGGGGACGCGTGCAGCGAGGCCAGATAGACGAGGACCGTGCCGAGAAACGCGAGGGCGATTCCGACCGAACAGATCACGATGTACTTCCAGGACGCTTCCAATGATCCGCGCGTGTTGCGATGCCCGACGAGGAAAGTGGTCACGATGGTCGTCGCCTCAATCGCGACCCACATCACGCCCAGATTCGCGGCCAGCACTGCCAAAAGCATGGTGGCGAGAAAACCCTGAATCAAGACGGCGTAGAGCGACGCGTGTCGAGTGGTACAGCGAGCCGTCGAGATCTCGGCCTCGACGTAGCGCACGCCCTGGAGTGTCGCCAACAACGCGATGACGCCAATCACGATGACCATGAACGCACTTAGGGCGTCAGCGCGCAGCACGTCGCCGTAACTAACGGCGGCGTGTCCATCGACCACTTTCACGGCGAGTGCGATTCCTGCGACCAAGACGATGGACGCGGACGCGACACCGGCCCATCCGGTTGACCGTCGCCAGGGCACGAGACCCGACTGCGCGGCGCACCCCACCGGGACGAAAAGGATCACCCACAACATCAGTCGTGCAATTCAGCGAGCTGATCCAGGTCCAAGGACCCTAGGCGAAGTCGCATCTGGGTCGCGAGGACCTGGAGGACCACCACGATGAGCAGCACGTCGAGCGACGCGCCGAGCTCGACGATAAGCGGGACACCCGCCGTCGCCAGGAAGGCAACGAGCGCGATGCCGTTGTCAACAAGGAGGAGACCGACTATTTGCGATACCGCTTTTCGACGCGTCGCCAGGGCGAAGAATCCGATCAGCATCGCGGCCATCCCGTAAGGGATGAGTCGACCGGACGCACTCGAAGCAAGGACGCTGACCGATCGCGATGCGGAAAAAGCGAGGAAAATCAAGACACCGGCCGCGACAAGGGAAGCGGGAACGTTGACGAGCGGTTGGGTCTCGCGACTCGCGACGTCGTGGCGTACGACCCTCGTTATCAATGTTGGCACGACCACGCCCTTGGCGACGAAGACGAGTACGGCAACGATCTCGAGACCTCGGTTATGACCGTGCAGGCCGAGCGTCAGCGCCACCAACGCGAGAGCTACTCCTTGGACAGCGAGCGCTCGCACGATCGCGCGCAGAGAACGCCGCCACAAGGTGACGACCGCGCACAGCACAATCGCCGCGCAACCCAGTCCGAGGAGGCTGGCGTAAGCGGAGTGGTTCACTTGGCCACCACGCCGCTTACAACACCCAGGAGCGCCAGCACGAAGGCACCGGCGAGCAGTTCTGGAAGACGGAACAGGCGCAACTTGGCCATGAAGACTTCGGCGAAGCTGAGGGCGCAGGCAACGGTGGCGACCTTGGCGCACAACACGACCATTCCGAGGACGATCGCGGCGATCGACGTGGACGAAGCGATACCCCACGGAACGATCAGGTTGACGAACACTCCCAGCAAGAGCGCGAGACGCATCGCCTCACCGAGTGTTACGAGCGCCAGATCCGGACCGGCATATTCGAGGATCATTGCTTCGTGGATCATCGTCAGTTCGAGGTGCGTCGCGGGATTATCCACCGGAAGCCGTCCGCACTCTGCGACGATCACAATGAGCAGAGCCGCCAGTGCGAAGAGGCGCGCCGGCGAGATGATGACGCCGGGATCGACGATCGTCGCGCGAATGATCACCGGGAAGTTCGAGGAGTGCGCCGAGATCGAAAGGGCGAGGATCGTGACCAAGAGTGCGGGCTCGGCCAGTGCGCCGATGGTGAGCGCCCGGCTCGAGCCCATTCCGCCGAACGCCGTCCCGGCGTCCAGACCTGCCAGTGCGATAATCGTCGAGCCGAGCAGCAGTAGGTACACCACGACGAACAGGTCTGCACCGCTGCTCAGGGCCGGACGTGACGTGACGAGCGGCGTCATCACGGCCGCCACCCCGACGGTCGCCACGAGGATGACCGGAGCCAGCGGGAAGATCCACGTCGCGAACTCAGGTCGCAGACGCTCTTTACGCATCAACTTGCGAACATCACGGAGCGGTTGGAGAATCGGGGCGCCTACCCGTCCCTCTAATCGGGCCCGTACTTTGCGCATGAGACCGAGGAGAACCAGTCCGCCAGCGCCGGTCAGGACCACTTGAAGGCCCGAGGCGCCGGCGACGCCCATCGTGTGCAGAAGTGTGTTCATCCGAGCACCGCGACGACCACCAAGGTGACGACGAGCGCGACGAGTCCGTACGCCAAGTACCGGTGCACGCTGCCGGGCTGGAGCCGACGCGCGAACTGGCCCCAGCGTCGTATCGCCCTGATCACTGGGAGGTAGAGAGCATTCTCGATTTGGTCATTCACGTGACTTCGATACGACATTGATTCGATGACGTAGCGTGACTCCGCAACGTGGCTGACGTCGATGTCACGCACTGGGCGCAATACGTCGTCAAAGACACGTTGCACCGGCTCGGCAAACGACGTTGCTGTGTACTGCATACGCGCAGTCACCAGCTCGCGCCCACAACCCCAGACCTCAGTCACGCGAACGACTCTCCGTCGGGCCAGCGCACGCCGCGCGAACACGACCACGGCTACGGCGACTACCAGTGACACGGCTAAGACCGTGGGAGCGAGGACGCCGCGAACACTGACCAATTGAAGTCGGACGCCGTGCACCAACGGCGCGGATCCAACGCCGGGCAACGCCGCACGAACCGCGCGCTCTACGGCGGGCAGGATCACCATTGGCGCCACTCCCGCTACGACGCACATCGTGACGAGCAGTCCCGTGCTCATGCGCATGCTCAATGGAACTTCAAGTGCGACTTCAGCACCGGGCGATCTGGGACGCCCTAAGAATCCGACTCCTGTCGCTTTGACGAAGGCAACGATCGTCAGTCCGGCGGTGAGCGCGAGCGCCGCGACCGCGACGGGGATGGCAATGTCGCCCGCCGTGTTACCCAGATTGACGCCGTGCAACAGGCTCTGGAAGAGCAGCCACTCCCCTACGAAGCCATTCAATGGAGGCATCGCACAGATAGAGGCGGCGGCCACGAGAAAGAGTGCTCCGGTCTGGGGCATACGTCGCAAGAGCCCACCCAGTTCATCGAGGTCGCGGGTTCCGGTCGCCACCTGCACCGAACCCGCCGCGAGGAAGAGCGCGCCTTTGAACATCGCGTGGTTAACCAACAAGACCAAGGCGGCCACCAAACTCAGCGCACCCAAGCGCGCGTGCCCAGTCGCGGAGAAGAGTCCCGAGGCTCCCAGCGCTAAAAGGACTAGGCCGATGTTGTCGGTCGTGGAGTACGCCAAGAGCTTCTTGAGGTCCGTACTGTTGGCCGCATGTAGCGAACCGAACAGAGCCGACACCGCGCCCAAGGTGAGAACAATGAGCCACCACCAAACCGGTCCGCCACCCAATAGAACGTCACCGAACAACACGATTCCGTACACGCCTAAGGCGACCATGGCTCCGGACATAAGAGCGGATACCGGGCTCGGAGCCTCGGGGTGGGCCTTGGGCAGCCAAACATGGAAGGGTACGACGCCCGCCTTCGAACCGAAACCGACGAGAGCCAAGAGGAAGATCGTCGCGCGCACTCCAGGCGCCAATGCCCGGGCGTGCGATTCCAACGCAGTGAACGATTGGCCACCAGAGTGAGCGGCCAGGATCAGAAACGCCGCAAGAATGAATGCCGCACCGACGTGCGTAATCACGCCGTACCAGACACCTGCGCTGCGCGCAGCCTCGCGGCGGCCTTGATCGGTGAGGACGAGAGCGAGCGAAGTGAGGGCCATCATCTCCCAGAGAAACATGAAGGTCGCGACGCTCGCGGCGGCGGGGACAATCAGTAGGCCGGTGATGAACACCGCGAAGCTACCCGCCGTCGGTCGAGCAGACATCCCGTGTGGCGCGTACCCGATCCAGTAGATCGCCGCAGGCACCGCAACCAACGCAACCAGCACGACGAAGATCGCACCCAGCGGAGTAAGAGCCAAAGACGCCCCGGTCAATGGAAGCACCTGGCTCGAGTGCCAGTTCGCTGTCTGACCTGTGGCGAGAACATCAATGGCCGCGACCGACTCAACGACACACGCCGTAGCGATAAGCGTCGCCGAAACGGGAACTCTCCAGGGCCTTGGCAGTGCTGCCCCGCCAAGAGCCCCCGTCAGACTCACGAGTGAGCCACAGGCCAGAAGAATCCCGCTCGTCAACGCCGGGTCAGTCCGCGCAAGGCTTGAATAATGATCGTTGGGTCGGGTGGGCAGCCCGGGATAGTGACGTCGACGTCGATCACGTCTTCAACCGCCCCGACCACGCCGTAGCCGCCGCGAAAGACCCCGCAATCTCGAGCACAGTCACCGAGCGCGATCACGACGCAGGGTCGAGGGGTGGCCTCGAGAGTTTTTCGCAACGGTGCGACCAT